>NZ_PTIR01000005.1 GCF_002934455.1 Trinickia symbiotica | reverse complement strand
CGGCGCCTCCAGCGTTGTTCATGAACCGCCGTATGCGGAACCGCACGTACGGTGGTGTGAGAGGGCGACGGGGGCAACCCCGTCCCCTACTCGATGGTCGGGCCTGCGCACTAGAACTTTCAGGCGGAGAAGCCGAGCGCATCTTCGATTGCGCGGACCGCCTCGAACGTCGCGGATTGCGAGCAACAGTCGACCACGATGCGCTCCGGCATCGATCGCAGCCATGTCAGCTGTCGCTTGCAGAGCTGACGCGTCGCGAAGATACCTTTGTCGCGCATCGTCGCGTAATCGATCTCGTCATCGAGGTACTCCCAGGCCTGGCGGTAGCCCACGCAGCGCATCGACGGCAGGCCGGGATCGAGGTCGCCACGATCGCGCAGCCGTTTCGCCTCGTCGATGAAACCGGCCGTGAGCATGGCGTCGAAGCGCTCAGCGATCCGTACATGCAGCACGGCACGGTCGGACGGTTCGAGCGCGATCGGGACGAAGCGATAACGCGCGCCGGCATCGTTCGCTTCTCCGTGCGCCGTGTTGCCGCCTTCGATGCGCTCGTCGTCGTCCACAGGACCGCGCCGACGCTCGGCAAGCAGATTCGACATCGGCCGCCCCGTCAGCGCAAAGATCTCGAGCGCGCGCTGAATGCGCTGGGAATCGTTGGGCGCGAGGCGAGCCGCCGTGGCCGGGTCCACCCGCGCCAGCCGCGCATGCAACGCGGGCCATCCTTCGCGCGCCGCATCGGCTTCGAGTTCGGCACGCACGGTAGCGTCGGCCGACGGCAAATCGTCGAGCCCCTGCGAAAGCGCCTTGTAGTAGAGCATCGTGCCGCCGACGAAAAGCGGCACGCGTCCGCGCGCAAGGATTTCGCCGGCGAGGCGCAGCGCATCGGTGCGAAACTCGGCGGCCGAATAGCTATCGGTCGGCTCGATGATGTCGATCAGATGATGGGGCACGGCCGCGCGTTCCTCGCGCGTCGGTTTGGCCGTGCCGATGTCCATGCCGCGGTAGACGAGTGCCGAGTCGATGCTGACGATCTCGACTGGATGTCGCGCCGCGAACGCAAGCGCGGCGGCGGTTTTGCCCGACGCCGTGGGGCCGAGCAGGCAGGCTATCGCGGTTCGGCTCATGTTGGCTCTTTTGAAGCGTCGGCGGTCACTGCCCGCGCAGGAAGAGGCGGTCGAGATCGGCAATGGACAACTGATACCAGGTCGGGCGCCCGTGATTGCATTGATCGGCGCGTTCGGTCGCCTCCATTTGACGCAGCAACGCGTTCATCTCGTCGATCGTGAGGCGCCGGTTCGCGCGGACCGCATGGTGGCAGGCCAGCGTGCCGAGCAACTCGTGCTGGCGCTCGGTCAGCACGCGCGAGCCGCCATACGCGTGCAGATCGGCCAGCACGGCGCGCGCGAGCGAGGGCAGGTCGGCGTCCTTTAGCAACGCCGGCACGGCGCGGATCGCGAGCGTCATCGGCGAAAGCGCGGCGAGGTCGAAGCCGAGCGCGTCGAGCGTTTCCCGCTCTTCTTCCGCGGTGCCGATCTCGACGGCATCGGCCGGCATCGAAATCGGCAGTAACAGCGGCTGTACGGCGATCGATCGTTCCGCCAGCGAGCGCTTGAACTGCTCGTAAAGAATGCGCTCGTGGGCCGCGTGCATGTCGACGATGACGAGCCCCCGCGCATTTTGTGCGAGCACGTAGATGCCATGGATCTGCCCGAGCGCGAAACCGAGCGGATGGTCTTCGTGGGCGTCGTCGGTTCGTTCAATGGCGCTATCGCGCGCTTCTACCTGGTACGCGGGCCGGATCGCGGGCGAGAGCGGATCGTTGGATGCACCATTCGCCCCATCGCCGCTGCCCGCATTTCCCGACGTCTCTTTGCGGCCGAAGAGCGCATCGTAGAGCGCCAACGGTTGCGCGACGGGCAAGCGCCCTTGCGTCATCCGCGCGTCGCGCATCCAGGTCGTGCCGGTGCGTGTCGGGTAGGGTGAGTTCGCGTCGCCTCGCCCGTTGCTCGCGCCGGCCGTATCGATTCCGCCCGATGCCGACGCGGCCGTCGCGCCCGCCAATCGCTCCGCGCCGGGTCCGGGCGGAAACGGCGCTTCGAGATGCGCCGCATGTCCGCCTGCCGTCGTTTCGGCGGAAGCACCCGCGTGACGCGCCAATGCCCGCTGCAGCGCATGAAACACGAACTGATGCACGGCGCGCGAGTCGCGGAATCGGACTTCGATTTTCGAAGGATGCACGTTCACGTCGACCATTTCGGGCGGCAGATCGAGGAAGAGCACGTACGACGGATAGCGATCGCCGTGGAGCACGTCTTCGTAAGCCGAGCGCACGGCGTGCGTGAGCAGCTTGTCCCGCACGAAACGGCCGTTGACGAAGAAGTACTGCTGATCGGCACGGCCGCGGCTCGCCGTCGGCAAGCCGGCGCAGCCGTAGAGCGCGAGCGGCCCCGCTGCTTCGTCGAGCGGCAGGTGCGCCAGCGCGAATCCCTCGCCGAGTATCTTCGCGACACGTTGCGCCGGCTCGCTTGCGTTCCAGTGCTCGAGCGCGCGTCCGTTATGGAGGACCGAAATCGCGACGTCGGGCCGCGCGAGGGCGACCCGGCGAATCATCTCGACGCAATGGCCGAGTTCCGTCTGTTCGCTCTTCAGAAACTTGCGGCGCGCGGGCGTCGTAAAGTAAAGCTCGCGCACTTCGATCGTCGTGCCGACGCCGCCCGCGGACGGCGTCAACGCGCCCGTCTGCGCGTCGATGCGCGTCGCATGAGGCGCGTCGGCCGTGCGGCTCGTAATGCAGGTTTCGGCCACTGAGGCAATGGAGGCGAGCGCCTCGCCGCGAAACCCGAGCGTGGCCACCGATTCGAGCTCGGCGAGCGAGCGGATCTTGCTGGTGGCATGACGCATCAGCGCGAGCGGCAACTCGGCGGCCGGAATGCCGCAGCCGTCGTCGGCGATCGAAATGCGCTTGATGCCGCCCGCATCGAGCAGGATGCGCAGCGTTTTCGCGCCGGCGTCGAGCGCGTTTTCGAGCAACTCCTTGACGACCGAGGCCGGCCGCTCGACGACTTCGCCGGCGGCAATCTGGCTGATCAGCTGGTCGGGCAGCGGCTGGATGGCGCGCGCGGCCGGTCGCGCCCGCGATGCGAGCGAAGAAGGCGCGGCGGCCGGCGGTTCGGGGAACTCGGACATTCGGCGATTATAGCGATTCGATGTCGGGCAGTTTCGGTATCATGGCGGCGATTGTTCGACTCACCGGCGCGTCGTCGCGGCCGGGGCCATTGACGAGAAGGGATGATTTTGGACACGCTGCTTCATTTCGCCGGATTGATTCTCCACATCGATACGTTCCTCGGCCAGTTCGTCCAGCAATATGGCGCATGGGTGTATGCGGTATTGTTCCTGATCGTCTTTTGCGAAACGGGGCTCGTGATCCTGCCGTTTTTGCCAGGCGATTCCCTGCTTTTCATCGGCGGGGCGTTTTGCGCGACGGGCGAAATGAATTTCGCGGCCCTGATCATATTGCTGCTCGCGGCATCGGTCAGCGGCAACAGCTTGAACTATGCGATCGGGCGAGCGCTCGGGCCGAAAGTATTCAACACGCATATCCCTTATCTCGAGCGCTTTCTCGACCGCGTCGCGCTGCAAAGGACGCACGACTTCTACGAGCGGCACGGCGGCAAGACGATCGTTCTCGCGCGCTTCATTCCCGTGATACGGACCTTCGCGCCGTTCGTCGCGGGCGTCTCCTGCATGCGCGCCGGCCGCTTCCAGTTCTTCAACGTCTCGGGCGCGGCGCTTTGGGTTCTCCTGCTCGTGCTGGCCGGCTACTTTTTCGGCAACATCCCATTCATCAAGCAGTATCTGAACGTCATCGTGCTCGTCGGCATCGGCGCGGCCATCGTGCCGATCGTCCTCGCGGCGCTTTGGCGTATGTGGCGCAAGAAAGCCGCCGCGCCGATGGTGCGCAAGCCGGACAGCCGTTGAGCTCGCATGCGGATAGAGACAGACCTCCCTGAACTACTGCTCATCACCCCTGAACCCGAACCGGACGCCGATGGACGATTCGGGCGCTTCCTCGATCAGCTCGATCGCGCATTGGCGCGCGGCATCGCGCTGGTGCAACTGCGCGCGAAACGGCTCGACGCCGCCCGTTTCGACGAACTCGCGGCTCAGGCGCTGATCCTATCGCACGGGCGCGGCGCACGGCTCATCGTCAACGGGCCGCGAGGGCATGCCGCCATCGTCGCGGCGCCGAACCCCTCAGCGTCGGGCCTCGATCCGACCGGTCATGGCGGTGGGGTCGCCGGTGCCGACGGCTTCCATCTCACGAGCGAACAACTGATGAAACGCTCGACACGTGCGCTGTCCGACGCAAAATTGCTGTCGGCCGCATGCCATACCGAAGAGCAGTTGGCGCGGGCGGAGCGCGTCGGCGCCGATTTCGTGACGCTTTCGCCCGTCCTGCCGACGGCGAGCCACCCGGGCGCACCGACGCTCGGTTGGGAGCGTTTCGGCGAATGCGTCGGCCGAGCCCGTGTGCCCGTTTACGCGCTCGGCGGCATGACGCGCGAGCATTGCGCCAAGGCGCGCGCGCTCGGGGCGCAAGGCATTGCGTCGATCACCGGGCTCTGGTAGCGCATCGATTCTCCCCAGTGGCGTTCGAGGCACGCGCGTTGCAACTTAACGCGAGAGCCTCGCGCTCGCCAGCGTTATTGAAGAGTGGCATCGGCTGAATCCAACTGGAGGGAATCCATCATGGCAGCACGCAAGACACTCGAGGATCTGTTCATTCACGATCTCTCGGATATCTACAGCGCCGAAAAACAATTGACACGTGCGCTCGCTAAACTATCGCGAGCGGCGGCGAACACCGAGCTTTCGAAGGCGTTCGAGACACATTTGCACGAGACGGAGGGCCAAATCGAGCGGATAGACAAAGTCGTCGAAATTTGCGGTGTCCGACTCAAGCGGATCAAGTGTGTGGCGATGGAAGGCCTCATCGAGGAGGGGCAGGAACTCGTCGACGAGATCGAGAAGGGTCCGGTGCTCGATGCCGGACTCATCGGCGCGGCACAGAAAGTCGAGCACTACGAGATCTCGGCGTACGGCACGCTCTGTGCGCTCGGCAAGCAGCTCGGCCGGGAGGATGCCGTGAAGCTGTTGCATGAGACGCTCGAGGAAGAAAAAGCGACGGACCAGAAGCTTTCGCAATTTGCCGAGCAGATCGGCAATCCGCAGGCCAAGAAGGCCTGACGCGCAATCACTGTCCAATCACTTTCGAGGGAGCACGACGATGAATTCACCTGCAGTCGAATATGTTGGTTCAGTCGAGCAGGCCACGGCAGGATCGATCGCCGGTATTGCCCAGCGAACGCTGGACGGCTTCCGGCGGCTCGCCCATCTCAATCTCGAGACGGCCCAGAGCGCCTTGAGCGAGCAGCGCGAGATTGCGGAGGAAGCTGTAACGTCGCGATCGCTCGACTGGCTACTTCTGCTGCCGCCCGCGCAGGTCGAGGCTGCCATGAAGAAATCGCTCGCCTATTGGCGCGATGCGAGCGATATCGCGATCGAGACCATTGCCGATAGCGTTGGATCGAGCCTGTGCGGTTTCAGTGAGTTTGCTCGTTGGACGTCGTCGTTGCTGGGCGATGCGGTATCGCGTATCCCGGCGTCGGAATCGACGAGCCTCGTTATTGCCGATCCCGACGCCAATTTGCCGCTGATTGCCGACGCGGAGGATGCCGATGTGAGGGCGGGCAGAAGAAAAAGGTCGGTCAAGCCGGCCGACGAGGAAGGCGGCGACGGTTCGACGATGAAGCAGTAGTGCCATCCCTGAGCGCATGATGTCAAGCGCTGCTCGGCTTGCCTGTGAACGCCGATATCGGTTTGTCGATATCGCGTTCGAGGCCGGCCGAGAATGCCTTCAGTCCTTCGATGAGCGGCGTCAGCGCTTGCCAGAGCGCGTCGTCGTGCAGCATGCGATAAGCGCCGCTCACACCCGGCGCCGTATTCCCGTCCTCTTGCGGCTGCCATGTGCTCGCCGCATGAAACGCGTCCGTCATCGCAAACGCGGCTTTGTAGAATTGCTGCGGCGAGATGCGCGATAGCGCCATGAGCACGATCGCCAGATTCTGGATCGCGTTCAGCGTGCCTTCTTTTTCGAGCCCGCTCACGAGCACCTGAGCGACCGGCGTCTTCGCGCCGACGAGGTCGTTCGCGAAGCGTAGAACGCCGTGCCGGTGCAGGTTTTGCAGCAGACGTTCGAGCTCTTCGTGCGCATCGGGTCCGATCTCGGGCACGCTGGCTTGGTAGTGAATCCGTTCGGCCATTACATTCTCTCCGGGTGTGGCACCTGCGCGGGCGGGCGCGTGTAGTCCTGACGCGCCCACTTCTCGGCCGCGTCGATTCCATCGATGGGCGTGCGCTCGTGGTTGCGGTAATTGCTCGGCGGCAGCGGCGGACCGTCCTTCGCGCGCGGCAACACCTCGAGCTTGGCGGCGACCTCCTTGTAGGCCGGCGTGTTGACGTCCGGGTCATGGTGCTCGCCCGTCATCTCATTGACGCCGGGCTTGCCCTGGTGGATCGGCACGAAGAGCGTCTTGCCGCGCACGCGGTCGGTGACGAGCGCCGTCAGCTCGGCCGAGCCGCGCCGAGAACTGATGCGCACCCAGGCCCCGCTTTCGATGCCGCGCTCGGCGGCGAGCTCGGGGCTCACCTCCACGAACCAGTTCGGCGCCTCGTGCCAGATGCGCGGGCCGCGCCCGGTCTGATTCGTCGATTGAAACTGCTCGAGCATGCGTCCGTTGTCGAGCATGAGATCGTATTCGTTGTCGGCGTCCTCGTCGGGTGCCTTCCATTCGAGCGCGTAGAGCACGGCCTTGCCGTCGTCGGTATGGAAGCGATCGGTATAAAGCAGCGGCGTATCGGTGCCGTCGGGCTTCACCGGCCAGACGAGCGACTTCCATCCTTCGAGCCGCTCGTAGTTGACGCCGGCGAACATCTGAGCGATGCCGGCGACTTCGTCCATGATTTGCGACGGGTGCGTATATCCCCACGGATGGCCCATGCGTGCGGCGAGATCGGTGAGGATGCGCCAGTCGGGGCGGCAGTTTCCGAGCGGCGGCATGACTTCGTAGAAGCGCTGAATACGCCGCTCGGTGTTGACGAACGTGCCCTCTTTCTCGACGCTCGGACATCCAGGCAGCACGACATCGGCGAACTCTGCCGTCCGGCTCATGAAGATGTCCTGCACGACGAGGAAGTCGATTTCGCGGAAGGCCTTGTGGACGTTTTCGGAATCGGCATCGGAAAACGCCGTTTCCTCGCCGATGACGTACATCGCCTTCAGTCGCTTTTGCGCGGCCTCTTCGACCATCATGAAGTTGTCCTGACCGATCTTGCCCGAAAGGCGGCTCGCATCGATGCCCCATGCCTTGGCCCATTTCTCCCGCACTTTCTCGTCAGTCACCTTCTCGTACCCGGGGAAGACGTTCTTCAGGCAGCCGAAGTCGCTCGCTCCCTGTACGTTGTTGTGTCCGCGCATCGGGTAGCCGCCCGTGCCGGGCCGGCCGTAGTTGCCCGTCACGATGAGCAGGTTCGAGAGGGCAGTGCTCGTGTCCGCGCCATGGCTGTGTTGCGTGATGCCCATCGCCCATAAAAGGCAGACGCTCTTCGCCTGACCGATCATTTCGCCGGCCGCCGCAAGCTGGCCGCGAGGGATGTTCGTCATGCGCTCCGCGAATTCGAGCGTGAACGGCTCCAGCGAGCGCCGATATTCCTCGACCTTGTTGACTCGCTTGGCGAGAAAGTCCAGGTCGGCATAGCCATGCTCGAACATGTAGCGCGAGAGCGCCGAGGCCCAGATCAGATCGGTGCTTGCCTTCGGCCGCAGATAAATGTCGGCGCGCTCGGCCATTTCGTGGCGCCGCGGGTCGACGACGAGGAGCTTCTGTCCGCGCAGCTTGTGCGCGGCCTTGATTTTCGAGGCGATGACGGGATGGTTTTCGGCCGTGTTGCTGCCGACGATGACGACGAGATCGGCTGATTCGATGTCGGCGATCGTGCCGGCGTCGCCGCCGTAGCCGACCGTGCGAAAGAGTCCCATCGTCGCGGGGTTCTGGCAATAGCGCGACGAGTTGTCGACGCTGTTCGTGCCGATGATGAGCCGCGCGATTTTTTGCGTGAGGTACGCCTCCTCGTTGCTCGCCTTGCTCGAGCCAATAAAGCCGATGCTGTCGGGTCCGTGCGCGTCGCGAATCTCGAGCAGGCGGCGCGCAACGAGGCTGAGCGCCTCGTCCCAGCTCGCCTCGCGAAAGCAGTTGTGCTCGCGATCGCGGATGAGCGGCGTCGTGAGCCGCTCCTTGTCATTGATGAAGTCCCACGCGAACTTGCCTTTGATGCAGGTCGAGATGCCGTTGACGGGCGCTTCGACGACCGGCTGCACCTTCAGCAGATGCCGGTCGCGCGTCCACATCTCGAACGAGCAACCGACGCCGCAGTAGGTGCAAACCGTTTTCGTCCGCTTGATCTCCGGCTGCCGCCAGTGCATGTCCATCTTCGAGAGCGCGGTGATGGGCGGGGCGCCGACGGTGTTTTCGAGCGTCTTCACGACCTCGATCAGCGGCCGTTTCAGCGATTGCGGCATCGATGTGAAGGGGCCCGCGTCCGGCTGCATCGTCTTTTCCATCAGCGCGTTGCAGGGGCAGACGGTCACGCAATGCCCGCAGCTCACACAGCTCGATTCGTCGATGGGCTTGCCGCCGTCCCAGAGCACGCGCGGATGCTCCGCCGAGAAGTCGATGCTGAGCGTTTCGTTGACTTCGACGTTCTGGCAGGCTTCGACGCAACGGCCGCAGAGAATGCATTGATCGGGGTCGTAGGTATAGAACTGGCTCGATTCGTCCTTTTCGTAGGGCTTGCGCTCGAACGGATAGCGCTGGATCGGCATGTTCATTTGCGCCATCGTGTTGTGCAACGTGCAGTCGCCCGTGTTGTTTTCGCAGACGGTGCAATAGAGTTCGTGCTTGGCCAGCAGCCTGTCCATGCCCTCGCGCTGGGCGGCCATGGCGGCTTCGCTCGCGCTCGAAATAACGAGTCCGTCGGCCGATTTCACCGCGCAGCCGCGTTCGAGCTGACCGTCCATCTCGACCCAGCAGACGTCGCAGGTCTGCAAAGCGCCGAGCGAACGGTGATAGCAGACGTGGGGCAGTGCGATTCCGTGTTCCGCGAGAAAGTCCACCAGCGGCTGGCCCGCTTTGCCGGTCAGCGTCTTACCGTCGAACGTCAGCGTGCATTCGTTTGCTTCGGCCATCGTCTTTCCTCCGAGCGTTTCATGAGCCGTTTTAACGGCGCATCTGGGAAGCAGGCAGCATGGGCCGTACCAGACACTGCGGAGCTCGAAGAGAAGAAAAGCGGGACGCGGAAACGATGAGGCACGTGCGGTGCTGCGCCCAACGTGCACGGTGAAGGAGGATGCGATGACCGACCGGCAGGGAAGTAACGAGACCCGTTCGCGCCCCGGCTCAACGCCGGATGCGTCCGGCGGCGCGCGGTTCTGGCGCCGCTCTTTGACTTCGGGCTCGGCGGCAGGCGCGCTTGCCGCCGCCGTCGCGGCCTGGCGAGCGCGCACCGACGGGACGACGGCGTGTGCCCCGATCAATGCGGTGACGCATTGCCTATGGCCCGAAGCCGCGCCCAGAGCGACGACATGGAGCGTGCGCCACACGGTGACGGGGTTGGCCATCCATCAAGCCGCGGCGGTATTCTGGGGCGTGCTTTTCGAAAAGCTCGTCCCGCGCATGCCCCGCCAACGGCCTGCTCGCACGGCCGGGGCGGCGGCCGCCACCGCGGCGACGGCCTATCTCGTCGACTATCACGTCGTGCCGAAACGACTGACGCCGGGCTTCGAGGCACATTTGTCGCCGCGCTCGATGGCCTGCGTCTACGCCGCGATTGCCACGGGCTTCGCCGTGGCCGCATTGGCGAGGAGGCCGGCGCGTTGAGCCCGCGGCGGCCGCGCTCGCGCATCGGGCACAACTGCCAGGCGCGATAGGTCAAAATACCGGACGCGTCGGGGTATATTGTGACGGTTCCCGATCCCGTCGGAGCCTGTCATGCAGCCGCTCGTGGAATCCTTCTTCGATCCCGTCACGTCGACGTTCACCTACGTCGTGCATGCGGGCGACGGGTCGCCATGCGCGATCGTGGATTCGGTGCTCGACTACAATCCATGCTCGGGGCGCACATCGACGGTCGCGGCCGACCGCGTGGTGGCGTTCGTGCGCGCGCACGGGCTCAGCGTGCAATGGCTGCTCGAAACGCATGCGCATGCCGATCACCTGTCGGCGGCGCAATACCTGAAGCGCGAGCTCGGCGGGAAGACCGCGATCGGCGAGCAGATCCGCGCCGTGCAGCATACGTTCAAGCGTGTCTTCAATCTCGGCGCCGATGTGCCGGCCGACGGCACGCAGTTCGATCATTTGTTCACATCGGACGAAACCTTTTCGATCGGCTCGCTGACGGCTGAGGCGCTGCACGTGCCCGGCCACACCCCGGCCGATATGGCATACAAGGTCGGCGATGCGGTCTTCGTCGGGGACACCCTTTTCATGCCCGATGTGGGGTCCGCGCGCTGCGATTTCCCCGGTGGCGATGCCCATTCGCTCTACCGTTCGGTGACGAAGCTGCTGTCGCTGCCGGCCGAAACGCGGCTTTTCATGTGCCACGACTATCCGCCGCCTACGCGAGAGGCCTGCTGTCAGACGACGGTCGCCGAAGAGCGGCACATGAATATTCATCTGCGCGAGGGCGTGGCGGAGAGCGACTTCGTCGAAATGCGCACGCGCCGCGATCGCACGCTCTCGATGCCGGCGCTGATCATTCCGTCGGTGCAGGTCAATATCCGCGCGGGCGAAATGCCGCCGCCGGAATCGAACGGCGTTCCCTATTTGAAAATCCCCGTCAACGGTTTCTAGTTGCCGGCCGCGTCGTGCGGCGGCCGCGCCCCGTCGCGAGCCCTGGCCGCGAATCCTTTCGGACTGCTGACGAGTACGCCGCGGCGACCTTGAAGCCGCGTTCAGCATAGAATCGTGGCTCCCGGAGGGAGTCATCATCGGACGAACGAGCAGCCGGCGTCGCGAGCACGAATATGCGGATATTGGTCATTGAAGACGACGGTCGAGAAGCTCGACACGCGCATCGATGTCGAAAACGTGCCGACCGAGCTGAGCGCGCTCACGCAGTCGCTCAACGCAATGCTCGATCGCCTCCATCGCGGCTTCGAACGCATTTCGCAATACACGGCCGATCTCGCGCACGATATGCGCACACCGCTCGGCAACCTGCGCGGGTCGGCCGAGGTGGCGCTCGCGCGAACGTACGGTCGAGGAATATCAGGCGGTGCTCGCCTCGAACCTCGAGGAGTGTGAGCGGCTATCGCGGATGATCGAAAGCGTGCTGTTTCTCGCGCGGGCGGAGCACCCGCAATTCGTCACGCAATTGCGCGAGCTCGATGCGGTGGAAGAGCTCACGCGTATTGCGCAGTATTTCGAAGGGGTGGCCGACGATGGGGGCATTCGGCTGAGCGTGAAGGGCGATCCTTCAGTCAAGCTGCAAGCCGACGTCGAGTTGATGAGGCGAGCCATCAACAATCTGCTCGCCAACGCACTCCACTATACGCCGCCGGGCAAGGAAATCGCCCTCGAGGCCGCGCGAGCGGAGGACGGTACACGGATCGTGGTGGCCAACGAAGGCGCCCCCATCGATCCCGCATTGCTCGAGCGCATCCTCGATCGGTTCTACCGAGCGAATCCGGCGTGCAAGAGCGATCCCGGTTCGGTCGGCTCGGCCGGACTCGGCTTCGCGATCGTGCGCACGATCATGGAGCTGCATGGGGGCACCGCGCGCGCCGAGAGCGATGCATCCTGACCTTTCCCGAGGGAACGGCTACCCGCTGATCGTTTCGGCGAGGAACCAGGCGCGCCGCTGCGCTTCGTCGATCCAGTTTTCGAGCAGGCTCGCCGTCGCGACGTCGTCGTGCTTGTCGCAGACCTCGTGCGCTTCCAGCATGAATGCGGCAAGGCGAAGATTGTCGTCGCGCAGCTCAGCAAGCATCGCGAGCGGTGCGACGGAGTCGGCGTCGTTGTCCGAGATGCGCTGCCTGCGCGCGATGTCGCCGATCGAGCGCAGCGTCGATCCGCCGATCTTGCGCACGCGCTCGGCGATGTCGTCGGTGATGGCGAAGAGCTGTTCGCCTTGCTCGTCGAGCAGCAGATGGTAGTCGCGGAAGTGGGGGCCGCGCATATGCCAATGGAAGTTCTTCGTCTTCAGATAGACCGCGAAGACATCGGCCAGCAGCGGATTGAGTTGCTCCGAGATTTCATCGATTGCCTGCTTGCCGAAAGGATTTTGCGCGTTTGCTGAGGTGGCGCGAGTGTTCATGACGACTCCTGTTTCCTGTTGTGTCTGATTGACGGTCAGGGCTTCGAACGGCACGGCGAAACGCTTGCGCACCAGTATAGAAGAGAGCGCAAGCGCATGCATTTTGGCCGACCTCAAGCCCCGGGCTTGCTTGTTCCAGTGCCCGCTTCGTCTGGAACATTTCCTCGGCGGGGCGTCGGCTTGGCGGATTTGTCCGCGCTTGTGGCGCCGGTATCCGCGCCGGCGAGGGCGGTGCGGTCCCAGCCGCCGCCGAGCGCTTTCACGAGCAGGGCCGCCGCGTCGACACGGCGGGCCTGGATCTGGTCTTCGGTACGCTCGTTCGTCAATGCGATGGTCTGCGCCGTGACGACATCGATGTAGCTCACGGCCCCCGCCCGATAGCGATTCATAGTCAGCTTCAGCGACAGTTGCGCCGACTGCGTGGCGATGTGCTGCGTCTGCTCTTCGCTTGCCTGGATGTCAACTGTTGAATGATCGCGAGCGTGGAAGTGCTGCCCGTCTTTTCGATGGTGAGCCCGCGCGCGATGCGCGATTGACCCGCAGTGTGCCGGCGGGGCACTGACCCCGCCGTTACGTCGACATTACAAGTTCGTTATCTGGATGAGCGCTTGAGCCTCGGGGGCTCGGGGCGCTCGAGGGGCTCGAGGGGCTCGAGGGGCTGTGGGACGTTTAGGGCCGAGGAGGGGTGGCAGGCACCGGGAAGTACACGCCCGCGCGCTGTGCCGCCGCGACGATATGCGTTTCGATCGCGCGCCCGGCGCGGTCCGGATCGCGGCTTCGCAATGCCTCGACGATCGCCGCATGCTCACGATGAGTCGATAAAACGAGTTCCCGTTGATAGAACGGCAGGCGCTGGCTTTCCTGCATGATGTCGGCGCTGTTGCGCAGGATCGTTTCGATCGCCGAGTTCCCGGCGAGCGCGACGATCCGCATATGGAAGTCGAAGTCCAGCCGGGCGGCGGTCTCGAATTCGCCGTCCGTGAGCGCGACGCGCAGTGCGTCGAGGTTCTCCTCCAATGGCGCGAGATCGTCTTCGCCGATCGCCACGACCGCGAGGCGCGCGACGAATCCCTCGAGCGCATAACGCATTTGGTAGGTATCGGGCAGCGAAACCTGATCGGCGAAGCGCCACCGTTGAGGATGAGCCGGCCGAGCGCGAGCGACATAGACGCCTTTGCCGGCGCGGATCGTCACGAGCCCGAGCGCCTCGAGCGTCGACAGCGCCTCGCGCAACGAGGCACGGCTGATCTGGAGCTCGTCGGAAAGCTGCCGCTGCGCCGGCAACAGACTGCCGACGGGGTAGACGCCTTGATGAATGCGCTCTTTAATCGTTGCGGCGGCGGCTTCGGTGACGGTTTGGGCGATGCTGCTCATGCGGTCCTCTGCGGTCAGACCGGTAGTTTAGTACCGTCTGGTCGAAATGGGGTGCCAGCGCGCCACCGGCACGGCCGCGCGATCGATTTTTCCGGTGGAATCGGAGCGTCGATAGGCGCGGGTTAACCCCCTCGCGGCTTTGCTTGACGCTGCCATATTGGGTTTCTAATATTCGCCTTAACGAGTGAGGTCTGACCAGTTAGACCAGTCCGGCCAGCCTCGTGAATTCCGCGTCGACAGGAGGCCTGCCGTGTTCAGATTTCTCAATTCGTTATTTGGGCGCGTCATCGTCGCCCTCGTCGCCGGTGTCGTGCTCGGCGCGTTGTTTCCGCATTTCGGCGAATCGCTGCGTCCGTTGGGCGACGGTTTCCTGAAGCTGATCAAGATGGTGGTCGGACCGATCGTTTTTTGCGTCGTGGTAAGCGGTATGGCGAGCACGGGCGATCTGAAGAAGGTGGGCCGCGTGGGCGTCAAGGCGATTGCCTATTTCGAGGTCATGACGACGATCGCGCTCGTGATTGGGGCGCTGCTGGCCTGGTTCGTGCAACCGGGCGCCGGCATGAACGCCGACTTGCGCAACGTCGACGCGGCTTCGCTCTCTACCTACACCGAGCACGCCAAGAGTCTGAAGGACGTCGGCGGCTTCTTGCTGAAGATCATTCCCGATACCGTCGGCGACGCGTTCGCACGCGGGGATATCCTGCAGGTGCTCGTCTTTTCCGTCCTCTTCGGTGCGGCGCTTTCTCTGCTCGGCGATAAAGCGGCCCGCGTCAGCGGCTTTATCGACGAGCTCGCGCAGACGTTCTTTCGCATCATGGGCTTCGTCATCAAGCTCGCCCCCCTCGGCGTGCTCGGTGCCATCGCGTTCACGACCGGCAAGTACGGGGTCACTTCGTTGAAGCAACTCGGCATGCTCGTCGTCGTCTTCTACGCGAGCTGCGTCGTATTCGTCTGTGTCGTGCTCGGGATCGTCATGCGCATCGCGGGCTTCAACATCTTCAAGCTGATCCGCTACTTCAAGGACGAACTCTCAATTGTCCTCGGGACCGCATCGTCGGATGCCGTGTTGCCGCAGGTCATGCGCAAGCTGGAGTGGCTCGGCGTCAAGGATTCGACGGTCGGGCTCGTCATTCCGACCGGCTATTCGTTCAATCTCGACGGCTTCTCCATCTATCTGACGCTTGCCGTCATCTTCATCGCCCAGGCGACCAATACGCCGCTGTCGATGCACGACCTCATCGTCGTCGTGCTCGTCTCGCTCGTCACCTCGAAGGGGGCGCATGGCATTCCGGGATCGGCCATCGTGATTCTCGCGGCCACGCTGTCGACGATTCCTGCCATTCCGGTGCTGGGCCTCGTGTTGATCCTTCCCGCCGATTGGTTCGTCGGCATCGCTCGCGCACTGACGAACCTGATCGGCAATTGCGTCGCGACGATCGTCGTCGCGTCCTGGGAGAACGACATCGATCGCGCCCGTGCCAAGCGTGTGCTCGACGGGGACGCCGATCTTCAGTTCGTGCCCGACACCGTGGCTCCGCTCGGCGCCGAAGCGCCGATCGCCGCGGCGCGTGCGGGCTGATTGCGGCCGCGGCAAGCGATTCTTTCATTCATTCCGTTAACCAGTACTCCGAACTAACCCGACATCATGGCAATTCCGATTCTCGACCCCACGGCCCCCGACTTCACCCGTCGCTATGTCAACCTGGCCGACCCCCGCTTCGGTGCGAAAGCGCTCGAAGCCAGCGACGAGTTCTTCGCACCTAAGGAGCGCATGCTCAACCCGGAGCCGGCCGTCTTCATCCCCGGCAAATACGACGACCACGGCAAGTGGATGGACGGTTGGGAGACGCGCCGCAAGCGCACGTGCGGCTTCGACTGGTGCGTCGTCGAGCTTGCACGGCCCTGCGTCATCAAGGGCTTCGACCTCGATACGAGTCATTTCACCGGCAATTTCCCGCCCGCCGCATCGGTCGAGGCCGCCTATGTCGAAAGCGGTGCGCCGAGCTCAGAAACGCAGTGGGTCGACGTTCTTCCGTCGGTCGCCTTGCAGGGCAATTCGCACCATTACCATGCCATCGACGATGCACGGACCTTCACGCACGTGCGCGTGAATCTGTATCCGGACGGTGGTCTCGCGCGGCTACGCGTGTACGGCGCACCGCAGGTCGACTGGAGCAGAGCCGGGCGCGATACGGTCGTGGACCTTGCCGCGATGGAGCATGGCGCCTACGTGGTGGCGGCGAACAATCAGCATTTCGGTCTGGCGACCAATCTGCTGATGCCGGAGCGCGGCGTCAATATGGGCGACGGCTGGGAAACGCGGCGCAGGCGCGAGCCCGGCAATGACTGGTGCATCGTGGCGCTCGCTCACGCGGGCGAGATCGGCAGGATCGAGGTGGACACGGCGCACTTCAAGGGCAACTATCCGGACCGCTGCTCGCTGCAGGCGGCCTATGTGGCGGGCGGTACCGACGAATCGTTGATCACGCAGTCGATGTTCTGGCCGGTGTTGCTGCCCGAGCAGAAGCTGCAGATGGACCACGTTCACACGTTCGTGGCCGAATTGGCGGCGCTTGGCGCCGTCACCCATGTCCGCTTCAACATCGTTCCCGACGGCGGCGTCTCGCGCCTGCGGTTGTTCGGGACTCCTCAACGATGAAAACGCTGCCCGTCGAGCCGCTCACGCGGCAATCATTTGAACCCTTCGGCGACGTGATCGAACTGAAAGGGGCTCGTCATTTCCCGATCAATCTCGGGACGACCGAGCGGTTCCACGACCTTGCGCGCATCGATGTGGGGGATGAGGGAGGGCGCCCGCTCGTCAGTCTGCTGCGCGGCGAGCCGCGGACTTCGCCCGTCGAGATCCGGATGATGGAGCGGCATCCGCTCGGCTCGCAAGCTTTCATTCCGCTCGCCGATACGCCGTTTCTGGTCGTCGTTGCGCCGGCGGGGCCGCTCGATCCCGCCAAGTTGCGCGCGTTCGTCACTCGCGGTTGGCAGGGTGTCAACTACGCGAAGGGCGTTTGGCATCATCCGCTCCTTGCACTGGAGCGGGTCAGCGATTTTATCGTCATCGACCGTGGCGGCGAAGGGCCGAATTGCGACGAAGCGTGGCTCGACGAAGTTCTGCACCTTTCATCGGCTGCAACGTGAATGCCGCTCACGGCGGGCGATGATGACGAAGATCGCCCGCCGCTGCTGGCGAATGTCGAGCGGCTGCTAGATCGCTTCAGCCGTTCGCGGAGCTCAACGGCAGCGCTTCACCCAATGGTGGTGAACGCGCTCCCGATGGCAAACGCGATGATGATGGTCGTAGGCGAATGCCTGTGAGACGGTGCCGAAAACGACGGTCAGTGCAGCGATTGCGAGGATGGTTTGCTTCATGGCGCTCTTCCAGGAATTCAAAAGTACAGAAGAGCGTGCATGCTAGCAAAGCGCGATTACGGTTCGCTTTCCCTCGGGGCTCTTTCTTCGTATCACTGGGTCGGGCAGGCAACCCGCTCAACCACTCGCGGCTTGCTCGCGAGCCTCAGAAACGCGGGGAACGCCGTACACCCGAGCACCGCCATGCAAACCTCGAATGCGCTCAGTGACGCGACCGTGCCGGGAAGCCAGGCGATGGCCGAGATCGCGAGCGACCCGGCTGTCAGGTGCATCGCTCCCATCAATCCCGATGCCGCGCCCGCGCTGGCGGGAAAGCTCGTGACGCCCCCCGCGAATGAGAGCGGGAGCAGGAAGCCGTTGGCGAGCGTAATGACCGATATGACGAGAATCATCGGCAGCGGCGTCGCCACCCCGTGGATAGCGAGCGCTGCCACGCAAGCGGCGCCGAGCGCGAGCAGAACGAAGCCGACGACAAGCAGCCGGTTCAGCGGATGATGCCGCGCGAAATGGCGGGAGACGAGGTTGCCCGCGATATACGTGACCGAAAGGCTGATGTAGCAATAGCTGATCGACTTCGTCGATAGTCCCATGCTTTCCAGGATCACGGGCGACGCCGCGAGATACGCAAGATAAGCAGCGTAGCCGACGCAAAGGTTCACGGCGTACGCCCAAAACCGCGGTTGCTCGAGCAGCATGGGATAAGTCGCGAATGTCGCAAGCACACTACTGCGCCGCTTCGTGGCCGGCGCTGTCTCGGGAATATAAAAAGCGAGGAGCAGCACTGCCGCCACACCGATGAGCGCCGTGAAGTAAAACGGAGCGCGCCACGAGATGTAGGTCGTGAGGTATCCGCCTACAAGCGGCGCGAGCGCTGGAGAGGCGCCGACGATCGGCATGATCGTCGTGAAGATGCGCGCCGCGGTTTTCGTATCGAAGAGGTCGCTGATGATCGCGCGCCCGATCACCATTCCCGCGCCGGCGCCCAACGCCTGGACGATACGCGCGAGTCCGAAGGCCGTGACGTTCGGCGCGAGCGCGCAGGCGATCGAGGCCGCCGTGTAAAGCGCCATGCCGCCGATCACGAGACGGCGACGTCCGTATGCATCGGAAAGCGGCCCATAAATCGCCTGCGCGATGGCGAGCCCGATGACGTAGACGCTGAAGGTGTGCTGCAACGCCGACATCGGCGCATCGAACGCGCGAGCGGCGAGCGCCATGCCGGGCAGATTGATGTCGGAAGCGAATAAGCCGCTCGCGCTGAGCAGAACGAGCGTGGTTAGCAAGATGCCGTGCGGGATGGCAAATCGCGGTCTGTCGATGACGTGGTCACTTTGCATGTTCGTTTCGTCCGTCTCGCGGACGACCTGAGAATGAGTTGACTGCAATCGCGCGGCACGCTGGTGCAGGGACTCGGGCTGCGACACGAAAGTCGGAAGACGTGAGATTAGTGGCTCGGTATAATGCTGTCCAAGACTTAATTTGTCGCATATCTGCTAAGACAGGTCTCAACATGGAGCTGCAGCAACTTCGCTATTTCATCGCCGTGGCCGAAACGGAGCACGTGGGGCGTGCCGCCGAGCGGCTGCATATCTCGCAGTCTCCGTTGAGCCGGCAGATTCGCCTGCTCGAAGCGCAACTCGGCCTGCAGTTGTTCGAGCGCGTCAAACAACGCGTGCGTCTGACTCCGGCGGGTCGTGAGTTTCTCGTCGAGGCGCGCGACCTGCTGGCGCAGGCGAGCCGAGTCGAGGAGCGCGCACGCGAGGTGGGGCGCGGCGACATGTGCTCGGTATCGATCGGCTATTGCGAAGGTGTCGTTCATAATGGGCGCTTGCCGGCCGCATTGCGGAGGTTTCGGACGGCCTATCCGCGCGCGCGGTTGAAGCTCGCCGCGATGCGTTCGGGCGAACAGGCCGAAGCGCTCGAGCGCTCGGTCATCGACATAGCGTTCGTCTACAACCCGTCGCATCGAAGCGAACTTCTCGCAAGCCGGCTGCTGACGAGCGAGCCGTTCGTGCTCGCCATGGCGGACGATCATCCGCTCGCGAGGAAAAAGGCCGTGACGGCGCGCGATCTCGATAGGGCGCCATGGATCGCGATACCGAAAGAGAACAATCCGGCCGCGCGCGAGCGGTTTCTCGCGGCATGCAAGTCGGCGGGTTTCACGCCCGATATCCAGTTCGAAGTCGCGCAGGTGGCCAACACGCTCGGTCTCGTCAGCGCCGGGCTCGGGTTCGCGGCGATGCAGGCGAGCATGCAGCGAATGAATCCGCCCGGCGTCGTCTTCAAGAAGCTCGACTGGCTACCGCTGACGGTTGATGTTCACGTGATGTGGCGGGCACGCGCGCAAAGCGCGGGCGTGCGGCATTTTCTGGACGCGCTCGAATGGCCCGTGAGCGCCAAAACGGAGGAGACCTTGGCTATCTAAGATTGGGCATGCTGCTCCTATCCAATTCTTTGTCGAGCACGGGCGCCCTTTGCGGCGAGCTCACGGCCCTCGTCAGACGCGTCACGACCCAGTCGAGCAACGTGCAAAGCGCGATGTAGATCAGCGCAACGAACGCAAAGACCTGAGCCGGGTAGACCATCAACCGACTATTTACCTGGTTGGCGAGGAACGACAGTTCCGGCACGCCGACGATGTAGGCGAGCGACGTGTCCTTGACGAGGGACACCCACTGATTGACGAACGAAGGCATCATGATTCGGACCGCCTGCGGCATGACGACGACGCGCAGCGTTTGCCATCGATTCAGGCCGAGCGCGAGACCAGCGTTCCATTGCCCGCTGCCCACGGCTGCGATGCCGGCCTCGACCGCATGCGCGAGATAAGCGCCTCCAATCAGCGCAAGCGACACGAGCACTGTGCCGAGCGCGGGTACCTCGACATGCAGCACCATTGGCAGCAGAAAGAAGGTCCAGAAGATCAGCATCAGCACGGGAATCGCGCGGAAGAATCCGACGATCGCGAGCAGCACGATGTGAGCGGCGCCACGTGTCATGGCAAGCCCCATGCCGCCCGCAACGCCGATTGCCGCGGAGAGCAATGCCGACGAAACGGCGAGCAAGAGCGTCAGCGCAGCGCCTCCTACAGGGCCGTGCGGAAACGCGCCGAAAAGCAGATAGGGCAAGTTGGACCAGAGTGCATCGATCATCGAGCGATTCCTCTTCGACCCGCTACGAGCGAGCCGCGTCGATAGACGATCAATACGGCCTCGATCACGGCGATGGTCACGATATAAAGAATGGTGGCCGAGCCGTACGCTTGGAACGTCTTGAAGGTGGCACTGTCGACTTCCCGCGAGGCGTAGGACAGTTCGGCGACGCCGATCGCCATCGTCAAGGACGAATTCTTCACCACGTTCATGTATTGGCCGACGAGCGCGGGCACGGCGATGCGAATCGCTTGCGGCAATACGACATGGCGAAAGGCTGCGACGCGCGCGAGCCCCAGCGCCGCGGCGGCTTCGCGCTGCGCCTTCGGAACGCCGGAGAGTCCCGCGCGCAGCTCTTCGCCGACGAACGTTGTCGTATAAAGCGTGAGTCCGACGAAGCCGGCCACGACCTCGAATGACGGCCACGCGATGGCAAGCGGCCCGACAGCTAAGCGATGAGGGGCATTGAGCCAGCTCGCAAGCCCGCTCGGCAACAGCATTGCCGCGCCGTAGTACCAGAACAGCAGTTGCACTATGAGCGGCGAATTGCGCACGAGCGTCACATAGGCCGATGCCGTTTGCCTCGCCACTGCTGAGTCTGTGCTGCGGACCAGCGCGAGCACGAACCCGAGGAACGTCGCCGCGACGATGACCGATGCGGCGAGCGCGAGTGTGACTGCATAACCGTGTGCAATCCAGCCGAGATAGGTCGGCGCAAGCCAAGCGCTCATCGGATCGCGCTGATCGCGCCGATGGCGCACGCGTGCCGCGGGGCCGACTTTCTTTTGCTAGCGTGCGTCATCAGCTCTTTTGCGGATCGCCGATCTTGAAAAGCCGCGGCAGCGGCGCCTTGCTCTTAGGCCCGAACCACTTATCGTAGATTTTGGCTGCGGTGCCGTTTGCTTCTAGCGAGACCAGCGTGTCGTTGACGAAGGAGAGCAGTTGAGGCTCGCCTTTCGGCACGCCGACGCCTTCGTAGTCGTTTGAAATCGTGAACGAAGGGATCTCGTAGCGGCCGCGGTCCGAGTCGGGCACGTTGGCAAGCAACGCAACGAGCTTCGGCCCATCTTGAGTGATCGCCTGGACGTTTCCGGCACGCAGGGCGGCGAACGCGAACGGCGTGTCGTCGTAGGCGACGATCGTCGCACCGGGGAACTTCGTTCGCACCTGCTGCTCGTTCGTCGTCCCCTTGTCGGCTCCGATGCGCAGCGAGTTCAGTTGCTGAGGTGACGCGAGCACGCCTTTCTTTGCGAGAAACTGCGTACCCGAAGCGAAATAGGGCGTGCTGAAATCGACTTCCTTTTTGCGCTCATCGGTGATCGTGAAGTTTGCGAGAACGAGATCGACCTTGCTCGACTTCAGGAAGGCGATCCGGTTGGCCGGGTTCGTCGGCTGTATCTCGAGCTTGACGCCGAGCTTGTCGGCGAGGGCGTGCGCATAGTCGACGTCGAGGCCGACGATCTGATTCGTTGCGGGGTCGACGAATCCGAACGGTGGATTGCTGTCGAACGTCGCCACGCGCAGGACGCCGGCGTGGCGGATGTCGTCGAGGCGGTCGGCGTGTGCGGTTCCCGTGAGGGTCAACAACAGGGCGGCGAAAGCGGCGCTCAGAGTTTTTTTCATTTTCATGGAGGTGTCAGCTAAGGCGAGTGGCAACTGCGTGATCGGTGCGGGCGACGACGGAAATGCGGCCCGCTCCATTCTTGTTGAATGAAAAAATGTAACCGCATGGTCGTGCTCGGCAAACCAAGAAAAGCGTCTGTACAAATTCCCTTTCTCGATATAGGGGAGGCCTGGATGTTGTCGGGGCGCATGGCGCCGCGGCAAGGAAAGTGAGTTACATGGCGCCCGGCCGCGGATCGGGCACGAACCCGCCTCGATTCGGCATGCGAACCTTGGGCAGCGACTTAGCATCTAGCCTGGCCTGCTCGGGGACGATCCCGTTCAGATGGAGTAGATAGGCGCTGAGCGCGTAGACCTCGTCGGCCGTGAGCGATTGCGGCGCGTTATAGGGCATCGCGCGACGGATATAGTCGAATAGCGTCGTCGCGTAAGGCCAATAGCTGCCGATGGTCTTCTGCGGCTTAACGTTCGTCAGCGAGCCGGCGCCGCCGACGAGCGGATCGCCGATTCCTCCTTCTCCGGTCTGACCGTGACAGGCCGCGCATTTCGCCGCGAAAACCTGCTTGCCCGCCGCGACGGTGCCCGATCCGGCGGGTAACCCGTGACCGTCGGGGGCGATGTCGATGTCCCACCGCTTCAGGGCCGATGCCGCGATGGGTGCGCCGAGCCCGTACTCCGCGCTAGCTGTCGGCACCTGACAGGCGAGCGCGCTGATGACCAATGCAAGCGCCTTACGCATTCCGCACCTCCCCATTTGCGTCGATGCGCCAGCGTTGGATGCCGTTGTAGTGATAGTAGCTGTTGAGCCCGCGAGCGGCGACGAGTGCCTCGCGCGTCGGCTGGACGTAGCCAGTTTCGTCGATGGTTCGACTTTGCAACGTCGCGGGTCCGCCGTCCCAACGCCAGTCCGCTTCAAAGCGCGTCAGCGCGCGATCGTGCACGGGACCGACGAGCCTGGCCGCAAGCCAGGTCGCACCGCCGTCAGCGGACACCTCGACGGCACGAATCCGGCCGCGCCCGGACCAGGCAAGGCCGCTCACGGCGTAGTAACCTCGTGTGGTGAGGCGATGCCCCGGAGACGGTCGCGTGATCACCGATTTCGCATCCATTTCGAACACGAACTGGCGAGCGCAGCCGTTCGGCAAGAGACTCGTGTATTTCGAGGTTTCCTCTCGCGTCATCTCGGGCGCGTCCATCAGCTTGAGGCGACGCAGCCATTTGACGTTCGTGTTGCCTTCGAATCCCGGCACGATGAGTCGCAGCGGATAGCCGTTTTCCGGCCTGAGCCGTTCGCCATTTTGCGCATAGACGACGAGCGCGCGCTCGGCGATCCGATCAAGCGGTAAGCTGCGCGTCATCGCCGCGCCGTCCGCACCTTCGGCGAGCACCCATTTCGCCGAGGCGTCGAGTCCCGTCTCGTCGAGCAGCGTCGAAAGGCGCACGCCGGTCCACTCGCAGCAAGAAAGCAGGCCGTGCGTGAACTGCACGGGAAGACCGCTCGGCCCCTTCCACTCGCTCGCCGTGTTTCCCGAGCATTCGAGGAAGTAGACATGCGACTCCGAGGGAAAGCGAAGCAGATCGTCGATCGTAAAGATGCGCGGCTCGCGGACGAGGCCGTGGACGACAAGCCGGTGCTGGTCGGGATCGATACGCGGAACGCCCGCATGATGGCGTTCGTAGACGAGTCCGTTAGGCGTGATACTGCCATGAAGATCGGCGAGCGGCGTTTGCGAGGAGCCGGAACCCGGCATCGCCGGGGGACGCGCCGCGCGTCGAATCACGTCCTGTTCGAACGGCCCCGGGAGGCCGTAGGGCGGCGACAAGAGCGGCGAACCGGGCTCGAGCGTCCAGGGATCCGGAGCGAGCGGCGCGTCGGGGGAGCGCGGCGCGATCGGTTCCGATGCGCCGGTAGCCCACGCGCCACATGCAGGCAGCAACGTGGCGGCCAATCCGCTGGCAACGCCGCCGGCCAGCTCGCGGATCATCCGCCGCCGGCGCGGCGACGCGGGAATCGATTCGGACTGCGAATCGATCGGTTCGGACAACGAAGGATCGTCTTTCATTGATGAGGTAGTAGACGCACCAGTGGGACGATGGCTCAGTGCTGAATGCCCCAGCGCCGCACTGTCAGCTGTTCGAAAACGTCGAACACGAGATGCTCGACGATGAGGCCGATGAGGATCACGGCGGCAAGACCGGCGAAGACGCGATCCGTATACAGTTCGTTGCGATTCTGGAAGATGTACCAGCCAAGGCCGCCGCTGCCGGAACTCGTGCCGAACACCAGTTCGGCGGCGATCAAGGTGCGCCACGCAAACGCCCAGCCGACGCGCAGCCCCGCGATGATGGCCGGCAATGCCGCCGGCACGAGGATCAGCACAACCTGGCGCAGGCCTCTGAGCCCGTAGTTACGTCCGGTCATTCGCAGCGTTGCCGGTACTGACTGGAAACCGGCATAGGTGTTGAGCGCGAGCGGCCATAGCACTGCATGCACGAGCACGAACAGCAGGCTACCGGTACCGAGCCCGAACCAGAGCAGGGCGAGCGGCAACAGCGCGATGGACGGCAGCGGATTGAACATCGCCGTCAACATCGTCAACAGGTCGCGGCCAATGCGCGTGGACGCCGCGAGCGAGGTCAGCGCGAAGGCGAGGGCGACGCCGAGCAAATAGCCGCGCAACAGCACCGACATCGAGGCAGCGGTCCTCATGAGCAGTTCGCCGCTGACAATGCCTTGCACGAATGCGAGCAGCGTGGCGCTGAACGTCGGCAGCAGCAGATCGTTCGCCACCACGTGCGCCGCAATTTCCCAAGCGGCGAGGAGCAGCAATGCAATCACGCTTTTTCGCAGCCAAGTCTGCGAAAAAACCCGCTCGGCCAACGGTAGCGGCGCATCGCCGTTCCCGCTTGCGACGGGCGCGAGCGGCACTTCATATTCGGCCCGCACCGGTGGCAGCGGCAACGTCTGCACGGACGCTCCGGCAGAGCTCGTCGACTGTAGCGAGGATTCGCGTGTCATGAGACCTTCGTTTCGTTTTCGAACAAGAGGCGATGAATGCGTGCGACGGCCTCCTGAAAGTCGTCGCGCCCGACGCTTTGCTGAGCGTACTGATGGCTGTTGAGCTCGGCGCGCACGCGCCCGGGGTGCGGCGAGAGCAGCAAAATCCGGTTGCCGACGATCAGCGCTTCCTCGATTGAATGCGTCACGAAGAGCAGCGTGAAATGCACCTCATCCGAGAGCCGTAGCAGTTCTTCCTGCATGCGGCGGCGCGTCAGCGCATCGAGCGCCGCGAACGGCTCGTCCATCAATAGCACGCGCGGCTGCATAGCGAGCGCCCGCGCGATTGCCACGCGTTGCTTCATGCCGCCCGAGAGCGTAAGCGGATAGGCTTTGGCGAAGTCGGCAAGGCCGACTTTCTCGAGGAAGTGTGCGGCGCGCTCTTTCGCTTCGGCGCGCGACAGCTTTTTCGCAACGCGCAGCGGAAACGCGACGTTCTCGAGCACCGTCTTCCAAGGCGGGAGCTGATCGAACTCCTGGAATACGACGACGCGATCGGGGCCTGGCCCGTGAATGGGCTGCGCGTCCAGCTCGATGCTGCCCGACGCGGGCGTCACGAAACCCGCGATCGCCTTCAGCAGCGTCGACTTGCCGCAGCCGGACGGCCCGAGCAGCACGAAGCGGTCGCGCTCGTAGACGTCGAAGCTGACTTGCTGAGTAGCGCGAACGACGCGTTCGCGAACCCGATATTCGAGCGTCAGGCCGGCGACGCGCAGCAGGCGCGCGCTTGCGAGCGACGATCGCGCGCCGTCGTGCCACGCGTGACGCCCCGTTAATGTCGAGGGATTCGCGGCCATGCTCCTCAACTCCCGTTGGCGATGGCCGGATCGTCGAAGAAGTAGTCCTTCCATGATTTGGGCTCGTTGCGGATCGCGCCGACGCGGTGCATGAACTGCGCGAGCGGGAACGTGTTCAGCGGCACGATCGTGAATTGCACTCGAGGGTCGCGGATGATCTTCAGAAGCAACGCCCGGTCCGTCTTCGAATGCGTTACGCGCAGATAGATGTCCGCCGCGTCGTCGGGATGAGCGGCGACGAACTTCGCCGCGTCGGAGAGCGCGGCGACGAATGCGCGATACGTCTTCGGGTTCGACTCGCGGAATTTTTCCGTCGCGTAAAGCACGGTGGCCGAGCTCGGGCCGCCGAGCACGTCATAGGAACTGAGCACGATATGCGCGGACGGATTGCCCGCGAGCTCCTGCTCCTGGAACGGCGGATTGCCGAAATGGCCCGTGATCTCGGTGCCGCCCGCGACGATGGCGGCCGTTGCGTCGGGGTGCGGAATCGCCTGCGTGAGCTTGTCGAGCCGGTCGTAAGCGCCGTCGCCCCAGCGCTTCGCCGCGGCCATCTGCAGAATTCGCGACTGGACGGAAACCGACACCGCGGGCACCGCGATGCGGTCCTTGTCGGTGAAGTCGGCGATGGAGCGTACGCGCGGCTGATTGCTCACCAGGTAGTAGGGCAGATTGCCGAGCGACGCGACGCCTTTCACATTCTGTCTACCGTGCGTGCGATCCCATACTGTCAGGAGCGGCCCGACGCCGGCCGCCGCAATGTCGATCGCGCCGGATAGCAGCGCGTCATTGATGGCTGCGCCGCCGGAGAGCTGAGTCCATTCGACTTTGATGTCGAGCCCTTCTTTACGTCCTTCCTTTTCGATGAGCTGCTGATCGCGCACGACGTTGAGGAGCAGGTAGACCACGCCGTATTGGTCGGCGATGCGCAGCGTCCCTTCGGCGTGAGCACTGATCGGAGCGCCGCACGCGGCAAGGCCGAACGCGATGGCCGCGAAGAAGGTGGTGAAGCGGCCGGTGCGGCGCCGCAGTCCCAAGCGGGCGGCACGCGTGGCGCGGGAAAACGTCATGAAAGGAAGCTCCGGAAAGGCGGGCGATGCGCGCTTAGAACGGCACGTCGCCTTCGATGGTCGTGCGATAGAGTTTTCGCCGCAGGTGATCGGGCGTGCCGGCCGCCAGATGCATCAGCGAGCGGTTGTCCCAGAACACGAGATCGTGCGGTTGCCACCGGTGGCGATAAACCTGCTCGGCTCGCGTGCTGTGTGCGAAGAGTGCTTGCAGGAGGGCGTCGCTCTCGTCTTGCGGCAGGCCGACGATGCGAGTCGTGAAATGCTCGCTGACGAAGAGCGCGCGGCGTCCCGTCTCGGGATGGGTGCGGACGACCGGATGCACCACGGGCTTGACCTGCGCCAATTGATCTTCGGATAGCTTGGGCCGCCACGGGCTGAGGTGGCGCAGCGTCTCGTATTTGGCGAGATAGGTATGCTCGGCGAAGCGGCCTTCGACCGCCTGGCGCAGTGCCTCGGGCAGCGTTTCCCATGCGAGATGCATATTGGCGAAGAGCGTGTCGCCGCCTTCGGTGGGCAACTCTTGCGCGTGCAACATCGAGCCGAGACTCGGCCGCTCCTTGTAAGACAGATCCGAATGCCAATAGTGGCCCGCATCGCCGAGACCGATCGGTCTGCCGTTTTCGACGATGTTCGAGACGATGAGGATCTCCGGATGCCCCTCGAGGTGGAACTGATGCAGCACGTGCACTTGGAGCGGGCCGAAGCGACGGCTGAACGCGATCTGCTGTTCCGGCGTGATCCGTTGATTGCGAAAGACGAGGACGTGATGTTCGAGGTGTGCCCGGCGTAGGCGCGCGAAATCGTCCGCATCGAGGTCGCGGCTAAGGTCGAGGCCGATGACTTCGGCGCCAAGCGGCGCGTCGAATGGACGGATGTCGATACGGTGCATCAGCGCCGCGTCGTCAGCATGGGCGGTGGTCACGGCAGGTCCTTCGGGTGATTGGCTGCAGACGTTCGAGGGATAGAGCCGTTGACTATAGGTGGGCCGACAAGCACAAACAACGAAGCAAATCTGCAACGCTTAGCAGAGACGGTGATAAGAGCGCCAGGCTATGCGTTGAGCGGGCGGCGCTGCTTTTCGCATTCGGGAGAGTTTTTCTGCTTCGAGCGCGCAATTCATCTCGTTTGTCTCGGAGCAACAACATCGTTATTCTGGTCGGAGATCAGGAGAATCGATCGATGCCGACGAACGTCATGCTGTTGGTGCTTTTCGCCGCTTTTCTGCATGCGAGTTGGAACGCAGTGGTGAAGTCCAGCCCGGACAAACTGCTCGACATCGTGCTCGTTACCTGCGGGGCAGCCGTGCTTTGCGCAATCGCGCTCCCGTTTCTTCCGTTTCCGGCGCGGCGCAGTTGGCCCTACATCGCGGCATCGATAGCGATTCATATCGTCTATTTCGTCCTGATCGGCGCGGCGTATCGCAGTGGCGACATGGGCCACGCTTACCCGTTGATGCGCGGAACGCCTCCGCTCGTCATTGCGTTGCTGAGCGGCCCGATCATTGGCGAGCACCTCTCGGCCGGCGAGTGGAGCGGCATTTTGTTGATATGCGCTGGCGTGCTCGGACTATTGCTCGCGAATCCGGGAGGCCGCAGTACGATCGAGACGACTCGCCTCGCCCTTGCCAACGCGCTCGTGATCGCCGTCTATTCGCTTGTCGATGGGACGGGTGCACGACTGTCCGGGCATCCGGTTTCCTACACCATGTATATGTTCCTATTCACCGGACCATCGCTGCTCGCGTGGGCAATCGTCCGCCGCAAAGGCGACGTGCGAGCTTACATCGGCGCACGGTGGTACCTCGCATTGGCCGGTGGCGCTTGCACGCTGAGCGCTTATGTGCTCGTGCTGTGGGCGATGACGCGCGCGCCCATCGCAATGGTCGCCGCCTTGCGCGAGACGGCCATTCTCTTCGGCACGGCGATCTCGACTTTCCTGTTGAAAGAGCGGCCCGGATATGGCCGACCTATTGCTTCCGTCGTTATCTTGCTCGGTGTAATCGCACTCAAATTGACGTGACTGCGCGGTTTGCTTACAAGGGATTCAGGAAATCCTGATCCCGGCCGACCATCAAAAACTTCCCTTTTTTGCCGATATTGCGGGTGCACCTCGTTCGCTGTTCAGTGCCTCTTGTCCCGCGTGCCTATCCTCGCCAAAAGCGGGACGCCGTGTGTCCAGCCTTCTACTCCGATTTCGTTCCCAGCATGCGCATCTCCGCTCTCAAAGTCCGCACACGCCTATCGTTGGGCTTCGGCATCGTATTAACCGCGCTTTTCTTCATTACTGCGATCGGCTTGATGAGGCTTGGCACGATGGACGGCGAAATTACTAACGCCGTCGATTTCAATGCGCCTGAAGTGAATCTTATCGCCGATGCGCAGATATACCTCGATGAGGCGAGGAGCGCGGTGCAAGAATTGATCCTTGCGGGCGACGCCGCGGGTGCGGCCATCGAGAAGCAACGATTGGACGAGAGCCTCGCCAAGTATCAGGCGGCCGAAAAGAAGGTTTCGGAAAAGTTCAATGCGGACCCGGCCACCGACGAGAATGAGCGCGGGTTCGTGCGGCAGCTTGCCGATGCGGAAGCGGCAGGCCTCCCTCTCCTGCAAAAGGTTGCCGCACTAGGCCTCGCGCACGACCCGGCAGCCCTTGCGGCGCTGACGAACGAACTCTCGCCTGCCATGCGCCGCTGGACTTCTTTGCTCAGGCAATTCCGTGACTATGAAGTCAAAGCACTTTCGGACAGTGCGGTGGAGGCGCATCGCGCCTATCGCGCCGGCCGAAACATCGTGCTGAGTCTGTCGGCGCTTGCTGTGGCGCTGTCGATCGCCATGTCGGTCGTGATCGCCGGGAGCGTTTCTAAACAGCTCGGCGGTGAGCCCGATTATGCGGCGCGCGTCGTAGCGCAAATCGCGCAGGGCGATTTGTCGGTCGCTATCGCCTCTGATGGACGCAATGAACGCAGTTTGCTGCACTCGATGCAGCTGATGCGCGAGAAGCTCGAGGCCGCCGTGAGCCAGATCCGTCTGCGCACGGACAGCATTGCAACAGCATCGAATCAGATCGCGAGCGGGAACACCGATCTTTCGGCGAGAACGGAAGAGCAGGCCGCCTCACTCGAAGAAACGGCGTCGAGCATGGTGCAATTGACGGAGACGGTGAAGCAGAACGCCGACAATGCGCGCCAGGCGAACGGGCTCGCGGTTCGCGCCACCGACATGGCCGGCGCCGGCAATGAGTCGATGCAGGCAATGCTCGGAACCATCGAGCGGATAAGCGGCAGTTCCAGCAAGATTTCCGATATTACGGGCGTCATCGAAGGCATAGCGTTCCAGACGAATATTCTTGCGCTAAATGCGGCCGTGGAGGCCGCGCGAGCCGGCGAACAGGGCCGGGGCTTCGCCGTCGTGGCGGGTGAGGTGCGCAGTCTCGCGCAGCGCTCGGCCGCTGCAGCCAAGGAGATTAAGGAGCTGATCAATTCCTCGGTATCGACGATCGAGGAAGGCGCGAAGCAAGCCACCGAGGTCGGCGACGCGATCGGGCAGGTCAAGCAAGCCATTCAGCAGGTCGCGGATATCGTCGGCGAGATCGCCGCGGCGTCCGAGGAACAAAGCCGCGGCATCGAGCAAGTGAATTGTGCCGTCACTCAGATGGACGAAGTCACGCAGCAGAATGCGGCGTTGGTCGAGCAGGCCGCCGCGGCGGCGCAGTCGCTGTCGGAGCAGGCGGCAGGCTTGAGAGAGGCTGTCGCCGTGTTCAAGGTCGCCGATTCCGCTATCTCGCGGGTTTGAGTGCCGCGTAGGCGCCCGGCGTGATGCCGTAAGCGCGCTTGAAGATAGTCAGCGGACGAGGGGCGGCGTCTTGGTCAAAAGTGCTGCGCGGCTGATGTCGGCCTCAGGCGCTTGCGTGCTCCATCCGCCGCCGAGTGCGCGGTAAAGCGTGACGGCCGCGAGCGCATGGGCTCGTTTCGCCGCGTTCAGCGATTGGGCGTCGGCGAGATTGGCTTGTTGGGCGGTCAGCACGTCGAGGAAATTCGCCGCGCCGCCGCGGTAGAGGCGATCCGAAAGTTGCAGCGCGTGATCGGAGGCTTGCACGGCATCGGCCAAGCGTGCGGCCTCGGCATCGTCGCTGACCAGATCGTTGCGCGCATCTTCGATTTGCGTCAACGCTTCGAGCATCGTCTGGTGCAATGCCAGCTCGGATTCCCGCATGCGGCTTTCATTCGCGTCGATACCGGCCTGGATTCGGCCCGCGTCGAAGATCGGGCTCGCCGCGTTGAGCGCGGCGCTGAAAAGATTGTCCGTCAATGTTGGGAGACCCAGGTACGACGAAGCCAGCAGTCCGTCCGTCAGCCTCAGATTGAAGTGCGGATAACGCGCGGCATGCGCCTCCCCGACTTCAGCCGCGCGCTGTTCGATCGTCGCGTAAGCCTCGAGGACGTCGGGTCGGCGCAATAACGCCTGGGAGGGCAGCGTCCCGGGCAGTTGCATTGCGGGGACGGGAATCGGCGTCGGCCTCTCGAGCAGCGCGTCGACGCTTTCGGGAGGGCGTCCCGCCAGCACCGCAATCAAATGCAGTTGCTGCGCGACCCGTGCCTGCGCGCGCGGAATTTGCGCCCGGATGTCTTCGAGTTGACCGCGAGCACGCTCGACGTCGAGCCGCGTCGAGAGCCCATAACGAAGGCGCTCCTCGGTCAATGCGAGCTCGCGGCCTCGGCTGCTCTGCTGATCCGACAAGATTTTCAGCTCGTTTTGTTGCCAGCGCAGATCAATGTAGGCAGCGGCCGTATCGGCTGCGAGCGCGAGACGCAGTGCATCGAGCGCTTGCCGGCTGCCGCTCACGCGAGCTTGGGCAGCGAGCACGGCGAGGCGCTGGCCGCCAAACACATCGGGTTCCCACGTCAACGCGACACCGGCGCCGGCTTCTTTGACGTAGCCGAGCGGCGGCGGTGTGTTCTGTCTGACGTACGCTGCTTGCGCAGTCGCATCGAGCTCGGGCTTGCGCGCGGCATCGACTTGCCGCTCGAGCGCCTCAGCCTGCCGGACGCGCTCGCCGGCCGCCTGCAGATCGAGATTGCCATGCAGCGTCGAGGCTACGAGGTCGTGCATGACAGGATCGCCGAACTGCTGCCACCAGACGTCTGCATCAATGCTTTCAGTTGGCGCCGGCTCGCGCCACGCGTCGGGCGCGACGTTGGCGACCTTCCTGTCGAGATCGGCATGCTGAGCGGGCGGCACCGCGCAGCCGGCGATGCCGAGTGCGGCGAGGCAGGTAATCGTGGCGGCGAGGATCGACTTCATAGTTTCCGGACCTGACATGGGTATGACTCAGTGCGCATCGGGAGGGGGCGCGGTGTTGCCGAACGGCTTCGCGAAAGCGGCCGCGATGAGCGCGACGATGAAGCACAAGGCAAGCGCGAGAAACGTATCGGAGAACGTCAGCGTCAGCGCCTGGCGCATCAGCGTTTCGTGCAGCAGGGCAAGATCCGCCTTCGATGCGTCGATCGTCTGCCCCGTGGCGCCGAGCACGTCTGTCGCGCGTTGCATCAGTCCTTCGACGACGGGCCTGCCGATGCTTGCGTGCTCCGCAAGGCGTTCGTAGTGGAGGTTCAGCCGGTCATTGAGCATCGTGTTCGCGACGGCGATGCCGATGGCGCCACCGAGATTGCGCATCAGATTGAAAAGCCCGCTTGCGGAACGAAGCCGCGGTGGCGGCAGTGAGCCGAGCGCCATCGTCACGATCGGCGGAATGCAAAACTGCTGACCGATCCCGCGCAACGCTTGCGGCAGCAGTAGTTGCTGCCAGCCCCAGTCGCTCGTGAGCGGGACGTAGAGATAGCATCCCACGCCGAAGCAGACGAGTCCGAAGACGAGGAGCATGCGCATGTCGACGATGCGCGCAAGCAGCGAATAGGCGACGAGGCCGAGTACCTGGAAGCAGCCTACCGACAGCAGTGCCAATCCGATCTGCAGCGAATCGAAGCCGCGTACGCGTCCGAGAAAGACGGGCGTCAGAAAGACCGCGCAAAAAATGCCGGTGCCCGTGATAAACGAGAGGAGACTCCCGATGCCGAAATTGCGTAATGCGAGCGCGCGCAAATCGACGATCGGTTCCTTGGCCGTGAGCGCACGGACGATGAAAAGGAAACCGCAGATTGCGGCGATCCATACGCACGCCACGATGAGGTCGTCGCCGAGCCAGTTCTTTCGCGGCCCTTCTTCGAGCACATATTCGAGGCAGCCGAGAAAGCCCGACATCAATGCGATGCCCCAGTAGTCGCCTCGTTTCGCGAGCGTGAGGTCGGGGCGGTCGAAGTCGACGAAGCGCGGCACGAAGAGCGTGACCGCGATGCCGGGCGCAAGATTCAGGTAGAAGAGCCAGTGCCATGACCACTGCGACGTAATCCAGCCGCCGATCACCGGACCGATCGTCGGCGCGAGCGTGGCCAGCGCACCGATCGTCGTGGACGCGATCAGTCGCTGGCGTGGTGGAAACAGCACGAACGCGGTCGTGAACACCGTCGGAATCATCGCCGCGCCGAGTGCGCCTTGCAGCGCGCGGAATGCGATCATCGATTCGATGTTCCAGGCGAGTCCGCAGAGGATGCTCGTCACCGTGAAGCCGAACGAAGAAAAAGTGAAGACCCAACGTGTCGAAAAAACGCGCGTGAGCCATCCGGTCATCGGAATGACGATGATCTCGGCAATCAGGTAGGACGTCTGCACCCACGAGAGTTCGTCCTGGCTCGCGGACAATCCCCCGCCGATGTCGCGCAGCGATGAGGCGACGATCTGGATGTCGAGGGTCGCCATGAAAAAGCCGACACACATCAGCGCGAATGCCAGGACCTTCGTGCGCGCAGGCAAATCGGCGGGGTTCAGCGGGGCGGCGGTGGCCGGCGCCAGCGTGACGGTGCTCATGAGCAGGCTCTTCTCTAACGTAACTCGATCAGGCTACGAAGCAGCCTTCACGTGGGAGGCGCCGACATGGACTTCGACGTTCGCCGAGAGGCCCGGACGCAATGTTCCTTGCATCGGCGGCGGTACGGTAAGGCGGATGCGTACGGGCACGCGCTGAACGATCTTGGTGAAATTGCCGGTCGCGTTCTCGGCCGGCAATACGCTGAACGTCGCGCCCGTCGCCGGCGCGAGGCTTTCGACGACGCCGTGCAGCGTTCCGTTCGACGCATCGAGCGTCACGTCGGCCGCATCGCCAGCCCTCATCTTCTTGAGTTGATCCTCCTTGAAATTGGCATCGACCCAGAGCCCGCTCGCCGGCACTACGGTCAGTAGCGCCGTGCCGGCGCCGGCCAGCATGCCGACGCGGGCGGTGCGGTTGCCGATGTAACCGTCGACGGGCGAGCGGATCGTCGTGTATTCGACGTTGAGCGCGGCGACGCGCCGAGCCGCCTCCGACGTTTCGACGCGCGATCGTGCCGCCGCGATTTGAGCGTCGAGCACGTGCATTTCGCGTTGTGCGGCAACGAGCGCCGCTTCGCCGCTCGCAACGGCGGCGCGCGCTTTGCGCTCGTCGGCGTCGGCGCGCTCGGCCGCCTGGCCGGATACGGCTTCGTCCTTGACGAGTGCGCGGTAGCGCATCCGATCCTGCACGCTGCGCGTGAGCTCGGCTTGCGCGGCCTGCACATCGGCGGCGCGCTGATCGATCGTCGCAACTTGCAGCGATTTCTTCGCCTGCCACTGAACGAGCTCGGCGCGTGCGCTGTCGATGTCGGCATCGGCTTGCGCCAGGCGTGCTTCATAATCGCGCGCATCGAGCCGGATCAACACCTCGTTCTGGTGCACGTATTGGTTGTCCTGTACGAGGACTTCGGCAATAAAGCCGCTGACTCTCGGCGCCATCACCGTGACATCGCCGCCAACGTAGGCATCGTCCGTCGACTCGATCAGGCGGCCGACGAAGTACCAGCGCAGGGCCGCGCCGGCCAGCGCGATCAGGACCACGAGGATGGCAATGCGCATCCACGGAATGGGGCGCGTGCCAGGCCTCGCCAGGCCGGTGCCGCCGGCGGGAGCAGTGGAGGGAGATGTCGACGACATGGGCTTATATGTGCATATGCACTTTACGGGTTAAAAAAATCGCGCGGAACCGTCACTCGCAGGGTGACTCATGTCCCGGTCAGCGCGAACAGTTCGCTGCGCAGCGCCTTTGCTCGCGCCCGGCCGAACTTTGTCTCGAGCTCTTCCTGGGCGGCATGCCAGCCGCGCTTCGCGTGTTCGAGGGTGCGCTGCCCGACCTTCGTCAGACTGAATACATGCGTGCGCGCATCGTGCTCGGACGGCTCCGCCTGGATCAACCCGTCGCGCTGCAGCGGCTTCAGGGCGCGCAGCAGCGTCGTTCGCTCCATCATCATCGCCTCCGCGAGCTCGAGCATCGTTTGATGCGGACGCCGCGCCAGCTTTGCCAGAATCGAGAACTGCGCGGCCGTCACGCCCGCCTCGCTCAAGTGACGCTCGTACAGTTGAGTCACATAGCGCGCGGCCCGCCTGATCGCGAGCAAGTTGCATTCGTCGTAGGAAGTCGGACCTGTCATGATGCGAATCATACCTGTGCATATGCACGTAACAAATCGCGATTCTAGCGGAACTGTTGCTCGGACGCTTGCACAATCGGCAGATCGATGGACCGAGCGGCGCCCGGCCGCCCGGCGTTGCCCGATTACGGCGCGGGATTCGGCTGCGCTTCGTGCAGGGCGTCGATATCGGCCAGTGCCTCGGCTGGCAGCTTCACATCGATGCTTGCGATGTTTTCGCGCAATTGGTCGAGCGACGTCGCGCCGATCAGCGTGCTCGTCGTGAACGGCCGCGTGTTGACGAAGGCGAGTGCGAACTGCGCCGGCGAGAGGCCATATCGTTTCGCCAATGCAACATAAGCGCTCGTCGACTTGACCGCTTGCGGCTTGCTGTAACGCTGAAAACGCTCGAACAACGTGATTCGCGCGCCGGCCGGACGCGCGCCGCCTTCATATTTCCCCGACAGCCAGCCGAACGCGAGCGGCGAGTAGGCGAGCAGGCCGATTTTTTCCCGATGGCTGAATTCGGACAGCCCTGTCTCGAACGTGCGATTGAGGAGGCTGTAAGGATTCTGGATGCTGACGATGCGCGGCAGACCGACGCGCTCGGCCGCCCGCATGAATTGAGCCACGCCCCACGGTGTTTCGTTGGAGACGCCGATATGGCGAACCTTGCCCGCCTTCACGAACTCGGCCAACACCGAAAGCGTTTCCTCGATCGGCACGGTGTAAGCGTCGTCGATCCACGGATAGGTGGAGCGCCCGAACGTCATCGTGCTGCGATCCGGCCAATGCAATTGATAGAGGTCGATGTAGTCCGTCCGCAGACGCTCGAGGCTGCCGTGCAGCGCCTCCGTGAGGTTCTTGCGGTCGAACTGATTCGTGGCGCCACGGATATGCCGGGGATTATGCGGCTGGCGCGCGGGCCCCGTGATCTTCGTGGCAAGCACGATCTTTCCGCGGGCGTCTCGATTGCGCGCGAGCCACGATCCAATGCAGCGCTCCGTTGACCCTTGGGTCTCGGGTCGCGGCGGGACCGGGTACATTTCGGCGGCATCGATGAGATTGACGCCACGATCGAGCGCATAGTCGATCTGCGCGTGCGCTTCGCGCTCGCTGTTCTGCTCGCCCCACGTCATCGTGCCCAGGCCGATCGCGCTCACGCGCACGTCCGAATCGCCGAGTCTGCGATATTCCATGCTTCGTCCACCGGTTGCAAAAATGGAACGCTATCACGAGGGGCGGCAACCTGCAGCGAACTGTGAATAGAGATGTACCGACAGCCCGCGGAACTCAAACGTCGTATTTCTCGGCGAACGCTTGCGCGCCGAGCGTGCGGAAATCGCTCAACGCGGCGTCGATGCGCTCGTGCGGCCAGTCCCACCAGGCGATGCGCTGAAGGCGTTCGGCCGTCTTCGCATCGACGCGCAATCGCAGCACGCGCGCCGGCACGCCGACGACGATCGCGAAGGGCGGGACGTCCTTCGTCACGACGGCGCCCGAGCCGACCGCCGCGCCGTGGCCGATCGTCACGCCCGGCATGACGATCGCGCCATGGCCGAGCCAGACATCGTGACCGATGGCGACGCGGTCTTGCGCGCGCCACTCGAAGATCTCTTCGTCGTCTGCGAGCGAGAGGCCGTATGAGTGCGAACGGTAAGTGAAATGGTGAAGCGTTGCGCGCCAGGTCGGATGATTGGGCGGATTGATGCGCGCGCAAGTCGCGATGTTGACGAACTTGCCGATACTCGCGTGAGCGATCTGATTGTCGCCCATCGCGTAGCTGTAATCGCCGAACGCGGAGTTGGCGATCTGACTGCGCGGGCCGAAGTAGGTATAGCGCCCGAAATCGCTGTTACGGACCACGGCCGTCGGATGGATGTCGGGCGTTTCCGACAACACGCGGCCGAGCGTCCAGGGATCGACGCCGCCGAGCTTATCGATGTGCATGGAGCAATTTTTGTCGACGCGCAAGCAAAAGCGGTGTCCCGCCCTCAGGCCACGAGGCTGCGCAGATAGGCCGAGATCCGCTCGGCGCAGGTGACGAGCACGAAGGTGACGATCAGCAAGAACGCGACCGTCTGGTATTGGAAGAGATTCATCGCGGTCAGCAGCATAAAGCCGATCCCGCCGGCGCCGACGAAGCCAAGTACGAGCGACGAGCGCAGGTTCTCGTCGAAGCGGTAGAGCGCGATGCCCAATAGAGACGGCAACACGCCGGGGACGACGGCATGCGTGAATACTTGCAGACGCCCGGCGCCGGTCAGCGTCAACGCTTCGACCGGGCCCATGTCCATGTCCTCGATCACTTCGGCGAAAAGACGGCCGAGCATGCCGACCGAGTGGACCGCGAGCGCCAAGGCGCCCGGAAACGGCCCGAGTCCAACCGCGGTGACGAAAAGCAGCGCCCATACGAGATCGGGAACGGACCGCGTAATGCCAATAACGGCGCGTGCTCCGTAATAGAACGGTTTTCCAGGCGTCACGTTTCTTGCGGCGAGGATCGACAGCGGAAAGGCAAGCAAGACGCCGATCACGGTTCCAAAAATCGCCAGATCGATCGTTTCCAGGACAGGCATCAACGTCGGTCCGAACTGGTCGAACGCGGGCGGCAGGGAGCGGGAGATGATGTCGGCCATCCCGCGCGCCCCGGTAATCAGATCCTGTGGGCGGGCCTGCACGACAATCCATGCTTGCACGAAGAGCGCGACGGCGACGATCATCGCACCGAACGAGACGACGTTGCGGGCCAACGACGGGCCGCCCGCTATCCGGCCTTTGTAAGGAGTGCTCATCGTCACGCATCCGCCACGTACAGATCGGCGATGTCGCGAGCCGATACGGTCGACGCGGGGCGATCGAATACCGTGCGCCCGCGGCGCAAGCCGAGAAGACGATCCGCATAGCGCGTCGCCAGCTCGGGCTGATGAAGCACGCAGACGACGGCAAGGCCGTCCTCGGTCGCGAGCCGGCGCAATAGACGCATCACCTCGTCGGCGGCCTCCGGGTCGAGACTGGCAACGGGCTCGTCGGCGAGCAGCACCTGAGGAATTTGCGCGAGCGCGCGCGCCACGGCCACGCGCTGCGCTTGTCCGCCGGAGAGTGTTCCCGCGCGCTGATCCGCCAGGTCAACCAGGCCGACTTCCGCGAGGTAGCCGAGCGCCGGTTCGATTTCGTCGCGCGGCACGCGGCCCAGCACCGTGGCGAGCGCGCGATGGCGGCCGAGCGCCCCACAGCAAACATTGGCGAGCACGCTGCGACGGCGCACCAGATTGGCGTGCTGCGAAATCAGGGCGAGCGGCATCCGTGCCTCGCGCAGGGCCTTGCCCGATAGTGACGCCAGGTCACGGCCCGCCACCTCGACGGTGCCGGTAGTCGGCCGATTCAACCCGACCACGCATTTCATGAACGTTGACTTGCCGCTGCCGTTGCTGCCGAGCACGACGACCATTTCGCCGGCCTCGACCGACAGGTTCATGTCCTGAAGGGCGGTGTGGCCGTTCTCGTACCGCATCGTCAGATTACACACGGCAAGCTTCACGCCGGACGCGAGCGCGGCGCCGCGCGCCGCCTCGCGAGCCGCGGCGTGAGACTGCCGGGCTCCCGCCGACTCGAGCGCCGCGGCGCCCGATGTTCCGAAGATCGTGTTCACAGTTTTGCCAGGTCGACGTGCAAGGTCTTGACCAGATCGCGAATCTGGTTGTAGGCGGCATCCGATTGCGCCGTGGTCTTCAGCGCCGGGTTTTCATTCGCCGCGAGGAACTTCTGATCGGCCTCGGGCAGCTCGTGGAGGTCGAGCGAGCTCAGGACCTTCGCCAGACGCGCTTTGAACTCGGCCGGCAGATTGCCGCGCACGGCGAGCGGGTCGAGCGGAATCGGCTCCGATTGCCAGAGCGTGACATAGGCGTTCGGATCGAACTCGTTATGCAGCTTCGCGCTCGCGATTTCCTCGCTGTTCAGCTCGCCCGCCTGCACCTTATGGTTGCGCAGCGCTTCGAACGACGCCGTATGGCTGCCCGCGTAGATCGCCTTCACGCCATTGTCCGGATCGATGCCGCTCTTGCTCAGGCCGTAAGCCGGAAAGAGGTGACCGGACGTCGAGCTCGGGTCCGAGTAGGCGAACGACTGGCCCTTGACGTCGGCGATCGCCTTGACGCCCGATCCGGGCCACGTCACGATGGACGCGGTATAGCTAGCCGGTTTGCCGTCCTCGCCCGCGAACGTCGCGACGGCTTCCGCATGAGCGACTTGATGAGCGAGCACGTAGCCGAGCGGCCCGAATTCGCCGATCTCGAGCTTGTCGTTGCGCATCGCTTCGATTTCGGCGTTGTAGTTGGTGGCGACATAAAGCTCGACCTTGCAGCCGATCTTCTTGCCGATCATCTCCGCCAAATCCTTGTAGACCGGCAGCAATCGCTGCGACGATTCGTACGGCTCGACCCCGAAACGGACCACGCCGTCGTTCGGGCAGGTTCCTTCGGCATGGGCCGCCCCGGCGGCGAAGCCCGCGACGAGCGCGGCGGCAGCGAAAATCCTGGATACCTTCATATGTTCCCTTTCCCCGAGTGGTTGCGCATCGATGGGACGCGGACCGTGCGCGAATGCGCCGTGCCACGTTCAGGGCATTGTCGGACGCGTAGATGATGAATTTATGAACGTGGCGCACGCAGCGCCGAAAGCGCGCCGCAGGGCCGGATGTGCGGACGTCTAGATGTATCGATGTCCGGATAGAAGGCAGAGAGGTGAAGCGTTGAGTGTCCCGCCGTCATTCGGCGGCGAGCACCTCCAGCAGTGCGCGACCGGCTTCTTCGATCTCGCCCGAGTTGTCGATCGTGGCGAGCGCGACCTGCGCAGGAACGGCGAGCGGCACGCGGCGAGCGAGCCGCGCGTGGACTTCGTCGAGCGTCTCGCGTCCGCGCGAAGCGAGGCGGGCGGCGAGGACTTCGGGGCGGGCATCGATATGCACCGCGGCGAGCGTGGGATATCGCGCGACCGCCTGCTGCAGGTATTCGCGCGAGCCGTTGACGACGACCGTAAAGCCGCGGTCCATCCATTCCTCGATCTCTATGCCGATCCCATAGCGCAGCCCGTGGCTCGACCATTGCAGCACGAACAGCCCCAGCTCGGCGCGGATACCGAACTCTTCGTGGCTCAGGTAGATATGGTTTTCGCCGCCGGCGCCGGCTTCGCGCGTGATATACCGGTGCGCAAAAATCACGCGTGAGCCGCTCAGGCGATCGCGTGCGTAGCCGAGCAGCGTATCTTTGCCGGCGCCCGACGGTCCCATGACATAGACGAGCCGTCCTTTCGGCGGCACCTGTGGCGGTAAGTTCATAGCGAGTCTCCGAACGGCAGTCTGGCGGCGAGTGTAAAGGGTTCGCCGGGCCGGGGCTCGATGAAGAGCGCCGCGCCGTCGACGGGCAGCGGGCCGAGTTCAGGCAATCGCGCGCGCCACCAGTCGATCAGAATCTGGCGATGCTCCAAATCGATGGAATCGCTGAGCGTCATATGAAAGCGAAACTCGTCGAACACGTACGGGTAACCCCAACGATCGAGCAGCTCGCGCTGCCGCGCGGTCAGATTCGAATCGAGCCTGCGTCGGCGTTCCGCTTCGCTCGGCATCTCGCGCAACGGGGCGAACTCGCGAACGGCATCGGCCGCGAGCGCGCCGATCGCCGTGGCGCCGTCGGCCGTCGCCGATCGAATCGCAACGAACCGTTCGAGGGCAGCCGCTTCGATGGTGAGATCGAACTGGCGCTGGCGTCGAGCCCATGCGAGCGCCCGCGCCAGAATGTCATCGAAGCGCACACCGGCAGCGGCGCGCGCCGGCGCGACCAAGGTGCCGTGCCATCCGTAGCGCCGCGGCGAGTGCGATAGTGCCGGGACATCCAACCCACGCGCCGCGAGTGCCGGGATCAGCGGCGGCGCGAGCGTATCCGCCGATTCGGGATCGCGCGAGAGCCAGCGGCACCCGGCGCTCCACCACGGCGATCCGCGCGCGGGCGCGTAATAGATCGCGAACCGGCTCTCGGCCAGCCACTCGATCGGTTCGTTGTACTGACCGTCCCGTTGCACGAGTCGTCGCGGCTCAGACATCTTGTTCCACATAAAGCTGGACCCGATCCGCGGCGAAATGCGTGATGCCGTACTTGATCGGTACGCCGTCCGCGTCCACATCGACGTTCTCGACCCAGAGCACGGGCTGCTGACGGTTGATATTGAGTCGGCGCGCGACTTCGGCATCGGGCAGCATGCTGCCGATGCGGCTCCAGCGCCGCGAGTAGTCGACGATGCCATACTCGGCGAGCGCGACCGAGAATCCGCCGTCCGCTCGTTCCAGCGCCTCCGGGAAGCCGGCGAAGCGTGCAGCGGGATACCACGCGTGCGCGTAGGTGAGCGGTACGCCATCCGCCGCGTGAAGCGACTCGATCCGATAGACGAGCGTGCCGGTGCGCAGGCCCAGCGCCTTCGCGACTTTCGGTTCGGCCTTCACGGACGCCGCCGACAATACGATGCCGCGCGCCGAGTGCCCCTGCTCGCGCAAGTTTTCGGTAAACCGCGTGCGGCGCCCGATCGTATAGTCGATCGCCCCCGGTTGAACGAATGTGCCTCTGCCTTGTTCCACACTGACGAGGCCCTGCGCGGCGAGTCCGAGCATGGCGCGGCGCACCGTGTGCCGGTTCACGCCGAAACGCTTCGCCAATTCGCTCTCGCTCGGCAGGCGTCCGTTCTCGCCGAACCCGCTCGCGGCGATCTCCGCGGCGAGCACTTGTTCGATCTGTCGCCATACCGCCACGCCCGCCCCGCGCTCGACGGCACTCGCGGGAATCGGCGATGTGCTGATTTCCATGGCCCGGCCGCCATTACCGCGTTTCATCATCATGTCATTCCGATCGGTCAAATTCGTCGTTTAGCGACCATTGTATGGGCCCCCACGTGATCGGGGCGTGAAAGGTGAAAGCAAATCGTTGCGGAAACACAATGCCGCACGCTGCCGACGACGATATGCTAGCATGTCGAGCATCGATCTAATCGTCTAGACGACTAGATGAAATTGCTGAAGCGGCAACAACGAGAGTCGAGGCGACGCGGCACAAAGGCGGGCAGGGGCCGGTCCGAGCTCGTATCTGCGTACCACAGTGCATTCGCGACAGATCCAGGAACCGCATACATGAACGATTCATCCCCCGATATCGAGCTCGAGCGGCGGCGCTGGCTGGCGCAGCTCGCGCGGGCGCCGCGTGCGACGCTCGAGTGCGCGCTCGAGGCCGTCTGCGACGGCATGCCGTTGCCGGCCTTCGACTGGCTGCGCGCGCCGCAGACCGGGCTTGCGATGGTGCGCGGGCGCATCGGCGGCACCGGCGATCCCTTCAACGTCGGCGAGACGACGGTGACGCGTGCCGTGCTTCGTCTGAAGTCGCGCGACGGCGTCGGCCTCGTCGGCGTGGCTTATCAATTGGGGCGCGACAAGCGGCGCGCTGAACTCGCGGCGCTCGCCGACGCGATGCTGCAGTCGCCGCGCTGGCGCGACGCAGTGCGCGAACGATTGTTGGCGCCGCTCGCGCGAACGCTCGATGAAGCGCGGCGCGAGCGCACCGAGAGCACTGCCTCGACGCGCGTGGATTTCTATACGATGGTCCGAGGCGAATGATGATCGACAACGACAAGCTTTCTTCGCTCGATGCGCTCGTGCGCGGCTTTGACGATCCGGTTCACGATGCCCAAGCCTGCTTTCGCGTGCTGCTCGATGCACTGGCGCGGCCCGGTACGGCGTACTCGATCGACGTGGCGCTCGGCGACGACGCGCAACGGCGATGGCCCGCGGCGGCGTTCGCGGCCCTCCTGACGCTCGTGGACTTCTCCACGCCCGTCTGGCTTCAGCGGCGCGACGAATCGCTCGCGCAGGCGATCCGCTTTCATACAGGTGCGCCGCTCGCCGATGCGCCGGAAGCCGCCGCCTTCGCGTACATCGCCGATGCGGCGAGCCTGCCCGCGCCTGACGCGTTTTCGCTCGGCACGCCCGAGGAGCCGCAGGGCTCGGCCACGTTGCTGATCCGAGTCGACGCGCTCGAAGGAGGGCGGCCGCTGACGCTGTCGGGCCCGGGTATTCGATCGAGCGTTCGCGCCGCGCCGCTCGGCATCGCCGATACGTTCTGGCATGCGCGGGCAGCGCTTGCCACGCAGGCGCCGTGCGGCGTCGATTGTTACCTCGTTTGCGGGCGATCCGTGATCGGCATACCGCGGACGACTCGAGTGGAGCTCAACTGATGTACGTCGCAGTCAAAGGAGGCGAGCGCGCGATCGAGGCATCGTGGCGCTTGCTCGAAGCAGCAAGGCGCGGCGATCGCGCACACCCAGAGCTGACGATCGCACAGATCCGCCAGCAGATGCGCCTCGCTGTCGCACGCGTGATGACCGAAGGCTCGGTCTACGACGAAGATCTCGCGGCGTTGGCCATCAAGCAGGCGGCGGGGGATCTCGTCGAAGCCATCTTCTTGCTGCGCGCCTACCGCACGACGCTGCCGCGCTTCGGCTACACACGCCCGATCGATACCGAGCGGATGGAAGTGCAGCGGCGTATTTCCGCCACGTTCAAGGACGTTCCAGGCGGACAATTGCTGGGGCCGACCTACGACTACACGCAGCGGCTGCTCGACTTTTCGCTGCTCGCCGAGGAGGAATCCGATCGGGATCATGAAGGCGTCGGCGCCGAACACTCGGTGCCGCCTTCCACCGGACTTAACGCCGGGTCCGCGCAATCCGGTCCCGAGGCCGCTGAACCGACGCCGACACCGCGTGTCGTGACGCTGCTCGACGCCGAGGGTCTGATCGAACAGGAGCGTCCCTCGGAGAACTCGGCGGAGCCCGTCGACCTGGCGCTCGAGCCTCTTTTGATGCCGGCGGAGCGCGCCGTGCGGCTGCAGAATCTCGCGCGCGCCGACGAGGGCTTCCTTCTTTCGACGGCGTACTCGACGCAGCGCGGCTATGCGCGCAACCATCCGTTCGCGGGTGAAATCCGGTTTGGCAAGGTGGCCGTCGAGATGGAGATCCCCGAACTCGGTTTTGCCGTCGAACTCGGCGAGATCGAGGTCACCGAATGCCAGATGATCAACCAGTTCGCGGGCAGCAAGAAGACGCCGCCAAGCTTCACGCAGGGATACGGCCTGGCGTTCGGCCATTCGGAGCGAAAGGCGATGGCCATGTCGCTCATCGATCGGGCACTGCGCGCGCAAGAGCTTGGTGAAGCGGTGACCGCGCCGGCGCAAGACCCCGAGTTCATGCTTTATCACAGCGACAACGTGGAGGCTTCGGGGTTCGTGCAGCACCTGAAGCTGCCGCATTACGTCGATTTCCAATCGGAGCTCGAATTGATCCGACGCCTGCGTGCCGCCCACCCGGCGGCGCGCGCGGCCGAGCCAGAGGAGGACGCGGCATGAATGCGCGGCATAGGCAGCAATCGCCCGTATCGAGAGAACAGAACGAATCGACTTCGACGGGCGCGGTCGTCGAGGGCTACAACTTCGCTTATCTCGACGAGCAGACGAAGCGCATGATTCGCCGCGCGTTACTGAAGGCTGTCGCGATACCCGGGCACCAGATACCGTTCGGTTCACGAGAGATGCCGCTGCCGTACGGTTGGGGCACGGGGGGCATTCAGGTGACGGCCGCGATCATCGGCCGCGACGATACGCTGAAAGTCATCGATCAGGGGTCGGACGACACGACCAACGCCGTCAACATCCGGCGCTTCTTCGCGCGAACGGCCGGCGTGCGGACGACGACGCGCACGGTCGAAGCGTCCATCGTGCAGACGCGTCACCGGATTCCGGAGACGCCGCTGACGGAGAAACAAATCCTCGTCTATCAGGTGCCGATGCCGGAGCCGCTTTATCGCCTCGAGCCGAGGCTGGCGGAAAGCCGCAAGCTGCATGCGTTGTCCGAGTATGGGCTCATGAACGTGAAGCTCTACGAGGATATCGTCCAGCACGGAAGCATTGCGACAACCTACGACTATCCCGTCATCGTCAACGGCCGCTATTTGACCGCGCCTTCGCCGATTCCGAAGTTCGACAATCCGAAGATGCATATGAACCCCGCGCTGCAGCTATTCGGTGCCGGGCGCGAACGGCGCCTCTATGCGATTCCTCCTTATACGAGCGTGCGCAGTCTCGACTTCGAAGACTATCCGTTCCAAGTGCAGCGGTGGGCACAAGCCTGCGCGATATGCGGCTCGCGCGAAAGCTTTCTGGATGAAATGATCGTCGACGACAAGGGCGCGCGGATGTTCGTCTGCTCGGACAGCGACTATTGCCGACAGCAACTCGAAAAGCGCGAGGCCGGCGAGGCGCATGCGCAGCAGGCGCAAGAGCCCGATTGGAGGAACGCGCTTGCAAGTGAGACCGATGGAGGGCGACCATGACACCGTTGCTGACTGCGCGCGGCTTGACGACGCGCTATGGCGAGCGGATCGGCTGTGAGGACGTGAGCTTCGATCTGTATCCGGGCGAAGTGCTTTGCGTCGTCGGCGAATCGGGTTCGGGTAAGTCGACGTTGCTCAACACCGTCGCGCTGCGTGTCCGCGCCGCTTCAGGTAGCCTGCAATACACGACGTCGAACGGCGAAGCGCTCGACCTGCTGACGTTGTCGGAGCCGCGCCGGCGCCTCTTGATCCGCACCGAATGGGGCTTCGTCGAGCAGAACCCGCGCGACGGATTGCGGATGGCCGTATCGGCCGGCGCGAATATCGGCGAGCCGCTGATGGCGGTCGGCGCGCGCCATTTCGGTAAGATCCGCGCGACGACGACGAACTGGATGCGCCGTGTCGAGCTCGATGCCGAGCGCATGGACGAACTGCCCGGCTCGTTTTCGGGGGGCATGCAGCAGCGGCTTCAGATCGCGCGCAACCTCGTCACCGGTCCGCGGCTCGTGCTGATGGACGAGCCGACCGCGGGCCTCGATGTGTCCGTGCAGGCGCGCCTGCTCGATTTGCTGCGCACGCTTACCGCGCAGTTGCATCTCGCTTGCGTGATCGTCACGCATGACATCGGCGTCGCGCGCCTGCTCGCGCATCGCCTGATGGTGATGCAAGGCGGACGCGTTGTCGAGGCTGGCCTGACGGATCAGGTGCTCGACGATCCGCAGCACCCCTATACGCAATTGCTCGTGTCGTCCGTGTTGCCGGCCTGAGCGCCATGCCGACCGCACTGTGAAACAACAGGAGTTCTCAATGAACGGCGAACCGATCGATCCGAACTTTATCGACGACGAAAGACTGATGCTGCGCGCACGCGGCATTGCGAAGACGTTCGTGCTTCATACGCAGGGCGGCCAGGCTATTCCCGCCCTGCATGGCGTCGACCTCGACGTCTCGCGCGGGGAATGCGTGGCGCTCGTCGGTCCCTCGGGCGCGGGCAAGAGCACGCTGCTGCGCTGCCTCTATGGGAACTATCTGGCGAGTGCTGGATCGATCGAGCTGCGCGATGTCGCGAGCGATCGCGGGTCCGTTACGCTAACGGGCGCCAATCCGCACGACGTCATGCGCGTGCGGCGCGACGTGATCGGCTACGTGAGTCAGTTTCTGCGCGTGATTCCGCGCGTGACGACGCTCGATCTCGTTTCGGAGCCGCTCGTCGCGCGCGGGGTCGAAGCCGATGCAGCGCGGCGTCGCGCGGGCGATTGGCTCGCGCGCCTCAACATACCGGAGCGGCTCTGGCATTTGGCGCCGGCGACGTTCTCGGGAGGCGAGCAGCAGCGCGTGAACATCGCGCGTGGGCTGATTGCCGAGCAGCCGGTATTGTTGCTCGACGAACCGACCGCATCGCTCGACGAGGCCAATCGCAACGTCGTCGCCTCGGTCATCATCGAGGCGCGCGAGCGGGGAGCGGCGATCGTCGGCATTTTTCACGATGAGCCGACGCGCGAGCGGGTGGCCACACGCCGGCTGGAGCTCGAGCCCGTGGCGATGGCCGCGGCCGTATGAGGGAGCTATTGGGCATCAACGAGCGTCCAGCGAAAACGAGTGCAGGCTGATTCTTGTCAGAGCGGATACGGAGCAACGGGATGTTGATCAAAAATGCGCGCATCGTCACGCGCAACGAAGAATTCATCGGTGTCGTGAGCGTGGAAAAAGGGCTCATCGCCGACGTCGCGCCCGGCACCACGAGCGCGCCCGAGGCCGAGGACTGGCACGGCGACTATCTGCTGCCCGGATTCGTCGAGCTGCATACCGACAATCTCGAGAAGCATTTGGCGCCCCGCCCGGGCGTGATGTGGAACGTCGAGGCGGCGTTCGTGATTCACGATGCGCAGGTGGCCGCAGCCGGCATCACGACGGTCTTCGACTCACTCGCGATCGGCTCTCGCGCCGACGCAGGTTTGCGCGGCAGCGAAATTCATCGCCACGCGGTATCCGCCATCGATCGCCTGGCCGAGCATGGTTTGCTGCGGGCCGATCACTATCTGCACTTGCGCTGTGAAGTGGGCACCGAGGATGTCGTCGATCTCTTCGACGAGTTCGCCGATCATCGGCTGCTGCAGTTCGCCTCGGTGATGGATCACACGCCCGGCCAGCGTCAGTGGCAAGACGCCGCGAAGTGGCGACAGTACCAGGAGCGCAACGGCAAGTGGAGCGACGAGAAGATGGAGGCTGCGCTGATCGAACTGAGCGAGCTCCAGGCGCGCTATGCCGAAGCGCATCGTCACTGCATCGTCGATCGCTGCAAGTCGCTCGGGATAGCGGTGGCGAGCCACGACGATACGCTCGTCGAGCATGTCGAAGAAGCGGTGCGCGACGGTATTGCGATCTCCGAGTTTCCGACGACCCTGGCCGCCGCGCAGGCCGCTCGCCATCATGGCCTCGCCACGGTGATGGGCGCGCCCAATGTCGTGCGAGGCGGGTCGCACTCGGGCAACGTATCGGCGCTCGAACTGGCGAAAGAGGGCTTGCTCGATATCCTCTCTTCCGATTACGTGCCCTCGAGTCTGATGATGGCCGCTTTTCAGCTCGTGCGCGATGCGGGGTGGTCGTTGTCGCGGGCGATTGCGACTGTTTCTTCGGCGCCGGCGAAGGCGGTGGGGCTCGAAGACAGAGGAGCGATCGAAAAGGGCTTGCGCGCCGACATGGTGCGCGTGGGTCTAAGCGGTGCTTTGCCCGTGCCGCGTGCGACTTATGTCCTTGGTACGCGAGTGGCGTGAGACTCGCGCAGCGCGAGCGTCCGATTGTTCGCACGATACGAGCAGTCCTTTCTTTGGGAACGGCTTTGATGTTCTCCCTCTCCCGCTTCGTCTTCGTCAACCGTGAGTCCGTCACGGATCGTCGTCCGAGATTCGAACCCAACGCAGCCATCAGGGCATGAGTCGAAGCGCGATCCGCCGACAAAAATCGGACTCTAAGGTAACTGTCTGGAACAACGGGTAAGCGGCGAGTTTCCCGTTGGCCGATACTGGCCCCGACACCAAGCGCTGCGCAAGCGCCGGATAGGGAAAACCCCAGTTACTCGGTCCAGGAGGATCCATGACCCAACTCGTCCACCCCGCCCAATCGCTGCTTTCGGAATTCGACGGCTTTTACGTCGAGTTCAGCGAAGCCGATTCACGCGCCGATATCGTCCTCGATCGACCCCCGTTCAACGTGGTCTCGATGAAGCAGCGCGATCAACTGCGCATCGTCTTAGAAGCCCTCGACGACGATGCACGCGTTCGCGTGATCGTCCTGCGCGGGGCCGGTGAGCACTTCTCGAGCGGCGGCGATATCAAGGGCTTCCTCGAGGCATCGCCCGAGCGCGTATCGAAGCTCGCCTGGAATGTCGCGGCGCCCGCGCGTTGCAGCAAGCCGGTCATCGCGGCGAACCGAGGCTACTGTTTCGGCGTCGGTTTCGAGTTATCGCTTGCCTGCGATTTCCGAATCGCCACCGATACCACGCTGTATGCGCTGCCGGAACAAAAGCTCGGACAAATCCCGGGCTCGGGCGGCTCGGCGCGCTTGCAGAAGATGGTCGGCATCGGCCGCACGAAAGACATCGTCATGCGCTCGCGCCGGATCCCTGGCGTGCAGGCCTACGACTGGGGCATCGCGACGGAGTTCGTCGGCGATGCGGAACTCGAAAGCGCGACGGACGCCATGGTGCGCGAGCTGCTTGCCTTCTCGCCGCTTGCGCAGCGCACCGCGAAAAAGCTCCTGAACGATACCGAGGACGCCCCGCTCTCGATTGCGATCGAACTCGAAGGACACTGCTACAGCCGTCTGCGCAGCTCACACGATTTCCGCGAGGGGGTCGAGGCATTCCATCAGAAGCGCAAGCCCCTCTTCAAGGGCGAGTGACCGACGTGGAATCAGGCGGCACGGGAGGAGAGCCGGTAAACTACGATGACATAAGCGGACGCGCGAACGACGCACGGTTTCGAGGAAGACGAGCGTTGCGAGCGAGCGCGCCCGCGGCCGCTCACCTGGCGGCACCGGTCAGCGATGAGGCCAGCGAGTGTCGAGTGCCATCAAAATCTATCAAGGCAGGTTCGGACGCGTAGCGTTGCTCGATATGGATGCGCCGCTCGTTCAGCATGCGCATCACCATTGTCATCTGCTGATCAAGGCGGCCGGCCCCGACACGTTTTTCTCGGTTCACGACGCGCTTCAGCCGTTGACCGACGATACGGCCGTGCTCGTCAACCCCTGGGAGCCGCACGCCTATCGCCACTATGAAAACCCCGAGCAGCCGCATACCGTCATCCTCGCGATGTACATCGAGACGGACTGGCTGACGGAGATCCGACACCCGCTCGGCGGCAGCGGCCATCCGCAGTTCTTCCCGCAGCCTTGCGTGCGCATGTCTGCGCAGGCGCGCAAGCTCGCCGAAGAGCTCTCGCTCGAAATGTGGTGGTCCGACAGCATTGCATCGGAGCGCCTGGAAGGCTTGCTGTTCGAGTTGATGATCTCGGTCATCGATCCGGCGAAGAACTGGCGCGAAATGTCGCGGCAGATGGAGCTCGCCAATCGTCGGCCCAGCGATCCACGCATCCGCAAGGCGATCGCCTGGCTGCGCGAAAACACGGGTGCTGACCCGGACATGAACCGGCTCGCCGAGCATTGCGGGTTGTCGCGCGCTCATTTCTTCGCGCTGTTCCATCGCTGCACCGGCGTCACGCCGAACGTCTATCTCAACGTCTTGCGCATGGAGTCGGCCATTCGCGACCTGTCCGAGGGCACGAGCTCACTGACGGACATTTCGTATGACATCGGCTTTTCGGCTCCCGCGCACTTCACGCGATTCTTCCGACAGCATCTCGGCATCACCCCAAGCGAGTACCGCAGGGTCGTCGAGCTTTACGATTCGGAACGCGGCCAAGTGCAAATCTAGGCTTGTGCGCAGCGTCCACTTTGCCGAGGCTTGCGCCTCCCCGCATGCCTTGCGCCTCGCTTCATGCGGCGCCGCACCGCAAAGCATCAGACTCTAGGGTAATTCGCGCGACGGTCGGGTAAAGCGATTCGGCTTGTCTGCCTCTATCTTGACTATCAATAAGCGCCTCGGCGAATCGATGCGGCTGTCCGCAACGCGTCGCAGCGGATCCCGAGGCACGAACAGGGTAAAGACAGGAGACATGCGTGAGCGAAACCGATATCGGATTGACGGCCGAGCGTCGCGCCGAATCGATACGGACTGCTGACGAATCGGGTGCGAACGCCGAGGCGCGTCCGCATGTGGGCGGGCCGATGGAGCGAGTGGAAGACGCTCCCATCCTCACCGGCCGGGGCCGCTATGGCGATGACCTCGGCGTCAAGCCGGGCACGCTGTACGCCGCCGTGCTGCGATCGCCGCACGCCCATGCCGAGATCAAGCGCCTCGATGCGCGCGCCGCACTCGCCCGCCGTGGCGTACGGGCCGTGCTGACGAGCGACGACGTCAAAGCATGGTCTCAGCCTTTCGTCGTCGGTGTGAAAGCACCCATGGAACAATGGGCGCTCGCGATCGATCGCGTCCGCTACTGCGGCGAGCCGGTCGCGGTCGTAATCGCCGAGTCGCGCGCGTTGGCCGAAGACGGGCTCGACGCCATCGAAATCGAATACGCTCCGCTGCCGCCCGTTACGTCAATCGAGGCGGCGATCGCGGACGATGCCCCCGTGCTCCACGCGAAGGTCGGCTCGAACGTCGTTAGCGATCGGCATTTCCGCTACGGCGATGCTGAACGCGCGTTCGAGCAAGCCGCGCATCGCGTTTCCATCGAAGCGCATTATCCGCGCAACACCTGCACGCCGATCGAATGCGCCGTCGTGATCGCCGAACACCTGTCCGGCGACGAGGGATACGAGGTCACGTCGAATTTCATGGGGCCATTTTCGCTCCATGCGGTCATGTCGATGGCGCTCAAGGTCCCCGCCAATCGGTTGCGTCACAAGGCACCGCGCGATTCGGGCGGCAGCTTCGGCGTGAAGCAGGCGGTCTTTCCCTATGTCGTGCTCATGTGCCTCGCCTCGCGCAAGGCGGGCGCGCCCGTCAAGTGGGTCGAGGATCGTCTCGAGCATTTGAGCGCGGCGACGTCGGCGACGGCGCGCTGGACGAGGCTCACCGCGGCCGTCGAAGGTGACGGGCGCATCACCGCGCTCGAGTACGATCAAATCGAGGATTGCGGCGGCTATGTTCGGGCGCCGGAGCCGGCCACGTTCTATCGCATGCATGGGTGCCTCACCGGCGCTTACGCGATTCCGAATCTGTCGGTGCGCAATCGAGTCGCGCTGACGACCAAGACGCCGACGGGACTCGTGCGCGGATTCGGCGGCCCGCAAGTCTATTTCGCGCTCGAACGGCTGATCCAGCGCATCGCGGTGGAACTTCGTCTCGATGTGCTCGACGTCTATCGCCGCAATTTCATCGCGGCGGACGCGTTTCCCTATCGAGCCGTCGCGGGCGCGCTGATCGATTCGGGAAACTATCAGCAGGCCCTCGAGCGCGCGCTCGCCGATGGCGGATACGACGAGCTCGTCCGCCGCCGCGACGCCGCACGCAGCGAGGGGCGGTTATACGGCATCGGATTTTCGGCGATCGTCGAGCCGTCGGTCTCGAACATGGGCTACATCTCCACCGTTCTGCCCGTCGAAGCACGTCGCAAAGCGGGGCCCAAGAGCGGGGCGATCGCGAGCGCGACGGTGAACGTCGATCTGCTCGGCGGCGTGACGGTGACGATCGCCTCGACCCCTGCGGGGCAAGGCCACATGACCGTTTGCGCACAGGTCGTCGCCGACGTGCTGGGCCTCGATCCTTCCACGATCGTCGTCAACGTCGAGTTCGACACGATCAAGGATGCCTGGTCCGTCGCGTCGGGAAACTATTCGAGCCGCTTCGCGGGAGCGGTTGCCGGTACCGTGCATCTCGCCGCCGTGCGCGTAAAAGAGAAGCTCACGAGGATCGTCGCGGCGCAGTTCGGCTGCGCCGAAGGCGACATCCGCTTCCAAAACGGGCGCGTGTTTTCGGCGGCGAATCCAGCCAACGCGCTGCCGTTCGCGCGCATCGCGAGCAATGCGCCGCACTGGGCACCCGCGCTCTTGCCCGAAGGCGAGGAGCCGGGCCTGCGCGAGACGGTGTTCTGGACGCCTCCGAACCTGGAGGCGCCCGACGACGAAGATCGGGTCAACACGTCGGCCTGCTATGGATTCGCGTTCGATATGTGCGGTGTCGAAGTCGATCGAGCGACCGGCCGCGTGCGCATCGACCGCTATGTGACGACGCACGATGCGGGCAAGCTGCTCAATCCCGCGCTTGCCGACGGCCAGATTCGCGGGGCGTTCGCGCAAGGGCTGGGCGCATCGCTGATGGAAGAGTTTCGCTACGGCGCCGACGGCAGCTTTCAATCGGGGACGCTCGCCGATTACCTCATCCCAACGACCTGCGAGGTGCCCGACCCGATCATCGTTCACCTCGAGACGCCTTCGCCGTTTACGCCGCTCGGCGCGAAAGGGCTCGGCGAGGGCAACAACATGAGCACGCCGCCGTGCATCGCGAATGCCGTCGCCGACGCGCTGGGGGTAAAAGACATCCGCTTGCCGCTCACGCCCGCGAAGGTGATGGCGTTGATCGGCATCGACGATCCCGAGCCTTCGCGGCCCGAATATCGCGAGGCGGCCAAGCCGAAGAAGCCGGTGGGCGCGGGCAAAGCGTTGACGGCGCAGGGCACCGTCGAGCTGCGCGCGAGTCCCGAGGCTGTCTTTGCGGTATTGATGGACCCGTCGGCGCTCGCGAAGGTGATCCCCGGCTGCCATGCACTGGAAGAGACCGCACCCAATCGCTATCGGGCCGACGTGACGGTGGGCGTCGGAATGATCAAGGCTCGCTTCGAGGCGCGCATCGGCCTCTCCGATATCGAAGCCCCGCGCAGGTTGCGCCTGACGGGAGAAGGCATCTCGCCGCTCGGCACGGCGCGCGGAGAAGGGCTCGTCGAGCTGACGCCGACCGAGCTCGGCACGTCGCTCTTTTACGACTACGAGGCGCAAGTATCCGGAAAGGTGGCGGCCGTGGGCAGCCGGATGCTCGAGGGTGCCGCCGGCGTCGTCCTGCGGCAACTGTTCGAGTCGTTGGGACGGCAAGCCGAGGGTCCGCCTGTCGATGACGATCGGGCAAGAAGCCGCAGCTCGTGGCTCGAGAGATTTCTTGCGATGTTCAGGCGGCGATCGTGAAGCCGGCGCAGTTCAGCTACGTTCGTGCCGTCGATACGCGGCATGCGCTCGAGGCGCTCGCGCGGACAGGAGCCGACGCGCGCGTGTTAGCAGGCGGGCAGTCGCTGATGGCGATCCTCAACATGAGGCTCGCGGAGCCTCGCTGGCTCATCGATATCTCGCGTACCGCGGAGCTCGACGTCATCGAAGTCGATAGGAAGGCCGGGCTTCTCATCGTCAAATCGGCGGTGACGCAGGGAAGCGTCGAGTGGCGCCCAACGCTTGGGGAAGAAGTGCCCCTGCTCAAGGCGGTATTCCCGTACATCTCGCACTTCCAGATCAGGAATCGCGGCACGGTCTGCGGATCCGTCGCCCATGCGGACCCGAGCGCCGAGCTGCCGCTCGCGCTCGTCACGCTCGGCGGCGACGTCGTGCTGCGATCGGCGAAACGCACGCGCGCCGTGCCCGCAGCGGACTTTCTTCAAGGCATGTTGATGACGGCGCGCGAGCCCGACGAGCTCGTCGAAGCGGTTCGGTTTCCGTTGAAAAGGTCCGGCGAACGATTCGCGTTCACCGAGTTTTCGGCAAGGCACGGCGATTTTGCGCTCGTGGCCTGCGCGGCCATGGTGACCGACGACGCGATCCGCATCGGCGTAGGCGGTGTGGCGGACCGGCCTATCGTCGAATCCCTGCCGAAGCTTGACGGCGACGACTTGCGCGGCGCGTTGAACGATTTCGCCTGGAAGCTCGGCGCCCGAGACGATGCGCACGTGAGTGCATCGTACCGGCGACATCTCGTCAGGCAGCTCGCCTGGAAAGCCATCGAGGAGGCAAAGTGAGGAGTCCTAATGGACATGAGGGCGGTGATCCGTCGCGCGGCGATTCGCCGGGCGGCGCTCCGCTGCGCGGCGCGCATGCCCAAGGAGAGAAGCGTGCCGTTACCGTGGAGCTGAACGGCCGCACGCGGCAAGGCGAATGCGAGCCGCGCGAACTGCTGTCCGATTTCATTCGCCATGCGCTCGGCGCAACGGGAACGCATGTCGGCTGCGAGCACGGCGTCTGCGGCGCCTGCACGGTTCGGATCGACGGCGTGGCGGCGCGCTCGTGCCTGATGCTCGCCGTTCAGGCCGACGGGCGTCGAATCGATACGGTCGAAGGATTGGCCGCCAACGAGATGCTCGGCGATCTTCAAGAGGCCTTCCGGCGACATCACGCATTGCAGTGCGGGTTTTGCACGGCCGGCATTCTGATGTCGTGCGCCGATTACCTCGAACGCGTTCCCGACCCGACGGAGTCGCAAGTGAGGGAAATGTTGTCGGGGCATCTGTGCCGCTGCACGGGCTATACGCCGATCGTGGCGGCGGTGCTCCACGTCGCCGCCGCGCGGCGCCGCCAACGCGAGGCCGGCGAAGGAATGGAGGTGACGCATGCTTGATCTGGGCCGCACTTTTTTGCAAGCGGTGGAACGCAGCCCGAACGCATTGGCGATCGTGGATGGTCCCGTCGAAATGACCTATCAGCGGTGGTATCGGGAGATCGGCAAGGCGGTGTCGGGCTTGCGGCGATTGGGGCTCGAGCGCGGCGACCGACTCGTCGTCGTGCTGCAGAACCGCTGGGAGATGGCGACGCTCCATTGGGCCTGTCAGTTCGCCGGCATCGTCATCGTGCCCGTGAACTGGCGCAGCAAGGCCGAAGAACTCGATCACAACGTGACCGACGCGGGCGCCAAGGCTGTCGTCTACGAGCCCGTGTCCGCCGAGGCGGTCGCGGGAAGCCACGCGGCGCAATCGAAGACGCGCATTGGGCTCGATGGCGTCGAGGGTGCGTCGATCGGCTTCGAGGAGTGGCTCGGCTTGCCTGGTGGCGAGGCACAGGCGAATGCCACGCCCGCGGCCGGGCCCGACGATTACTCAGTGATGCTCTACACATCGGGCACGACGGGGCTCGGCAAGGGAGTACCGCGCAGGCAGCGGCACGAGCGCGCCGCCGCGCTCGCTCATGTGGCGCAGAACCTCTATCGGCACGGCGAGCGCACGCTCGGCGTGATGCCGCTCTATCACACGATGGGCGTGCGCTCGCTGCTCGCGATGGCGCTCGTCGACGGGTTGTTCGTCTGCGTGCGGCGCTGGAACGCGGCGCTCGCGCTCGAGTCGATCGCCAAGTACGAGCTTACCTGCCTCTATCTGGTACCCACGCTTTACCACGACCTGCTTGCGGCCGCCGAGTTTCGCGATACCGATGTCCGCTCGGTCACGAAGCTCGGCTTCGCCGGCGCGCCGATGAACGATGGGCTGCTTAAGCGCTGCTCGGAAGCATTCAAGCCGCAACTCTTCGTCAATCATTACGGTTCGTCCGAGGTGTACACCGTCAGCATCGAGCAGGACGCGGCCGGGAGGCCGGGCAGCGCGGGACGCGCGGGCCTCAATACGCGCCTGCGCGTCGTGAAGCTCGATTCGGTTTGCCCCGACGATGTCGCCGCTCGCGGCGAGGAAGGTCAGATCATCGCAGAGCTGGCCGGCGACGAAGCGTTCGAAGGCTATTGGAACCGACCCGACGCCAACGCGAAGTCGCTGCGCGACGGCTGGTATTTCACGGGCGACACGGGCTACCTCGACGAGCACGGCGACCTCTATGTGACGGGCCGGGTCGACGACATGATCATCAGCGGCGGCGAGAACATCTCGCCCGTCGACATCGAGTCGATTCTCTCGCTTCATCCCGCTGTCGACGAAGTAGCGGTGGTCGGCCTGAAGGATGAGCGCTGGGGGCAGAAGGTCGTCGCATTTATCAAGCGATCGCGTTACGTGGATGCCGCGGCGCTCGACGAATATTGCCGAGCGTCCGATCTCGTCAACTTCAAGCGGCCGCGCGAGTATGTATTCGTCGATGCGATTCCGAAATCGCCGGTCGGGAAGATTCTGCGCCGCAAGCTCTCGGCCGGAGAGTACGAGCTCGAAGCGGGTTCGAGTGCGAGAGCAAGTCTCGGCGGCTGACAAGTCGAAGTCGTCGAGAGCTGGCGGCGTCCTGAGCGGGCGCATTCATCGAACAATGAGCCGATACCGGCATGAGGATGGAGACTGGAATGGATGACGTATTGCGGGAAGCGACCGCGCTCAGGCAAGTGGGCAACAAACAGGTGCTCGCCGCCGTGATCGCCTCATGCCTCGGATGGGCGCTCGATCTCTTCGACCTGTTCGTGATCTTGTTCGTCGCGCCCATCGTGGGGCGCCTGTTCTTCCCGTCGACGAACGCGATGCTCTCGCTCGCGGCCGTCTACGCATCGTTCGCGGTTACGCTGCTCATGCGGCCGCTCGGCTCGGCGATCTTCGGCTCGGTCGCCGACCGCTACGGGCGCAAGCGCGCGATGATCGTCGCCGTGGTGGGCGTCGGGCTCGCCACGGCCTCGTTCGGTCTCTTGCCCACGGTGCCCCAGGTGGGCGTCGCCGCGCCGATCATGTTCCTGATCCTCCGGCTCGTGCAAGGAATCTTCGTGGGAGGCGTCGTCGCCTCGACGCATACGATCGGAACGGAGACCGTCGAGTTCAAGTACCGCGGTGCCGTATCGGGGCTCGTCGGCGGCGGCGGGGCGGGGATCGGCGCGTTGTTGGCCTCGATCGTCTACCTGGCCACGTCCGCCGCCTTCCCGGGCTCGGCGTTCGAAGTATGGGGCTGGCGCTGCATGTTCTTTGCGGGCATCGTGAGCTCGGCGCTCGGAGTGTTCGTCTTTAAGAGTCTCGAAGAGTCGCCCGTCTGGGCTGCGGTGGCCGAGCAAAAGCGCCGAGCGGCAGCCGCGAGGAAGGCGGCCGGCGAACGCGCTCGTTCGCCGCTCTCACTGCTGTTCTCGAAGAAGTATCGCTCGGTGCTCCTCGTGAACCTGCTGCTCACGATCGGTGGCGGCAGCGGCTACTATCTGACTTCCGGGTATTTGCCGACCTTTCTCAAAGTCGTCAATCACACACCGAACGGCGCCGCCGGGCTGATCCTGATGATCTCGAGCTTGGCCGTGCTGGTCGCGTCGGTTGCTGCCGGCCATTTGAGCACGCTGATCGGGCGCAAGCGTGCATTTATCTGGCTCGGTATCGCGAGACTCGTTTGCTTTCCATTGCTTTATGTCGCATTGGCGCGCGCCGACAGCATCGCATCCGTCGGGTTTTACGCGGCACTGCTGAGCGCGCTCGGCAGCGCAGGCTATGCGCCCGTCCTCATTTTTCTCAACGAGCGATTTCCGACGTCGATTCGCGCTTCGGGTACGGGCTTGTCATGGAACATCGGTTTTGCGATCGGCGGGATCATGCCGACGGTCGTTTCGATGCTCGCGCATACGCCTCGCGAACTGCCGAGCGTGCTTGCCGGCGCGCTGGTCTTGGTCAGCATCGTGTTTCTCGTTGGGGCCTTCGTTGTCCCTGAAACGCTCGGACGGCTTCCGGAGGATGCTTGAATTTCAATTTCCTTTCAAAGTGCTGTGAAAGTGATGAATTTGAAACAAGGGCGAAGGGGTTGCAAATTCCACGGTATGGGATGGATTGTTAAATTTCGCAAAAACTCAGTAAGACATATTGTGAGATTTAAATAAAACCCCTACATTGCCTTCCCAAAACGCGGGGGAAGTGCGATGAGACTAGTTCTTGAGCCGCGCCATCTTTTCGATGGCAGCGTGGCGGCGGTCGCGGCAAAAACAACACATGCGGCCGTGGAGCAGCGGCACCATCAGGATGGTGCCCATGCACACGCGGCGGGTTCGCATCATCACGACAACAACCACGAGGCGAAGCAACACGGCTCGGCCGACGCGTTGCACAGGAACGCCGAGGCACCCGCCGTTGCAGCGAACCCGCAGGCGACGGAAATTCTCTTCGTCGATCCGCGCGTCGCCAATTGGCAATCGCTGACTGCGAGCGTAGGCAAGAACGTTCAGGTCGTCGTGATCGATCCGAATCGCGACGGCATCAGCCAGGTGACGGCGGCGTTGCAAGGCCGCTCCAATCTGTCGGCGATCCAATTTCTGACCTACGGCTCCGCAGGCCAGATCGAACTCGGTAACTCGCCGATTACGGCCGACACACTGGCGGCCGCCAAGCAGCAAGTCGCGTCGTGGAGCGATCATCTGTCCGCCAACGCCGATATCGAGTTTTGGGGCTGCGACGTCGGACAGGGCGCGAGCGGGCAGCAGTTCGTCGACACCGTCCATGCGCTGACGGGCGCGCAGGTCGGCGCGTCGACCGATGCGACGGGCGCGGCTTCTCTCGGCGGCGACTGGACGCTCGAGCGCACCACGGGTGTGCTCGCGGTCGACTCGCCGTTCAGCGCGGCGGCGATGGCCGCTTATCAAGGCGTGCTCGACACCCCCGTGCCGAGCGTTTCTTTCGTCTCGGGCACGGTGCCGGGCGACGTACTCGTCGGCGGCACATTCACCGAGACCGTGCAGTTTCAGAACACGGCTTCCAACGCTGCCGGCTACGGCCCGTTCATCGATCTCTTCGTGCCGAGCGACTCGGCGGAAAACGTCTCGCTGACGAGCGCCACCTATCTCGGCGCGGCCGTCACCGTCGACAAGGTGACGCTCTCGTCGAACATCGCGGGCCACGTCGGCACGCTCGGCGCGCTGCATCCGCTCGCGCTCGACAGCAGCGGCAATCCGCTTTTCATCGCCGCGCCGAGCGGGTATCAGGCGGGCGATACGATGTACGTCCTGCAATTGCCGTTCGGCAGCTACACGCCGGGCGAGCCCGCTGCCCAGATCCAGCTCACGTTCTCGGTGGCGAACACGACCGAGCTGTCGAGCATGCACGGTGGGCAGGCGCTGAACATTTCGGCGATCGGCGGCTTCCAGTACGGCGCCGACCCGCTCAACAATCCGACTACCGATCCCTCGATTCGCGGCACGGCCGGCACAGCGAGCGTGACGAGCGCGGGTGACGGCCTGGAGACGGCATCGACGCAAGTCTCGCTGATCGACGTATCGGCCACGACGGATCTGCACGAGGGCGAAACGGCGACGGGGCCAGATTTTCCGTTCGACTACGTGATCACGCTGCAACCGGCACCGGTTACGCAGTCCGATCCGATGCACAACGTGACGTTCACGTTCAACCTGCCCGATCAGGTGCAGTACACGAACGGCACGATTACGTTCACCGAGCCCAACGGCGTGACCGGTACGGCGACGTTTCACCCGAAGGCGGGGAGCGTGAACGGCGCGGGCGGCACGGTCACGGTGACGTTCTCGTCGCTTTCGACCGATGCTTCGAATACGCCGACGGTCATCAAGATTCCCGTCTTCGTGCCGCAATTCGATGCGTCGGGGGCGTCGATACTCGGCGCAGCGGGGCAGCCGCGCACGATCGATTCGACGGTGATTTACAGCTACACGGGATCGTGGACGGCGCCCACCGGCTCGCTCGATCACTCGGCCGGCGCGCAGACGATTTCGGGCGACAGCTCGACGAACACCGAATCGAGCTCTTTTGTCGCCAAGTCGCTCGCGATCCAAGTGACGGACGATGCGCCGAACGGCAACATCGTGCCGGGCGAGATCGTCAACTACTCGATCGACTTCCAGGTATCGGACTATTACGCGCTGAACCAGCTCAATATCGCCGATCTGATCGGCGACGGCGTCACGCTGCTCGCGCCGGCGGACGCAGGCTACGCGACTCCGCAGCTTTCGCTGACGACGGGCGGCTCGACGCGGACCATCTCGTTCGGCGATGTGACTAACAACGTCGCAACGACGATCAACAGCCAGACGGTCGCCGCAAGCGGCTCGAACGCGAACTGGAACTATACGCGTGACGATGCGGGCTCTACATCGAATCCCGGTGCGACGACGGTGACGTTCGACGTGGGCGAGCTCATCGAGGCCAATCTCGGCGGCGCGGCGTTCGCGGGTGTGCTGCAAGGCGGGTCGGTCAACAGCAGCGGCGGGCCGACGCAAGGTGTCATCACGTTCAAGGCCAAGGTGCTCGACAAGTACACGAACGTGAACAGCCAGGACAGCCTGCGCGAGAAGGATCAGATCACCGATACGGTGACGACCACGGGCACGAGCGCCTCGGTCGTGACCGTGAACGACAGCACGCAGACGATCACGGGAACGAACGGAACGGTCACCGACGGCTCCTCGGTGACGAACACGGTCGCGCCGGGCCAGCTCGTGCTGCAGGTCGTGGCGGTGAACGGGCAGACCACGGATCTCACCGACATCAAGCCAGGCGATACGGTCACCTACGGCATGACGTACACGCTGACGACGGGTGACTACGGCAATCTCGATCTCACCGCCTACTTGCCCTTGCCCGTGTTCTCGACGACGGACCCGCTTTCGAACGGCGGCACTGTCTCGAGCTATTCGATGGACAGCGCCGACGCGTTCCCGACCGCGGGCACGTACAAGCTCATCAATCCGCTCTCGGGTGAAGCGACGCCGACGGTCTCGGCGGACGGCACGGCCAACAGCCTTTCATTCAACTTCGGCAATCGCGACGACCCGAACAACACCGCCGGTCAGCAGGTAGTCGTCTACTTCAGCGTCGTGGCGTCGAACAAGCCGTTCGCGAACGGCCTGCAATTGACGACGCAGGGCGGAAGCTCCTACACGAACGCAGAGGGCCAGACAGTCGCGGCGGCCGCGATCAAGCAAGTGCCGCTGCAAGAGCCCGAGCTGGTCACGAAGACGGGCGTCGTCTCGATCGTCGGTGACGGCGGCGGCTCGAAGGGCACTTACTCCGCCGATACGTCGAATTCGACGACCGTCACGTGGCCGTCGCAAACGACCACGACGCCGAGCGGCGCGGGCGCCCCGTTCGCCGCAGCGGGAACGCCGGCCGGCACCGATCCGTTCACGGGCAGCGGCAACCCGTTGGCCGCCGACAATCTGAACGCGACCGGCGGCGACGGCGGCGACCTGACGAGAATCGTCTCGACCGTGCAGAACCAGGGCGGAGCGGCGGCCTATGACGTGACGATCGAAGGAACGTTGCCGACGGGCTTTACGACGAGCGACGTTCAGAACTTTGCTATCTACAATTCGTCGGGCCAGCAGATTGAAACGGGCGTGACGGCGGCGCAATACTTCGCCGCCGGGGGCGTGAAGCTCGGCTCGTCGGTCGCCGCGAGCAACAGCATCTATGTCGTCTATGATCTGAAGCTGCCGACTTCGCAAGAAACGGGCGATACGCTGACGTTCGCCTCGAACGTCGTCAACTGGGCGAGCGTGGCGGGCGGTGTCGCGACGGGCAACGGCTTTGTATCGGGCTCCGGGACGTCGGCGCAGGTCGTCGGCGAAAACGCGGCCGCGCTCAGTGACAATGCCACCGTCAAGCTTTCCGCGCCGACCGTCACGAAGGTTGTCACGGGAGCGAGCGACTCGACCGATATTGCGCTGACCGCGAGCAACAACGTCGCGCTCGGCGAGACCGTCACCTATACGATCACCGTCACGCTGCCGCAGGGCACGACTGCGAACGGTTCAAATGATGTGACGGTGACCGACTCGCTGCCGGCCGGTATGACTTTCAACGGCATCGAGCAGCAGACTTTCGGCACCGGCGTCAGCTCGGTGGGAGGCACCGGCGTTACGTCGGTCGTCTCGGGGAATACCATCACGTTCACCCTCGGCAGCGGCGCACTGACGAACAGCAACGTCGATGCCAACGGCACCATCACGATCGTCTATACGGCCACGCTAACGTCCACGGACACGCCGGCCGACGGAACGGCTCGCACGAACAGCGCGGTCATCAACTACGATTCGGTGACGTCTCCCGCTTCGACGGCAACGATTCACGAAGTGGATCCGAACGTCACCGAGGCGATCACGGTCAAGGACACGAACACCGGTACGACGATCGCCAACAACGGCACCGTCTACAGCAACGAAGAATTGACTTATACCGTTACGCTGAAGAACAACGGTGATGCGCCGGCGCAGGACATCGCGGACCTCATCGACCTCCCGTCGGGGCTCAACTACGTGTCCGGCTCGCTGACCTACGGGAGCGGCGGCACCGGTCCATCGACTTCGGATACGTCGGGCCTTTCGGTCGGCCTCACCACGCTTGGCGCGGGCCAGACGGCCACTTTCACATTCCGGGCGACCGTCGCACCGAACCAGACAGCGGGCTCGACGATCACGGTCGACACACCGAACGACGGTACGTCGGGCACCTACTACTCGCAGCCCGGCACGGCGCAAGGGCATAAGTACACCGACAGCGCGAGCACGGCCGTGAAGATTGGCCAGATCGTGCCCGTGCTGTCGATCACCGGTGAGTCCAACAACACCGATACGGTCCACACGCCGAATCAGACCAATACGCAAACCTCGATCGTGGCGACGGTCGGCGAAATCGTCACGCTGCACGCGTACGTCCAGGTTCCCGAAGGCGCGAACCCGACGACGCTGAACTTCACGCTGCCGCCAGGACTCGAGTACTTGAACGATGGCAGCGCCCGCATCGCGTTCGTGAGTCCGAACGGCGACCTCGTATCGAGCGACACGACCGATCTGTCGAGCGTCGCGCAGTTGCAGGATGGCAATTCGAGTGGTGCCAACTACGTCAATCCTGCTACGGGGACGACGACGGCCGGCGACGTCGCCACTTACAAGCCCACTAGTCCATTGTCGTCGAACGTGGTGACGACAGCAGGCGGCAACGTCAGCATCAACCTCAGCACGTTGTCGAACAACGACGGCTCCGCGTTGGGCAACTACGTCATCGTCGAGTTCAATGCGGTGGTGGCGAATATCGCGTCGAACGTGCAAGGCGCGGCCGCGATGGCTGCCTCGCTGACGGTGGGCGGCGTGACGTCGAACAACGTCAATGTTGCGGTCGACGAGCCCAACGTGACGGTCACGAAGACGGCGACCGCCGTGGACAATGCGACCGGCACGGTCACCTATCAGGTGACGGTCAAGAACACAGGCGGATCGACTGCGTACGACGTCGTGGTCGACGATCCAGCCGCGCTGAACGAAAGCAATGTGACGTTCGTGAGTTCGACGGGCACGGGCGTTGGCGGCGCGGCTCAAGGCGGCACGACGGCGAGCGATCTGAACTACGCAATCGGACAATTGGCCGCGGGCGGCAGCGAAGTCATCACTTATACGGTGCAAGTGGCACCGGGGCAGACGGTGCAGAACGATACGGCTTCCGTTGTCTGGCAAAGCCTCGCCGGGCAGCAGACGTTCAACGGATCGACGGGCGGTGCCGTCGGCTCAACCACGGGTGCCCGCGATTTTGATTCCAGCGTCGGTGCGCCCGATTCGTATCGCGTCGCCGCGACGACTCAGATCGCCACGGCCTCGGGCCGCCTCTGGCAGGACGTCGGCAACGATCCGACCACGTACGCCACGTCGGGCGGCTCGGCCGATACGCCGCTTGCCGGCGTGACAGTCACGGCGAAGATCACCGAAGGGGACGGCACTGTCATCACCGAAACGACGACGACGGCAGCCGACGGCACCTATACCTTCGGCGCCCTGCCGCAGGGCACGGTCGTCATCTCGCTGCCGGGCGCCGGCGGCGGCGGCCTGCCCGCCGACGAGACGCTCGCCTACAACGACGGCAACGCCGTCACGGGCAGTCCCGCCTCGACCTCGTTCACAGCGAACGGGGATGCGCACGCGAACGTCGATTTCTCTTACCAGGCGCCCGATACGCCGCCTGCCATCACCCAGTGGGGGGGCAATGCCGATTCCTACGTCGAAGGGAGCGCGCCCGTGCGTCTGTCAGGGCCGGGCTCGCACATCAGCGATACGCAGCTCGACGCGCTCGGCGACTACAGCAACACCACGCTCACGCTGCAGCGCTATAGCGGAAGCACGCCCGCGCCGAGCGCGAGCGACGTGTTCACGGCGATGGGACCGCTTGTGTTCGGCGCGGGCGGCGTGGTCAGCTACAACGGCACGAATGTCGGCACGTACACTGAATCGGGTGGCCAACTGTCCGTCACGTTCGGTGCCGGCGCAACCGCAACGACCGTCGAAGAGGTGCTCGACAACATCGCCTACTCGAGCACCGATACCAGCACCGTCAGCACGGGCATCCGCATCGGTGCGACGCTCGACGATCACAACGTCGCCGGCGCTCAGGGTACGGGCGGCAACATGGTCAGTGCGCCGGTCTTCGTCACCCTCAATGAAATACCGGGTCTGGGCGCGTCGGCGGTGACGTTCACCGAGCCGAACGATTCTTCGGCGGCAGCGGTGGCCATCGCCGTCGATCCGACCGTCGCCGTGACGAGCGCCGATACGTTCTCGGGCGCGACGGTGCAGATCAGCGGAAACTATCGGCCGGGCGAAGACGTGCTCGTCGTGACGGGCTCGCTGCCATCCGGCGTGAGCGCGAGCTTCGACTCCGCCACCGGCACGATGACGCTGACGGGCACCAACCTCGATGCGGCGACGGTGCAGGCCGCGTTGCGCGCGGTCAGCTACTACGACAGCAGCGATACGCCGGGCACGACCCCGCGCGACGTGACGATCTCGGTCATGGACAACGTCACGCATGCGACGACGACGGCCGCCGTTTCGACGATCGACGTGGTGGCGGCGAACGATTCGCCGATCCTGAACGGCAATCCGGTGACGGCGACTTCGATCGAGGACAACGGCGTGCCGACGGGCGCGGTCGGCATGCTCGTCTCACAGCTGACCGGCAACGGCAACGTGACGGATACCGACGGCGCGAACGCGCACGACGGCCAGACGACGGGGCCGACCGGCGTTGCGATCACCGCGGCGGATACGAGCGAAGGCACCTGGTGGTACTCCACCGACAACGGCGCACATTGGACCGAGTTCGCGGGGCAGGGCCTCACCGCGATCTCGTCGAGCAATGCACTGCATCTCGTGGCCGATGCGAATACGCGGATCTACTTCGAGCCGGCCAAGCAGGACTGGAACGGTACGGTGAACAATGCGCTGACCTTCCGCGCGTGGGATCAGTTCGACGGCGTCGCGAACGGCACGGTCTCGGCGCTGCCGACGACCGGCACGTTCGGGCAGGGCACGAACACGCCGGCATCCGCTTATTCGGCTGCGCAGGAGTCGATTCCGCTTCAGGTCGTGGCCGTCAACGATGCACCGATTGGATCGGGCAGCGCGGACCTGCCGACGATCGCGGAAGACACCACGGCGCCGCAGCCGCAAACGGTCGCATCGCTCTTCGGTTCGCATTTCGACGACAGTGCCGATCAGCAGCAAAGCACGAACAATCCGAGCGGCTCGGTGGCCGATACGTTCGCGGGCATCGCCATTACCGGCAACGCGGCCGATCCGAGCCAGGGGAACTGGCAATATTCCACGGACAACGGCGCGACGTGGCATACGATCGCCGGCGCGGGTCTCTCCGATTCGAACGCACTCGTGCTGTCGTCCTCGGCCGAGCTGCGTTTCGTGCCGACGCCCGACTTCAACGGCATACCGGGTCAGCTCACGACGCGGCTCATCGAAACCTCCGCTACGGCCGTTGCGGGAACGGTGACCGGCACGCAACTCGCTACGGGCGACCTGGCCATCACGGGTGTCGACGTGTCGGGGGCGCACCATGGGGGCTCGACACCGGTGAGCGCGGAGACGGTCACGCTCGGTATCGACGTCACGCCCGTCAACGATGCACCCATCGCGAGCGGCTCCGCCACGATCGGCACCGTCAATCAAAGCGACCGGAATCCGGCCGGTGACAGCGTCTCGACGCTTTTCGGCAGCCATTTCGACGACAGCGCCGATCAGCAGCAAAGCGCGACGAATCCGACGGGCTCGACCGCGAATACGTTCGCGGGCATTGCGATCGTCGGCGATGCGGCGAGCGCGTCGCAAGGCACGTGGCAATATTCGAGCGACGGCGGCAAGACGTGGATCAACGTACCCGCGAACGGCTTGGGCGACGGCAACGCCCTCGTGATCGCCGCCTCCGACAGCCTGCGATTCCTGCCGTCCGGCACCTTCAACGGCACGCCGGGTGCGCTGACGGTGCGGCTCATCGACAGCTCAGGCTCGACGCCCGTCACCGACGCGGCGGGAGTCGATCTCGGCGCGGTCGGCGGATCGACGCCGTACAGCGCGGCAACGATTCAGCTGACGGCGCAGGTGACGGCGACGAACCGCCCTGTCTTCTCGAACTCGAATCCGTTGATTCCCGACTTCAACGCGCCCAACGACTACAACAAGCTCGGCGGGCAAGTCGATCCCAACGCGCCGTTCGCTTCGTCGCGACAAGATCATTTCCCGGACGACGGGGCCATTCCACCTGCCGAAGGGCGCGGCTATCGGCCCGATCTGTACAGCCAGCCGATCATCCCGCAGGTGTGGCTAACGGGGTCGGTCGGAAGCCGCTTCATCATCGAGCAGCAGCAGTCGATCATCGCGGTGCCGTCCGACCTTTTCAACGATACCTATCCGAACGCGGAGCTTCAGTACGAAGCACGCGCGCCCGGCGGCGGCCCGCTGCCGCCGTGGCTCGAGTTCGACGCGCGCAGCCTGACGTTCACGGGCACCCCTCCGGTCGGCTCGCGCGGCACGGTGGAGGTCGAAATCGTCGCGCGCGATCAGTTCGGCAATCAGGCGACGGCCACGTTCCAGATCACGGTGGGCCGCGAGTCGCACGATCTCGAGCATAGGCTCGCGCAACTCAACGTCGCGCCGCCTGTATCGGAATCGCATAGGACGCAGGCCGGCCACGAAAGCGATCATAAAACCGATGACCACCAAACCGATGACAGATCCGGTCATCGGACCGATCAGTCGTCGCGCGGTGCGGGACGCAGCGCCTTTTCGGCGCAGCTTCGCAACGCGGGTCCGGTCGGAAAGATTCTGCAGGCGCGGCAAATGGTGCATTCCGTTGTCGGAGCGGCGGCGCACGGGGCGAAGGTCAGCAACTAGCAGACGAGCATTCAACCAAATACATCAAGAAAGCGAAGACCGACATGAAGAACGACATCGTCAGCCGCCACGACGCGGCTGGACAGGGGCGGATGCGGGCCGAGCCGCATGCGGAAAACGGGGCAAGCCGCGGCAGTTCGCGGGCGCGCGCGGCCTCTTTGGCGCGGGTCACCGGCCTGACGCTGCTGTCGGCCGCGGTGTTGTCCGCGTGCGCCATCAAGCCCGAGCCGATTTCTCAGGCCGAGCACTTCAAGCGCGCGCAAGACGACTACAAGACGCTGTACGCGACCTATGTGCCGCTCACGCGGCCGCTGACGCTGCCCGACGCGATCGCCCGCGCGCTCAAGTACAACTACAACGCGCAGCTCGCGAAGACCGAAGCGACGCTGCAGGACAAGCAGCTCGACCTCGCGATCGCGCAGATGTTGCCGCGCGTCGCGGCCAATGCGGGCTACACCTGGCGCAGCAACGACAACGCGGCCGAAAGCGTGTCCGAGCTCACGAAGCAGCGGTCGCTCGAGTACTCATTCTCGGAGCCGCCTTCGCATGCGACGGCCTCGCTCGAGCTCTCGTGGAACCTGCTCGATCTCGGCGTCAGCTACTTCCAGGCGAAGCAGCAAGGCTATCGCACCTACGCTGCCGTCGAGCGTCGCCGCAAGGTGATCGACGACCTCGTGAAGGGCACGCAGGAGGCGTATTGGAAAGCCGTCGCGGCCGACCGGCTGCTGCCGCGCCTGCGGCCGTTGCTCGCCGAAGCCGACAAGCAGCTGCAAAACGCGCGCGAAGCGAGCCGCGAGAAACTCGTGCCGCAACTGCAGGGACTCGACTATCAGCAGAACATGCTGTCGGTGGTGGGCCAACTGCGTCGCATGGAAACCGATCTGAACACGGCGCGTGTCCAACTGGCGTCGCTCATCAACGTGCCGACCGACGTACCGATCCAGTTCGCCCCGATGGAGCTCGATGTCGAGACGTCGGCCACGCAGATCGATCCACGCAAGCTCGAGGCACTCGGGCTCGCCATGCGGCCCGAGCTGCGTGAAGAGGCGTATCAGGAAAAGATCGACCAGCAAGACGTCTACAAGGAAATCGTCAAGATGATGCCGGGCGTCGGCGTGCTCGGCAGCCTCAACTACGACAGCAACCAATATCTCTTCAATCCGCGCTGGGCACAGCTCGGCGTGAATGCGACGTTCAACCTCGTCAACCTGATCGAGGGGCCCAAGGCGATTTCGGCGGCAAAGGCATCGGTTGAAGTATCGCGTGAGCGCCGGCTCGCGTTGAGCGTCGCCGTCCTGACGCAAGTCAATCTGAGCTATCAGGAGTATCTCGCCGCCATGCAGGATCTCGACATCGCCAAGCAGATCAACGATGTCGAGCAGCAAATCCGCGTCGCCTCGGCGAACGAGTCGCGCGCGCAGGAAGAGTCCGATGCCGACCGCATCCGACGCGATCTGGCCTCGATGGTGGCCGAGTTCACCTACGATCGCGAAATCGCGCAAGTGCATACGGCTCTGACCAATCTCTATACGTCCGTCGGCGTCGACCTCGTGCCTCCGAACGCCGATACAGACGATCTCGCGACGCTCAGCGAGCGCGTGAAGTCGGCTATCTCGGGCTGGGAAGCCGGGCGGCTGCCCGACGTCGCCATGCTGCGGCCCGTTGCGCCGGCCGCCGCGGCTGGCGCAACGGGCACGCCCGCGGCGTCCGCGGCCGCAGCGTCGGCGACAACGGCGACAACGGCGACAACGGCGACAACGGCGACAACGGCGACAACGGCGACAACGGCGACGCAGACGCCTGCCGCGCCTCCAACGGCGCAAGCCGAAAACACGCTGGCGGCGAAATAAGCGCAACACGGGTAGGAGTACTAATGAAATCGCAATACAAGCGCGCCTCGAGGGTGGGGAAGCTCATGGCGCTGGTCGCCGTTATGACCGGAGCAGGCGCGACGGCCGTTTTCGCGGCGCAGGCGTCCGAACCGGCGCCCGCGACGCACGTCGTCCCTGTAGCGGCTCAGCCGCACGCACCGGCCACGACGACGCCATCATCGACGCCCGATATCCGCGTGCAACTCGTCGCTGACACGATCGCGACGATCGGGGCGCCGATGTCGGGTCGTCTCAGTCAGTTTCCGTTGCATGACGGCGACCGGTTCAAGCAAGGGCAGGTGCTCGCCCGCTTCCTTTGCTCGGAAAAGGAGGCCGCGCTCGCTCATGCGCGCGCCGTGCTCGAAAGCCGCAAGTCGGTCAACGAAAGCAAGCAGCGGCTGCGTGCGCTCGGCACGTCGAGCGAAGTTGAATACAAGGTGGCTCAGGCCGACCAGGAACAGGCGGCGGCCGATGTGCAGGCCGCGCAGACGCTCGTGGACAGCTGCGTCGTCGCCGCGCCTTTCGCGGGCCGCATATCGGCCGTCTACACGCACAACTACCAGTACTTGCAAACGGGCGCGCCGATGCTCGAAGTGCTCAGCGACAAGAGCCTCGATCTCGAGATGATCGTCCCGTCCCAGTGGCTCGCCTGGCTCAAGCCGGGCAGCACGTTCAACGTCGCGATCGACGAGACGGGCAAGACCTATCCGGCCACGCTCACGCGTCTCTCGGGCAAGGTCGACGCCGTGAGCCGCTCGATCAAGGTCTACGGGCACATCGACAATCCGCCCGATACGCTCTTGCCCGGCATGAGCGGTCACGCCGTCTTCACGCCGCCGCCCGGCGTGGCGCTGACCTCACGCCAATGAAGTCGCACCCATGAACTCGCCCGTCAACGCGCTCAACTACCAGCTGCTGCGGCTCGGCGCCGTGCTCGAGCTCGAGCGGCGAGCCCGTGCGGCGGCGCGCGAAGAACTCGGATTTCTCATCGTCAATGAGACCGCGAGCGTCGTCCATTATCAGCAGGCCGCGCTGTGGCAGGACGCGCCGGCCGGCGACGATCCGCTCTTGCTGTCCGGCGTCGCTTCCGCCGAGCGCGGCGGCCCTTATTACATCTGGCTCGCGCGTGTCTTCGCGGCTCTTGCGCGCGAGGATGCGCCGCAGGCAGGGCCGCGGCAGCCGCGCGTGATCGAGCCCGCCGAGCTGCCCGAAGCGCTCGCGCGCGAATGGCCCGAGTGGTTTCCGGCGAATGCGCTGCTGTGCCCGCTCGACTGGCGCGACAGCGAGCCGGCCGGCTACCTGTTACTCGGCCGTGCCGATGCGTGGGCCGACAGCGATCGGCAACTGCTCGGCGCACTCGCCGGCACCTATGCGCAAAGCCTGCTGTTGCATCGGCGCGTGCGCAAGCCCAGTGTGCTGCGGCAACTCGCGGCGAGAAAGAGGCCGCTCGCGATTGCGGCGGCGGTGCTGCTCGCGATCGCCGTTTTTCCCGTGCGCGAATCCGTGCTCGCGCCCGCCGAGGTGGTGCCGGTCGATCCGGCGCCCGTGCGCGCGCCGTTCGACGGCGTCGTCGGTGCGCTGCGCGTTGAGCCGAACGAGGCTGTGCACGCGGGCCAGCCACTCGTCTCGTTCGATCGAACTCAGTTGCAGACGCGTTACGAGGTCACCAAAAAAGCGCTCGACATGGCGCGCGAAGAGTATGCCGATACGTCGCAGCAGGCGATGAGCGACGACAAGGCGAAAGCGCGGCTCGCCATGCTTTCGAGCAAGGTCGAGCAGGAGCAGGCCGAGCTCGTCTACGATGAGGACATGCTGCGGCGCGCGGAAATCACGGCGCCTGTCGACGGTGTCGCCGTGTTCGACGACAGCAGCGAGTGGATCGGCAAGCCCGTCGTACTCGGCGAGCGCATCATGGTGGTCGCGTCGCCCGCGCGCACGCAGTTGCAGATCGAGGTGCCCGCTGCCTCGGTCGTCTCGTTCGAGCCCGGCGCCGAAGTCGTTTTCTTCAGCAACCTGTCGCCCGATAAGCCGGCCTACGGGAAGCTCACGTTCGCGAGCTACTCGAGCACGGTCGCAGCCGATGGCGTGATGTCGTACGCGTTTCGCGCCTCGCTCGATCCGGGGCACGCTTTGCGTCTCGGCTTGAAGGGCACGGCGAAGATCTACGGGCCGCGCCGCGCGCTCGCGCTTTGGCTGCTGAGAAGACCTCTGACGGTGTTGCGCGAATGGCTGTCGATCTGATCGAAACGCCGGTGAGCGGCGTCGCTGTCGAGCAGGCGAGCGCTGCATCCGACGCCGTTCATGGTCATACCGGCGACGCGCCGCCCGTCGCGCTGCCGCCATTGCGCGAAGACATCAAGCTGTTGCCGGGGCCCGCGGCAAGCGACGGCAGTCCGACCTGGACGCTGCACGATCCCGCACGGCACCGCTACGTGCGGATCGGCTGGCTCGAGTTCGAAGTGCTCGCGCGTTGGGCGCTCGGCAACACCGAAGCCGTTGCCCGTTCGATTTCGGCTGAGACGACGATCCGCGCGACTTCGCAAGACGTGCTCGACGTCCTGAGCTTCGCGCATCGCGCGGATCTGACGGCGCCGCTCGATGCGAGAGCGACAGAGCGTTTCGCCGCGCTGCGGGCGGCCGAGCGATTGTCGTTCGCGCGCTGGCTCTTGAAGAACTATCTGTCGATCAAGGTGCGCCTCATCAATCCCGATCGTATGCTGTCGGCCGTCGTGCCGCGCATCGGCTGGGTGTTCACGCGCGGGTTCGCGATCGCGCTCGCGTTACTCGCCGCGCTCGGCTTCTATCTGATCAGCCAGCAATGGGCGGCATACACGCATAGCCTGCTGCATCTGTTCTCGCTGCAAGGGGCCGCGCTAGTCGGTCTCGCGCTCGCCTCGGCCAAAGTCGTGCATGAAATCGGCCACGGTGTCATGGCCAAGCGCATGGGCTGTCGCGTGCCCGCGATGGGCGTCGCGCTGCTCGTGCTATGGCCGGTCCTGTGGACCGATACGACCGATGCCTGGCGCCTGACCGATCGCCGCAAGCGCCTCGCCATCGATGCGGCCGGCATGCTCGCCGAAACCACGCTCGCCGTCTTCGCGTCGCTCGCCTGGTCCGTCTTGCCCGACGGCCCGCTGCGCACCGGGGCCTTCTTGCTCTCGAGCTCGACGTGGCTGTTGACGATCGCGATCAACGTGAATCCGCTCATGCGCTTTGACGGCTACTTTTTGCTGTCGGACTGGCTCGACGTGCCCAACCTGCAGGACCGAGGCTTCGCGATGGGGCGCTGGTGGCTGCGCGAGACGCTGTTCGGCCTCGGCGATCCGCCGCCCGAAGCGTTTCCGCGTGCGAAGCAGCGCATTTTGATCGTCTATGCGCTCTCATGCATGGTCTATCGGTTCTCGCTCTTTCTCGGCATTGCGCTCGTCGTCTATCACATGGCGTTCAAGGCGCTCGGGATCTTCCTAATGTGCGTCGAGATCGGCTGGTTTCTCGTGCGGCCCATCGTCGGTGAGATACGCGTATGGCGTGCGCGGCTAGGCAGCCGGCGGCCGGACCGGCGCGCGATGATCACGTTCGCGTGCTGCGCGGTGGCACTGATGCTTTTCGTCGTGCCGTGGCGACGCGAGCTCGCCGCCCCCGCGCTCATGCGCGCGGCCAAGCAGACGACGCTTTATGTCGCCGAGCCGGGCCGACTCGTGAAGCAATCGACGAACGGCGCCGCGGTCGCGCTCGGACAGCCGATCTTCGCGCTCGAATCGCCGACCGTCGAATATCGCAAGGCCGCCGCGCTTGCCGCGCTTGGCGGAGTCGAGAACCGCATGAAAGGCCAGGCTTTCGATCCCGAGCAGGCGGACATGATCGCCGTCGGCGAACAGGAGCTGCAAGGCGCGATCGCATCGGTGGACCAGGTCTCGGCGCAAGAGGCGCTCCTGACCGTTCGCGCGCCGTTTGCCGGCGTTCTCACCGATGTGCCGCCGCTGCGCGAAGGCGAATGGCTGCCTCGCCGCGAGGCGCTCGGGACGTTGATCGATCCATCGTCGGCCGTGGTCGTTGCGTTCGTGGGCGAGGCCGATCTGCCGCGCGTCCATCCAGGCGCACATGCGCGGTTCTTTCCCGAGAACGGCGACTGGCCTGTCGATCTCATCGTCTCGAGCATCGAGACGACTTCGGTTCGGACGCTCGACGTGACCGAGCTCGCATCGGTCTATGGCGGCGGCCTTGCCGTGCGCAAGAGCGCGGACAACAAGCTCGTTCCCGAAACGGCCGTCTATCGTGCGGTACTCGTTCCCCGTAATCCTCACGTGGAGGCATGGCGGCGGTTGCGCGGGCAGGTCGACATCGAAGGCGATCGGGCGAGCCTCATCGGCCAGATTTATCGCAGGGCGGTGGCGCTCTTCATCAGCGAGAGTCAGGTTTAACGCGAGGGCCTCACAGTTCGCGCGCGAGCCGGCCCAGCGTGCGAATGGCCGACTCGACGCGCCCTTTGATCGGCATTCCGCAGCTGAGCCGCAAGCAGTCGTTGAATTTATCCATGTTCGAGAAAATCGATCCTGGACAGATGCGGATGCCTTCAGCGAGCGCCTTGTCGAACAGAATGTCGGTGTTTTTTCCGTCGGGCAGCCGCACCCATAGCAATAAGCCGGCGTCGGGGCACGTCACCTCGGTGCCCGCGGGAAAATGGCCGAGGATCGCTTCGACGAGCTGCGTGCGCTGCTGCTTCAGCAAGGCATTCATCCGCTTCATGTGCCGGCTGAACGCGCTGCCGGCCATGAAGTCGGCGACGACGAGCTGCAGCATCTCCTCGCGATGGCGCGATACCGCGTACATGAGCATTTCGATTTTCTTGTGCCATTTCCCGCCGATAAGCCAGCCGACGCGCAATCCGGGCGAAAGCGATTTATTCAGCGAGTTGCAATAGATGACGTTGCCCTTTTTGTCCCAAGCCTTGAGCGGCCGCGAATAAGCGGGGTTCGGCAGGAAAAAGCCGTACGTGTCGTCTTCGATGAGGGCGATATTATGTTTTTCGCAAAGCTCGATCATCCGCGTCTTGGCCGTTTCCGGCATCGAGCAGCCGAGCGGATTTTGCACCGACGGCATGCAAACGACTGCTTGAATCCTGCCCATGTGATTGATTGCGAACTCGAGGGCGTCGAGCGAGATGCCCGTATCGGGGCGCGTCGGGATCTCGATGGCCTTCAGGCCGAGCGACTCGATGATCTGCAGGATTCCGAAATAGGTGGGCGACTCGATGGCCACCACGTCGCCCGGGCTCGTGACGGCCATCAAGGCTAGCGACAGCGCTTCGCTGCAGCCGTGCGTCACGAGGATCGTTTCCGGATCCGCGTGCATCCCCCGGCTCACCGAGCAGCGCGCGATGGCCTCGCGCAGCTTGGTGACGCCTTCTCGTTGCGGGTGCGTGCCATAGACGCGCGGCCTCGCGCGCAACAACCGCAGCATGTTGTCCCTGAGCGCCGCGCCCGGGTAGAGCTCGGGTGCGCAGACTGCGCCGGCGAGATCGACTTTCATCGGCCGCCGCGTACCGCGCGCGAGCGTGACCGAGATGCGCTCGTGTACGCCGACGTAGTCGGCCGGGTCGATCCGCTCATTCGCATTGTCGAAGTCCGACACCGCCGCCGCGCCCGCGCGCTTCACGAGCGGCATCGCATCGATCACGAAATAGCCGGCTCGCGACTTGGCCTCGACGTATCCCTGTCGCTCGAGAAGTCGGCATGCCTCCACCGCCGTCGAAATCGACACTCGGTGGAGCACTGCAATATCCCTCAACGAGGGAAGCCTCTCGCCTTTGCCTAGAGAGCCACTCGCGATGGCCTTCGCATAATGCTCAGCGAGCGCTCGATATTTTTTCGCCATTCTTTCTGTGCTCGACCCAGTACACGTTCGGAAAATTATACCGGAACAGAAGCTTGATTTGTCGACCTGTACAGGCCCATTTACCGATTGCTTGTTACTGTTTAGCGCAAACGAAATATAGGACGATGCTTCATCTTTTGAAGAGCGATGCATCCAATCAACATGACGGATAACTTTCGAACGCCTCGACAGCACCGAGACACAAGGCTCCACGCGAGAGCGGGCCAGACCTGTGGCGAGCGCGGGGCGAGAGGCGTTTTATTGCTATTGGGTTGACCATCGTTTCGTGCGACGAATCGACATAATCGGCAATATTGACCAGAACCGATCTGGCTAAAACACGTGATATTGATCCGATGATTGGCGAAATCGAGCGATCGCTCGTGTCGCGAAAGGAAGAATTAGGCGAAGCGATTTAAATCATTCGCCCATTAATTGCGGTCGCGCAAGCGTCAAAACCGCCAATCTACTTTATCTGGAGCCATTGTGGAAGCAGAAAAGTTCAGGGCGTACAACCCCAAATCCATCGCCAGCTCCGCGTACTGGGCGCTTCTCCCCGAGGAGACGAAGGATGCGCTGGCGACGGTATCGAGAGTCTTGCCGTTCCGAACGAACGAGTACGTGTTGCGTGAACTGATTGATTGGTCGCGCGTGCCCGACGACCCCATCTTTCGTCTGACGTTCCCGCACCGGGACATGCTGCCGCCCGAGGACTACCGGAGGCTCGGCGAATTGCGCTCGGATCAACGCGCGGCGGACGCCGAACGGTATATCGCGATGCTGCGTCAGCGAATGAATCCGCATCCCGCGGGCCAGATGACGCACAACGTGCCCTTGCTCGATGGCCGTCCGCTGGAGGGGCTTCAACACAAGTACAAGGAGACGGTGCTGTTCTTTCCCTCGGCGGGCCAGACTTGCCATGCCTATTGCACGTTCTGCTTCCGCTGGCCGCAATTCGTCGGCGTGGAAGACCTGAAGTTCAACGCGCGAGAGAGCGATGATTTGCGGCGTTATCTCGAGTGCCACCCGCATGTCACCGACGTGCTCGTCACGGGCGGCGATCCGCTGGTGATGAATGCCGAGTCGCTGGCGGGCTACCTGGAGCCGCTGCTCGCGATCGAGCATCTGCAGAACATCCGGATCGGCACCAAGTCGGTGGCGTACTGGCCGCAACGCTTCGTCACCGACAAGGATGCCGATGCTTTGATGCGGCTCTTCGAGCGCATCGTCAGCCGCGGCAAGAGCCTCGCGATCATGGCGCATTACAACCATCCCGCGGAGCTGCGACCCGACATCGCGCAGCAGGCGGTCAAGCGCATCATCGGCACCGGGGCGACCGTGCGCATGCAGTCGCCGATCGTCCGCCACATCAACGACAACGCAGAGGCCTGGTCCGAGCTCTGGACGACGGGCGTGCGTCTCGGCGCGATTCCCTACTACATGTTCGTCGAGCGCGACACGGGGCCGCACCGTTACTTCGAGCTGCCGCTCGTCGAGGCCCATGCGATTTTCAAGGCCGCCTATCAACGCGTGTCGGGCCTGTCGCGAACCGTGCGCGGACCTTCGATGAGCACGCATTACGGAAAGATTCTCGTCGATGGCGTCGCGACGATCGGCACCGAAAAAGTGTTCGTACTGCAGTTCCTGCAGGGGCGCGATCCCGAATGGGTGCGCCAGCCGTTTTTCGCAAAGTTCGATCCGGCTGCGGTCTGGTTCGACGAGCTGGAGCCTGCGTTCGGCGAATCGGCATTTTTCTTCCAACGCGCCGATCGATCGCCCTCCAGGCAGCCGATCTATCTGCGCCCCTTGACTTACGCAAGCTGATCATGACGACCTATATCCAATCCGATGAGCTCCACGAGCTCTGTGAAAAAGCGGCGTTGGCGCGCGGCGTTGGCGCGCAGCACGCGAGTTGGTTCGCACGCGCGCTGACGCGCACCTCGTTGATGGGCATCGACACGCACGGCCTGCGCCTGCTGCCGCTCTATTTGCGTGAGCTCGACGAAGGGCGCAGCAATCCGTGCCCGGTCATGCGGACAATGCGGCAATCCGGCGGCACCGCGCTCGTCGATGCTGACGGCGCGCTCGGCGTCGTGGCGGGCACGTATGCGGCCGAGCTGGCGAGCGACCTGGCGAGCGAGCATGGCGTCGGTGTCGTCGCCGTCGCGAACTCGAATCACTTCGGCGCCGCTTCCGTGTATGGCGAGCTGATCGGCAAGCGAGGGCTGATCGGCATGGTCACGACGAGCGCGGCCGCGCGCATGGCCCCGTTCAGCGGAAAGCGCGCAATGTTCGGCACGAACCCGATCTGCTTCGTCGCGCCCGCGTGCGCGGACGACCTCTATCTCTTCGACATGGCGACGAGCCAGATTTCGTACTCGCAAGTGAAGCACTACCGGCGCAACGGCCTCGCGCTGCCGCCCGGTTGGGCGCTCGATGCGGATGGTCGGCCGGCCGGCGACCCGTCGCGCGTCGCAGCGCTCTCGCCGCTCGGCGGCTACAAGGGGCAGGGACTCGCGATGATGGTGCAGATCCTGAGTTGTCTGCTGGCCTCGATGCCGCTCGATCACGAGCTTTCGCATCTCGACGCCGAGCCTTACGACCGCGGCCGGCAGATCGGTCACTGCCTGATTGCGATCGATCCCGCCCGGTTCGGCTCGCTCGATCGCTTCAGACAGAACGTGTCGGATCTGATGGAGACGATTCGCCGGACCCCTTCCGTCGACGGCGAGCAAGTGCTCGTAGCCGGAGATCCACAAAAAGCGTCCGCCGCAAGCCGCACCAGCATGGGGATTCCCTTGAATGCCGACGAGGCGCGAAGCCTCGCTGATGAGGCAAGGCGCCTTGGTCTTTCACGAATCCTTTCGGACAACGAAGCATTGCAAAAGGAGGTGGCATGACGACCGCTCCGAACGTTCCCTTCGACCAGCGCGAGGGCACGATATGGCTCGACGGCCGTTTCGTCGAATGGAAGAGCGCCCGGATCCATGTGCTGACGCACGGTCTGCACTATGCGAGCTGCGTATACGAGGGCGAGCGAGTCTACTCGGGCAGCGTGTTCCGGTTGCGCGCACATACGGACCGGCTCTATCGCTCCGCGCAGATGCTCGATTTCGCGATTCCCTACGCCAAGGAAGAACTCGAAGCGGCTACGGCAGAGCTCATCGAACGCAACGAGATCGTCAACGGCTATGTGAGGCCCATCGCCTGGCGTGGCTCGGAGCAGATCTCGACGTCCGCGCGCGCAACCCGCATTCATGTCGCGCTCGCTTGCTGGAGCTGGCCCAGCTATTTCGATCCGGCCGCCAAAGAGAAAGGGATTGCGCTGCAGACGGCGAAATGGCGCCGGCCGCCGCCGGTCTCGAGCCCCTATGAGGCCAAGGCGTCGAGCCACTACATGATCGCGACGCTTTGCAAGCATCAGGCCGAGGCGAACGGATTTCACGATGCGCTGATGCTCGACTGGCGCGGACAGATCGCCGAGGCAACGAGCGCCAACATCTTCTTCGTCCGTGATGGCGTCCTGCATACGCCGACGCCCGACTGCTTCCTCGACGGCATTACGCGGAGGACCGTGATCGACCTCGCGCGCGAGCGGGGCATCGAAGTCGTCGAGCGCCCGATGTTTCCCGATGAACTCGATTCTTTCAGCGAATGCTTCCTCACAGGCACGGCCGCGGAGGTTTGCCCGGTGGGGCGCATCGATGCTCACGCGTACCAGCCCTCGACCATCACATTCGATTTGATGGGCGCGTATTCGGAACGAGTCAATCAAGTTGAAGGAGCTCTCGCCCATGAATGAATCGATCGCAATCGACGACATCGAAACCGCAACGACGTTCGATGCGGCACACGAAGCGCTGAGCCGGCAAGGCTGGACCGTCCTCGCGCCCGCGTTGCTCGAGGGCGGTGTGCGCGCGGCGCTCGGACGGTTCGGGGCCATCGTGCCGCAATACAACGGCGAGGACACCTGGGAAGTCACGATGAGGCCCGGCTTCGAGAAGCTGCCGTATTCGCAGAGCCGCAACGCGATCGGCCCGCATACCGAAGTGCCTGTCGGCAACCCGCCGCCGCACTATCTTGCGCTGCATTGCCACCGTCAGGCGCGCTGCGGAGAAGGCCATACGCGACTGGCCGATGGCATGACGTTCGTGCGCTCTCTCGATGCCGAGCTGCAGCGGTACGTCCACGAAAGGCCCGTGCAATTCGCGGCGACATTGGCGCCCGGCACGGCGCGCAGACAGACGCTCACGGTGCCGATCATCGATGCCAGCGCGAGCGGCGATCGTCCGATCTTCCGCTTCAGCTACAACCAGTTTCTCTACGGCGACGTCAATCCTTCGGAAGCGGCATTGAGTGGTGTTTCAAGCGGCGCAACGAGCGTCGCCTCGACGCGACGCGCAAGCGCCAGCCGCGATCCGCTCGTGCGCCTCGCGATGCTCGCCGCATCCTACTTCGAATCTGAAGCGGTGCCCGTCCTGATCCCCGATGGTCACTTGATGATTTGGGACAACCATCGGCTGATTCACGCGCGCAGCACCTATTCGGATCCCGCGCGGCATTTGACGCGCTATTGGCTGCAATAGCGTTGAAGAGGAATTCACCCATGAAGAATGCGAACACGGCACTGATCGCCCAGTTGAACCAAGGCTGGCCGCGCAGGGCGACAGTCTGCGATATAGAGCGGTTTCGCGCGAGCGGCCAATTCGATGCCGAGAAGCCGGATTATCCGGTCGCGCTCGTGCCGTTCTACACGCACGAAGCGATCGAGCGGCTCGACGCTCCCCTGAAACAGGCCATCCTGACGTGGGGGTGGATCGGCTACAACCGCCGCACGGTCGCCGCCGAGGATCACGTCGTGAATCCCGCGCTCAACTATCTCGCGAGCGAGATCCTGGCGGGAGACGCTTGGGTTTTCACCGAATCGATTCGGCAAACGCTCGTCGATGAGCACTATCACACGCTCATGCACCTGAACGCGATTCAGCGCACGCGGCGTGAGCGCAAGATCGAGCTCGACATGGACTTGCCGATGTCGGTCACCTACCGCGAGCTCGAGAGGCTGAAGCGGCAGCTCGTCGAGCCGTGGGAAAAGCAGCTCGCGGGCGTCGTATTCGCAACGGTGGCCGAAATCAGCGTCAATGCGTTTCTCGACATCCTGGCCGACGACGAAACGATTCAGCCGCTCAACCGAAGCGTCGCGCAAATGCACAACCGCGATGAGTACGCGCACAGCAAGACGCTCGGCGAAATCAGCAAGGTGATTTTTCACCGGCTGACGGCGAAACAAAAGACGTTTTTCGTTGCGACCTTGCCCGTCGCACTGCGTGCCTTTGTCGCGCAGGACTTCTCCATGTGGGAAGCGATCCTACGGCAACTCGGCGTGCCGAATGCGACCGAGATCGTTCTCGATGCGCGGCAACCCGGTGCGCAAAGCGCGCTGACGCGCGACTACAGCGGACTCTATCGGCTCGCGGACGAGCTCGGGATTCTCGGCGAGCTCGAGTTCGATTTTTCCGACAGCACAGCCAACAAAAAGCCGGCCGCGTTGCACGCACAGGCGCACTGACAAGTGCGGACAACCGTTTCAAGGACTCTGGAAAAAATGAAGGAATCCAAAACATCCCAATACGAGGTATACGCCCTACGGATCGGCAGCAACGCGCATCGCACGGCCCGCGAGAACTTCTTTTTCGATGCATGCTGCGGTCCGCCGGACGCATCGATGCCGCTCGATTACTTCTTCTGGGTGATTCGCAACGACGAGCGAACGATCGTCGTCGATACGGCATTCCCGCTATCGACCGGGATCCGGCGCGAGCGCCAGATGAAACGCTCGGTGGGTGAAGCGCTGGCCGCATTGGACATCGATCCGTCGACCGTCCGGGATATCGTGGTGACGCACTTGCATTGGGATCATGCGGGCAACCTCGCGCTGTTCCCGAATGCGCGCGTGCACGTGCAGGGCGCCGAGCTGCGGTTCTGTACCGGCGCCGAAATGCGGCACAGGCAGCTCGCCAAGATTTATGAACGCGACGACGTGATGCAGGCGGTCGGCATACTCCATGATGGACGGCTTGTCGTGCACGAGGGCACGGTCACGCTCGCGCCCGGCATCGAGCTTTGCCTCGTCGGCGGCCATACGCCGGGAAGCCAGGTCGTGCGTGTGGCGACGCGCCGCGGCAATCTGGTGCTCGCCTCGGACGCGGCGCACCTATGGGCCAACGTGCGCGGACGTCGCCCGTTTCCGATCCTGCATGACCTCGCCAAGGTGCTCGACGCATTCGAAACGATCGATGCGCTCGCCGAGAGTCCGGAGCATGTCATCCCTGGCCATGATCCGCTCGTGGCGACGACGTTTCCGGCGTTGCGCGGCGATCCCGATACGTTCTGCTTGCATGAGGATCCGCTGACCGATGCGACCCAGTCCGCTCTTGTCGAGGAGTCGACGATATGACGCATTCCGTCACCGAGGGGCGACTCTTCGATTACGGCCAGTACCGCGACCATTTCGCCGATGTGCCGGAGCAGGCGGTCGTGTGGCCGTGGCCGCAGACGGCCAAGTCGCTGGCGGCGGCGCGGCACGGCGAGCGCGGCACGTTCACGCTCACGCGCGATGGCACGGCGGCCGGGTGCGAGATCGTGCCCGGCATGGCCATCAACGTCCAGGTTGTGCCGCCGCATGAGTCGACGCGGCCGCACGCGCATGCCTGGTGGCATCTGTTCATCGTTCAATCAGGTAGCGGCGTCGCTCATGTCGGCGAGCACGAGGAGCCCGTGCGACTCGCGCCACGCGACGTCCTTATCGTTCCGGCTTGGTGCATGCACGCATTTCATTGCGATGCGGACGAGGCGCTCGTGCTTTTCAGCATGAGCAACTTGCCTCAGCAGAAGAGTCTTGGCAATCTGAAGGCCTCGGAACCTGAGGGCGTGCTCGACGACAGCGTCGGTCACGGGGTAACGAAAACGATAATAGAGGGCCAACTAGATGAATCACAATAGCCAACACGCGGCAGGGCGATCCTTTGCCTCCAGCGGCGCCTATCGGTGGATCGTTCTTGCCGTCGCCGCGTTCGCGCAAACCACCGCCTCGATTACGGCGCAGGGCATCTATACGCTGATTCCGCCGTTGCAGAAGGCGTTTCATTTGACCGAAGCGACGGCGGCACTCGCGGTCAGCGCGCTGAACGGCGGGCAAGTCGTGACGATGCTGATGCTCGGCTGGCTCATCGACCGTTTCGGTGAGCGTTACGTCGTTGCTTTCACGATGGTGCTGATGGGCCTCGCGGCATTCGCGGGGTCCGCGCTCTCGACGAGCTTTGCCGTCCTGTTGATGTTCTTTGCGTTGATCGGCACTTCGTACGCGTCGGTGCAGCCGGGCGGAACGCGGGCAATCCTGCGCTGGTTTCCGCCGCACGAGCGCGGCATGGCGACGGGGATCCGGCAGGCGGGCTTGCCGCTCGGCACTGCACTCGCCGCGATGGCACTGCCGCTCTTCGCGACGGTGCATGGATGGTCCATGGCGCTCACGATTCAAGGGGCGATCAGTATCGTTGGCGGAATCTTGTTTGCCGTGCTGCATCGCGATGAACGCGAGATGCAGGGCGCACCTGCCGCGGCGCCGCCGAAGTTCGCGACGGCGGTCAAGCTCGTGGCAGCCCACTCGGCGGTGTGGCCTGTCATGGCGGCCGGCGCGGTGATGGCCACGTTTCAGTACACGTTCGCGACGCATGCGATTCCCTTCGTCACGGCACGTTTTCACTATTCGACGATTGCGGCGGGACTGCTGTTCTCCGTTTCGCAGTGGCTCGGCATCGTCGGTCGCATCGGACTCGCGTGGGTCAGCGACAAGTTCTGGCCGACGAAACGGATCCGCTCGCTCGGTTTCAGCATGGCCGTCTGCATCGCAGCGACGGTGGCGCTGCTCGCGATGCCCGCGGGGACGACGAACGCCACGCTGACGGCGGTCTTTTGCGTCCTCGGGTTGTTCGGCGTCGGCTGGTATCCGCTTTATCTGCTGCAGCTCGCCGAAATGGCGCCGAAGTCCGTCATGGCTTCGACGATCAGCTTCTCGATGACGATCAACATGGTCGCGATCAGCATCATGCCGCCGATTTTCGGCGTGATCGTCGACCGCTTCGATTATGTCGCCGCCTGGACCGTGCTCGCGCTCATCGTGGCCGCCGGTATCGCGGTGCTTTGGAAAGGCGCCGCCGTTGCCGAGCGCGCGTACCCGTGACCTTCGTGACTGCAACCCAACTTTACATAGGATCCTGAATGAACGCCTCGCCAATTTATTTGTACGTCGGTGCCGATTACGTCAGTGCGTTCGCGATGTCGGCGTTCGTCGTGTTGAAAGAAAAGGGACTCGACTTCGAGATTCGGACAGTCGACCTCAAGGCGAAGCAGCAGCACAGCTCCGCCTATCGCGAGATCTCGCTGACACGCCGCGTGCCGACGCTGCTGCACGGCGATTTTTCCTTGTCCGAATCATCGGCGGTTGCCGAGTATCTCGAGGAAGTCTATCCCGCCCCTCGTCATGCCGCCGTCCTGCCGGCCGATCGCGAGACGCGTGCGCGGGCGCGTGAGCTCCAAGCGTGGATTCGCAGCGATTTCATGCCGCTGAAGAGTGAAAGACAGGCGGACCGGATCTACTTCCCCGAGCCCGTGAAACCGTTGTCCGAGCCGGCGCAGCTCGCCTGCGACAAGCTGCTCGATGCGGCCGATCGGTTGATCCGCGACGACCGCCATGGCGTGTTCGGCGATTGGTGCATCGCCGACACCGATTTTGCGCTGATGCTGAACCGGCTCGTTGCCTGCGGCGATCCGGTGCCGCCGAAGGTGTTGCGATATGTCGAGCGTCAGTGGGCGCGGCCAAGCGTGCAGCAGTGGGTCGCTCGACCGCGAGGATGATCGGCGGGACGTTCGGCGCGACGGGTGTTGGCCCGTCAGCGATGCCGCGCTTGCGGCTTACGCGTGCCCGCCGCGGCTTTGCCGCTGGTCGGCATGTGCGACGCCGGCATCGGAGAACCGCGCGAACCAGTTGTAGAGTCGTTTGACGACGTGTGTCGCGGCGGCGACCTCGATCAAAACGGCTGTGCCGCTCGAGGAAGCGCCCGTCATGGACACGTATTGAGATCGCTCGACGAGATAAGTGTCGCCTTCGTGCAGAAGATGCGATCGGAGTGGAGCTGACTCGCCGAGCCAATCTAGCGTTGGCTCGGCGTACGTCAACCGCACTGCGCCCTCGGTTATTATCAGTCGCGTGTTGCGAGGCAGCGAAACAGCGAGCGTTTGGTTGTTGTGCAGCGTGAGAGTCGATAAAACCGACTCCGCGCTTGCCGTGGATTCACGCTTATCCATTTGCTCGCCCTCCGTGTCGCGCAAGCATCGTTTTGAGAAAGCGTATCCGGGACGCGAGAACCATAACAGGAACAAGCGAGGCCGATTTTTTCCAATACAGCACGAAGGCCGGCCAGCCGCTCTCGCGAGCGGGCCTGGCGCCCTGCGCAAAGCCGGCGGCCGCGCCGAAATGGAATTTCAAAGATCGGGGTAGTGTTGCCGACTCGACGCTGGGGAGCCGCATGCGCTCCGGGTTGGCCGGCCGGGCAATGACACTTGCGCCGCGGCGAGCCGGGCGCTCGCGCTCAAGGCAACGAAATCGTCAGATTGGCCGATTCGGCTTCCGGCTTGACGAGCTGGGAATAGGGCGCCAACGTGCCCAGCGTGTGATCGCGCAAAAAAGTATGGAGTCCGAAATAACCGGTCAGACCGATAAACGCAAACACCGCGCCGATGGTCCACAGCGGCACTTCATGCTTGAGGCGATGGGCCACTTGATCGGGCAGGGGCCAATGTGGCGCGAAAGCGGCCCGCTTGCCTTTCATGCGCGCGATCTCGTCGCCGAGCCTTGCCGTCAGATAAGCCAATTTCTCCGGCCCCTCGAGCAGGTACTTGCCTTTGAACCCGAGCAGCAAGCACATATGGAACACCTCGAGCGACTGCAACCGCGCCACGCCTTGTGCGCGACACGCTTCGAGATGATCGAAGAACTTCTCGCCGGCCAGTTGCTCGCCGAATAGCGTCAGCTGCAGCGGCCGACGCTCCCAGACATCACGGATCTTGAACGTCGACGAGAGCACCGCTTCGTCGATCGTCGCGCAAAACGCGAACTTGGCCGCGTAGACATCGTCAGCCGGCACATTGAGCTTCTTCGCGCCACGCTCGAAGTCCGCAAGGAAGGCTTGCACGCGCGAGCTGAACTCGGTGGCATCGGCGGGCTCATGTCCCTGCTTGATCAGGAACAGCATGAAGAAGCCGTCGTAGAGCAGGTCGTGCAGCGAACGGGCCTGGGCGCTCGCATCGACGCTCGGGCTCCATGCCGATACGGGAGGCGGTGCGCTGCTGCCGAGAAGAGAGGGGACTTCGGTCATGATGTGTCAGGAAGTAACGGCGATCAAGTCGACTTTGAGATCGTTGATGCCCGACGGCGTGTAGATCATTGCCGATTGCGCTTGCAGCATCCGCTCATAAAGCGGGCCGCGGGCTTCGAGCGCGAAGTAGCAGGCGCCGGGTCGCACGGGCACGGCGGGCGGGACCTGAGGTGTATACACGAGCCTCACGCCGGGCATTGCGGACAACACGAGTTTGTCGACATCGTCAGGTGCGCCGATCTTGAAACGCGTCGGCACGACCTCGACCAGCTCCACGGGTGGCAGATCGGCCGATACGGCGATGTAGAACGTGGTCTTCTCGTCGATTCGGCCCGAGTCGAGGCGGCCCGCCCGAAACGACGGCCGCACCTCCTCGAGCGCGATCGCAAAATGACGTGTCGAGATGACGGTTTCGAGCAGGTCCCGCACGATCTCGTCGAGCCGCGCGAATGCGGGGCCGGGCTCGTCGTGCCGATAGACCGGCAAATCGGTCAGCGTGTACTGCTTCGAGAACGTCATCAACTGCCCCGCAAGCCTCAACAGCTCGTGAAAGAGACGCTCCGGGTGCAGCGCCGGTTGTTGATGCAAATGAATGAGCGAGGCGACCGCCGCGTTCACGGTATGCAGCAGCCAGAACGACGCAATATCGCCCGAGCGGAATTCGATGATGTTTTTCGTCGGTTCACGATGAAAACCGTAGAGCGCGTTGACCTTCGCCTGCAGCGCATCGATCAGTTGGCGCAGCCCTTGATGTAATACGGGGGAAGCCTCGATCGAGAGACAGGGAGGCACGAAGTTGGCGTCGAACTCGAAGCCCGAAGTCGCCGTGCGCCGCACGTGCACGATCGGCACCGCGATGAGCTGCTGGCGCGGCTCGTCGTGACCGACGAGCCTGACACGCGTTTTGAGGAACGTCAGGGCGGCCGTCATCGCGCCCGTGAACTGGTCGGCCACTTCCGCCTGCTTGCTCGCATAGCGCATCGGCCGGTCGCTCGTCGGGTCGTCCGTATAATTGCTGCCGCTCTCGCGCATCGGGTTCAGCGCCACGTAGAACACGGAATCGGCGATACCTTCGGGCAGCGTTTGCAGCGAAATGGCCTCGGGCAACTCATCGGCTTGCGGGGCCGAAAACAGCGTGCCGTCGGGAAAGACGATCGAGAGCTCCGACAAGCGCAACGTGCCGCCGTTGAGCGAATCGAGATCGAACGCAACGGAGCGCACCCCCCAGTTGAACGGCTGCAGCGCGCGTATCGATTCAACGAGACGCGCCTCGTGATAAGCGTCTTGTTGCTGGAAATGCTGAGGCCGGAGAAAGAGGCCCTCTCCCCAAAGCAGCTTTGCCGAATAACTCATCCCGAAACCCACGTTGTGTTGTTCAAAGCGCCACTGATGCGGTCATAAAAAATTCATTCGACGGACATTGACCGTTCATTGCCGTCTCGTTCAACCGCAGGATACCGACGACAGCAAATTCAACGGCGGCATCGGCAAGCCCGGATCGGGCGGAATGACGGTGCCGCTCGTCACTGTCATTGCGCAGTTATGAAGGCCGATCATTATGCCGGATTTCTCCGATTTCGCCGGATCGAAAGCGAATTTCCAACGCCGCAGCGCGGGATCGCGGAAGAGGGCAACGACGCCGAAAGCCTGCGCTTCACGCGACACTTTCTCGGTCATCCGGTAATGCTGGCCCGGAATCAGCGTCACTTCGCGCACGCTTAGCAGATCCGCGCCCAGCGCGCTTTTCTCCTTGGTCGGGTCCGTAAAGACGTCGAACGATGCTTGCTGGAACGTGGTCGGGTCTTTCAGCACGTAAAGACGCACCACGAGCCCGAGCGGGTGATTGTCGGTTGCCGCATTGAGATTGGACGCTGCAGCGAGCGTGAGCGGGACGTCGCGCGGCGGCTTTTGCGAATCGGGCACCGGGGGCTTGCCGATGCCGGCGGCCTGAAGCGCAGTCGAGGCCACGCTGCCGAGCGCGGTGACGCCGGCCGCGCAACCCGCGAGCGTCCCGCCCGCGACGAGCAATGAAATGGTGCATATCAAATAACGCTTTATTGGCATTTCACCGCGCGCTCCGTCTTATCCGCGACAAACTTTTTTAGAATTCTGCCGCCCGTATCCGCCTCGTGAAGTTGAGAACGGACAGGTTTGTATAGCTTCATATCTCGGAAAATTTTTCTTGTGCCTTGTTAAGAGGCGATTTACTCGGAAATAGTTTCCTATCCGTTCTGCATAACGCTTATTCGCAATAATTCCATTCCGCTATCGTCATGCGATTGGAGTTGAATTATGGAAAATTGGCCGGTACTATACGCCCGCGCTCGCCGCAAAGCAAAGCCGTGGTTTGTCTCGGCGAATTAATAAACGATCGGGCAGTGTGTCGGCAATGAACAAACAGCAAATCTTTCGCAAACTTTCGACGGCCGTGCTGGTATGTGCCGTCATCGCGGGCTGCGCCTCGCAAAAGCAGGCCAATCAGACTACGCCGGCCGCATTCGACAAGGCGCTGGCCGATGCCGATGCCGTCGCCAAGGGCGGCGACAAGGACAAGGCGCTTGCGCTTTATCAGCAGTTGACCAAGGCCGACCCGACGCGTGAAGAGCCGTGGTCGCGTATCGCGCAAATCGAGTTCGACAATGCGCATTACGGGCAGGCCATCGTCGCGGCGCAAGAAGCGCTACAGCGCGATTCGACGGACCGCGGCGCGAAAAGCGTGCTGGCCGTGAGCGGTCTTCGCGTCGCGACGCAGTCGCTCGGCGAATTGCGTCAGGACGCCGAGCTCGCCGGCGATGCCAAGACGGACGCGCAGGCACTCGCGCATCAGCTGCGCGACACGCTGGGCCAGGCAACGCTGTTCCCAGAGGAAGTCGCGCAGAACAAGCCTCCGGTCAAGAAGCGCCGCATCGTGCGGCGCCACCCGGCCACGGTTGCGAAGAAGGACGCCGATCCGGGCGCGGCCGACCAGCCGGCCGCCGATGCGCCCGCGCCGAAGGCCGCCGCCGGCGCGAGCGGCGCCGATCCGTTCAGCGCGCTTCGTTAAAGCGTCGTTCGTTTCACTCATACGCTTCGGGGAGCTGCCGATGGCCAAGAAGGAAAGCATTCAGAAACGCTTGCAGAAGGTGCGCCCGCCGCGCGTGCAACTGACTTACGAAGTCGAGCGCGGCGACGCGATCGAGATCAAGGAGTTGCCGTTCGTCGTCGGCGTCGTGGCGGACCTCGCCGGTCAATCGGAAGTCGAGCAGCCGAAGCTGCGCGACCGCAAATTCGTCAGCATCGATCGCGACAATTTCGACGACGTCATAAAGGCCGTCGAGCCGCGCGCCGCGTTCGAGGTCAAGAACCGGCTCACCGACGCGGGCGGCACGTTCGCCGTCGATTTGCGTTTCCGCTCGATGGCGAGCTTCGATCCGGATCAGGTGGTGGCGCAGATCGAGCCGCTGCGACGCTTGCTCGAGGCACGCTCGAAGCTTGCCGACCTGCGCAACAAGCTGGCCGGGAACGACAAGCTCGAGAGCATTCTGAGCGACGTGCTTGCGAATACAGCGCAGGTCCGCGCGCTCGCGGCACCGGCGGGTGAACAGGGCGATGCGGTCGATCAGGGCGATGCGGTCGATCAGGACATACCGGGCGATTGAGTGAGCGAGGTCACGATGAATCAGCAAGCGGCTACGGCCAATCCGGCGCAACCGGAAGCGGGTGCAACGACGTCACTGCTCGACGAAATCATCGAGAAGAGCAGGGTGGCCAAATCCGATTCGGAGCACGCGCGGGCGAAGGACCTCATCAGCGAGCTCGCGAACCAGGTGCTCGACGGAACGGTCGTCGTCTCCGACAACCTGGCGGCCACGCTCGACGCGCGCATTGCCGAGATCGACCGGCTGCTTTCGGCGCAACTGAGCGAGGTCATGCACGCATCGCAGTTCCAGCGCATGGAGAGCACGTGGCGCGGCCTGCAATACCTCTGCAAGGAAAGCAACACGGGTTCGGGCATCAAGATCAAGGCGCTCAACGCGACGAAGCGCGAGATCGTGCGTGAATTCAAGACCGCGGCGGAGTTCGATCAAAGCGCGCTCTTCAAGAAGGTGTACGAAGAGGAATTCGGGACGTTCGGCGGCGCGCCGTTCGGGGCGCTGATCGGCGACTTCGAGATCACGCGTCAACCCGAGGACATCTACTTCATCGAGCAGATGTCGCATGTGGCCGCCGCGGCGCATGCGCCGTTCATCACGTCCGCTTCGCCCGAGCTGCTGGACCTCGAAACGTTCGCCGATCTCGGCAAGCCGCGCGATCTCGGCAAAGTATTCGATACGGTCGAATATGCCAAGTGGAAGTCGTTCCGCGATTCCGAGGATTCGCGCTACGTCGGCCTCACGCTGCCGCGCTATCTTGGCCGGCTGCCGTTCAATCCGAAGGATGGCCTGACGGCCGACGGCTTCAACTTCGTCGAGGATGTCGACGGTACCGATCACAACAAGTACCTCTGGTGCAACGCGGCGTGGGCATTCGCGGCACGGTTGACGGCCGCGTTCGACGACTTCGGCTGGTGCGCGGCGATTCGAGGCGTGGAAGGCGGTGGGCTCGTGGAGGATTTGCCGACGCACACCTTCAAGACCGACGATGGCGAGATCGCCCTCAAATGCCCGACTGAAATCGCGATCACCGATCGCCGCGAGAAGGAGTTGAGCGACCTCGGGTTCATTCCGCTCGTGCATTGCAAAAACACCGATTACGCGGCGTTCTTCGCGGCACAATCGGTGCAGCGTCCGAGAAAGTACAACACCGACAGCGCGAATGCGAACGCGGTGCTATCGACGCAGCTGCAATATATTTTCTCGGTATCTCGCATCGCGCACTACCTGAAGGCGATGATGCGCGACAAGATCGGCAGCTTCGCGTCGGCGCAGAACGTCGAGACCTTCCTCAATCGCTGGATCGCCCAATACGTGCTGCTCGACGACAACGCAACGCAGGAGCAAAAGGCGCAGTTCCCACTGCGCGAAGCGTCGGTTCAGGTCACGGAGATTCCCGGCAAGCCGGGTTCGTATCGCTCGGTCGCATTTCTGCGCCCTCATTTCCAACTGGACGAGCTCTCGATTTCGCTGCGGCTCGTCGCTGATCTGCCGAAGCCGGCGGGTGCCTAAGCATCGTGAAACGAAGGGCGGCGATGCATGATGTCAATCGCCCGGCCCACCGCTCAACCTCTTATTCGGAGTCGCGAGAGATGAAAGACATTTACATGAAGTTCGGCAATCCTGCCATCAACGGCGAATCGCAGGATAAGGACCACTCGAACTGGATCGAGATCAGCTCGTGGAATCACTCCATCACCCAGCCGCGCTCGGCAACGGCCTCGACGGCCGGCGGCCATACCGCGGAGCGCTGCGAGCACGCGGATATGACGTTCACGAAGGACATCGACGTCGTAAGCCCGCTCCTTTATCAGCACGCCTCGGGCGGCACCACGTTCGATGAAGTCACGATCGACTTCATGCGTTCGGACGGTGACGGTAACCGCGTGAAGTACCTCGAAATCAAGCTCAAATACGTCATCGTCTCCAGCGTTGCGCCGAGCGTGGTCGGCGAGGGGCTGCCCGTCGAGCAGTTTTCGCTCAAGTACGCCGCGGTGCAATGGAAGTACACGCAGCAGAAGATCGGCGGCAACCAGGGCGGCAATGCGCAGGGTGCCTGGAGCCTGACGAAGAACGACAAGACCTACGCGGTCTGACGTGCGGCGCGGCGCGTCGCGCCCGTCATGGTGAAGCGTTGGCGTGGGCGTGGCCGTCCGCGAGCAACCGCAAGGGCGCCGGCGCCGGAAAGTGCCTGCGCCCTTGCTAGCTCAGAATGAATGCATCGCACCGATGAAGCGATTCGAACCAAGCTTGCTCGACAAGCTTTTCGACGACGACCCGCGAATGCCGGCGCCCGCCGCGATGCGGCAGCTTTCGCTCGACGAACTAAAAAGCCGAGTCGCGCGTGACGTCGAAGCGCTGCTCAACACCCGCCTCGCACCTCGCGAGCCATTTCCGCAAGGGAGCGAGTGCGTGCGTTCGGTGTTGACATACGGGTTGAGCGACTTCGCGGGCCTGAGCCTCGTGCGACACGAGGACCGAGTACGCATCTGTGATTCGATCCGTCAGGCAATCGAGCAGCATGAGCCGCGTTTGCGCGGCGCGACCGTTTCCCTGGAAACGAACCCGCAATCGACGAACGCCCTTTATTTCGTCATTCGCGCGAAGCTCGTCGTGCACCCAGCCGAAGAACCGGTCAGCTTCGATGCGATGCTCCAGGCTTCGACGCTGCAGTATTCGGTCTCGCGCTCGCGCCGTGCCGGCGACGCGGCGCGGAGCCGCATGTACGAGTAACCATCGGCAGGCACCACGGCAAAAACCGAAAAGATCTGGCGCTCGGGGAAAACGATGGAAGCGTTGCTGCCTTACTACGACCGTGAGCTTGCGTTTTTGCGGCGATATGCGCCGGGTTTTGCCGATCGCTATCCGAAGATCGCGCCGCGTCTCGCGTTTGCGGACACGCAATCGGACGATCCGCATGTCGAGCGGATGATCGATGCGCTGGCGCTGCTCGGCGCGCGCATCAACCGCAAGCTCGACGATGACTACCCCGAGTTGGCCGAAGCGTTGCTCGAGGTGCTTTACCCGCATTACCTTCGGCCGTTCCCGTCGTGTTCGATCGCGCAGTTCGTCCCGAGCAGCGCCGAGCGAATCGACGAACCGGTCACAATCCCGCGCGGCACACAGCTTCGCAGCCGCGACGTAAACGGCGTTCATTGCTGCTTTCGCACCGCGTACGACGTGATACTCGCGCCGATAAGACTCGCCCGAGCTCAATTCAGGGCGCTTGCCGAGCTACCTGCGCACGCGCCCGTGCTGCCCGGCGATGCGTCGGGCGTCGTATCGTTTCTGTTCGAAAGCACCTCATCGGCGAGCGATCTCACTGCGATCGGGCTCGATTCGGTACGCGCTTACCTGCATGGCGAGCAGTCGTTTGTCGCGACGTTGGCCGACAGTCTCTTCATGAAAGCGATAGCCGCCTACGTAGAAGCCGACGAGCCGGGCGAGTGGCGGCGTCTTCCGGCGCTTCCGCTCGAGCAGGCTGGATTCAGCGATACGCAATCGCTCATCGACTACCCGGCCAAATCGCATCCTGCCTACCGCCTGCTGACCGAATACTTCGCGTTTCCCGAGAAGTTCGGCTTCATCGATTTCGACATTGCCGCCATGCTGCGCGAGAGCCGGCGCTGCCGACGCCTGACGCTGCATGTCGTGATCGGGCGCGTACGCGGCGAAACCCAGGTGCCGCGGCTCATCGAATCGCTTGCGGCTCATCACCTGCGGCTCTTTTGCTCGCCCGTCGTGAATCTTTTCAGGCAACCCGGCGAGCCCATCCACGTCAGTCACGAAGTCGTCTCTTATCCGGTCGTGGCGAATGCGCGAAACGCGCGCGAATACGAGGTCTATTCGATCGACGCCGTTCACTTGGTGAGAGAGGGCGCCAACGAGCAGACCATCATGGAGTTCCGCCCGTTCTACGCGCTGCGCCACGACGAGGCGGGCAAGGCCGGCCGATATTGGTTCGCGCGCCGCAACGCCACCGTGGCCGACATGAGCCCGGGCTATGAGACGGAGATCTCGATCATCGAGAGTGCATTCGATCCATCGAGCGCACAAACTGACACGCTCAGCCTCGAATTGACCTGCACCAATCGCGACTTGCCGGCGCGGCTTGCCATCGGGCTCGAAGGCGGCGATCTGTTCCTCGATGACGCCGCCATGGAGGACGATGCGGCGCTCACCGTCGGCGCCAATCCGATATCCATGCTCTGCCGGCCCACGCCGACGGTGCGCGTCGAGCGCGGAGCGTCGATGCAGCTTCGACTTGTCTCGCATCTCGCGCTCGGGCACGCTCCGCTCGTCGATGACGATCTCGCGTCGCTGAAGGAGCTGCTCTCGCTCTACGATTTGCGGCATACGGCCGTGTCGACGCGCCAGATCGAAGGTCTCGTCGGCGTCGAGCGGCGGCCGGCCGTCCAATGGCTGCCGGGTAAGCCGTTCGCGACGTTCGTGCGTGGTGACGAGATCCGTCTCACGATCGACGAGGCGCATTTCGTCGGGACGAGCGTTGCCGCCTTCGTCAGAGTCCTCGACGCCTTTTTCGGGCTCTACGTCAACCTGAATCGATTCGTACAACTGATTGCCGTGTCCAAGCGCACCGGCGAGGAGATCATGCGATGCAAGCCACGCAGCGCAGAGTCCACGCTGGCGTAGTCCGGCGGCTCCTCGACGAGCCGTATCGATTTCAGTTCTTCCAAGCGGTGCGCATGCTCGAGATGTGGTTCGAGCAAGATGTCGTGCGGCACGCGGGCGAGCGGATCATGTTCCGCAATACCTTGTCGCTGACGTTCGCACCGAGCGAGCTCGAGCGCGCCACGCCATACGACGTCGACGGCGCTCCGTTGGATAGCGAGGAAGCGCGCGATGCGGCGATCGAGGCACGCTCGCTTGCGCGTGTCGATCTGGTACCGGCGTTTTTTGGCATGCTGGGCGGGCAGGGTGCGTTGCCGCTGCACTACACGGAAGATCTGATCGCACGTGAGCAATTGCGGCGCGATCGTGCCGCCCGCGCGTATCTCGATGTCTTTACCCACCGAGCAACGGCGCTGTTCTACGAGGCGTGGAAGAAGTACCGGCTGCCGTTTCACTACGAGCTCGACCAGGACGAACGCTATCTGCCGTTGCTGCTCGCGATCGCGGGCCTGGGGCACCGACCGACGCGCGGTGCCTTGCAGCAAGGGACGGGCACGCTGATCGACGAGGCGCTGGGCGGATATGCGCTGCCGGTCCGGCATCGGCCGATGTCGGCTGCCTATCTCGAGCGCGTGCTTGCGGACTATTTTCGCGTGCACGTGCGCGTCGACCAGTTCATCGGAAAGTGGTACGACGTGCCGCGCTCGAATCTGTCGCGGCTCGGCTATGAGAACGTGACGCTCGGCGCGACGGCGCTCGCCGGCGAGCGCGTCTGGCAGCGCGATATGCGGCTGCGACTCGTCCTGGGCCCGCTATCGAAGCGTGATTACGAGAGGCTTCTGCCGGCCGCGCCGCACGCGGTCGCGCTCGAGCGAATGCTGTCGCTCGTGGGCGGCGCCGTGTTCGAATACGAGGTCTCGCTGGTGCTCGCGCGCAGCGAGGTGGGCCCGGCTCGTCTCGGCGGTGGTGCGCGGCTGGGCTGGGATGCCTTCGTCTGCACGCGGGAATCCGAGCGCGACCGCGACGACGCGCGCTATGAAGTCCACGTCATCGACGATCGCGGGGAAGGAAGGCCGCAACTCTCACGAGGTCCACGATTTTGAATACGAGGAAATCTGAATGGCGATCGACCTCACCCCGCTTTTAGAGCCGTTCCCGGGCGCATCGCCCTGTGGCCAGGACTTGCTGTTTTCGAACGATTTCGACGCGATCCAGCAGGCGCGCCGCTTCGACGATCCTTCGCTCGATCAGGGCGAATGGGTAACCGAGATCAAAGAGGCGGATTGGGATTTCGTCATCGATCGCTGCAGCGCTTTGCTCGGCACGCAGACGAAGGACCTGCGGCTCGCCGTGTGGCTGACCGAAGCGCTCGCAATGAAGCAGGGCTTGCCGGGACTGATGCAAGGCTACACGCTGCTCGCGGGCCTATGCGAACGCTACTGGGACAAGGTTCATCCGCTGCCCGACGGCGACGACGCCGAGTATCGGCTCGGCAATGTGACATGGCTCGTCCGACGCACGGCGGAATTGCTGCGCGATACGCGCCTCACGCAAACCTCGACCGGAAGCTTTTTCACGGCGGTCGACTGGGACGTTGCAACGCATGTGGTGCAGGCATCCAAGCGAGACCCGGAGCGCGCCGATGAGATTGCGCGCGGCAAGCCGTCCGTCGAGCAGATCGATGCCGCCAAACGTATTACGCCCGTAACGTTCTACCGAACCTTGCTGGACGAACTGAAATCGTTCGAAGCGGCGATGCTCACGCTGGAATCACGGTTGGACGAATACGCCGGCGAATCCGCTCCGAGTTTTCGGCAAACAAAGGAGTCCTACGCATTCGTCTACGGGCTCGCGGAGCGATTTGCGCGCGATGTCGGCGTGAGTCCGGAGCCTACGCCGGCTGACGTTGCGGCCGATTCGCATCAGCCGCGCGAAGTTGAACGCGCCGAGCCCACCTTCAAGAAGCCGCTTCCACGAACCGCGACCATGCCATCGAATTCCGAGCTCGTCCCTGCGGGCGCCATCCGAAGTCGCGCCGACGCCATCGCGCAATTGCGTGCCGTCGCCCAGTTTCTGCGCGCCGCGGAGCCTCATAGCCCGGCCGCCTATCTCGCCGACAAGGCGGCCGAGTGGGCCGATATGCCATTGCACCAGTGGCTTGCATCGGTGGTGAAAGACGACGGTCAACTGGCGTACTTGCGCGAGTTGCTGGGGGTGAAGCCCGAGCCGAGGTGAAGCCGGGACGAGCGCGCGCCGCCTTCGAGCCGCGACGCGCGTGCGCCATCACACGGCGCCAAGCATCGACATTCTCACTCGTCTATTTGCCGACGCGAAACTCGATGCGCCGATTGCGCGCGCGCCCTTCGTCGGTATCGTTCGATGCGATCGGCTGATCGGGCCCGGCGCCCATCGTCGTCATCGACTGTGGCGCGATGCCCTTCGTGACCAAATACCCTTTGACGGCGTCGGCACGCGCCTGACTGAGCGCGATATTCGACGCGCGGCTCCCCGAATTGTCGGTATGGCCGATGATCTCGAACGAGTTGTTCGGCATCTTCGCAATCACGGCGGCGAGCTGATCGAGGATGGCCCGGCCTTGCGGCGTCAGCGTCGCGCTGCCCGTTTCAAAAGCGATCGTGCGGTTCGCCAGCGTGCTGTCGAGCACGCCTTGCTCCGATGCGCTCACGTGCAAGCCGTTCCGGATCGTGTAGGTGGGGTTGAGCGCATTGGCCATATCGCTCGCGATTTGCTGGCGTTGCGCTTCGTTGCCCACTTCGCCCTTGACGTCGATTTGCGTGCCGTCGATCTTCAGTTGCCCCTTGCTGATCTGCTTCAACTGCGGCCCGATCAACTTCTGGACGTTGGTCGACCAATTGGGCGGCGTGGCGACACTGCCGACTTCGATCTGATCGACGATGTTAGCCGCGCCGTACGTATCGCGAAGGCGGGTCAGGACGGCGGTGCGCGTGGCCTCGTCCGGCACCTTGCCGCTGACGACCACTTGTCCCGGGGTCGCGTTGACCGCGGGGGGCACGCGCGTAGCGGCGGTGCCGCCCGTCGCAGGCGGCGCGGACAGTGTCGTCGTTTTGATATGGATGCCGCTGTTGTCGATCGGCGTCACGCTTGCCGGCGCGGCATTGTCGGCATGGACGGCCGCGCTTGCCACGAATCCGAGACATGCCAGCGCGATCGACGCCAACTGCGAAACTGTCCGAGGGCGCCACCGTGCAAAAAGGGAATCAAAGTCAGCCATCGCGTTAAGCCCCGACGAACGCTTCACGGAACGTATCGATGGCGATACGCAACGAGAGTTGAGGTTGTTCGAGATAGCTGACGAGCTTGCTGATGCCGGGCTCGTTCTGCGCGTGTTCGTCGATCCATTCGGGATCGTCGATGTCGATGTTCTGGGCCGCATAGGCCTGTGGATCGATGACGCTATGGAGCGTCTTCGCCGACGCACCGTTGAATCCGATCACCAGTCGATCGCGCTCGGCGATCGTGCCGATGAAGATCGCGATCTCGAAATCGGCCAGCGCGAGAAACGGGGCGATGAGTTCGAGCCAGAACGCGGCGACGAGGCTTCGATAGAACGAATCGACGGGCAGCGGCAGCGTGAGGCCGCGTTCGAGATGCGGCGCTTTGCTCAACATGACGGGCTTCAGCAGCGAGCCGAGCGCGAGCATCGCGCCGCGCAGCCGGACCGGGTGGCCGCTCGCCAGCAGCATTTGCTCGAGGCCGGCCAGCGTCTGGTGCTCGACGAAATCGGCGAACGTGCCGTCGTGCGAGCTCGCAACGCCGACATCGATCGGCACCTGGGTATCGCCGAGCGCCTGCAACGCGGCATTCGGCTCCGCGCCCTCGAAAAGCTCGCGCATCTGCTTCGCGGCGCGCGCCCAGAGCCGCGCGAAAGCAAGCGGGCTGCGCGCAAGAAACGCAAGGGGGCGCTCGACTTCGAGTGCCGTCGCCGCAAGCAGCGGGAACCGCCGCGAGGAGACATCGTGACTCGTCATCATGTGACCGGCTATCGCGAGCTTGCTTTGCGAGCCGAGGAAAGCGAAGTGCATCGGCTTGGCGTTCTCGTAGACGATTTTCCAGCGCGGGTCTTCCGCGAGCAGCTCCATCGCTTGAGCGATCCAGTGATCGAGCGTTTGCAGTAGCTGCGGATTGTTCGCGCTCTTGACGAAGTCGCCGCGCGAGGGAATCTTGCCGAAGTAGGCCAATTGCGCCTGGACCGATTGCGTCATTGCGCGGCTCCCGGGTTCGTGGCGGCGGCGTTGGCCGCGGCCGGTGTAGTCGAGGCGGTGGTGGAGACGCTCGCGGACTGTGCGCGGCCGGCGGCGTCCGCCGCAACCATCGCAGCGGTCGCGGCGCCGCTCGACGAACCGATCGCGGCCGCGGCGGCAGCGCGGGTCGCGGCGACGTCGACGACCGACGTCGGCAGGCGCGCGCCGCGCAGGCTTTGCTGCTGCGGGGCGTCCGACGATCCGCTCGACGGCTGCGAGGTGCTGACGATGCGCATGCTGAACGCCACCGTCACATCGCCCTGCGTCCATGACAGATCGAAAGTCCCGTCGGCGTTGCGCTTGCGCTGCGCGGAGTTGATGAGCTTCTCGAGGCCGTAACGGCCCGGCTCGTTGACGAATTGGATCGTGCGGCCGTCGAACGTCACCGCCGTCAGCGTCGCGCCGGCCGTACCCTGTGGATTTGGCCAGACGAAGTTCGCCCACTGCGCCGGCGTGTTGCGATAGCGAAGTTGCTGGCCGTCGATCGTGATCGTATATTCGGTCGTTTTCGAGCCCGGCTGTGGCAGGATCTGGAACACGGTCTGCGGCTCGCCCGCCGACTGCGCGCCACCGGCGGCGGCGCCGGAGAGCGGCGCGACCCAGCGCGCGAATCCGCTCGAGAAGTCGGGCGTCAACGCAATGCCGATGCCGCCCCACGTGCGAGGGCTCAGGGTATCGCCGCGCCGCACGGCGAGCGGGCCGAGTGTCGTGCCGACGAACTTCGACACCGCGCCATCGGGCCCGAACACCTGCGCGATTTCACCCGCGCCCGCTTCAACCTTCGCACTGGCGGAGAACGGATACTTGTTCGCGAGCGATGCTTCAAACGGCTGGTACACCTGAGCGTCCCAGACCTTGTTGACCTCCTCGCTGGCCGGACCGACGACGACGGCGAAGGCCTGCATCAGCGGCCGCACGAGCAGCGGTCTCAAGGTCTTGCGCTGGTCGTCGGTGAGCCCGTTGAGCATCTGCTCGTCGACGATCTTCAGGGAATCGGCGAGCTCGGACCCGCTGCCCTCGAGCGTCTGCTGCATCAGCTGGCGTGCGCCTGGCCCGGGATCGCCTTGATTCTTGATCACGTTGAAACGCGTGCGCACTTTCGAAAGGGAATCCATATAGTTCGCGAGCAGCGACGTGTTGTCCTGCTTTGCGACGATGCGCGCAAGTCCGGTGAACGCCGCGCCGACCGGCCCCATCGCGGGTTGGGCAGGGACGATGGCGTCCGGATCGATCCCGGCCGTTTTCGCCGCGTCTTCGTGCAACGAGAAGAAGCGCTTGAACCATCCGCTCGTGCCGTTTTGCGCGCGTTGCACCGTCGTGGAGGCAAGCGCCGGGTTGTCCCAGCCGGTCTGGTCGTACGCGGTTTCGAGAATTTTCCTTATCGGCGAGCTCTGCGGGTCGCCGAGCCGGTTCATCGATGCGACGGCCTGACTGAAGTTGCCGAAGTCCTGAATGGCAATGCCCTGCATGAAGCGCTGCCAGTGCTGTGCGTACTCGGCCTTGTACATGCCGACGAGCGCCTTCTGGATCTGCTCAGGGCTGCCGTCGAGCGTCAGGTCGTCCTGGGAGGCCGTGTTGAGCACCCAATCCTTCGCCTGGAGCTCTTTCGTGGCCGCGTCGCGGATTGCTGGCCGGACATACTGGAACCATGCATCGCGCGTGAACGTACCGGGAATCGCATAGCTGCCCGCGACGAGGCTCGTGTCGCCGTCGCCGACGATACGCGCGACCGTCATCGGCGCGAAACGCGTCGAGGCACGTGCCTTGATCTCCTCGTAGACGCGCTGCCGCGCCGGCATGCCGCGCACGACGTGACGCAGATCTTCGCGGGTTTCGTCGACGAGCGAGAGATTCGCGTCGATCATGGGCCAATCGTCGTCGGCGACGCGCGACAGATAGAACGTGATCATTCGTTCGGCACTCCTGATCATCTCGTCGCGCGGCATGTTGCCGCGATTCGTCTCGAGCCAGCCGCGCCAGAAGCGGGCCAGTTGGTCCGTGAGATGGGCCGCTTCGACGTGGCGCTTGTCCGAGAGCATCAGATAAGTCTTGAGCGCGTTGTAGGCGTCTTCGACGTTCGTGGGCGATGCGTCGCTGTAGAGGCCACCCTGCGCGTTTGGCCCATTCGGCGCATTGGGCGACAGAACATTGGCGCGAGCGGAGACGGGCACCGCCCCCGATTCGGGCGGACGCGTGAGCGGCGCAAGTTGGTCGGCGTGCGCATTGACGTCCTTCAGGAAGGCCGCGAGATTCTGCGAGACCGGCGTGAGCATCAGCTGCTTGATGCCGCGGTAGTACTCGGTCAGCAGACGCTGCTCGATGATGTCGCCCTGGTAGAGCCCGAACGAAACCGAAAGCGGCCTGTCGCGACGATATTGCTCGAGCTGTTCGATACGGTCCTCGAGAATATCCATCGCCTGAAGACGCGATTGCAGATCGTCGCGCTTTTGCTGGATCCGCACGATGTTGTCGAGATCGGCCTGCACATTGGCCACGAGCTGCTGATTGCCGATCGTCGACCAGGTCCAGCCGCCCAGCGCGAGCGCGAGGATGGCGGCGAACGCGAAGAAGGTGCCGTACCGCAGCCGGAGCTTCGCGGGGCTCGCGAACTGGCGCACCGTCTGCTTGTCGGCGAAGATGACTTTCGAAAAAAGATCGCGCAGAAAGAAGCCGTTTTTCGAGGTGGGCGCCTGTGCCGCCGGCACGTCGTCGGCCGAAAGGCCGAACCGCTGTCCGATCCGCTGCGCCGCGGCGCTGTTCGTCACGCCCTCTTGCAGTGCGCTCGTGAAGTAGAAGCCGCGCAAGATCGGCTTGTACTGAAAGGGATTGTTTTCGAAGAGCGTGGCGAGAAACACGCGCAGCGCCGGCTTGATCGAGAGAAATTCGAGCGGAAAGCTGAGCTGACCCGGGGCGAGCTTATTGCCGCGATTCAGCGCCATTTGTGCGACGCTGATCTCCTTGAGGCCTTCGTAAAGCTCCTCGAACCGCTCATCGAACAGCGCGACGATATCGCGTTTCTCGTCCGGCCCGTATGGCAGCGTTGCTCCCCAGACGCGATCGTATTCATGACGCTCGCCGCCACCGAAGAATTCCGAGAATCCCGTAATCAAATCCGCCTTCGTGAACATGACGTAGACGGGAGCGAAGACTTCCAGCTTTTCCGTCAACTCCTGCACGCGCTGGCGCAGACTCCGCGCGAGGTTGATCGTCGTATCGGGGCGGCCGGCCGTCAGCTCCGCGATGCTCGCCGTGACGATGATGCCGTTGATCGGCGCGCGGGGCCGGTAGCGTTTGAGCAAGCCGAGGAAGCCGAGCCATTCGGTGCGGTCTTCCTCATAGACCGAATATCGGCCCGCCGTATCGAGCAGGATCCCCTCGGTGGTGAAGAACCAATCGCAGTTACGCGTACCGCCGATGCCGTGAACGACGGCATCGCGCTTTTCGGCGAACGGAAATTGCAGCCCCGAGTTGAGCACGGCGCTGCTTTTGCCCGCGGCGGGATTGCCAATGATGATGTACCAGGGCAGTTCGTAGAGCGCGGAGCCACCCGATAGCTGACCGATCTTCGACGTCTTGATCGTGCGAACGGCATCGACGAGGCGTGTGCGCAACGCATCGAGCTCCGCTTGACGGGCCGGCTGCGCAGGAGCCGATGTCGCCTTATCGGCTGCCGCTTGCTGCTCGAGCATATCGCCGAGCTGGCGATTGGCGCGGCGCGTCGCGGCGGCCCGCCAGAGCCAGACGATCACGACGATCGCGAGCACGGCGCCGCACGCGATCGCGGGCCAGACGAGCGGAGCGTCGTACCAGAGCGCTATCCCGAAGACGATCGCCGCGACGAGGAGCAGCCCGACGACGGTCATCGTCCGCTTATGAAAGATTGCATTGAGAAAGCGTTGCATAAGGCGTTCTTCTATTCGAATGCAAATGGCATGACGCGATGTGCGACATATCCCGAAACACGTATCACTTGCCCGCCATCGCGGCGGCTCGCGCGCGTGCCAGGGCGAATCCCGGCTTGTGGTATTCAACGTGTCCGAGATCCATCAGTTTCCATCGTCCGCCCCATGTCAAGCCGACTTGCTCGGCTGTTTGCCCGTAGAGCTCGTAACCCCGCATCGCCCACGGGTCCTTTTCCGATATCACGAGCTTGCCGTCGCGCAAGAAAGCGTTGTCGGCGGCAAGCCCATACTGGTGATAGCTCTGATAGGCGGCCGCATTCGTTACACCCCCGAGTTTGGCGAGCCGGTCCTGCCGCTCCGGACTGCGATAACCCTCGAGCAAAGCCATTTCATAGCCGTATTGCTCGCGCATGATCTTGTAGACGAGCAATAAGCGCGTTCTAAAGTCGCTATCGAGCAGATTCCAATCTCGGCTGGCGTCCACCAACGCTGGACGGACCTGTTCGACTTCCTGCGTCGCAAATACCTCCGGCGGCAAAGGCGGCGGTGGAACGAGCTGTTCACCTTGTAGCAGCGCGGCGATTTTCTCGTCCGGCACCCGTGTGACGTCGTCATACTCGGATAGCTGACCGCCGCGCAAAGCAATTGCCAGAAAAGGAGGCGCGGCAAGGATACCTGCGGTAATCAAAATCAGCAAGCGATGGTGAATCAGTATTTTTTTCGCGCCACTAAACACGGATTGGGAAATTATTACTGATTTCGAAAAGCGAGTGCGTACTTCGGTTGCGCGTTTGGTTGCGTGAAGCCCGATGCGTCGGTGCAGTTCGAGCGCTGCGTTCATCAGTGCCGAGCGTGCCGGCGGCAATAGCAGCACGGCTGCCACCATCACGGCGAGCGCGAAATAAGCGGTAAGCGCAATGACAATCAAGGCCGGCCCGTAGCGGTGAAATAAATTGTCTTTTGTAATGCTTGCTCTTAGAATCTGCCCAGCCTGCTGCAAGGGAGGCCGGATCACATTATCAGCTCGAATTAATCCCGGATTCAATGAGGCAGTGAATGAGTGCGCCGGATAGCCGCGATTCCAAAGCGCGGCCCAGCTTGCTTTCCGATACAGCGAACGATCTCGCCAATGACGGTTCACGCATTCTCGCGAACCTCGAAGGCCGCGTCGCCGCGCAGCCTTTGAAGTCACGCGGCTCGAAGAAGCCATGGCTATTCGCCGCGGTCTTCGCATTGGCCGGTGCCGGTGCATTCGGCGCATGGCAATGGCGGCATACTATGCCGGGCAACGGTGAAAAATTGGCGACGGCCCCTGCCGGCGGTAATGCCGGTACGCAGGTGTCCGCCGCAACACCGGCGAATGCCAGTACGCCTCTTTTGGCAGCCGCGGCCGCAGCCGCAGCGCCTGCGAGCCGCGTCGACATATCGCCGCTAGCCGCTCCGTCTTCGTCGCAAGCGGCCATCATCGTTTCGGACAACGCGCCGGGCGCACAACCGGCGCCGTCCAGCGCATCCGCCGCATCCGTCGCCGCGGCGTCCACTGCGGATAGCTCGGACGGCGGACGATTGTCGCGCGCACTCGCCGCCGGTGCTGAGACGCCCAAGAGCCACGCGAGCCGAACCGCGCAGGAGCAGGCGAAGCATCCATCACAAGGCCGCTCGACGGCGAAGGCCGTTGCGTCACACAACAGTCATGAGCGGCAAACAAAGCGCCACGCGGAGCGTGTGGCAACTGAACGTTCGCGCAATGGCACGAACGCCGCCGCGAAGACGAATCCGGACGAGGACGTCGATTTGCTGGCCGCGCTGGTGGCGCGCACGAAGCCTTACGATGCCAGGCAAGGGCAGGCCGCAGCGAAGGCGCAAGTCGGCTCCTCAGCGGCGCGAAAGGAGGCGGCGGGCTCAGGCACTCTGCGTCAGGTGAGCCTTGCGCAACAGGTGGCCGAATGCTCCAAACGCGGCCTCATCGAGGAGCAATTCTGCCGTTGGCATGTCTGCGCCGATCACTGGGGCAAGGATCCGGCGTGTCCGTCGAGTACCCCGTCCGTCTCACACTGAATGGAAGAACTGCTTCCTTACTACGAACGCGAGCTTGCGATGCTGCGTCGCTCGCTGAAGGAGTTCGCGGCGCGCTATCCGAAAGTCGCCGCTCGCTTGGCGATTTCGGGGGAGCATTCGGAGGATGCGCACGTCGAGCGGATGCTGCAGTCGTTCGCGCTGATCGCCGCGCGCATCTCATCGAGGATCGACGACGACTACCCCGAGCTCACCGAGGACTTGCTCGAGATCGTGCAGCCGCGGTACCTGCGGGCCTTTCCGTCATGCTCGATTGCATGGATCGATCCGAACAAAGGCAAAGTCTTCGCGGGCCTCGCGGAGCCCAGGACATTGCCGAAGGGCACGGAATTCAGGACGAAGGGCACGTCATACCGCTTTCAGTCGGTCTATGACGTCGTGCTGGCACCGATTGTGATAGAGGAGGTTCGATACGCACGTACGGCTTACGCGCCGACGGGCGTCTCACTGCCCGAACACACGACAGGCGTGCTTACGTTCACGCTCGCGTTTCCGTCGGGACCCAAGGCGATTGCATCGACGATGAACAAGATGCGCGTCCATGTGACGGGCCAGCGCGAGATCGTGGCATCGGCGATGGACGGTCTTTTGCTGCATGCGGCGGCGGCATTCGTCGAATCGGACGGGCTCGGGCGCTGGCAACGGCTCCCGCAAATTCCGATCGGCGCGGTCGGCTTCGAAGCTAGCGAGTCGATGATAGGCGCGAGCGCCGGCTCAACGCAGGTGTTTTCCCTTCTTCTCGAGTACTTCGCATTTCCCGAGAAGTTCGATTTCTTCGATATCGAAGTGTCGACGCTTGCCCGTGCCGCCGGCTCGAGCGGACGTGTGAAAGTGCACCTGGCCATCAAGGACGTGCACGAGGATTCGTGGCCGGCCGTGCGCATGGCGAAGCTGAACGCCGAGAACTTCAGGCTCTTTTGCACACCGCTCGTCAACCTCTTCAAGTGCGACGCGCCGCCTATCGAAATCGCCGAGAAGGTGGACACCTACACGGTCGTGCCGAGCGTCAAATCTGACACGTACGCCGAAATTTATTCGATCGACGAGGTGCGTGCCGTTCGCCCGGGCGGCGTCGCGATCGTTCAGCCGTTGCGCTCGCTCATGCACGGTGAATCGATGAGCTTTTCCGGCCCATACTGGGCAGTCCGACGAAAGGACCATATCGAGCGGGCCAGGCCCGAGCAGCGGACGCAGCTTTCGCTCGTCGGTCTCGACGGCAAGCCCATGAAGTCCGACATCAAGACACTATCGCTGCAATTGACCTGTACGAATGGGAAACTGCCATCAGCGCTTCCGATTGGGGCGGACGGCGGGGATCTCGAGACCTCGGGCATCGAGAAAGATGCCGTGATCGTTTTGCTGCGGCGCCCAACGGAGCCGGCCCTGCCGCCGCGCGGCGAAGGCGCCCTGTGGCGGGTGATTTCGCATCTGACAGCGCATCCCATTCAGCTTCGCAACGAGGCGCTAGACGAATTCAAAACGCTGTTTCGTCAGATTGCGAACGTTTCGGGGCTGCAGCCCAGACAGATCGACGGCCTCCGACACTTGAGCAGCCGCAGCAGCATGCTATGGATCGTGAAGCCGCCGTGCCCTGCGTTCGTGCGCGGCATCGAGGTCGAGCTCGTCGTCGACGAGCAGGCATTTGCCCAGAGCAGCCTGGCGACGTTCATCGCCGTCATGAAGCGCTTCTTTGCGCCGTATGCGCCTGTCGACAGCTTCGTCCAGCTCGTCGTCATATCGAAGAGCAACGGAAGGGAGATACGACGATGCGAGCCGCGCGAGGGCGTTGCGACGGTGCTCTGAAAATTGCCTCATCCAATGCACAACAATTGTCAGACGCCGCCCTAATGACATCAAAAAGGGTGATTAATCAGCGGGAATTTTGATACATTACCGACCGACTCCATCGAGGAATATTCAATGGAGCAGTCGTTGCATTCACCGTTTTCCCAGCGTGGGATAGCGAACGGGGTTCATCATGAGTTTCGTGTCGAACGAAGGCGGCAACGGCGGCCTGACGGGCCTGGGATCCGGCTCGCCGGCCGCGCCGCTCAATGCAATCGGCTCGTTTGCGGGCATGGCGAGCCAGGTCGCCACGCTGACCGGCGCGCCTGGCGCCGCGGCGATCGGCGGTGCGTCTCGCACTTTACAACTTGCGCAGACGGGTCTGTCTTTATTAGGTAAAACGCCTGCTTCGATTGCCGATTCGATCAATAGCCTTTCGGGTGCGCGGCCTCGCCTGACGCAAACGAATCGGTTCATTACTTTTGAATCGCCATTAGGTGAAGACGTATTGCTGATCAGCGCGGCAGTCATCGACGAATATGTCAATCGGCTGCCCGAGGTGCACCTCGATTTGCTCTCGCATCAGAGCGATATCGAGCCGGAGAAGCTCGTCGGCCAGCGCGTGAAGCTGACGCTCAAGCCCTCGCGCATGAACGCGAGCCTCACGACGATCGTATCGCGCTCGAGCGAGAACGACCGCCATTTCGACGGCTACGTGGCCTCGTTCGCGCGCGTGGGCAACTCAGGGACCGTCACGCGCTACGAGATGACGGTGGTGCCGTGGTTCTGGTTCCTCACGCGCTCGACCGATTGCCGCATCTTCCAGAACAAGACGGCGAAGCAGATTCTGATCGAGATCTTCCAGGAGCTCGGCTTTCACGATTACGAGTTCGACCTTCGCACGGCGCAGGCGCCGCTCGAGTACATCGTGATGTACCAGGAGTCCTACTACAACTTTTGCGCGCGACTGATGGAGCAGGAAGGCATGCTCTGGACGTTCCGCTACGAGAAGGACAAGCATGTGCTCGTGATCGGCGATACGAACTCAGCGTTGCCGAAGGTCGAGACGCTGAAGGCGGTGCCGTACTACGCGGACAGCGCGGCGAGCGAGCGCGAGGGCATCGACCGATGGGACGAGGCGTTCGAGTTTCGCGTCGGCAAGATCAGCTTTCGTGATTTCAACTACAACCAGCCGTCTTCGTCGCTGATGTACGTGCAGGCGCCGACGAGCCGCCTGAAGAACCCGAAGATCGAAACGACCGAGCGCTACCAGTATCACTCGCTTTACGACCACCACGACGACGGACAGCGCTACGCGCGCTACGCGATGGAAGCCGAGGAGGCACAGGCGCGCCGCTTCAACGGCACGGGCTTCGTCTGCGCGATGACGACGATGGGTCGCTTCACGCTCGTCAATCACCCGAACACCGCTTACGACAATAAGGAGTACGTAGCGTTGCACGTGCGTCATCAGGCCGTGAACGACTACACGCGGCACGCGGCGGAGATGCCATACCGCAACGAATTCACGTGCCAGCCGTTCGAGGTGCCGTACCGCCCGCAGCGCGTAACGCCGAAGCCGTATATGCAGGGGACACAGGCGGCGATTGTCGTCGGACCGAAGGGTGAAGAGATCTACACCGACGGCAGCCGTGTGAAGCTGCACTTCTTCTGGGATCGCCGCGGGCAGTACGACGGGTCGGATTCAATGTGGGTGCGCGTATCGCAACCGTGGGCCGGTGAAGGGTGGGGCGGCTCGGCGATTCCGCGCATCGGGCAGGAGGTCATCGTCGCGTATAACGACGGCGATCCCGATAACCCTGTGATCGTCGGGCGCGTTTTCAACGGGGCGGCAGAGAACCCGTACAAAGAGACCAGCGGCCAGACGATGGGAATCCGCAGCAAGACGCATCGGGGCTCGGGTTTCAACGAACTGCGGTTCTCCGATGTCAATGGTTCGGAAGAGGTCTTCCTGCACGCGCAGAAGGACATGACCACAGTCATCCTCGACAACGAAACGCACACCGTTGATCAAGGCAATCGCACGGTGCTCGTCAACACTGGCGACGAGGTCAAGCAGATCGGGAAGGGCAGTCTCAACGAATCGATTGCGCTCGCGAGGACGACGACGGCGACGACGGTCGAAGTCAACACGGCCGCGAAAGACGGCGGTGGCGGGACACAGGTCTACCAAGCCGAGCGCGGCATCATGCACGCGGTCGGCGCCAGCATGATCACCTTGGCGCCGGAGGGTATCCGGCTCGAGCACAATGGCTCGGTCATTTTGATCGACGACTCAGGCGTCATGATCAACGGCAAGCGAATCGATTTGAACAAGTAAGAACGGCCCAGCGCCCCCTGAGACAAGACATGGACTACGCGATAAACGAAGGGACGTTCACGCTTCCTGACACCGCCATCGATCGGACGGTCAACGCCATTCTCGTCAACCTGGGACCAGGCGGATTGAGCTTGGTCGTTTCGCGCGAGCCGTTGCAGGTCGAGGAAAGCGAAGAAGCATTCATTGATCGCCAATTGAAAGCGGCGGCGCGCCAGGTGCCCAGCTTCAAGGAAGTGGCACGACGCGCGGTGACGGTGGGTGTCGAGAAACTGCCCGGTACGCAGATCGATCTCGTGCTCGAGCAAAGCGGTGCGACGTTGCATCAATTGCAGACGGTCTTTCGCGTCGGCGGGGACCGCATGGTCGTCATGACGCTGACATGCGCCAAGCCGCTGGATGCAGAGCAAATTGCCTTCGCGCAACAGATGCTCGACAGCTTTGCGCCGCGCTCGCGGGCCATTGGCTGACGCCGCGCCCGCTCGAGTCCCCTGTTCGACTTACGCCTGACGACTTCTCGGCCATGACCGCAGCCGCGCGAATAGACGATCCGATCGAACATACGTCGCTAATGGGTGACCTGCTCAAGATGGGCGGCTCACTCGTGGCCGGCATTGCCGTGGGCGCGGCGTTGACGGCGGTGGCCGCGGCTGGCGTGGCGTTGGCGGTCGGCACGGGCGGATTGGCCGCGCCTGCCGAGCTTGCCATCATGGTTGCCGTATCGGCGGCGATGGAGGGAACGGGGCTCAACGAACTCATCGACAAGGGCGTGTCGAGTGCCGTCGATGCGCTCGTGCCGCCCGTCATCAAAGGCAATATCAGCAGCGGGTCGTCCGATGTCTTCGTCAACGGGGAGAAGGCGGCGCGTGCTGCTTCGCCTGGCGATCTCGATACGGTGAAATGCAGCGATCACGGCGGCCCGCAGATGATCGCGCAGGGCTCGGACAGTGTATTCATCAATGGGCAGCCCGCCGCGCGTGTGAAGGACAAGACCACATGCGGCGGTTCGATCGCGAAAGGTTCGGACAACGTATTCATCGGCGGTGGAACGGTCACGGTGCGCGAGATCCACGACGAGCGGCCTTGGTGGGTCGGGGTGCTGGGCTTCGCAATCGGCGTCGCGTTGGCGTTGTGCGGACGAGGCAGGATGAACCTGAAGGGGCTCATGGGGAATCTGCCTTGCTTGGCGATGAGCTTCGGCGCCAGCTTTGTCGGCGGGATGATCGGCCATGGCATCCGCACGCTCGTGGGCCATCCGGTCAACGCCATTACCGGGGGGAAGATTCTCGACGGTGAGCACGACACGGACTTCGTGCTGCCCGGGCCGCTGCCGATTACCTGGCGACGCTTTTACAGCAGCCATGACGTGCGAGCCGACAGTTGGTTCGGGCAAGGCTGGAGCGTGCCGTTCAGCGTCGAGCTCGTCGTTGAGCGTAACGCGGCCGGCGAGGTCGAGAGCCTGACCTATTACGACGAACAAGGGCGCGATATCGTCTTCCCGCCCGTTCCCGCCGGTGAGAGCCACTTCAGTGTTCCCGAGGGTACGTATCTGATCTGTACGGCGGGCGGGCACTATATCGTCGAAACGGTCGATGGGCTTTACCGGGACTTCGGACCTGCGACAGGTCAGACGCCGGTGGAGCGGCTCAAGCTTCAACGCCTCGAGGACCGCAACGGCAACTGGATTGCTTTGCAGTACGAAGCAACCGGCGGCGCGCATCGCCCGTCGAAGATGACCGACAGCTGCGGTCGCGTGTTGCGCTTCGACTACGATCCCGGATTCGCGCAATGCATCACAGCGGTGCGCCTCGCGCGCGGCGTCGAGGGCGAACCTGAAGAAGTCTTGGTTCGATACGAATATTCCGCGCAGGGGCAACTGGCAACGGTCACCGACCGCACGGGAACCGTCCGACGCCGGTTCACCTATGAGAATCGGCTAATGACGAGTCAGGTCCTGCCGGGTGGCCTTCAAAGTTTCTATGCATGGCAGGGCGAAGGCGCGACCGCGCGTGTGGTGCGCCATTGGACCGACGACGGCGAATCGTACACGTTCGAGACCGACACCGAGCAGCGGACGACGATCGTGCGGGATCAATTGGGGCGCGTGACCCGGTGGGAGTGGAATGCCAATTGCCAGCCCACGTCCTATACCGATGCCGAAGGCAACGTCTGGCGGCTCGAATGGAACGAACTGCGGCAACTCATGCGCGCAATCGATCCGACTGGCGCTACCACGTCGTTCGAATACGACGAGCTGGGCCGCGAGATCGCTCGCACCAACGCACTCGGCCAAACCGAAAGAACGGAATGGAATGGGCACTTCGATGTTCCGATCGCCGAGACGAATGCGGCGAACCATCGGCGCGTGTACCGCTACGATGACAAGGGCAATCTGAAGGTAGCCGTCGACGAGGCCGGCTTCAAGACCGAGTACCACTACGACGAGCGCGGCCTGCTGCATACGATCCGCGATGCGCGCGGGGGATACAAGCTGCTCGAATGGAATAGCCGCGGGCAGTTGACTGCCTACACCGACTGCTCGGGCAAGCAAACGCGATTTACCTACGATGAACGCGGCTCGTTAGCCCGCGTGACGGACGCGATGGGGCAGCATACCGCCTATCGCGCGGACCCCTTGGGACGTGTGACGGAAATTGTCAATGCGGACGGCAGCCGGCAGGAATTTCATTACGACACTGCCGGCCGGCTGACCGAGATCGTCGATGCGAAGGGCAACCGCACCCGTTACGAGCTGAATCCGCGCGGATTGGTCATAAGCAGGACCGATGCGGCCGGGCGCGCGGTGCGGTTCGGCTACGACGCGGCTTACCGCCTTGCGACGCTGACGAATGAGAACCGCGAGACGTATCGCTTCAAGTACAGCGGGACCGATCGGCTTGTGGAGGAAATCGGGCTCGACGGCATACGGAAAACCTATGAATACGATGCTCGGGGATCAGGAACCCGAACGACGGATGTCGCGGGCACGGAGCACGCGCTGATCACTGCCTACGCACGGGATGCGCTGGGTCGGGTGATCGCGAAAGAAGCGGGTGAGCTGCTGTGCACATACGGATATAGCAAGGCCGGGCAATTATCGAAGGCCGAGCAGTTCGCCCGATATGGCGAGCGCGCTTCGCTTCAAAATCGCGTCGAGCTCAATTACGGACCGCGAGGCGAAGTGCTGAGCGAGCGCACGGCGACGGGGCGCATCGAACACCGGTACGACGAGCTCGGCAACCGGATCGCGACTCAACTGCCCGACGGACGCACGATCAACTGGCTCTACTACGGCTCCGGGCACCTGCACCAGGTCAACCTCGACGGCATGGTGATCACCGATATCGAGCGCGACGATCTGCATCGAGAGGTGCTGCGCACGCAGGGCAGGGTGACGAGTCGGTTCGGCTATGACGTGCTGGGGCGGCGCACGCTGCAGGAAGCGTTTGCGGGCCGACCGGCGGCGCCGGATGCGCAAAGCTTCGCACTGCGAAAGGAGTGGCAATACGACCCGGCGGGCGAGGTGGTGCGCAAGCTGCATTCGGTTCATGGGCGGACGGACTATCGCTATGACGCGACGGGGCGTATCGAGCAGGCGAGCGGCGTGGGCATTGCGCCGGAAGTGTATCGCTGGGACGCAGCGGCGAACCTGGTGTCGGAGGAACGCCGGGGCGGTTATGTCGAATACAACCGGCTCAAGATGTATGAGGACAAGCGCTTCGAATACGACATCTATGGACGGCTGATGAAGAAGTTGAGCGGGCATGTTCAGCAACAGCGCTTCGTCTACGATGCCTTCCACCGCTTGACTCAGGTGATGACGCAAAAGGGCAACTGGCAGTGGATGATCGCGTTCGAATACGATGCGCTGGGGCGGCGGATCCGCAAGTCGAACGGCCACGTGACGACGGAATTCGTGTGGGACGGGATGCGGCTGCTGCAGGAGCGCTGCGGCGACGAGGAGGCGACGTATCTGTACGAACCGAATAGCTACGTGCCGCTGGCGCGCATCGACAGTAAGCCGGCGCAAGCGGCCAATGATGGGCAAATCGCGCCGCCGAACGTCTACTACTTCCATAACGACGTGTCGGGACTGCCGGAGGAGTTGACCGACGGCGACGGACGCGTGGCGTGGCGGGGGCGATACAAGGTATGGGGCAATACGATCCAGGAGGAGTGGGTACACCCTGAACCGGTCGTGAGGACCGGGCGGCAGATGACGCCGATTCCGCAGAATCTGCGGTTTCAGGGGCAGTATCTGGATCGCGAGACGGGGCTACACTACAACACGTTTCGGTTCTATGATCCGGACGTGGGACGGTTTATTAATCAGGATCCGATCGGGCTGCTCGGCGGCACGAATCTCTATCAGTACGCGCCGAGCCCCCTAACATGGATTGACCCTTGGGGTTGGTGTTCCACCGCTCTCGGCAAGAATATGGGGGCGAGGTCTGGTGATGAAATGGCAAATCATCACCTCATCCCCGAGGAGCTGATGAAGCGCCCCGACTTCGCGCCAATGTTCAAGAAATTGCGAAGCATGGGCTTTGAAGGGGATGGCGCATCAAACGGAAAATTCTTACCAGGTAATAGCGACATGGCTCAAAAAACTGGACTACCAGGACACTGGAGTAACCACAACCAGTACACGGGAGCGATCGAGCCGAAGTTGCAGCAACTGAATCAGCTCTGGCAACAGGGACAAGTATCCGATACGGATCTCATTCTCGGTGTACGCAAGGTTCAGAATTGGGCGTCGCAAGGGCTCGATAACGGCCTATTCCCCGTGGACCCAGTAACTGGACGATTGCTATGACTACCTTATTTTGCTTGCAGTACGATGGAACGAAGCCCGGTTGTCCTCCGTACCTTAGCGGCGAGTTTAATCACTCAGAGTTCGAATGGGAGCCCCTGGATCCACATGCGGCGGATGCGACGATTGTCAAGGACTACCGGTTTCGATCAAAGATAAAGGACTTTGATTGTGATTACTATGGACCTCTGCGCCTTGTTTCGGAGCAGTTCGTGAGCTTGTGCGAGGCACTGAAAGTGGAGCATCGAGCTGTACCGATAGGTCTCTCGTTGCCCGGAGGCCGCAAGCCCACAAAGAACTACTTCATTCTTTTGCTCCGCAGTCATATCAGCGCCCTCGACAGAGATCAGTCGGAATACAGCGATGCGGCGGATCCCCGCACTGGTGAAGCATTGAAGAATCGGCTCTATCCGGGGGCACATATGTATGACCGCATCGATCGATTCGTTCCTGCGGACATTGCCTATCCAGCACTCTTTGTATGCATCGAAACGGGCGCACTTTTTTGTACAGAGAGTCTTAAACGAGAATCAGAAGTACGCGTGCTGAAAGGTCTCAAATTTCAGCCGATCGACGATAAGTACAAGTACGATCCATTTGCGGGGCTCTAGTCGATGGTGAGCATCCCCCGTATAAACGTTGATGTGCGGCTGAAAACGCGTCAAGAAAAACTATGCGTTGATGGGAGATGTAAAGTCGGAGAGGCTTCCTTCCTGGTAATCAGAGTATGACCGACAAGACCGGCCTGCAAGGGCACTGGTCTGCCGGAGCACTTGACCGACGGCGACGGACGCGTGGCGTGGCCTTTGAAGGAATTTAGAACGCGGCGGAAAGTTTGGGGACGATCTGCAGTTCGAGATGAACATGGAAGAAATTCTTAACCCTGTAGAGATCGCTATCGATAACGAAGATAGTGACGACGGATTTTTTTCCGTTGGCTTCATATTGAACTTCGATGTAGATCAGGTGCCGCATAACATCGGCCTCTGTCGAGACGCTTACGAGAATCCTGATTCGATCTATGTCGAGCCAGATGATCAGATATATGGCTTCCGTACGAGGAACGCATCATTCACGGTTAATGAGTTGATCGTGACGATTTCGTTGCATGATGAAAATAAATTTCACTGGGATGGTTCGAAGTCGGTAAGGATCAAACTTGATCCAAAGAAAAAGGACGATGCTGTCGCGTGCCTTCGTAGGATATTTGATCTGCAACCTTGAACAGCAAGGGCCGCAGGCGCGGCTCTTCACCTGCGTTGTGACGGTCAGTCGACAGCTTGCCTGATGAGCTGATCATGGGTCCTGCCATCTTGACTACCCCGTAAAAGGTATTGGCGGAAGAAATACTTTGGTGGAAGAGGGTGCAGGATAGCGCACGGGATCTAACATGAAACTTTATCGAACGATTCAAGAGCTGCTTGGCGAACTGGATAAGCTCAACTGGGATGCTGCTCTGTTTGTTGATCAGAGCTCTTGGGCGACCAAGCCTCGGGAGACGGAGATTCTCTATCTGGAGGGGGATGATGAGCTCGAAGACGTTGTCGCTGGTACGCATTTGCCGAAGATTGCAAATGATCGAGGTATGCGGCAGTTGCTCGATGTTGAGACGTTTCGAGACGTCGTCAACTTTGAGAGAAAGCGAAAATCCGCGGCTTCAGAGGCGGACATCATTCATGCTTTAGATTGTTACCGAGAGAAAGACGATTTTTATGATCCACATCACTGAGCGCTCTAGCTCAGATTGACTGACGGGGTTCTCCGGATACGCCAAGGGCCGCTGAGCGGCCCTTCGTGCTGTGGTTGTTAGTCGAAAGCTTGCCTGATGACGATGTGCCGCTTGATGTAGTCGACGGAGAACGTGCGCGAGGAGCGGCTAATCGACGAGTCGGACCTGAGCCCGATTTCTGCTGTGCGAGACTGGCCGAGCGCGGAGCTGGGCTACATTGTAGGCAGTTAGTGACCCGCTATCGTGCGTTCGTTGAGCAAAGGAACGACCAGACATGAGCAAAATTGACAGGCGTATTCGCAATGTGACCAAACGAGGGGCGGATCCGTTCGCCGAGTCAGGCCTTGCCCCCGAGGAATCACGGCGTTATCAACCCGAGTCGCAGGCGCTCATCAACGAAACGTTGGCACCCAAAGAGCCGCTCACGGGCGAGCATTCACCTCTTGGATCGGAGCACCAAAACCCGATTGGATCGCGCATCAAGGACTGATTGGGAGTGGCTGAAAAAGCTCAAGGATGAGCAGATCGACACAAGCGACATTCCAGAGCTGACCGACGAGTTCTTCGCCCGCGCTTGTATACTTGCCCGTCAGTACCGATAGCGCCATTCCTCACCATCCCCGAGGGCATCGCCGTGACCCATTCCATCACCACGCTCGAGCAACTCGAATCGATCTACGGCCAGGCGCATGAGCGCTCGTTGTGGAAAGAAATCGACCATCTGAACGAGGACTACCAGGCATTCGTTCGAGCGTCGCCGTTCGTCGTGCTGGCTTCGGTGGGCGAAGGCGGAACGGACTGTTCGCCGAAGGGCGATCCGGCTGGATTCGTGTCGATCCTCGACGAGCGAACGTTGGCTATCCCCGATCGGCCCGGCAACAATCGAATTGATAATCTCAAGAACATCGTCGCCGATCCTCGCGTCTCTCTGCTCTTCCTGATCCCGGGCGTCGGCGAAACGCTGCGCGTCAATGGGCGCGCGCGGATATCGGTCGATCCGCAATTGCTCGCCCGCTTCGAAATTCGCGGCAAGCAGCCGCGTACGGTCATCGTCGTCAGCGTCGAGAAGGTGTACTTTCACTGCTCGAAAGCGATCGTGCGCTCGAGTCTCTGGGATCCAGGGAAGCATGTCGAGCGCTCGTCCTTGCCGAGTCCCGGTGCAATGCACCGCCGGTTGAGCGGCGGCACCTTCGATGCCGCGACATACGATTGTGACCTACCTGAACGGACGCAAGCCTCGCTCTACTGACCGCGGGCGCGAGGCCGGGCGCGCCGGAGTGTCATCTCCCGCGTACACCACATTCAGGAAATCCTTACGGCGAATCAACATTCAGGCTGGCCCACCGCAGCCGTTTACCTGTTGTAATTCATGCCTTCTATCGCGCAAATGCGCGCCGATCGTCGGCGGAGCAAAACAGCAGGCCGTTGTCGAAGCGTGACGTGACGTCGCAGCCAAGGCGAACCGAAGCGAGCTGTCGACGATGGGGGTAATAAAAGGGATGTTGCGGCGTCATCAGGCGGAGTCCCCCGAGGGCTTCGCCGTGCGAAGATCGACAGCGTCGGCGCTGCGGCGATGGCTGGATGCTTTCGGCCGCCGCGTTCTGTCGCCGGCGGGCGTTTTTGCCGCAGGCGTGTGTCTCTCCCTCGGTGTATGCGGCGTCGGTTCGTGGGGGCTCTATCAGGAGCGCGAGGACGCTTACGCGCGTGCCGTGGAGAACGCACGAAATCTCCTTCTGCTCGTCGAGCACGATATTACTCGCAACATCGAGCTCTACGGCCTGTCGCTCGATGCGGTCGCCGAGGGAGTCGGTGACCCGAAGGTCATGGCATTGCCGCCGGAACTTCGGAACGGGATTCTGTTCGATCGGGCCGCCGCCGCGCGAGACCTCGATGGCATCCAGGTGCTGGACGAGCGCGGCAAGCTGTTGATCGATTCGAATGGCCGGTGTCTGCCAGGAATGGACTTCTCGCGTGACGAAAGCTTCATCATGCAGCGTAAGGCTGTCGGCAGCGCGCTCCTTATCAGCAAACCCTACCTTCCGCGATGCGGCAACGGGCGCCCCGTCATCAGTCTGAGCCGACCCATCTTGCGTCCGGACGGATCGTTCGCCGGCGTCGTGACTGGCGCGCTGGCGATCGACTATTTCCGCGAATTGCTCGAGGGCTTGCATGTCGGCGAGCACGGTACCGCCGCCGTGATCGAAACAAACGGCACGCTCGTCGCCAGGCTTCCATTCGACGCCAAAGTGATCGGCCGAGATCTGAGCCGCGTCGACTCGTTCAAAAAGGTGATGGCGTCTGACGAAGGCACGTTCGTCGGCACCGCGTCGATCGATGGAACGCGCAAGATCTATGTGTTCAAGCGTCTCGCCGGTCTCTCGATCATCGTGGACGTCGCGCCGGCCGAACAGGACGTCTATGAGCAATGGCAAGCGCGCGTGGCGTTCGTCGGAGCGTTGATGATCGCATTCTGCGCGATCGTCGTCACCGTCAGTCTGCTGCTCAGCCGCGAGCTGAAACAACGTGCCGACGATCAATCCCGGCTCTATCAGCTCGCCCATACCGATGCGCTGACGGGGCTCGCCAACCGGAGAAAGTTCGATCGCATCGCGCAAAGGGAATGGCGCCGGGCCGTCCGCTCGGCGAGTCCCATCTCGCTGCTGCTCATCGATATCGACCGCTTCAAGGCATTGAACGACCATTACGGTCATCGCTTTGGCGATGAAGTTCTCCGCTCCGTGGCGCTGACGATCGAGCGCTGCGCTCGTCGCCCTTCCGATCGCGTCGCGCGTTACGGCGGCGAGGAGTTCGCCGCCACGTTGCCCGACACCGATGCCGCCGGCGCGCTGGCCGTGGCCGAGCGCATGCGCGAGGCGGTGGCAGGGCTCGTCATTCGCAGCCCCAGCGGCCCGCTTAGCGTGACCGTCAGCGTCGGTATCGCGTCGTGGACGATCGATGCGGCCGGACGGTGGCCTGAAACCGTCGATACGCTCATCGAGCAGGCGGACCAGGCGCTCTACACCGCCAAGGCCGCCGGACGCAATCGCGTGCATGTCGGAAATCGTGAGAACAACTCGTCGCCAATCTATTCGTAGGGCCGCCGCCGTGCTCACGCTATAGTGGCGCAATCGTCAAGTCAGTACGGGGCTCCCGGTGACGGAATCATACGAACTATTGCGGCTGAAGAGCTTCGCTCTCGACCGTGTGCGCGAGGCCGTCTATCTCATGGATCGGCACGCCCGCTTTATTTATGTCAACGAGGCAGCATGCCGAACGCTGGGATACAGCATCGACGAGCTGATGGGGATGACAGTCTCGGATATCGATCCGGCCTGGAATGCGGAGCGGTACGAGACTGCCTGGGTGACGCTGCGCGAGCGCGGGACGTCGCTCGTCGAAACGGCTCATCGTCGCAAGGACGGGCGCCTCGTTCCCGTGGAAGTCAGCACGAGCTATTTGGAATCCGGCGGGAATGAGTATGCCGTAGCACTTGCGCGCGACATCACGGCCGAGAAAGAGAAGCAGGCGCTGCTGGCGCTGCGGCTCGAGCTGGAGGCGCAATTCAGCAGGCTCGCGGAGGCGACGCCCGACATCGTCTGTCGATATGATCGCCAATGTCGTCTCATCTATGCGAACTCCGGCCTTGAAGCGACGCTGCAACGGCCGCTCTCGCAAATGCTCGGCAAGACGCCCGCCGAGCATGCGATGGACGTGCGATTCTTCGAATTCGAGGCGATGCTCGATGCAGTGATGCGCGATGGGCGGGAGCGGGATACCGAGCTGGAGTTGCCTGACATCGGTGAGGGTGTGCGGCATCACCATATCCGCCTCATTGCCGAGCGTCGCAATGACGGAGAAATCGTCGGCGCGTTCGCGATCGGGCGCGACATCACCGAGAGAAAGAAGGAGCAAGACCAACTGCATGCGAGCGAGCAGGCGTTTCGGGCCGTCGTCGAGCACTCGCCCGACTACATCACGCGTTACGACCGCGCATACCGTCGCGTCTACATGAATCCCGCGATATTGGCGGTCATGGGAAGGCCCGCGAGTGATGTGCTCGGCACCACGTCCGAACAGTGCTCGTCGATCGTCGACGTCGCGGCGTATACCGCCTTTTTGCGGCGGGCGATGGAGACAGGTACCGAGGTGGCGCGGGAAGTGGGGATCCGCGATGTGGATGGTCGAATGCGCTGGGTGCATACGCGAATCGTTCCCGAGTTCGCGCCCAAGGGCGACGTGGTAAGCCTGCTTGCGATCAGCCGCGACATCGATGAGCTCAAGCGTAGCGAGCAGCTCTTCCGTACGCTGACCGAAAACTTCCCTGATTTCATCGTGCGGTTCGATAGCGAGTGCAGGCACATTTATGTGAACCCCGCGGTATCGAGTGCGTTCGGCATAGCACAGGAAGACTTTATCGGTAAGAGGCTGGACGAACTCGATCTCGCGGGCGAGCCGGGACAGAACGCGCAGCTCGAAGCCTGCGTTCGTCGCGCTTTCGCGGAGGGGGTGCCAAACGAGTACGAGGCGCGGTGGCGCACCGGCGATGACTGGCACGTGTTCGAGGTCCGACACGTGCCTGAGAAGGATGAGGAGGGCAAGGTCGTCAGCGTGCTCGGTATTGCGCGCGATATCACTCGGCTCAGGATGGCGGAGCTGGCGCTCTCGGACAGCGAGCGCGCGTATCGCACGCTGGCGGAGAACGCGCCGGACCCCATCATTCGCTACGATCGCGACTTGCGGCGCATCTATGTCAATCCCGAGTTTCTGCACGTGACGGCTCAGCAACTGCATGAGGTGCTCGGCAAGCAGGTCAGCGAGGTCTCCGATTTGCCGGAATCCGTCACCGAGAGCCTTGCGCGCCTGTTGAAAGGCGTCATTGAACATGGCGTCGCCGCCAAGGACGAATTCGCCTGGGAGCGGCAAGGTGAGCCAACGTGCTGGTTCGTGCACGCCGTGCCCGAATACGATGCGCAGGGCGACGTGCACAGCGTGCTGACGATCTGGCGTGACATCACGGAGCGGATGGAAGCGGAGCAGCGGCTGCACGAGTCGTATGATCTGTTGAGGGAGCTCGCGAGCAGACGCGAGACAGCCCGCGAAGAAGAGCGCAAGCGCATTGCGCGCGAGCTGCATGACGAGCTCGGACAACAATTGACGGCGCTTCGCATGGGCGCATCCGCGTTACGCATGCGGTTCGGGCGCGAGAATCCGGCCGTCGCCGAGGCAATCCAGAACCTGCTGCCCTTGGCCGATACGACGATGCAGGTGGTGAGAGACGTCGTGGCATCGCTGCGGCCGGCCGTCCTCGATGCCGGGATCGTCGCCGCGCTGGAATGGGTGACGGCGGAGTTCTCGCGCACGAGCGATGCCGTCTGCCATCTGTGCGTGCCCGACGAGCAGGTGTCGCTTGCCGAGGAGGGCTCGATCGCGGTGTTTCGCATCGTCCAGGAGGCGCTGACGAACATCGCGCGTCATGCGCATGCGCGACACGTCTTCGTGACGCTCGAGCAGGCGGATGATTACTGCGTGCTCGACATACGCGACGACGGCAAGGGATTCGATCCGGTTGCCATTCGCAGACGGTCGTTTGGGCTTGCCGGGATGAAGGAGCGCGCGATGATGCTGGGTGGTGAGATCAGCCTGACGAGCTCGCCGGGGCATGGCACCTGCATCACGGTGCGCGTGCCGATGGGGCATGCGCAGGCGGAGTAAACGGTGTCACGGCACTACAATCATTTCTATCACGCACCGTAGCTTGTGCTGGTGAAGAACGACAACACAACTGCAAGCGGCCGGATTCCGATACTTCCACCGGTCCATTCGTCCGAATAGCTTCGGCGTACGGCTAGCCCGTATATCCAGGTCGTGTAGAGTACCGGCTTCGCGCTTTTCCAAACATGCTGAGAGAGCAGCAACCGGCGCGAGCTGATCGGAGATAAAAATGAGCGATAACCGGTACACATACGGCATCCACCAGAACCTGACACCCGCTGATTTGTTTGTCTATGTCGCGCTCGATGAGACTCGAAAACAACTCGGCATTGATGACTTGGCTGCCGCGTCCGCTGTGTTGCTTGGTCAGGCCGACGTGCCTGTGCCGGGCAAAGTCGCAGGTGCGACCCAAGGCACATCGATCGCTTCGCTAACTGCCCGGAAGCTCTTGCCCTTGAAGCTGCGGGTGCGCTTGCCAATGATTACCAAGGTCGGACTTAGCGGAGTTCGGATAGGCTTTACGCGAAACCTAGGAGCGTTCGTTGGCCGAACTATTCCGGTCGTCGGAGAGCTGTTCTTGGCACGAGACGCTTTCATGATTATGCGCAATACAGTCTTGACCTATAACCGCCTCGCGAAAGCAGACGACCGGGTGCCACTATGAAAGATGCGACATGGGACCGTCTGGAGGCGTTCGCGCGGGAAGAGCTTGGCCGTCCACTGTTCGGTGGCCGATTGAATTTACAGCCCGCGTCGCGCCTTGAAGATGACCTCGGCCTCACCGGACTCGACGCGGTCGAATTCATCGATAGGTGGGCCGCGACATTCAACGTGCAGGCGCAAGGATTCCCGTACCGGCGCTACTTCAGCCCGGAAGGTCAGCAGCTACTGTCATCGTTCCTGGGGCTGTTTTCCAAACGATTTCGCCGGCCGGCGCTCGTGCCGTTGACTTTGGGGATGTTGGCCGACGCTATGCGCCGTGGGAAATGGGATACCGACGAGATCGAAGCGACCGCGAATAGCAGCCATTGAGGTTGAACACCGGCTCGCCGTTGCGTCAACGTGGTTGGCACTTCGTTGACGGTCGAAAAACAAAAAGGGCTACAGACGCAAAGCGCTGTAGCCCTTTTCAATTTTGGTAGGCCGTACTGGATTCGAACCAGTGACCAACGGATTAAAAGTCCGCTGCTCTACCAGCTGAGCTAACGACCCGAAAGACGCAAGATTATAGACGCATCACTTGATCTGCGCAAGCTTGCTTTGCGCCGACTGTGCCACGTCCGATCCTGAGTACTGCGAAACGATCTCCTGCAGCGTCTTGCGGGCCGCCGCCTTCTGGCCCTGCTCGAGCTGATTGTTGGCGATCGCGAGCAATGCCTCGGGTGCGCGCGGATGCTGCGGGTAGTTCTTCACGACGCTCTGCCAGATCGCCGTCGAACCCTTGTAGTCTCGCAGCGCGTACAGTGCGTTGCCGAGCCAGTACTGCGCCGTCGGCTGATACGGGCTTTGCGGGTACTTGTTGATGAACTCGCGAAACGAGGCGGCGGCGCCTTTGAAGTCGCCGCTGCGAAACTGCTGCGACGCCTGATTGAACGCTTCCGTTTCGCCTGGCTGCACCGTGCCCTGCACGCCGTCGATCGTCGCCTGCTGCGGCTCGAGTTTCTTGAGCCGGCCGTCGAGATCGGCATAGTAGTCCTTCTGCTGCTTTTGCAGGGTGGTCACCTGGTTCGTCAGATCCTCGTTCTGACCGCGCAGCGTCGCGACCTGCTGATTGAGCTGGTCGAGCCGGTTGGATTGATCGAGGATGGTCTGCTTGGCAGCCGAAAGCTGACTCGCGAGGTTGTCCGTCTTCGCTCGCAAGTCGAGGATCGCCTGGCGCGCCTGATCGTCGTCGAACAGGCCCGCGTGCGCCGGCCCGGCAACGAGTGCCGAAGCGGCCACGCATGCAGCTGCGGCACCGCGCAGCCAGGAAAAACGGGGGTTCATATTGTCGCCTGTTACTGTTTACTGATAGACGAGGTCGGCGCGGCGGTCTTGTGCCCAACCAGCTTCATCCGTACCGCTGGCCTTTTCCTTGCCGAGGCTGACGGCTTCCATTTGGCTGGCATTGACGCCGTCGGTCTTCAGCACATTGAGCACCGCTTGCGCACGCTTCTGGCCCAGCGCGAGGTTGTACTCGCTCGTGCCGCGCGGGTCCGTATTGCCCTGAATCAGGATGTGACGGTCCGGATGCGAGCGCAGGTAGTTCGCATGCGCTTGCAGCGTCGCCATGTCTTGTTCCTTCACGTCGTACTTGTCGAAGTCGAAGTACACGCTGCGCTTGGCGAGCGGGCTGTTCGGGTTGTTCAACTCATCGACGGTGACCGGCGCGACAGCGTTCGGGTTCGGCTGCGTGCCGACGTTGCCCTTGCTTGCGTTCTCGTTGAGCTTCACGCCTTGGTGGCAAGCCGCCAAAACGCCCACGAGCAGAGCCGCGAACACCATACGAAGTTTGGACGTCATTTCTTACTCTCCTTGTGTGTCATTGCATAAATCACTGCATGAATGGACCCCAGGACGGCTCACGCACGCTGCCGCCCGGAACGGACAGGATTTGCCGCGTCCGACCGTCGGTCGAAACAGCGGCCAACACGCCACGGCCGTTCACCTGAGTGGCGTAAAGGATGTACTGACCATTCGCCGCGAAGCTCGGCGATTCGTCGTGTCCCGTGTCGGTGAGCGCCGTTGCCACGCCGCTCGCCAAATCCATGACGTACAGCTTGAACTCTCCGCCCACTCGCGAGATGTAGGCGAGCTGCTTGCCGTCCGGGCTGATACGCGGACTCGTGTTGTAGCTCCCCGTGAAAGTCACGCGCTGCGCTGAGCCGGCACTTTCCCCTTGCGCCGGCATTTTATAGATTTGCGGCTGACCGCCGCGATCGCTCGTGAAGTAAATCCATTGGCCATCGGGCGAATAGCAGGGCTCGGTATCGATCGTCGGGCCTTGTGTGAGGCGCCGCAAGCCGCTGCCGTCGGCGTTGACGGCCCAGATCTGAGTGTTGCCCGTACGCGACAGTGCGACGGCCAGCGTACGCCCGTCGGGCGACCACGCGGGGGCGCTGTTGTTGCCTTTCTGATCCGAGATGATCACGCGGTGACCCGTCGGCAGGTCATGAACGTACACGATCGGCTTGCGCTTCTCGAACGAGACGTAGGCGACCTTCGTGCCGTCCGGGGACCAGGCCGGCGAGATGATCGGCTCGGGGCTCGACAATGCCACGTGCACGTCCTGGCCGTCGGAATCGGAGACTTGCAGCAGATAGCGGTTACCGCTTTTCATCACGTACGAAAGGCGCGTCGCGAACACGCCGCGCGTGCCGAGCAGCTTCTCGTAGATGTAGTCGGCCACCTTGTGCGCCGTCATGCGCAGCCCGCTGGCCGGCGTCGTGAGCTCGAGGCCGCCGAGGTTTTGCTGCTTGACGGTGTCGTAGAGCCGGAACCGGATCTGATATTGCCCGTTGGCGAGCGGCGTCACGCTGCCGTCGACGAACGCGTCGGCACCCTTCGCCTTCCAGGCGCCGAGATCGACGGAATCGGTTTCGGCGACGGGCGTGCTGCCGGCGTCGACATTCGTGAACTTGCCGCTGCGCTTGAGATCGTCACGGACGATCTGGCTGATCTGCTGCGGCGAGCTCGCTTCGTGGGCGAAGTTCGCGGTTGCAATCGGAAATTGCGTGGAGCCCACGCCTGTCACGAGAACGTTCAGCTGCGCATGGGCGGCGCTGCCCGCCGCGATCAGGCAAGATGCCAACAATGTCCTCAAGCCTCGCTTCGTCATCAAACTCATGCCGGATTTCCCAAAAGACCAAGAATTGTCACAACTGAAAAGAGACTAGCAAACGCACGTTTCGTTCCTCCGTTGGAGGAAGGCGCTTCGATGCGTCGCCGTCCGGCTATCCATGTCCCCGAGTCCGCACGCCCACTCAGCCGGCCGGCCGCATCGTGATCGTGAAGCTAGCCGGCGTCCGCCCGTTATCGTCGAGCGGCATCGGGTCGGACTTTTGGACGGCGCGCAGCGCTGCCTCGTCCCATTGCGGATTGCCGCTGCCGCGCTGAACGCTCGCGGACAGCAGCGTACCCGTCGGCGAGCAACGCACCGCAATCACCGTCTCGAGGCCTTGCGTATCGCCGGCCCAGACGATGTTCGGCCGCACGCGGCGGCGGACTTTGTCCGCATACCCCGGCGACGTGGCCGTCCCGCCCGAGCCCGTGCCGTTGCCGCTCTTCGCGAGGCCGTTGCCGGTCTCGCTCTCGCCGGCCAGCCCCTGCAGCTGCGCAAGCCGGGTCCGCCGTTCCTGATCGAGCTGCTTTTGCTTCGCCAACTGCTCGGCTTTCGCCTTGGCGGCCTTCTCGGCCTCCGCCTTCTTCTGCTCGGCGAGCTGCTGTTGCTTGAGTTGCTCCTGCTTCTGCTGCTCGAGCTTTTGCTCTTCGAGCTTCTTCTGCTGCTCGGCGAGCTGCTGCTGTTTCAGTTTTTCGGCCTGTTGCTGCTGCTTGAGCTTGTCGGCGGCGGCTTTCTGAGCGGCGAGCTCGGCTTGCTGCTGCGCCAGCTGACGTTGGCGCTTGGCCTCCGCTTCCTGTGCGGCGAGCTGCTGCTGGCGCTGCTGCTCGGCGAGCTGAGCGGCGCGCGCCGCCTCCTGCTCCTTACGCTTCTTCTCTTGCAATGCGATGTCGGCCTGCTCCTGATCGACGGGCGGCACCGGTGCGACGCGCGCGGGCGGCGGAGGAGCGGGGCGCGGTGCGGGCTGCTGCGGCGTTTCGGTCCAGAGCTCCGCCTCGGCCCCGGCCGGCGTGCTGTTTTGCCAGTGAATGCCGTGGTAGAGAAAGAGCCCGAGCAGCACGTGCATCAGCAGCGCGAGCGCGAACGCGCGCCACGTCCCGCGTTCGCGGGGCGGCTGCAACGGATAGTTGGACTTCCTGCGGTTCATTGCGATTTGACGAGCAGCCCCACACGTTTGACGCCGCGCGCCTTCAAATCGGACATCACATTCATCACCGTCTCGTACTGCACGGTTTTATCGGCCGCTATCACCACCGGCTGATCGGGATGCGAGGCCTCCCGGTCGGTCACGAAGCTGTCGAGGTCCAGGCGGGTCATTTCCTCCTGCTGAGTCGCGCCGTCATCATCCTTGTAGCGTACGCTCATCCTGCCGTCCGCGCGGATATTGACGATGACGGGCGGCGTCTGCTGTTGCGGCGCTGCGCCGCCGACGGTCGGCAGGTTCACGATCGACGGTGCGACGAGCGGTGCCGTGACCATGAAGATCACGAGCAGCACCAGCATGACGTCGATATACGGCACGACGTTGATGTCGGCCATCGCGCGGCGTGAACGCCCGCCGCGCATGCTGGATCGATTGATGGAGCCGGCCATCGCGTACCCCTTAATGCGCCTGGCGCTGCAAGATGTTCGAGAACTCTTCGATGAACGTTTCGAAGCGGATCGCGAGGCGATCGATGTCGTGCGCGTAACGGTTATAGGCCACGACAGCCGGAATCGCGGCAAAAAGGCCGATCGCCGTTGCCGTCAGCGCTTCAGCGATCCCGGGCGCCACGTTCGCGAGCGTCGCCTGCTGGACATTGGCGAGACCCCGAAACGCATTCATGATCCCCCAGACGGTGCCGAAAAGACCGATGTAGGGGCTCACCGAGCCCACCGAAGCGAGAAACGCAAGGTTGGCCTCGAGCACGTCCATCTCGCGCTGAAACGCCGCGCGCATCGCCCGGCGCGCGCCATCGAGAATCGCGCCCGCATCGGCGATCCGCTTTTCCTTGGCTTTCAGAAACTCGCGCATGCCCGATTCGAAGATCCGCTCGAGCGCGCCGATCGTGTGCCGATTGTTCGCCGCGCTTTGATAGAGCGCGTGCAAATCCCCGCCCGACCAGAAGTCGCGCTCGAACCGCTCCGTCTGTCCTCGTGCGCGCCGGATCGCGAACCACTTGCGGAAGATGAAAGTCCACGACATCAGCGACAGCAGCAGCAGGAGCCCCATGACCGCCTGTGCAAGCACGCTGGCATTCAGAACGAGTGAAACGATCGATAAATCTTGTGCGTTGTTCATAAATGTTTTGCTGGTGCGTCCTCGCGGACGCGTTTCGCTGCAAGGGCTATGAGAGTCGTAGTCGGGGAGTTGAAAGGATCGGCGCGCGGGCGCCGAACCGTCTTTTGTCCTGACGTGGGCAATACAAGTTCATTCATCGACGTAGGCTCAACGGAATTTATGCATTTGCCGTTGACAAGTCCGTATCGGTAGCGGCCGGGCCGCGGCGCAGCGCGTCCAGCACGGCGGGGGGAAAAGCGGCCGGCTTGAACGCCGCGCGCGCGACGCAGGCCACGCGGATCGACCCCGTTGCCAGCAGGTCGACGCCGCGCCACGCTTCCTGCATGAAATCCACGCTCGCGCGGCCGATTCGCTCGATCCGGCTTACGATCGTCAGCAGGTCGTCGTGCCGCGCCGGCGCCATGTATTCGACAGCCGTGCGCCGAACCACGAAGATGAGGCCCGCCTCTTCGTCGAGACGGCGTATATCGATGCCACAAGCCCGCAGCCATTCGGTGCGGGCGCGTTCGAAGTATTTCAAGTAATTCGCGTAGAAGACGATGCCGCCCGCATCGGTATCTTCGTAGTAAACGCGAACCGGCCAGCTGAAGCCGAGTTCTGCCTTCGGGCGGCTGGTAGGCATGTTCATGCGTGCATTTTACCGGAACCTGGGCGGCATTCCGAAAAAACGACTTGCGGAAAATGCACGACCCGGCTTCAGCCCCGATGGATCGAGAGTGCCGCAAAGGACTGGGCGACCGGCATCAGCTCGATCGTATTGACGTTGACGTGCGCCGGACGCGTGGCGATCCAGTAGATCGAGTCGGCGATGTCCTCGGGCGTCAGCGGCTGCATGTCTCGGTAGACGCCGGCAGCCTTTTCGTCATCACCCTTGAAGCGCACGTTCGAGAACTCGGTGCCGCCGCACAAGCCGGGCTCGACGTCGGTGACGCGCAGCGCCGTGCCGGCGAGGTCGGCTCGCAAGTTGAGGCTGAACTGGCGCACGAACGCCTTGGTCGCGCCGTAGACGTTGCCGCCCGCGTACGGGTAGGTGCCGGCCACCGAGCCCAGGTTGAAGATGTGGCCTCGCTTTCGCTCGACCATGCCCGGCAGCAGCGTGCGCGTGACGGTGACGAGGCCCGCGCAGTTCGTCTCGATCATCTGGTACCAGTCGTCGAGATTCGCGCGTTGCGCCGGCTCGAGCCCCAGTGCGAGACCCGCGTTGTTGACGAGCACGTCGATGCCGGCGAACTCGGGCGGCAGGCGGCCCGGTATCGCTTCGACCGCGGCGCGATCGCGCACGTCGAGCTCGAACGGCAAAAGGTTCGGACCGAGTTCGCCCGCGAGCGCTTCGAGGCGCTCGAGACGACGGGCCGTGGCGATCACGCGGTGGCCGCCGTTGACGAACGTGCGGGCGATCGCCGCGCCGAACCCGGCTGATGCCCCCGTAACGAATACGATCATTGCTGCTCCTGTGGGTGGAATGCCCGGCATGCAGGCGCGGCGTTGCATTGCGCAATGACACGCCGACTCGCGGTTGGAAAGCTGCCGATGATAACCGTGCCTGGGTTTTCGCGAGGCGAGCGGCTCGAAACGCCGTCGGCCGGCTGTGCGAATCCCGCGCCGCCCGGGCCGCGCGCGGCTGAATTGCCTATTGACTGCGGTTCCAATAAACTAACGTGCTCAACCCTTGCGTGACTGGCGATAACACCCTTCGGGGTCAAGGTGGAGCGACCCACCGTGAAGCGCAAGGTGCCGTTTTGCCGTTCGCCTGGGCAGCCGAGTGTCGCGCGCGATCGTTCGCGCCGCCGGCGGTTGCCTCGCCCGGGTAATGGACCTTCCGCCATGCCAGGACTGGCACCGCCGTCGCGGCAGCGCAATGGGCGCAGCCGTGCATGCGCCCGGAGCAGGCCTCGAAAGCCTGGCCCCGGCCGACAGCGAACGACGGCGCCGCAATTTCCGCGCGCGATCCGGCCAACCTGTAAACCCTTAACGGAATCCGTATGTTTGACAGAGCCCAAAGCACCATCGCCGCCATCGATCCCGAAGTCTGGCAAGCGATCGAACAGGAAAACCGGCGTCAGGAAGACCACATCGAACTGATCGCCTCGGAAAACTACACGAGCCCGGCCGTCATGGCCGCGCAGGGTTCGCAGCTGACGAACAAGTACGCCGAAGGCTATCCCGGCAAGCGCTATTACGGCGGCTGCGAATATGTGGACGTGGTGGAACAGCTCGCCATCGACCGCGTGAAGGCGATCTTCGGGGCCGAGGCGGCGAACGTGCAGCCGAACTCCGGATCGCAGGCCAATCAGGGCGTGTTCTTTGCGATGCTCAAGCCCGGCGACACGATCATGGGCATGAGCCTCGCGCACGGCGGGCACCTGACGCACGGCTCGCCCGTCAACATGTCGGGCAAGTGGTTCAACGTCGTCAGCTACGGTCTCAACGAGGCTGAGGACATCGACTACGAAGCCGCCGCGAAGCTTGCCGACGAGCAAAAGCCGAAGCTCATCATCGCGGGCGCCTCGGCGTTTTCGCTGCGCATCGACTTCGAGCGTCTCGCCGCGATCGCGAAATCCGTCGGCGCCTATTTGATGGTCGACATGGCGCACTACGCCGGGCTCATCGCGGCGGGCGTCTATCCGAATCCCGTCCCGCACGCGGACTTCGTCACCACGACGACGCACAAGAGCCTGCGTGGCCCGCGCGGCGGCGTGATCCTGATGAAGGGCGAGTACGAAAAGGCGATCAACTCGGCGATTTTCCCGGGCATTCAGGGCGGTCCCCTCATGCACGTGATCGCGGCAAAGGCTGTTGCCTTCAAAGAGGCGATGTCGCCCGAATTCAAGGCCTACCAGCAGCAGGTGGTCGAAAATGCGCGCGTGCTCGCGGAAACGCTCGTGAAGCGCGGCTTGCGGATTGTTTCGGGGCGCACCGAAAGCCATGTGATGCTCGTCGATCTGCGCGCGAAGCGAATCACAGGCAAGGCGGCAGAGGCGGCTCTCGGCGCGGCTCACATCACGGTCAACAAGAACGCGATTCCGAACGATCCGGAAAAGCCGTTCGTGACGAGCGGCATTCGCCTCGGCTCGCCGGCGATGACGACGCGCGGATTCGGCACGAACGAGGCCGCCGAGGTGGGCAACCTGATCGCCGATGTGCTTGAAAGCCCGGAAGACGCAGCGACGATCGAGCGCGTGCGCGCTCAAGTCGCCGAGTTGACCAAGCGTTTTCCCGTCTATCGCTGAGCCGCGATGCGCTGCCCTTTCTGCCGGCACGAAGACACGCACGTCGTCGATTCGCGCGTGGCCGAGGACGGCGCGGCCATTCGCCGCCGGCGGCGTTGCCCGGCATGCGACAAGCGCTTTACGACGTACGAGCGGGTCGAGCTCATGTTGCCGGCGGTCGTGAAAAAGGATGGCAGCCGCACTGAGTTCGACCGCCGCAAGATCGCCGCAAGCATGCAGCTGGCGCTCAGAAAGCGCCCGGTGGCTGCCGAGGCGATCGATGCGGCGGTGGCCCGCGTCGAATATCAATTGCTCGGAAGCGGAGAGCGCGAAGTGCGCAGCGAGCGGCTTGGCGAGCTCGTGATGGAGGAATTGCGCCAGCTCGACACGATCGCTTATGTCCGCTTCGCTTCTGTCTACCGGCGCTTCGAAGACGTGTCCGAATTCGAGGACGTGATCGAGGAGTTTCGCCGCGCCGCTCCTGCCAAGCCTCCGCGCAAGCGCTGAGTTTCCGCATCGTCTCAATGCCTTCCCTCCGTACCGATAGCAGTCGATCGTCGATCTGACGCGGCATTGTCGCGACCGTCTCGCGTGCCCGCCATTCGGCCGAACGGCCAATGGCGGACGCTTCTCGCGCCCGTTAGAGTGCTCGCATCGAATCACGGGGGGATCGTTATGCGGTCGACATCGAGGCACCGAATTGCGCAAGGCCGATACGCCAGGCGATGCGCCGGCTTCACGCTATTTGAATTGGCCGTCGCGGGCGGGATCGTTGCGGTTCTGACGACGATGGCGGCGCCGTCGTTCGTTGCGTGGCGCGTGCGAGACCGTGTCGATGCGGGAGTGCAAGCGCTGCTGTCGAGCCTCGCTTACGCGAGAAGCGAATCCGTACGTCGCGGCCTGCCCGTCGCCGTCTGTCTCGTCGACTCCGGAAGCCGATGCATCGCCGCGCCGGGCATTCATGAAGCAGTGGCGGTCGATTGGTCGGCAGGGTGGGCGGTCGTCGCCAATGGTCCTGCCGGTCCGATTCCGGCGCGCAGACAGTTGCCGGCCGATGCCATCGTCATCCGAGGCGGCGCGGCGGACATACGATTCACGCCGCCGGCTGGCCAGGTCATCGGTGGCTTTCGCAGTTTCGAGATCGCGCCTGCGAGCGTCGCCCCGGTTGCGGGCGGCCGCGATCCGCGCCGCTGCGTTGTCATTGCGGCCGGAGGGCGGGCCCGGGTGGCCGACGGTGCTTGCAAGGAGAGCGCATGAGCAATCGCGCGTTGCCAGCCCGCCGATTCAGCGAGTTTGTTCCGGTCCTCCCCGGCGATTTCCCCAAGGTGCATCGGCACGGGCACGCTTCCCGGCGCGCCCAGGAAGAAGGCGGATCGTTGCTCGAAGTGCTCGTTGCGCTCGCGCTTGCCGCGATCACCATCGCGGGCGCGGTGGCGAGCCAATTGCGCGTCGGTCAAGCGGAGCGGGCGGCGGCCCGGCGCGAAGAGGCGACGATGATTGCTGCGTCGATCGCTGCTGCGATGCGCGATCCGCCGTCCGGCTCGCATGCATTGCCGCATTGGCAGGCGGTGGCCGCGTCCGCTTTGCCGCAAGCGCAGGTTTCGATCGTCGATCACGCGCCCGGCATAGCGCTCGCGGTCGTGGAATGGGCGGAACCGCTCGATTCGCCTTCGAGCCGGGCGCCATCGGCTCGAATCGATTGCGCGAACGGAAGCGGACGTGGGCGACCGAGCGCGGCTTGTTCTGCCATTCCGTTCGTCAGGTAGACCTGACATGCGCAGATTGCGAACGTGCAGCGCTTCGCCTACGCGCCGTTGCGGCCATGCGCTTCTCGAACTGTTGATCGCGACGGCGCTCGGGACACTCCTCGTCGGCGTCGCGGCGTTGCTTTATCGGACGCAACGCGAAGCCTCGATGCTGGCGGAGGACATGGCCTCGATGCGCGACGCGGGAATGACCGCCCTGGTCCTGCTGGGCCAACAGATCGAAATGGCCGGCTTCGCGCCCCTCGCTTCGAGCGACGGTGGCACCGACGATCACGGTCATTCTCGCGGTCCGCTGCTCGGCGTTTTTGGCTGCGATTCCGGCGTTCCATCGGCCGACGCAGGTCCGATCGGTTGCGACCGGCTTCGGGGCGTATCGGACTCGATCGTCGTCAGGTATATCGATGATGGTGTCTCGACCTGGAAAACCGCGACATCGCGGGCAACCGACTGTCTGGGGCACGGTATCGGTGCGGCCCGCGCGCAGGCTTTCGTCGTCAATACGTTCTACGCGAGCCGGGACGATCGCGGGGAGCCGCAGCTTTACTGTCGCGGCAACGGAGGCGGGCGACCGTCGGCTGTCGTCACGCTTCGCGCTCACACCGGCAAACAGCCGGTCGTGGCCGGCATCGAACGCTTGAGCATGCGCTACTGGTTGCGCGGCGCGAGTGCGTCGGTGAGGGCCTGGTCGATCGCCGCGCATCAATGGCCCGACGTCGTTGCCGTCGACCTATGCGTGGTAGTCCGAGGCGCGCGAACGGTGGCGCGGCGTGACTACATCGACTGCGAAGGCCTTTCGGTGCCGACTCGCGACCGGCGCGCACGGGCGGTGTTCTCACGACGCGTCGCCGTCCGCAACAACGAACGTTGACGGAGGACCGCCATGATCGAGAGGACATCCAAGGCTGGATGCTTGCGGAAAGATCGCCGCTCGCCACCGCGTCCCCGCGCAAGGCGGCGCGAATATCGTGGTGCGGCGCTGCCCGCCGTGCTGTTGCTGGCTTCCGCGATGCTCGCGTTGTCGGTTGCGTCGTTCAACGCCTCGATAGCCGCCGTGCGGCGCGCCGCCAACTTCGAGGATCACCTGCGCGCGGCCAATGCCGCGGACGCCGCGCTCTCGCTATGCTTGCGAGCGCTCGACGCCGGCTTGGCGCCGGTGTTGCCGCACGTCGCGGGCGAACCCGTGAGGTGGCGGCAAAGCGGCGTATTCGAGAGCTCCGCCGCATTCGCGCCGGTGTCGCAATGGCCAGGTTCCGCGCGGCCGCCGCAATGCGTGATCGAAAGCGGGCAGGTGCCGCGACGGCCGCAGGCGCGGGCGCACTGGGTGACGGCCAGAGGATTCGGCGCCGACCCGATCGCCGAGGCGTGGTTGCAGCTCATCGTCGTGCGCGAGCGCGGTACCGAGGAGCGGCGCTGGCGGCGAATCGTCGAGAGGCCCTGATCGTGTGCGCACGTGCAGAGCTTGCTGCGGGCCCAGCCGTCGCGAGGCGGCGCACGTCAGCGTTTTCGTTGCTGGAACTCGTCGTCGCGCTCGCAATCGTGGCGCTGATGGCGGCCTATGCCGTGCCCACTTACGTCCGCCATACCGCTCGCGGGCACCGGATAGCCGTCGTGACGTCGATCTACCAGGCCGCGCAGTTTCTCGAAGCGAATGGCGGGCGCCGCGCCGGCAAAAGAGAGGAATCGCTGCCGGCTGGTCTTGATCGATCACCCTCGCAGGGGCGCGCCGTCTATCGCTTGCACGTGCTGCCCGGTGGCGGCCTCTTGAGCGGCGGCTATGTCATCGAGGCGGAGCCCGTCCCATCCGGACCCATGGGCGACGACGCGTGCGGTGTTTTCGTGCTCGACTCGACGGGCAGGCGGTCGAACCGCACGACGGCGATGCAGGCGCCGCGCGATGCCGATTGTTGGTCGGCGAGGTAGCCCGGCTGCCAACGTTGGAGCCCGTTGCTGAACGAAGCCAAGACCGTGGGCCCGAGACGACGAGCTAGATCGATGAGCCGCTGTCGGTCAACTACTGGCTTGTTCGCCTTCGGCTTCAGCTTTGTCGGCCCTTTGCCGGATGGTCCGGCTGAGCATCCGATACCCGGTCCATGCCGCCGCGCCGAGCGCTCCCCACTTGAGCAACGGCTTCGTGCCCGCGGAGAGTTTCGACCGAAGCGGCTTGGCTACGAGCATCGAGACGAGCGTTCCAACGAGCGGATGGCTCACCAGGTCACTGAGCGTGGCACTGAAACCTTTGCCCGGCGCTTTCGTTTTGGTGCTCGTGAAACGCGGCAACAGCAGCTTGAGCCAGCCGAAGCGCTCGAACTTCGCGTGCAACTCGGCGCGAGCGCGGACGAATTCGCTGCGTTCCACCTCAGAGCGCAAGAGCAGCAACTCCTTGCGCACGGTCCGCAATTGCGGCGTGCTCGAATCCCGAACCGGCGAGTGCCGGCGGTGTTCCGCATTGGGCGAGGTGATTTGGCTCATGGCGTGCGCGTGGTGGTTTCGGCAGGGGCAGCGGGTTCGCCCGCGTCAGGGCTCGCGAAACATATCGCGGTCCTTCTCGAATTCGTTCAGCGTGGTCTGGAACACGATCGTCGCGCCATGCAGTCCACTGCGCACCTTGAGCGCGCAGATGAGCGCGCCGATCCCGTACACGACCGTGATGGCGCCCAGCACCTGCAAGCGATAGGTATCCCAGAACGCGACCGCGATCAGCGCGGTCAGACTGATCAACGCCATCATGGCGAAAATGGCTGCGGCCAGTCCGAGAAAGAGGACGGCGATGAGCTTGTCGCGCTCCTCGGCGAGCTCGATCCCGATCAGCTCCAGTCTCGTGTGCATCAGCGAGACGATGGAACTCAGCATGCGGCGCAATGGCCCATGCTCATGAGAAGCATGCGTCGATGGATTGTCGTTTGGCATGGGGGTAGGGGATCAGCGCTTGACGGTCAGCGAGTGCCGATGGCCGCCCGGCCGGCCCGGCGGCCGTCCGCGGGACGATCGGGCGCGCGCGACGCGGGAGCGAAGCCGGGCGAGCCCCGCCTCGCAGCTTTCGCAAGCACGATTTACTTGCGATTGATCAAAAGCCCGACGAACACGCCGATACCCGCGGCGATGCCGACCGCTGCCCAGGGGTGTTCGTGGACGTAGTCGTCTGTCGCGCGGACCGCCTTTTTCCCTTTCTCGACCACGACGACCTGCACGTCGGCCGCTTTCTCCCTGGCCTGTTTGAGCCGGCTCAGCGCCGTTTCGCGCAACTCGGACGCCCGTTCGCCGGTGGCGCTCGCGGCCTGCTTCAAGAGATCCTCGGCATCGGCGAGGACGTTTCTGATATCGGACATTAATCTCTCCTTGTTGACTTCTGACATTAGAGCCCCCTAGTTTTCGTCCACGCGAGCATGCTACCAAAGATAGGACAGCCGGCGAGCATCCGCCATAGCCGACATTGATGGCGGATGCAGAAACCGTTCCTGAGCTTGCCGGCGCGGCGCATGTCGGCCATGCCCCGTCAGGCGCCGCAAACTTCGGAGGGCGGCGAACGCTCGCTTGCCTCGGGCGAAATTACAATGTCCGTACAAACCCCACGGGTGGCGGGGCTCAGAAGAACGCTTGAATGCCTGTTTGCGCCCGCCCGAGAATCAGCGCGTGAATGTCGTGGGTACCTTCGTAGGTATTGACGACTTCGAGGTTGACGAGATGCCTGGCGACGCCGAATTCATCGGAAATGCCGTTGCCGCCGAGCATGTCGCGGGCGAGACGCGCGATATCGAGCGCCTTGCCGCAGGAGTTGCGCTTCATGATCGACGTGATGTCGGTCGCGGCGGTGCCTTCGTCCTTCATGCGCCCGAGCCGCAGCACGCCTTGCAGGCCGAGCGTGATTTCGGTCTGCATGTCGGCCAGCTTTTTCTGGATCAACTGGTTCGCGGCGAGCGGGCGGCCGAATTGCTTGCGGTCGAGCACGTATTGACGCGCCGTATGCCAGCACGATTCCGCCGCGCCGAGCGCACCCCAGGCGATTCCGTAGCGCGCCGAATTCAGGCAGGTGAACGGGCCCCTCAGTCCGCTCACGTTCGGCAGCATGTTCTCTTGCGGAACGAAGACGTCGTCGAGGACGATCTCGCCCGTGATCGACGCCCGCAGACCGATCTTGCCGTGGATAGCCGGCGCGCTGAGGCCTTTGCATCCCTTTTCGAGAATGAAGCCGCGAATCGTGTCTTCGCCGTTCTCTTCCGCCTTCGCCCACACGACGAAGACGTCGGCGATGGGCGAGTTCGTGATCCACATCTTCGCGCCCGAAAGCGCATAGCCCCCTTCGACCTTGCGCGCGCGTGTCACCATGCTGCCCGGATCGGAGCCGTGATTCGGTTCCGTGAGGCCGAAGCAGCCGATCCATTCACCTGTCGCGAGCTTGGGCAGGTACTTGCGCTTTTGGGCCTCGGAGCCGAACTCGAAGATCGGCACCATGACGAGCGACGACTGCACCGACATCATCGATCGATAGCCGGAATCGACTCGCTCGACTTCGCGCGCGATCAGGCCATAGCTGACATAGTTCAGGCCCGCTCCGCCATATTCCGCCGGGATCGTCGGACCCAGCAGCCCGAGCTCGCCCATCTCCCGGAAAATCGCCGGGTCGGTGCGCTCGTGGCGGAACGCTTCGGTCACGCGCGGCTGCAGTTTGTCGTTGGCATAAGCATGCGCGGCATCGCGCACCATGCGTTCCTCTTCGGTCAGCTGCTCGTTGAGGAGCAGCGGATCGTCCCAATGAAACCGGGCGACGTCGGCCATCGTTTCCTCCTGATTCGCGTGCGCGCCTGGCGATGCGACGCTGGATCGCGCTCGTATGGATGGGCAATGTCCGAGTGTAGCAGTCGCGGCTCGCCCGGTCGGCGCGCGCTTGAACGAATGCACCGCTGCGGCACGCCCGGTGCCGGCTAGTCGACGCGGTCGCGGGGCATGGCCGGGCCGTGCGGCTCGAACAGCGGTCCTTGCACGAAACGCGCGCCGAACTGCTGCAGCGAGTCGAACTGCGCCTCGGTCGCCACACGGTCGAAGATCAGCGGAATGTGAAGGCGGTTCGCATAGGCGATGAGCGGCTTGGCCATCGAATCCCTCAACACGGCGGCGCCGTCGATCTTCAGGAAATCGAGCCGCGCCATGTCCGACACCGTCATGATGTGACCCGCGTTCGGCAAGTTGCCCGCCACCTTGAAGCCATGGCGCTGATAGCTCTTCGCCAGATAGCCGGCGAACGTCCGGTGCGCGACGGCTGCGCTCGGCAACTCGATCACGATGCGCGATGGATTGAGGCCGAGCGAAATCAGCACCGACGAAAAATGCTGGCCATGGTCATACTTCACGCTCTTCAGCAGACGCTCGTGCACGCGCAGGAACAACAGGCCGTGTTGCTGCGCGCCGAAGAAGTTGATCGCGTGCAACGTACGCGCGAGACGGTCCAGCGCAACGAGTTCCTGGCTGTCCGCGATCGATTCGAACCGATCGAACGGCATGCCGCCCGGGGAGAGCGTGAGCGCCTGGAACCCGAGCTCATCGCCGAAGCGGTCGGCGCTTTCGGGCGCGGACCATAGCGTCTGAATGCCGCTCATGCTGACATCGAAGATCGGCTGATAGCCGCTTTCAATCCGCATGCCGTGGAAGTGCGCGTGCGCGAGGGCCGATGGAGCGCCCGCATCGAGTGCCAGGTGCTCGTGCAGGAAAGGGTGGGCGGTGGCGTGCTCGAGCAGCGAAGGAATCGTCGGCGGGATCATGGAGGGGTCGGATGGCTGCATAGAGTGATGGTAGCAGCCTGGGCGTTGTCGGCTTCGACCCGATACTTATATCGATATTGGCTGCCGCGCCCTATCAGGGTTTACGTTGGGGTGCTTTGCCGACCGCCGGGAGCGTCCCGGCCCGGCCTCCCGGCTTCATTGAGTCTTCTTCGTTATCGCTTCATTGAGGCTTCCCGCCATCGGTCGCCACGCCGTGACGTCCCGCGCCGGTGGCGAAGCGCGCGGCGCCCGCAAGCCCTTCCTCGAGGAGCGCCCGGTAACCGCCCGCGCCTTCGCGGCGCAGCGCTTCGGCGAGGTCGTCGAGCGCGCTGTTTTCCCATGCCGAGCGACGATCGGCCAGTAGCGCTTGCTGCGGAAACGCGGCAAGCTGCGCCGCCAGTGCTTGCGCCGCCTGGCGCGAGGCGCCGCGCGGCACCACACGGTTGGCGAGGCCGATGGCGAGCGCTTCGTTGGCATCGACGGCGCGCCCCGTCAAGATCAGATCGAGGGCGCGCGACAAGCCGATAAGCCGCGGCAGGCGAATCGTGCCGCCGTCGATGAGCGGCACGCCGAAGCGGCGGCAAAACACGCCAAGGACGGCGTCATCCTCGACGACGCGCAAATCGCAGAGCGCCGCGAGCTCGAGCCCGCCCGCCACGGCAAAACCCGCGATCGCGGCAATCGCGGGCTTCGTGAACATCATCCGAGTCGGGCCCATCGGCCCGGGGCCGCCGCCGTCGGCTCGCACGGCATTGCGGCGCGCTTCGTCATGCATCGCGCCCAAGTCGGCACCCGCGCAAAAAGTACCGCCCGCGCCGAAAAGAACGGCCACGCGCCAGGCCGGCTCGCTCTCGAAGCGTTCGAAGGCGGCGGCGAGCGCCGTGGCCGTCGGCCCGTCGACGGCATTGCGGCAATGTCGTCGATCGAGCACGATAGTTGCAATAGGGCCGTCAGGCTCGATGCGGACGTGCTCGCCGAATGGTTCGACATGCTGGGATTGCTCGGCATTCACGGGAGTCTCCTTGATTTGTCCCGGCGCACTCGCTTGTCGTCGAGGACAAGCATGTCACGATCGTGTCATGATGGCTCGGCACGCTGTCGCGCTTCGCTTGCGCCTCGAGCCCGGTGGGTCGCCGGTCGCGCGGCGCTTGGTGCGCGGCTCTTACGATAAAAAACTCGCCATGACCACGTCTACGTTTCCCTCTGCGGTCGCTCAGGCGTCCGCGGCCGGCGCCGAGCCGGTATGGATCGTTCCCCTGCGCGAACATCGCGACTACGATTACGTCCGTCTGAAACGCGTGTTCGGCGACGAAGACGACACGCGCCATTGCGTCGTTCTCGTCGATGCGGCCAAGCTGCTGCAATGCGCCGATCGCGACGATACCGACTACGTGCTGCCGCCCGTCGGCGATTGGCACGCCGGGAAGAAGCGGGGCATCCGCGAATTCCTCGATCCGCAAAGCGAGCGGATACCGACGATGCCATACGTTACGATCGTTTCGCGTCGCGCCCCCGGTCTGCTCGGCTGGCTTCGAATCGAGCACGAGGGCGTCGTGACGTTCCGCAATGGTCAGCACCGTGCGCGCTATCTTGCCTATGCGGGCGCCGAGGCCTTCCCGGTCGAAGTCCACGAGCGCGAGGCGGCGCTGCTGAAGGCGATGTGCGGAGCGTCGCCCGAACAGGCCGGGCACGGCAATGCGTCCTGAGCCGCCGTCCCGCCTCAGCCGAATCCGACGAGCAATGTACCGGCCGCGACGAGCGCGCCGGACCAGAGCCAGTCGAAATTGATCCAGCCGCGCCGGAGGATGCCGAGTCCGACGTACTCATAGGCAGCGTACGCGATGGCCGCGCTCGTCGCCGACGCGACGGCCGTGTGGATCAGCGTCACCGCGAGCAGCGGTCCCATTGCGCCGAGCGGACCGACCGTTCCGGTCAGCGCGGCCGATCCGCTCCCGATGCAAAGCGGCATCAGCGCCGGAACCAGCATGAGGCCGGCGCCGTGCAGCGTGGCGGTCGCCGCGGACCAAAGGGCAAGGCCAGCGAAGCCCGCCGTCATGCCGACCGGCACGCGATGCCGATGGCCGTAGACGTAGTGATAGACGCCCCAGGCGATCAGCAGCGCGCCGAGCGCCATCGAGAGATGGGCCACCTTCGATAGGGTTTCGAAGGCGAGCGCGGACGAAGTCACGACGAAGACCGATGCCGCGTGCCCGAGCGCGAGCGGCGGCAGGGCGGCGAAGAGCGCCGCGCGGCTGCCGCGCTGGAGGCCCAGCGCGGTCGCGAAAAGCCAACCCATCGCCGGATTGACGCCATGAAAAATGCCGCTGCCGACGACCGCGGCCCAGCTCGTCGCGACGGGTGCGATCTCGGGCGGCAGGCTCATGGCATGACTCGGTGCGCGCGATGCCGGATTCGCCGGTGCTTCACGGATAGCAATACGAATCGGACGACGCGTCGCCGCCTTCAAGGCGGATCTGATGCGGACGATGCGTGCGGGGCCAGGCCAGATAGAAATCGTTGTCGAACTCGAGTCCGCCGCTGGGCGCCGCATCGAGTTTCACCATCCATCCTTCGATGCCGTCGGGATAAAACTGCTCGTCGATCGCGCCGTAGAGCGAATTCGTGAAGTAGACGCGATGGCCGTCGCGGCTGACTTCCACCATCTGCGGACCGCCGTTGAGCGGCCGGCCGTCGGCGCGCGGATGCGTCGCGCGCGCGGCGATGCCGCCGATGCGCACGCTGCCGACGAGCTCGGGCCGCTGCGGGTCCGAGACGTCGTAGCGGCGCATGTCGCCCGTGCCCCAGCATGCGACGTAAAGATGGCGATCGTCGAGCGAGAGGGCGATATCGGTGACGAGCGGCGGTACCGCGCCGAAGCCCTTCAACATCGGCGGCAAGAGAGCCGGGTCGGCGGGCTCGGCCGGAATCTCGATGATCTTGCGAGCGGCCCACTTGTCGCCCTCGCGATACCAGGTCCAGATCGATGCCGACAGATCCTTGAGGCTGATGACGGAGTTGACGAATCCGTAGGCCTTGGTCGGGTCGTGTGCGGGCCGCAGCTCGAAGACGAGCTGATTCTCCGCGCCGAAATCGAGCACTTGCCGATGTTTTCGCGTGTTCAAGTCCCAGAAATGGAGCCGGTGCCCGTACTTGCCGCCGAGCAGCACTTCGGGCACGAGACCGTTTTCGAACGTCGCGGGCAGCCCCCATTCGCTCGAGACGAGCGTATCGAAGCCGAGGTGCCACCAGGCGTCGTACGCGAGCTCCTGCGGTCCGCGCTCGATTTCCCAGCGGCCGCGAATGTCAAAGCTTTCGTGATCCATCAGGAACACGCCGCCGGGCGCTTCCCCCTCGGCGTTCGCGAGCGCCGTGACATAGATGCCCTGCGGCCCGCAGTGGACGGTGTGTGGGCGGGTGTAGCCGCTCTTTCTGGCAAGCTCCGCCGGCTCGATGACGCGGACGATGGCCGGGTTGCGCGGGTCCGGCTTCGTATCGAGGATATGGATGCGCGATGAGCGCAGGCCCGGCACGACGAGATAACGACGCTCGGTATGCGGATGCGGGGCGTTCGGGCAAAGGCACGAGCTGCAGGCGTTCCAGCCGAAATGGTGAAGCTCGTCGCCGACATTCGGCATCGGCACACGGCTGACGATGCTGCCGTAATACTGGGAGCCGGGATCGACGTCGACCACGGCCAGCTCGTCGGGCTGCTTGCGCGTCGGGTCGAAGCTGGCGACGTAGGCGATCTTTTCCTTGGGGGCATCCGCGGCGAGGCGAGCGGACGGATAAAACGTGGGATCGGGTGTCCAGGACGACATGAGTCTCCTCCTTGAGGAGCCGTCTGAGTCGTTAATCGTAGGTCCCTCGGAGGCGGTAACGCAAGGAAGAGAACGGAATTAGGTCATAACGTCTAGCGGTTATGCATACCTATGCGTGGCCGATGCATGAGCGGCGAATGAGTCGTGCATCGGGTACGGTCGCCGCGTTCGATGCATCGCGCGGCGACCGTCGGCACTTGGACGATTCTCAGCGAAGATCGGTGATCGTCGTGTTGTAGGTCGTGCCGGCAATGACGGTATTCGACAGCGTCATCGCATTGACGTTGAATGCATAGATCGGTCCTGGCGAAGTCGACGTCGGCGTGCCCGATGCGACAGGCGTACCGAAATCGCAATCGCTGATCGTGACGCCCGAGATGGGCTGGACCGTGGGTGTCGGCGGCGCGCCGTTGTAGTCGAATGCGACCGGACCCTGCGCGACGATCGCCTGAAAACAGGATGCCGTCACGCCGTTCAACGTCACATTGCTCGCCTTGAGGTCCGTGATCGTGACGTTCTGCACGAGGGGCGGGCGCGTGCGCACGGCATCGTTCGCGGGCTGATAGTCGCAATCGAACGTGACGATGCCTCCTTGGGAGGCCGACGGGTTGCCCGCCGCCGCCGTCAGCACGCCGAGCGGCACCGTCGAGTTGACCGGGCTGCCGGCGAGCATCGCACTGCCATAGCCGCCGCCCTTCAGGTTGACACCGTTCGGCAGCGTGACGCCCTTCACGTGGAAATCCTTCACATAGCCGCCGCGATTCATGTTCGTTTTCACGCGGATTGCGATGTTGAGCGGATTCGTCTGCCAGTTCTGGTTCAGCATCTGGAGATTCGTCGCATAGATCTGCTCCACGCCACCTCCCATTTCGCTGCCGAGCGTGATGCCGCCGTGGCCGCTGTTCATCGTGCAGTTGCGGATCAGGTGGCGCCGCGCCGGGCCGTACTCCGTGTCGCGATCCTTGCCCGACTTGATGGCGATGCAATCGTCGCCCGTATTGAACGTGCAGTCCTCGACGAGCACGTTCGTGCATGCGTCGGGATCGAAGCCGTCGTTGTTCGGGCCGATGCTGTTCGTCGTGACGCCACGGAACACGACGTTCTTGCTCGCCGTCGGATGGTGTTGCCAGAACGGCGTGTTCTGCGTCTGATAGTCGGCCATCAGCACGTTCTGGCAATTGATGAACTCGACCATGCAGGGGCGCAGATAGTGGCCGAGGCCGAAGATGCGCCGCTCGACGGGCACGCCTGCCTCGGAAAGCGCCGGCAGGTAGTTCTGGTCTTGCTGCCACGGCGTCGTCGGCGAAGTCAGCAATGCGTAGAGGGCGTCGGAGATGCTGGGCGCGACGATGCGCAAATCGACGTTGTTCGGGTTTGCAAAGGCCTGGCTCGGCACCGACGCGCTGGCCCCATATGCGCCCGACGATCCCTTGTAGGTCCACCAGCAAACGCTGTTGTTGCCGCTGCCCGCGAACGGCGTCATGGCCTGGCCGTTCAGAATCGACGTCGGTCCTTCGCCCGTCAGCGCGATGTTGATCGCGTCACGCGCGTAGACGGGCGAGCCAAAGTTGAGGCAGTCGTTTGCCTGCCATCGGCTGTAGTAGAGATTGCCGTTGGCGCCGCACGAGACGGGGCCGTCCTTCGCATAGTCCGCCGGATTGGGGCTGAAATAGATCGTGCAGTTGGCGCTCAGATGGAACCGGACGTTGCTTTGCAGGACGATCGGTCCCGCGCAGTACCAGGTCCCGGCCGGCACGACAACGCGGCCGCCGCCTTCGCGGTGGCAGGCATCGATCGCGGCGAGAAACGCGGGCCGCGAATCGAACGAATTCGGTGCGTTCGTCAGCTCGGAGCCCGGGCTGACGGGCGATTTCGCCGTATTGGTGTAAGGCGACGTTGCCGCGACTGTCGTGCACGGGCGCGCGCCATACGCGGTGACGTCGTAGTCGCGCCGATGGAAGAGTGAGTGCGCGACGTGAGCGACGGAAGCGGCGATCTGGGCCGCGGCGCCGTGTTCGCCCCAAATCAGGTCCATCGCGCGCGCCGCCGCGGGGCTCTGGGCGGCGAATGCCCGCGTCGCGCCGATCGGACCGGTAAGCATGGCGCCGCCCACGAGCGTGCTCGTCATGCCGATGAATTGGCGGCGCGTCACGGCGCCGGGCTTGAAGGAAGGGGCAGCCGAACGACGGCTGCCGGTTTTTTGGGCCATTTGATGCTCCTCCGATGGTCGGCGCAGGAAGGGGACGTCCTCGTTGCGCCGTGGGTTCTTATGCGTCGTCGTACCACTGCGCAAAGAGTCTAGCGTGTGGCCCGTCAGCGGAGATTAGGCGTTTACCCGTGTTTAATGGGATCCGAACGTTTCTGGTAAGACGTCGTATGACAGAAGTTTACGGCGGGATCGACGTCAAAGGGCTGCGGCTGCCGAGTCCCCGCGCAAGGCGCGCAGGTAGAGGCTCGTCGAGAGCACCGCCGCCGCGGCCGCGGCCAGCGCCGCGACGAAGAAAACTGATGCGTAGCCGAACTCGCCGGCAATGTAGCCTGCCAGCGGGCCCATCACCCCGAGCGAAAGATCGAAGAACACGGAATAGGCCGCGAGCGCCGCGCCGCGGCTCGCCGCGGGCACGAGGTCCACGGCTTCGACGCCGAGCGAGGGGAACACGAGCGCGAAGCCGAAGCCGGTGAGTCCGGCGCCCACGAGCGCCGCATGAGGCGCCGGCGCGAGCCAAAGCAGCACGAGGCCCACGCACTCGACCACAAGCGACGCGACCGCCACGCGAAAGCCGCCATAGGTTTTGATCGAATTGGCGAAGAGCAGCCGCGAGCCGATGAAGAGTGTCCCGAACAGCGTCAGCGCGAGCGCCGCGTGTGGCCAGCCGCGCGCCGCAAAGTAGAGGGCGATGAAGGTGGCGATGACGCCGAAGCCTGCCGCGCCGAGCGCGAGCCCGATGCCGTGCGGCAAGACGCGCACGAAGACGCTCGCATAGCTCATGCGCTCTCCATGCACGAGCGGCACCGGTGCGACCTTGCGCGCAAGCGCGTAGCCGATGCCCGCGAGCGCGATGGTCACGGTGCCGAGCGTCCATGGCCCGAACGCATGCGCGAGCGTTGCGCCAGCCGGCGCGCCGATCGCGACTCCGGCATAGGTGGCAATGCCATTCCATGAGATTACGCGCGCGTTGTGCTCGTGACCGACGCGCCCGATGCCCCAAAGAATCGCGCCCGTGCCGACGAAGCTTTCACCGAAGCCGAGCACGAGGCGCGAGAGCGCAAGAATCGCGAGACTCACGTGCGGCCATCGCGCCAATGCGATCGAGGCGAGCAGCAGCACGCCGCTCGCGCCGCAGGCCGCAAGGCCCGTGAGAACGGTCCGCTTCGCACCGCGTGTATCGGCGCTGCGGCCCGCTTGCGCGCGAGAGAGGAGGGTCGCGGCGTACTGCAGGCTGATCGCCGCCCCCGCGAGGACCGAACCGAACCCAAGCTCGCCGTTGACGAAGCCGGGCAGCACCGGCATCGGAATGCCGATGATCAGGTAGCAGACGAATGTCGAGAAGACGACGGCAACGATGCGGCCGGTCGTGCCGGCGCCGGAAGGGACAGAATCAGGGGCGGAGGGGGCGGACATCGCGTATCGGAAACAGAGCGGCGCCGGGGCAGCGCGGCAAAGGGGCCATTTTCTCATGGAACCGGTTTTTGCTGCGCTGCGGCGAGCGCGAATCCGGTTTTTCATCGTTCGGGCATGGCGAGCGCGGCGCGATGGACGGCGAATGCGGAGGCCGATTCGGCGATTGGGGGTGCCCGACGTGCGGGCAAGCCTTGTACAGATGCGCTATGGTGACGGCTCACTCGTCTTGCCAGGAACCTTCGCAATGAGCCGCCTTTTCGAGTCGCTGGCGATCGGCCAGCTCGAGCTGTCGAATCGCATCGTCATCGCGCCGATGTGCCAATACTCCGCTGAGGCCGGCTCGGCGAGCGACTGGCACATGATTCATCTCGGGCATCTCGCGCTCTCCGGTGCGGGACTACTTATCATCGAGGCGACCGCCGTATCGCCCGAAGGCAGAATCACGCCGTCCGACCTCGGTCTTTATTCGGACGACAACGAAGCCGCGCTCGCCCGCGTGCTGAAGGCGGTGCGCGCGCATTCGCCGATCAAGGTCGCCATCCAGCTCGCGCACGCGGGCCGCAAGGCGTCGAGCCGGGCTCCGTGGGAGGGCGGCGCGCAGATTCCGTCGCAAGCGCCCGACGGCTGGAAGACCGTGGCGCCTTCGCCCGTGCCCCATGCGAAGGAAGAAGAGCCGCCGATCGCGCTCGATCGCGCGGGACTCGACAAGGTGCGCGACGATTTCGTCGCCGCGGCGGCGCGAGCGGCCCGCCTCGGAATCGACGGCATCGAGATCCATGCCGCGCATGGCTATCTGCTTCACCAATTCCTGTCGCCGATCGCCAATCACCGCACCGACGAGTACGGCGGCAGCCTCGAGAACCGCATGCGTTTCCCGATCGAACTGTTCGAAGCCGTGCGCGCCGCCTTCCCTGCCGATAAGCCGGTCTGGGCGCGCATCTCCGCGACGGACTGGGTGCCGGGCGGCTGGGACATCGATGGGACGGTCGCGTTGTCGAACGCGTTGAAGGCGCGCGGGTGCGCGGCGATCCATGTGACGACGGGAGGCGTATCGCCGGAGCAGGCCATCAAGCTCGGCCCTGGCTATCAGGTCCCGTATGCGCAGCGTGTCAAGGCTGAAGTGGGGCTGCCGACGATTGCCGTCGGCCTCATCACGGAGCCCGAGCAGGCCGAGGCGATCATCGCGAACCATGAGGCGGATGCCGTGTCGCTCGCTCGCGCGATGCTCTTCGATCCGCGCTGGCCATGGCATGCCGCGGCCAAGCTCGGCGCGCGGGTGCATGCGCCGAAGCAATACTGGCGCTCGCAGCCGCGCGAGTTCAAGGATCTGTTCGTCGGAGCCAGCACCGGTCAGCGCTAGAATCGCAGACCGACACGACCCTCCGACGACGACCCGATGAAGCGACCGAAACGAGAACTTCCACGCCGTACTCCGCGCCTCGTTGCCCGTTTTGTCGCGATCTCCTGGCGCGACCTCGCAGTCTCGTTCGGGCCGATCCTCGCCATTTCGGCGGCCGCCATCTGGATTGCGATTCGTCTTATCCAGCCCGCGCCGCCGAGCACACTGACGATCACCTCGGGGCCGCCGGGCAGCTCGTTCTGGAATGCCGCGCAGCGCTATAAGCAGATCCTCGCGCGCAACGGCATCACGCTCGTCGTGCTGCCTTCCGAAGGCTCGTTGCAGAATCTGCGGCGGCTCGCCGATCCCTCGAGTCATGTCGATGTCGGCTTCGTCCAAAGCGGGCTGCTCTCCGCCGTATCGGCGAGCGGGGCCTCGCCGGGCCAGGCCGCGTCGAGCGCGGCGGCTTCCGGGACGACGGCGACGGCGGCGGCGCCGGGCGGCGGCTCGATGGCTTCGGACGACGCGGCAACCCCGTCTTCGGCCGCAGGCGCATCGTCGTCCGTGGCCGCCGCGGCGTCGTCATCGGGTAAAGCTTCATCGGCGCCGGCGCTCGCCGCGTCGGCCCAGCCCGCGGTAGCGGCCACGCCGGTCGCCGCGTCCGGTCCGCCCGCGCCGCCCGAGGGACTCGTTTCACTCGGCAGCGTCGCTTACGTGCCGCTCGTCGTCTTCTATAACGGCCCGCGACGCATCTTCCTCTCGGAGTTTGCCGGCAAGCGGCTGGCGATCGGCCCCGAGGGCAGTGGCGCTCGCGCGCTCGCGCTCGTGCTTCTGAAGGCGAACGGCATCACGCCCGGCGGGGCGACGACGCTGTTGCCGATGACGGGCGAGGAAGCGGCGCGCGCACTGACGGCCGGCACCATCGACGCGGCCTTCTTCGCGGGCGATTCGGTGCAGCTTCCCGTGATGGCACGGCTCACGCGCACGCCGCACGTCCGCTTCTTTTCGTTCGTGCAGGCCGAAGCCTACGCGCGCCGCTTCCCCTATCTGAACAACATCGCCTTGCCGATGGGCGCATTCGACCTCGGCAAGAACCTGCCGCCCGCGACCGTGCACACGCTCTCGCCGACGGTGGACTTGATTGCGCGAGACTCGCTGCATCCGGCGCTCTCGGATCTGCTAGTCGAGGCGGCACGTGAGGTGAATGGCGGTGCCACGCTGTTGCAGCGGGCCGGCGAATTCCCCGCGCCGCTCGTGCACGACTTTCCGCTCTCCGACGATGCGGCGCGTTACTACAAATCGGGCAAGAGCTTCCTTTACCGCGTACTGCCGTTCTGGCTCGCGAGCCTCGCCGATCGTCTCATCGTGCTGGTGGTGCCGATCGTCGTCGTTCTGATTCCCGGCCTGAGGCTCGTGCCTTCGCTCTACGCGTGGCGAGTCAAGTCGCGGCTCTATCGCTGGTACGGCGCGCTGATCGCGCTGGAGCGCGCGGCGTTCAACGAGACGACGGAAAGCGAGCGGGCGGAGCTCGTCGAAAGGCTCGATCGGATCGAGGAGTCCGTCAACAGGCTCAAGATCCCGCTTGCCTATGCCGATCAGTTCTACGTTCTGCGCGAGCATATCGGCTTCGTGCGCGCGCGCCTTGCGAAAAGAAGCATGAGCGCCGCCTAGGGCCGGGCCAGCAGATGGAAGCGCAAACATCGAAGGCACACCGCCCGCGACGGCTACGGGCTACGGCTACGGTTCTGTAACGAACGTAAGCGAGGGCGACGCCTAGGTCCGCGCCGCGGCGCCGACGCGTAAGATGGTCGCGACGGCGAGCCGCGGCACCGGCGCGGCGCCGTCGCGACGGGCATCAGGAGAGCCAAATGAGCCAAACCATCGATGCGGCCGCGCCGCTATGGTTCTACGATTTCGTCTCGCCGTTTTCGTACCTGCTGCTCGAGCAACACCACAAGTGGCCCCAGTTGCCGTTCGGGCTCGTGCCCGTGTCGCTTTACGCGCTTTACCGGCACTGGGGGCAACGCCCGGCGAACGAAGTTGCGCCGAAGCGCGTGTTCGTCTACCGGCATGCGCTCTTTCGCGCCGAGCAGCTCGGCATCCCGTTCAAGATGCCGCCCGTGCATCCCTTCGATTCGACGAAGCCGCTCCTGTTGGCCGCCGCGCTCGAGGCCGATGTCCCGACCGTCTGCGCGATCTTCCGCTTCATCTGGCGCGATGGGCGCGATCCGTCGACGCCCGACGGTTTCGCCGATCTGTGCAGGCAGCTGGGGGTGCCGCAGGGCGAGCCGCTCATCGAGCAGGAAGAGACGAAGGCCCGCCTGCGACGCAATTTCGAGGACGCGGTCGCGCTCGGCGTCTTCGGCGTGCCGATGTTTCGCCTCAACGGGCAGATCTTTTGGGGTGAGGACGCCTTGCCGATGATGCTCTATTGCGCGCGATCGCCGAGCTGGCTCGAATCGCCCGAAGTCCGGCGCGTCAGCGCGCTGCCGAGCGGGCTCGAGTCGCAGTCTTGATGGCCGGATGCACGGTGAGCGAAGAGCTGAGTCGGTGAGCGTGCGAGGGGAGGCGGGCGTTTGCGGTCGGTTCAGCGCTGATTCGCGCGCCGTCGCTCGGCAATGCGGTATTCGGTCGGCGAGATGGACAGGCGCTTGCGGAAGATCTTCGCGAGACCGTCGCCGCTGCTGACGCCGCAGCGGCGCGCGATCTTGTCGACGGGCAGATCGGTCGCGACGAGCAGCAGGCAGCTCGCATCGAGCCGCGCCCTCAGCAGATATTCGGAGGGCGTGAGCCCCATTTGCGACTTGAAGCGGCGCAAGAAGCTGCGCTCGCTCATCGCGGCGACCTGCGCCGCCTTCGCGACCGAAATCGGTCGCCCGTAGTTCTCCCGCATCCAGCGCGCGGCTGCGTTGATCTTCTCGCGCGCGCCGCCTTCGTCGAGTTCGCCGAGCACGGCGCCAAGTCGCCGCCAGGCGCCCGGCATCGAGCGCTCGGAGATTTCGCGCGCGGCATTGGCGCCGCGGTCGCGCTTGACGATCGACAGCGCCGCCGCGATCGGGCCGAGCGGATCGTCGAGCGCGACGGCCTGCTCGACGAGCGGTGCGGTACGCGCGGCCACGCCGAGCGCGATCGGCACGTTCGGTTGAGCGCCCGCCTCGGTGCCTTGCGTCGCGTTGGCGGCCGCGAGGATGCCGAACCCTTCGCCGATCGGCTTGACCACGCGCGTATGCTGAAGCGCTTCGCGCAGATGGTGCATGAACGATTCGTCTTCCTTCGCGCGCGCGGCACCGGGCCCGCCGGCGATGAACAGAACATCGAATCCGCCGGACGCGTACGTTTCCAGCCGCTCGGACCACACACGCATCGCGCCGCTGCTCGCGACGCTGCCGCCCGCGTCCGATACGACGATGAGTTCGTAGGGCTCGTGCGGCTCCGTGGATTCGAAATGTTCGGGCGATTCCGGCAACGGCGGCGGCTCGGGAGGCGACGAATGAGCCGTGGCCATCGGCGCGTCCGACTCCTTCAGCGCCGTCTCGTGCTCGAGCTCGATCTCGTCGGCGAGCCGGAAGACCTCCGCCACCGAACTCACTTCGACGAGAGAGAACGCGTCAAAGATCAGGATAGCGATCCGTTTGGCCATGTGAGCAAAGTCGCGCGAAGGGAGCGTTCGGTGAACGGGCGTCGCTTCGTGGCATTCGCCTCGCAGCGTGGTTCGTGATGCATCGGCGCCTCGGCGCGCGAGGCGACGCCATTCGCTCAAGCAGGGTAGCGAAGGCAGGAGCCGGCCGTCGCATCATAGGCTTCGCGCCGGCAACCGCTGCGACCATCGTCGGAAAAGCGCGAGATGTTGGCAGATCATTTCGATACTTCGCGCACGCTTCGTTCGTTCGCGCCGGCCCGCGTGCCCATCGATTTGAGTAACGGCTCTGACGGTCGTTTCGTCAGGTCAAATGAGCATTGCGGGCCTCTCGTCGCCGAGGTTGAATCGCGTGTCAGCGAGCGGTTCTTCGATGCTCTAGTGTCGTGCGGGACAGGGCACCAGGTGTTCAACGGCCGAGGTAGCCCGCGGGCGCCGTGACGTGCGACTTCATCGCGGATGCGTTCGTCGAGACGACGTAGATCGGCGACTCCGAGAGCCTGAGCGCGACGCGGCCGTCGTGGTAGGGCATCGTCGCTGCGTTGCCCATCGTATCGAGCACGGTCACGTTGCCCGACGCGCCATCGTCGTCGACCTTCAGCGAGTAAGGCACGCTATACGTTTCGCTGAACCCGGATGACGTATTCCAGTCGGCGTTGTTGTGCGTCCACAGCGCCGTCACGACTTTGCCGCCGTTCAAGCGCTGAAACGCGTACCCATAGACGCCCGTCGGCACGTCGTCGAGATAGCCGAGCGTGGTCGTGCCGTCTACGAGGCGCGTCATCGCGGCAACGGCCATCGCGGCCGGCTTCGGGCTGATATGGCTCGCGCCGTAGCCGCCCTTGGTTTCGGCGAGATTGAAGAAGAGCCCATAGCCGGGCGGCGGATCGGGCGGATCGGACGAATAGAAGATGAACGTCGTATCCGCGCCCTCGCCGAGCATGATGAGATGCGTGCGCGCCACGACGGCGCCGTGCGCGAAGAGCACGTCTTGCTTCGGATAGTCGGGGCCGTACGACGTCCCCACGTCGTAGCTGACGCCTGTTTCCGTGGCGAAGAGCTTTGCGCCGGGCTTCAGATACTGGGCCATCGTGCGCCGCAGCTCGCGCATCGCGGCGGGCAGCGCATCGGCCGCTTTGGCGGGATCGGAGTCGGTCGTGAGACGCTCCGGCGGATGAGAGGGCGAGCAGCCGATATCGTAGTAGCCGTGGATGGCGACGCCGTCGAGATAGCGCGCGAGCCCGAGCGGGGCGAGCCGTTTCAGCCAGCGCGTGTTCTCGCGCACGGAGGCATTCGTCGGACCCATGACGACGGCATGCGGATCGGTCGCGTGTATCGCTTCGTAGGTGGCACGATAGAGCGCGACGAAGTGAGCGTCCGAATCGCGCCAGGGCAGCCCGCTGTCCGGGTCGGGCTCCCACGTCACCTGGTAGTAGTTGTTCGCCTGGCGCGGAAAGTACTCGTTACGGATCAGCGACGAATCCGTGCCGACGCGCCGCATGTAGCTGCCGTATGCCGTTTCCGAAGCGGGAAGGTAGCTGTGCGTGGCTTTGCCCGTCGCGCTCGCCCAGCCCGGTATGCCGTCGAGCTGGATGAGGCGCATGATGTCGCCCTTCCTGAAGTATGGGGCGAGCGTGTCGACGCCGGGCTTGAAGGTATCGGCTCGCTCCGGCTCCTTCATGTACCAGTTGCGGTTGTCGTTGGCCCATGAGAGGCCGAGATCGGTGTAGAGCGGCCGATAGCCGTCGCCGTCGCAGCAGGCCTGACCCGGCGCGAGATAGTTGGTGCCCTGGCCGCCGAAGCGATGCTGATCTTCGCGAGCATAGACGACGGGCGGGAGCACTGACGAGACGTCGGGCAGAACGCCGAACGTCGCGATGCCGGCGGGACGCGTGCCGCGCACGGGCAACGCATCGCCCGTGCGCGCGAGCTTCGCCGAAAGCGCGAAGTAGCCGGCCAGTGTCGAGCGGCACTGCAACGTCGTCGTCCGCGCTCCACTGGCCACCTTCGTTCGTCCGCTTGCGCGCACGGCGTCGCGATCGTCGCGCAGTTGCCAGACGATCGTATCGTCCGCGCTCGTGCGCGTCGTGAATGCGATCGTAAAGGGACTGTCGAGCTTGAACATGCGCGTGCCATCGCTGCCTGGCGTGTCGGCTTCGATCGGGGCGCCCTTTGCGGAGAGAGCAGGTGCGGCCGAGGGCGATGCGGCCTGCGGCTCGCATGCGATCGAGCCCGTTGCGATTCGCATCGGTGCCGACGATGCGGCCTTCGTTGCAGGTGTGGAGGGGGAACCGGTCGTGCCGCTCGCGTCGTCGCCCGCCTGAGTCCGATTGCAGGCGGCGACCATGAGCCATACGAGGCAGGCCAATAGCCGCCGCATGCTCCGTGCGGGTATCGAGGAAACGGAACACCGGCTCGAGAAAACGAGAGTCCGGGCAGGGATGCCGCGGAAATGCTTGAACGCAGCGATCATATGCGGGAACGCCTTAGAGAAGCCGACTTTCGACTACATCACATCGTTCTTGCGACGACTGTGGGTTCCCGAACATTGACCGACGGGCGGCTCGCGGTGAGCCGCCGTCGTGCCCTGCCGCGCGGCGGCGAGCTCGGTGGCCCGAGCCTCGCCGCTTTCTCGCTTACTGCGTCACGTAGCCGGCCGGCGCGGTGACGTGCGACTTCATCGCGGATGCGTTCGTCGAAACGACGTAGATCGGCGATTCGGAGAGCGTGAGCGCGATATGGCCGTTGGTGTACGGCATCGTCGCCGCGTTGCCCATGGCGTCGAGCACGGTGACGTTGCCGGACGTGCCGTCGTCATCGACCTTGAGCGAGTAAGGCACGCTGTACGTCTCGCTGAACCCGGACGACGTGTTCCAGGCGGCGTTGTTGTGCGTCCAGAGCGCCGTCACGATCTTGCCGCCGTTCAAGCGCTGAAACGCGTAGCCATAGACGCCCGTCGGCACGTCGTTGAGATAGCCCATCGTCGTCGTGCCGTCGATGAGGCGCGTCATCGCGGCAACCTCCATCGCGGCCGGCTTCGGGCTGATGTTGCTCGAACCGAAGCTGCCCTGCGCGTTCGACAGATCGAAGAAGATGCCGTACCCGGGGGTGTCGGCGGACGAATCGGACGAATAGAACACGTAGCTCATGTCGGCGCCTTCCCCGAGCAGGATCAGCTGCGAGCGCGCCACGACGGCGCCGTGCGCGAACAGCACGTTCTGCGACGGATAGTTCGGACCATACGACGCGCCCGTGTCGTAGCTGATGCCCGTTTCGGTGGAGAACAGCTTCGCACCGGGCTTCAGGTACTTGGCCATTGCGGCGCGCAGCTCACGCATCGAGGCGGGCAGCGCGTTGGCGGCCGTGGCCGGATCAGGATCCGTGGCGAGGCGCTCGGGCGGATGCGAGGGCGAGGTGCCCGCATCGTAGTAGCCGTGAACCGACAGACCGTCGAGGTACTGCGCGATGCCGAGCGGCGCGAGCCGCGCGAGCCACTGCGTGTTCGTGCGCAAGAGCGCATCCGTGACGCCCATCACGACGGCGTGCGGATCGGTCGAATGCAGCCCCGTGTAGGCGGCGCGATACATCGCGACCAAGTTCGCGTCGGAATCGTGCCATTGCGTCGATCCTCCGCCGTCCGGCTCCCACGTGATCTGATAGTAGTTCGCCGACTGATTCGGGAAGAATGCCGCGCGGATCGCGGCCGAATCGGCCCCGACGCGGCTCGTGTAGTCCTGGAACGCCGCTTCGTTGACGGGCGCATAGCCCTCGGTCTGCGCGCCCGTCGGGCTCGCCCAGCCCGGAATGCCGTCGAGCTGGATCAGACGCATGATGTCGCCCTTGCGGAAGAAAGGCGCCAACGTGTTGGTGCTCGGCACGAACGTGTTCGGCCCGTTCGGCTCCTCCGCGTACCAGTTACGGTTGTCGTTGACCCACGAGAGGCCGAGATCGGTATAGAGCGGCCGATAGCCGTCCCCGCTGCAGCACGTTTGTCCCGCCACGAGGTAGTTGGCGCCCTGGCCGCCGAAGCGATGCTGATCCTCACGGGCGAACGAGACTGCGGGCAGCGTCGCCGATACGTCGGGCAACACGCCGAATGTCGCGATGCCCGTCGGACGCGTGCCCTGCGAGGGCAATTGGCCGCCCTCTTTGGCGAGCGTCGCCGATACGGAGAAGTAACCGGCAAGCGTCGAGGAGCAACTGAGCGTGACGGTTTGCGCGCCGCTCTTCACGGGGATGCTCCCGCTTGCGCGCACGACGTTCCAGTCGTCCGTCACCTTCCACGTGAGTGTGTCGTCGCTCGCCGCGCGCGTCGTCAACGCAATCGTGAACGGCTTGCCGAGCGCAAACATGCGCGAGCCGTCGCTGCCCGGCGTGTCGGCTTCGATGAGATTGCCGCCCGAGCCGGCGGCGCTCGCGGCCGAGGGTGAGCCGCAGCTCAGCGCTTGGCCGCCCGCGGCGACGATCGCGGTGGGCGAGTTGACGGCACTCGCTTGGCCCGAGGGACTGGCGGCCGCGGCAGCGGCCGTCGGGCCGCTGCCGCGGCCACCGCCGCCGCATGCGGCGAGCGTGAACGTGAAGGCAGCGAGCGCTGCGAGGCGGGCGGGGATGGGTCGGTTGGTTAGGGGACGGTTGGAAATCCTGGAAGTGCTCTGAGTGTTGAGATAAAAGTCGTTCATTCTGTCGTTGTTGGCTACAAGAAGCACCCTGCGTCGGCCTATGCAAGCGCAAAGGCAAGCGTAGGGCGTCGCACATCGCCGCCACGACGATGCACGGTGCCGCCTGTCGGCGGCTGTCAACGGGAATTGGCGCACGGGCCCGGTTCGGCAAAAAGGGAAGTATCCCCGGCCGGTGAGTTCGGCCGTGCCTGAAACGGATCGCCGATGGGCGACTGAATCGCGCGCCGCGAAGTCTGCGAGCAGGAAAGGCTTGAGAAGCAGCCTCGAGACGAAATGATGTGCAGGTCTTGGGGACCGACGAAATTCCGATTGGGGGGACGACTCGCAGCCGAGAGACTAACGGCTTTCGGCAATTTTCGGCACTGAAACATCTAGCGCATTTACGCAGACCAGGTGGCGGAAATTTGCGGACGAGTTGGCGGAAGCTTGCTGGGCAAGGCGTTCGGCGTGACGGAAACGGGCGGGCGCGGCCCTGTCGTCGATGGCGGATTGCTCCTGTGCGGCGGCAATTGTTGCTGACGCGCCCCGATAGCGCTGCGTGCCCGCACGAGTGAGCCCGTAAGCGCAGAGGGCCTGGCACCGGGCCGAGAGCGCCGGGTCGCATGTTGCAGTGCAAGGTCGACCGGCTCTGATCCAGGGGCAATGGCGCCGCGCGCCGGCTATTAATCATATGATTGAGTGCACCGATGACACGAACGATTAAGACAAATAATCGCGCGTACACAGAAATGTCAAAAGAATCGAAAATGAATCAGATTTGAAACATGCCGTCCCCCGCAGTGATGTGGTTTGATAATAGGAAATAGGGAATTAAGGAATAAGTGCCGACGAGCGGCGCAATTCCTCGCATCCGCGGTGTGTGCGAATGTGGCCTGCGCAACACACTACTTTTCCGCCAACGTCTATCTTCGGTTGCGTGCGGTCGTTCGGGGGGAACCCTAATGTCCCGACCGAAACGACCCAGGAGTGCGGCAGGTGCAGGCGCCCACGCGTCGTCCGGTTCAGGCCCGGGTCTTGCCGTATTCGGTCATATCGGCTCGCACGAAGCCGAATCTCTTTCGCAAGCCGTCAAGTAACGGGTGGCTAGGCGTTTATTGCCAGGGGACGACCACGGCGCCGGCATCGACTCTGCCGCTGCGCGCTGGCGCTTTTTTACTAAAAGGTATGTGAAAGGTTCGGTAATTAATTGGATGGTCCGATTGGTCCAGGGGAATCGCGCAAGGTTGAGAAAAATGGTCGTTGGATTCAGACGACATTCGCCGGAAGAATTCCGCCAACATGTCGCTGAATTGCGTCACGGCATCCGCAACGCGCTATTCGTCTGTTTATGATGCACTGCAAATTGACCAGGGGGATGGCCGATATGCAGGCAATGACTTTTGAGGGAAATGCCATGCCTTACGCGAGTAACGCGAGTATCGAACCTGCCATGATGGGTTGGTTGCATGTTTCGGAGAAGAGCAACCGGTGCGCAACGCGCCGCATCGCAATCGTCCTGTTCGACGGGTTTTCGCTGCTCGGCGCAGGACTTGTCGCTGAAGTCTTCCATGTGGCCAACGAGCTCGTCGCGACGCGCTCGAGCGACGATTGGGTCTACGACGTTTCCTTCCTTTCAGCCGGCGGCGGGAACGTGACCTGCTCCTCTTCGGTGAGGGTCTGGACCGACGGGCTCGACGCCCGCCATTTCAACGGTTTCGACGCGCTCTTCGTCGCGGGTGGCAAGGGCGCTCAAGCGGCGGCAAGCGACGAGCGATTGATCGGCTGGCTGCGTCGGGTCCATGTGAAGACAGCGAACGTCCGCTCGATCGACGAGGGTCGCGCGCTGCTGGAGGCGGCTGGCATCGCCAATCGCGACAGCGAACATCAGTTCAATAGCTATTTGCGGCAGAACGGGCGTGAGACGCCGCCCGTCGATACGAGCGATCGGCTCGCGCCGATGAAGGGTGCGCTGACGATGGTCAAGCGCGACCTCGGCCTCGACATTGCGCGCAGCGTCGCTGAGCGGCTGATGCCGGGGTCCAGCGCGCGGTTCGTGCCGCTGCTCGGCGATGCGGGTGCCGCGAGTGCCGGCGACAAGATTCGTGCGGCGGCGCGCTGGCTGCAAGACAACTGTGAGCGGCCGATTTCGATCGCGGACGCGGCTCAAGTGGCCGCGATGAGCGAGCGCAACTTCCTGCGCCGCTTCAAGCTCGAGCTCGGGATGACGCCTTCGGACTACCTGCTGCAGGCGCGTCTGGCGATTACCTGCAGCCTGCTCATCGATTCGGAACTGCCGGTGGACAAGATCGCGCGGCGCAGCGGGATGGGCAATGGCGATCGTCTCGCGAAGATTTTCCGCAAGCGGATGATGATTTCGCCGACCGAGTTCCGCATGCAAAGTCGCCGCGAAGCGGGCGGCTGAGAGGAGTGATGGCATGAGGTCTCAGGAACAACGATACGTCAACGGAGCCGCGGCGGCCTCGGCGAGGTCGGACACGGTCGCCGCCCGGGCGCGTGTGGCGACGACGCCGTGCAAGCGGCTCGTCCCCGTCGTGCTGGCCGGCGGCTCCGGAACGCGCTTGTGGCCGATGTCGCGCGAGCACTATCCGAAGCAGCTCATCGACGTGGTGGGCTCCGATACTCTGCTGCAGGCGACGGTGCGCCGTCTCGACGGATTTTCCGACTGCTGGGAGATGGCCGACTCGCCGATCGTCGTCTGCGGCGGCGAGCATTGCTTCATCATCGACGAACAGTTGCGTCAAAGCGGCGTCGTCCCGCGGCTCATCGTCGAGCCGGCGCGCCGCGATACCGCGCCCGCGCTGACGCTTGCGGCGGCGCGCGCATGCGCCGACGAGGGCGACGATGCGATTCTCGTCGTCATGCCCGCCGATCATTCGATCAGCGACATCCCCGCGCTGCAAGCCGCGATCGAGCTTGCCGCGCAATACGCGGAACGCGGCGCGATCGCGACGCTCGGCGTGCCGCCGACGCGGCCCGATACCGGCTTCGGCTACATCCGCGTCGGCGAGGCGCTCGACGACGGCGCGCACGAAATCGACCGCTTCGTGGAGAAGCCGGCCGCCGAGCTCGCCGCGCAGTATCTGGCCGCGGGCACCTACTGGTGGAACAGCGGCATCTTCATCATGCGCGCCTCGGTGTGGCTCGACGCATTACGCGCATTCAGGCCCGAGATGCACGAGGCCTGTCTTGCAGCCGTCGCCGGCGGCACGACGCGCGGCGAGCGTTTCGATCCCGCGCCCGAGGCATTCGAGCGCGCGCCGGCGGACTCGATCGACTACGCGGTCATGGAGCGGCTCGGCTCCGACGACTCGACGTTCCGTGGCGTGGTGATACCGCTCGATGCCGGCTGGTCCGACCTCGGCTCGTGGGATGCGGTCTGGGACGCGCTCGACAAGGATCAGGACGGCAACGTCGCACGTGGGCGCGTCGTCTTCGAAGGCGCCACTTCGACGTATGCGCATTCGGCGGGCAGGCTCGTCGCGTGCGTGGGGACGTCCAATGTCGTCGTCGTCGAAACACCCGATGCGGTGCTCGTCGCCGATCGCTCCCATGTGCAACGCGTGAAGGGGCTCGTTGCGCGCATCAAGGCCGAGCATGCGCCCGAGGCGGACGCTCATCGCAAGGTGCACCGCCCTTGGGGCTTTTACGATTCGATCGACCACGGAGATCGATTCCAGGTGAAGCGCATCGTCGTCTCACCGGGGGCTCGCCTGTCGCTGCAGATGCACCACCATCGTGCCGAGCACTGGGTCGTCGTGCGTGGGACGGCGCTCGTGACACGCGGCGACGAGCAGTTCCTGTTGAGCGAAAACGAGTCGACGTACATCCCGCTCGGCGTCCGTCATCGGCTCGAGAACCCGGGGAAGGTGCCGCTCGAAATCATCGAGGTGCAGTCGGGCGCCTATCTCGGTGAAGACGACATTGTCCGTTTCGACGATCAATACGGGCGATGCGCGGCGCAAGCCGTCCAGGAAGGCAACAACGGCAAGCAAGACGGCAACGGCTCGAAGGCGCATTGATGCGTCCCGGGTCCCCGGAGTACCGATATGCGTGACCTACAAGGCTTATGTGCGCGGCTCATCGATGTCGTGCTCATCATCGCGACGGCAGTGCTGGCTTCGGAAATGCGCTTTTCGGGCTGGGCCCATCGCGGCTTTACCGATGCGTTCGCGCTCTTCACCGCCGCGTTCGCGCTCGTGCTGTTCCCCGTGTTCGGGGTCTACGAGTCGTGGCGCGGCCGCTCGAAGCGCGTGCTGGCGGGGCAAGTGGCGCTCGCGTGGCTCGTCGTGCAGGCATGCGCGCTGATGGTGATGTTCTCGCTGCGCCAGATCGATTTCGTCTCCCGGCTCTGGTTTGCGTATTGGACGGCGCTCGCGGGCGGCCTGCTGATCGCCTACCGGCTCGCTTCGCATGCGGTGCTGGCACGCCTGCGTCACGCGGGCATGAACCTGCATCAGGTGGCGCTCGTCGGTTCAGGCCACCATTGCAACGCGATCCTGCGCCGCATCCAAGCGGCGCCGGCGACGGGTTTTCGCGCTTCCGCCATCTACGTGCCGAAGACGGCGAGCGGCGAAGCGCGAGTGCTCGACGCGGCTTCGGCCGACGCATCCGCCGCGCCTTCGCCGCTCGGCTTGCCGCTCGCGCTGCGCGCGACCCATGCCTACGCGCGGCTCGACGCCTCGGCGCGCGCCGCAAGAACCGCGGCCGCGTCTGCGGCCGAGTCGAGCGGGTCCGATGCGCGCATGCAGCGCTTCGACGATATCGAATCGTTCGCGCAGTGTGTCCGCACGAGCGATGTGCACGAGTTATGGCTCGCGCTGCCGCTCTCGGAGGAGCGCACGATTCTGTCGATCATTGGGGAGTTTCGCAACGACCTCGTGAACATTCGCTTCATGCCCGACGTGCGCTCGCTCGCCCTCTTCGATACGAGCGGCATCATCGATTTGCTGGGCGTGCCCGCGATCAATCTCATCGCGTCGCCGCTTTCGCCGAGCGCGATGATGAAAAAGGATCTCTTCGACCGTGTCTTCGCGGCCTGCGCTTTGATCGGACTTGCGCCGCTGATGATCGCGATCGCGATCGCCGTCAAGCTTTCGTCGCCGGGCCCGGTCTTCTTCAAGCAAAAGCGCAAAGGGGCCGATGGACGCGTCTTCACGATTTACAAGTTCCGCTCGATGCGGCTGCACGTGGAGGAGCCGGGGGTCGTCAAGCAGGCCGTGCGGCAAGACCCGCGCGTGACGAAGATCGGTGCGTTCCTGCGCCGCACGAGCCTCGACGAGCTGCCGCAGTTCATCAACGTGCTGAAGGGCGACATGTCGGTCGTGGGGCCGCGCCCGCACGCGCTCGAGCACGATGATCTCTATCAAAAGGTCGTCGCCGGCTACATCCACCGCTATCGCATCAAGCCAGGCATCACGGGCTGGGCTCAGATCAACGGGTATCGAGGCGAAACAGACCGTATCGAGAAGATGGAGCGGCGCGTCGCGCACGATCTGTATTACCTCGGTAACTGGTCCTTCGGGCTCGATATGCGGATCATCGCCGCCACCGTCGTCAAGGGACTGATCCATAGCAACGCTTACTGACTTGACTGATGGTAGGCCAAATGGCGCCGCTTTCCCGGTAGGCGCGCGCTGAAGTCAATAACCGGCACGGAGGACAAAAATCATGTGCTATTGGGAGTTGCGCAACCGCGCATTCATGACATTCGTTTTCGTCGCGCTGGCGGGCCTCGTCTCGGCCTGCTCGATCGTGCCCGGCCAGCGCATGGAGCAGCCGCCGACAGTCACGGAGACGGGCGGTCAATACAGCAAGGAACCGGAGCAGAAGGTACAGATTCCCATCACGGACATCAATCTCGCACTGATTCGCCAGATGAACGGGCAAGCAGGCGCTCAGCCGCTTTCGCCGCAGCTGACGAGCCTGTTCGGCAAGCCGAGCGCCTATACGGTCGGCCCTGGCGACGTGCTGCAGATCACTGTCTGGGATCACCCCGAACTCGCGGCGGCGCTCGGCCAGGGAGCGCAGAACACGCGTGAGTCCGACGCCGCGCCGGGCTTTCTCGTCGACGAGGCGGGCAACATTCAGTTCCCGTATGCGGGGACCGTTCACGTTGGCGGAGACAACGTCGAGCAAGTCCAGCGCAAGATCGTTTCGCGGATCAGCAAAGTCTACAAAAGCCCCGAGGTGACGGTGCGCGTCGCTTCATTCCGTTCCTCGCAAGTCTATATCGACGGCGAGGTCGGCAAGCCCGGCTCGCAGCAGATCAACGACATCCCGATGACGCTGACACAGGCGATCGGGCGCGCGGGCGGGTTCACGGCCAACGCGGATCAAAGTCAGGTATCGCTCGTGCGTGACGGAGTGACGTATCCAATCAACTTCAACGCGATCGTGAAAGCGGGGCGCAACCCCAATGACATTGTGCTGAGGCCCGGCGACATGGTGCGCGTCGGTTCGCGTGACGAGAACGGCGTCTACATGATGGGCGAGCTCAACAAGCCCGCGACGGTCATGCCGTTGCGCAACGGCAAGCTGACGCTGGCCCAGGCGATCTCCGAGGCGGGTAGCTTCAACGAAAACACCGCCAAGGCCAAGTCGCTGTTCGTCATTCGCGACGGTGACGGCGTCCAGCCGCAGATCTACCACCTGGACGCGACGTCGCCTGTCTCGATGGTGCTCGCGAATCAGTTTCAGCTGCAACCGAGAGACGTCGTCTACGTCGATAACGGTGGCCTCGTCAAGTTCAACCGTGTGCTGAACCTGCTGCTGCCGGCGGTCAATGCGGCGCTCACAGGAGCCCTCGTGTCGAAGTACTGACATCGATTGCAAACATTCGTCCCGTCACGCGCGGCGAGGCATGACGGGACATCTCGCAAGAGAGAGCAACTGACATGGCTATGAATTTCGACAACCGCTACACCGACGTTTCGGCCGCCGACGAATTGCGTCTGACCGATTATCTTCAGGCGATATTCAGCAATTGGCGGCTCATCGCAATGGTCACGGCCGTCGTGACGCTGCTTGGCTTGGCCTACGCATTCCTTGCCAAGCCGGTCTACAAGGCCGACGCGGTGATCCAGGTCGAAGACGTGCAGAACGGCGACAACGGCGGTGGTGGCAACAACCAACAGCAGCAGATCGAGCCGCTTTCGCGAATGTTCACGAGAAAGGCGACCACGGCGGCGGAAATCGAGCTGCTGAAATCGCGCCTCGTCACGGAAGCGACGGTGCGCGATCTGCACCTCGATATTTCGGCGGAGCCGCGCGAGGTGCCCGTGATCGGGCCCCTGCTCGCGGCGCTGACGACGGGCAAGTGGGGCTTCAAGGTCCAGCCGTTCATGGATCTCGGCGGTTTCGCGTGGGGCAACGAGAAGATCTCGGTGGCCCGCTTCGATACGCCTAAAACGCTCTATGGCAAGTCGTTCACGCTGACGGCCGGACCGAACGGTACCTTTACCCTCAACGACCCGGAAGGCATCGCGATCGCGAACGGCCATGTCGGCGAGGATGTGAGCGGTGTCTCGGCGGCAGGCCCGGTAACCGTTCACGTCGATCAACTCACGGGCCGTCCCGGCACGCAGTTCCAACTCACGCGCTCGTCGACGCTCGATACCGTCGAGCGGCTGCAAAAGGCGCTGCGCGTCACGGAAACGGCGCTGCAGTCCGGCATCATCAGCGTCACGCTGCAAGGGCAGAATCCGGTGTTGACGGCCAACGTCGTCAACGGCATCGCGCGGCAGTTCATCAAGCAGGACGCCGATCGCCGCATGGCCGAAGCCGAACGCACCCTCTCGTTCCTCGACGAGCAACTGCCGCAGTTGCGCCACGAGCTTGATACAGCCGAACAGCGCTACAACAACTTCCGTAATCAGCACGGTACCGTCGATCTGAGCGAAGAGAGTCGCCTGCTGCTGCAACAGATGGTCGACAACAAGACGAAGCTTGCCGACCTGCAACGTCAGCGCGCCGATCTTTCGCAGCGCTTCACGGCGAATCACCCGGCGGTCCAGGCGCTCGACGCTCAAATTGCGCAGTTGCAGGGTTCGCAGGGGCAAATGTCGAAAAGCGTGGAAGCGCTGCCCGACACCGAGCAGACCGCCTTGCGCTTGTTGCGCGACGTGCGCGTCGACACGGAGCTCTACACGAATCTGCTGAACAGCGCGCAGCAACTGCGCGTCGTGAAGGCGGGACAGATCGGCAACGTGCGCGTCGTCGACTTCGCCGAGACACCCGACGAGCCCGTCTGGCCGAAACGCTTCATCGTGATCCTCATCGGTTTCGGCGGCGGTCTCTTCGTCGGAATCGTCTGCGCGTTCGTGAAGAAGGCGCTGTACGGTGGCGTGGAGCGCGCCGACGAGATCGAGAGCGCGATCGGGGTGCCGGTGTTCGCGGTCGTGCCGCGCAGCGGGCTGCAGCTTCGCCTGCAGCAGAACGTCATGATGCGCCGGCAGGGCTTGCATGTGCTCGCGGCGCAATCGCCGCAGGACATCGCCGTCGAAGGCGTGCGGAGCCTGCGCACGACGCTGCAGCTCTCGCTCGATCAGGCGCCGAACAACATCGTCATGCTGACGGGTTCGCGTCCCGATGCGGGCAAATCGTTCCTGTCGGTCAATCTGGCTGCGCTCGTCGCCTCGGCGGGCAAGCGCGTGCTCGTCGTCGACGGCGACATGCGGCGCGGCGAGGTGCATTCGCACTTCGGCGTGCGGCATCAGCCGGGGCTTTCCGATGTGCTGCGAGGCGCCGATCCGTCGAGCGTGATCCAGCGCGAAGTGCTGCCCGGGCTGGACGTGCTGACGAAGGGCACGCTGCCCACGCATCCGTCCGAGCTTCTGATGAGCGAGCGTTTCCGCGACCTGCTCGAAGCGATTTCGCGGCGCTACGACCTCGTCATCATCGATACCCCGCCGGTGCTCGCGGTGACCGATTCGACCGTCATCGGCAAGTACGCGGGCACGACGCTGCTCGTCGTGCGTTATGGACGCCATCCGATCGCCGAGATCAGCGAGACGGCGAAGCGCCTCGAGACGGGCGGCGTCAATCTGAAAGGTGTCCTGCTGACCGACGTGCCGCCCGCCGTGCCGATGCTCGGCGGTTCGTACAACGGCGGTTATTACGGCTATGAAAGCATCTCCGAGTGATGGGCTTTCGGTGCCCAATCTTTTGGCCGCGCCGGCCGCCCGGTGGGCGGCGCGGCGTCAACAGTAAGGGGGTTGAAGATGAAGAAAAAGGTCGCGTTGATTACCGGCATCACAGGACAAGACGGCTCGTACCTCGCCGAGCTTCTGCTCGAGAAAGGCTACGTCGTTCACGGCTTGAAGCGCCGCACGTCGCTCTTCAATACGGACCGTATCGATCACTTGTATCGCGATCCTCATGACGAGGACGGTGCACGGTTCTTTCTCCATCATGGCGACCTGACGGATTCCGCGAGCCTCTTGCGCGTGATCCAACATGCCGAGCCTGACGAAATCTACAACCTCGCCGCGCAGAGCCACGTCGCCGTGTCGTTCGACGAGCCCGAATATACGGCGAACGCCGACGGTCTTGGCGCGCTGCGCATTCTGGAAGCAATCCGCATTCTCGGCATGGAAAAGAAGACGCGGTTCTATCAGGCCTCGACGTCGGAACTGTATGGGCTGGTACGAGAGGTGCCGCAACGCGAGACGACGCCGTTCTACCCGCGCAGCCCTTATGCCGTGGCTAAGCTCTTCGCCTACTGGACGACGGTCAATTATCGGGAAGCATACGGCATCTATGCCTGCAACGGCATTCTCTTCAATCACGAGTCACCTGTGCGCGGCGAAACGTTCGTCACGCGCAAGATCACGCGTGCGCTCGCTCGCATCGCAGTTGGCCTGCAAAAGGAGCTCTATCTAGGCAATCTCTCGGCGATGCGAGACTGGGGACATGCCCGCGACTACGTCGAGATGCAGTGGATGATGCTGCAACAGGACGAGCCGGAAGACTTCGTCATTGCCACGGGCGAGCAATACAGCGTACGCGAGTTCGTTCAGCGTGCGGCGGCCGAACTCGGCGTCAGCATCCGCTTCGAAGGGCGCGGTCCGGACGAGGTCGGCATCGTCGAGCATGTCGAGACCCACGAGATGCGCATGGCCCCGGGCGATGTCATCGTGCGTGTAGATCCGCGCTACTTCCGGCCCACGGAAGTGGACACGCTGCTCGGCGATGCGTCGAAGGCGCACGAAAAGCTTGGCTGGAAACCCCGTACTTCGTTCGATGCGCTCGTCAAGGAAATGGTTCGTGCCGATTACCAGCTTGCGCGTCGCGATGCGCTCGTGACGTTAGCGGGCTTCAAGGCGCTCGAACATCACGAATGAGGATAAGCGATGGACAAGGATGCCCGCATCTACATTGCCGGCCACCGCGGCATGGTCGGCTCGGCGCTCGTACGCGAGCTCGACGCGAACGGTTACCGTAACCTCGTCGTGCGCACGCATGCCGAGCTCGACCTGACCGATCAACATGCTGTCAGTCGCTTCCTCGACGACGTTCGTCCCGACGTCGTGCTGCTTGCCGCCGCGCGCGTCGGCGGCATCCTCGCCAACGCTTCCCAGCCGGCGCGGTTCATCTACGAAAACCTCGCGATCGAATCGAATGTCATCCACGCGGCCTATCGCGCGAACGTCGATCGGCTCGTCTTTTTCGGCTCGTCGTGCATTTATCCGAAGCTTTGTCCGCAGCCGATTCGCGAGGAGTATCTACTGAGCTCGGCGCTGGAGCCGACCAACGACGCCTACGCGATCGCGAAGATCGCCGGCCTCAAGATGTGCAACGCCTACAACAGTCAATATGGCACGCACTATGTCTCTCTGATGCCGACGAACCTGTACGGTCCGAACGACAACTACGATCCGCAGGGAAGTCATGTCTTCCCCGCGCTGATCCGCAAGGCGCACGAGGCCAAGATCGCCGGCGCGCCCATGCTGACGGTCTGGGGAACGGGCAAGCCTCGGCGTGAATTCCTCCACGTCGACGATCTGGCGAATGCCACTCGCTTCTTGCTCGAGCGCGACGTCGGCGAGGGTGTCTATAACGTCGGTGTCGGCGAGGACCTCTCCATCCGTGAGCTCGCGCAGTGCATCACGCGCATCGTCGGCTACGAAGGCGAGCTCGTCTTCGATTCGTCGAAGCCCGACGGCACGCCGCAAAAGTTGCTCGATGTATCGCGGCTCGCCGAGATGGGATGGCGCGCCCGCATCGGCCTCGAGGAGGGGATTGCCCGGACCTACGAGGATTTCCTTTCACGTTATGGCGTGCTTGAAGCTGCCTCGCACGGATGATCAAAAATGATGGCAACAGTGACAATCTTTCATAACGTGGTTTGGTCGCGCCACAAGGGGGCAGTTTTCACGGCGCTGCACAACTTGTCGACGGCGGGCTCGATCCGCTACTCGATGGTGCAGATCGCCGATACCGAAACGGACCGGATCGGCTTTTCGGATGTCGATTACTCTTTTCATCGCTATCCGATGCAAAAGCTCTTCGATGGCTGTTACGAAGACGTCCCATTGTGGAAGATGATGGGCCGCCTCACCTGGGAGGTGATGAAGGCCAAGGCGGACCTCATCGTGCTGCCGGGCTACCATCGGCCCGAATACTGGGCGATGCTCTTTGCGTGCGTCCTCACGCGCAAGCGTCGCGCCGTATTCTGCGATTCCACCGCGCGCGATCGGCCGCGGCGTCTGCTGACCTCGGTGCCTAAGCGCATCTTCTTTGCGTTGTGCGACGGTTACTTCGGCTTCGGTGAGCGCAGCCGCGAATATCTGGTGTCGCTCGGCGCGAAGCGAGACAGAATCTTCGTGCCGTGCCAGGCTGCCGCGCTGCCGCGCTCGTTCTTGACCGAGCGCGCGTTCGAGGAGCGTTTGGCGCGCCGCGAGGGCAACGCACCCGTGTTCCTTTATGTCGGCCGCCTCTCCGCCGAAAAGGGCATCGATACGCTGCTCGAGGCATTCGCGCAGGTCCGTGAGACGGTGCCGAATGCGACGCTGCGCATCGTCGGCACCGGGCCGATGCACGACACGCTGCAGGCGTCGGTCGATGCGCTCGGCGTGCGCGAAGCCGTGCATTTCACGGGCAGTCTGCAAGACGAGCCGCTCTCGAACGAGTATTTCGGCGCGGCCTGCCTGGTTTTGCCGAGTTACAGCGAGCCGTGGGGGCTCGTCGTCAACGAGGCACTGAGCCATGGCTGCCCTGCCGTCGTCAGCGAGCGTTGCGGGTGTGTGCCCGAGCTCGTTGTCGAGGGCGAGACCGGGTTCGCTTTCGATGCGGGGAACGTTCCCGCCTTGCGGGACACCTTGCTCGCGGCGCTGCGCCAGTTCGCCGACAGCGCGCAGACGGCACGGGCGTGCATGCGCACGATCGCGCGCTTCGATCCGCGTGCGGCGGCTTCCCATATCGCGCGTGGCTGCGCGACGATGCTCGTCGGCACGAGCGACGGCGAGGCCGCTTCCAGCGCACAGCGGTTAGAACAATGAGGCTGCTAGTCTATGGCATCAATTACGCGCCCGAGCTGACCGGCACCGGCAAATACACGGCGGAGATGGCGGAGGCGCTGGCGGCGCGCGGCCACGACGTGCGCGTCGTCACCGCGCCGCCGTATTACCCGGAATGGCGCGTGGCCGACGGGTGGTCCGCATGGGCGTACCGGCGCGAGGCGCGGCGTGGCGTGAAGATCTGGCGCGCGCCGCTCTGGGTGCCGGCGCGGCCGAGCGGGGCCAAGCGTCTCGTGCATCTCACCTCGTTCGCGCTCACTTCGGCGATTCCGATGGCGTTGCAGTTGCGCTGGTGGCCCGATGTCGTCATGGTCGTCGCGCCGACGCTGTTGTGCGCGCCCGCGGCGCTCGCCGTCGCGCGCATCACCGGCGCGCGGACTTGGCTGCACATTCAGGACTTCGAGGTCGACGCCGCCTTCGGTCTCGGGCTGCTCGACAATGCGCGCGCGGCGCACTTCGCGCGTGCCGTGGAGCGTTCGCTGCTCAGGCGTTTCAATGTCGTCTCTTCGATCTCCACGAAGATGGTCGAGCGCTTGCGCACGCTCGGCATCGATGCGAACAACGTGGTCTGCGCGCCGAACTGGGTCGATACCGAGACGATTCGTCCGCTCGATCGCCCGAGTGCCTATCGGCGCGAGCTGTCGATTCCCGATGACGCGAAAGTTGTTCTATACGCGGGCAACATGGGTAAGAAGCAGGGCGTCGAGTATCTTGCCGAGGCGGCGCAACGGCTTGCCAGTCGTGCCGACATCCGGTTCGTGTTCTGTGGGGAAGGCGCGACGAAGGCTGAACTCGCGCAGCGCTGCGCCGATTTGCCGAACTGCCGGGTCATCGGCCTGCAGCCCGCCGAGCGCTTGAACGAGCTCTTGAACCTTGCCGATATTCACGCGCTGCCGCAGCGTGCGGATGCGGCCGATCTCGTGATGCCGTCGAAGCTGACGGGGATGATGGCGAGCGGACGCGCCATCGTCGCGATGGCGCAGGCGGATACCGAGCTTTACGACGTCGTCAGTGGGCGAGGCTTGGTGGTGGCGCCCGACGATGCCGCGACGTTCGCGTCCGCGATCGCGGCGCTGGCTGACGACGCGCCGCGGCGCACGGTGCTTGGGGCCGCGGCGCGGCAGTATGCGCTCGAGGCGCTTTCGCCGGCATCGGTGTTCGGCAACATCGAGGCGAAGCTCATCGAGTGCGCGCATGCGGCGAGGGGGCCTGCCGACGCCCACGAAGGCTTCGTGATTCGACATATTCGGCGTTTGCGGCCGGGGCGCGGCGAATAGGAGCCGTTAGCAGTACTAGCCGGAAGCTTTCAGGTATTTGCGTGGCGATGCGCCAATACGGTGCTTGCGGTTCGATGGTTTGCATCAAGCCGGTGCGCGAGTGGCGTGCACTCGCATTCGCTCGGCGGCTGAGCGGCCTGTGCCATGGGGGTTTTTCGGCATAGGCACGCGACTTGCGTTTGCCCGCCCAACCGCTCGTCAGGGCGGCGACAGGCTCTACCAGGGGCCGCGGCCGGGCTCATCGGCCCGTGGCTGGTCCAGATAAATCCAATGGATAGCGGCCATGACGCAAGCTTTCTTCAGCGAGATGTTCGAGCGCAGTGCCGCCGGCACCGCGGGCCTTTCGCCGGCGACCTTTCTCGAGGTGGGCGATCCGCGCACGCATTACCGCGAGTTCATCGCCTGGATGCGCGCGCAAAGCGAGCAGCAGATCAGCAACAAGCGCGCGGAGGCGGACCTGAACTTCCGCCGTGTCGGCATTACGTTCGCGGTCTATGGCGCCAAGGACGAAACCGGCATCGGCACGGAGCGCACGATCCCGTTCGACGTCATCCCGCGCATCTTCCCCGCGCAAGAATGGGCCGCGCTAGAGCGAGGCCTGCGTCAGCGAGTGAACGCGCTGAACCGTTTCATCCATGACATCTATCACGACAAGACGATCGTACGGGCCGGCATCATCCCGGCCGAGCAGATCGTCGGCAACGGGCAGTATCGGCCGCAGATGGAAGGCGTGGACGTGACGCGCGGCGTCTACGCGCATGTCGCCGGCATCGACATCGTGCGCGCGGGCGTCGGCGAGTTCTACGTATTGGAGGACAACCTGCGCGTGCCGTCGGGCGTCTCCTATATGCTCGAGAACCGCAAGATGATGATGCGGCTCTTCCCCGATCTCTTCGCGCGCAATCGCGTCGCCCCCGTCGCGCACTATCCCGACCTGCTGCTCGATACGCTGCGCGCCGCGGCGCCCGAGGGCGTCGACGATCCGACGATCGTCGTGCTCACGCCCGGCATGTACAACTCGGCCTATTTCGAGCACGCCTTTCTTGCGCAGCAGATGGGCGTCGAGCTCGTCGAAGGCAAGGACCTCTTCGTCGAGGACGGCTACGTCTATATGCGCACCACGCAGGGCCCGCAGCGCATCGATGTCGTTTATCGACGCGTAGACGACGATTTTCTCGACCCCGAAGTGTTCCGGGCCGATTCGGTGCTCGGCGCGGCGGGACTGCTCGCCGCCTATCGCGCCGGCAACGTGACGCTCGCGAACGCGGTCGGCACCGGTGTCGCCGACGACAAGTCGATCTACCCGTACGTCCCCGACATGGTCCGCTTCTATCTCGGCGAGGAGCCGATCCTCAACAACGTGCCGACATGGATGTGCCGCAAGCCGCAGGATCTGAGCTACGTGCTCGATCATCTGTCCGAGCTCGTGGTCAAGGAAACGCATGGCGCGGGCGGCTACGGGATGCTGATCGGGCCGGCATCGACGAGGGCCGAGATTGAAGCGTTCCGCTCAGTGCTGATCGCGCACCCGGACAAGTACATCGCGCAGCCGACGCTCGCGCTTTCGACCTGCCCGACCTACGTCGAAGCGGGCATCGCGCCGCGCCATATCGATCTGCGCCCGTTCGTGCTGTCGGGCAGCGAGGTGCGCATGGTGCCGGGGGGCTTGACGCGCGTCGCGCTGCGCGAAGGCTCGCTCGTCGTCAATTCGTCGCAAGGAGGCGGTACAAAGGATACCTGGGTGCTCGAGCAATAAAACCTGCGTGGCCGCCGGATTCGCCCCGCATCGGGTTCGGGGCGCCCGCGGAAGCTCATCGATCAACGCCGTTCTGGAGAAATCATGCTCAGCCGCACCGCCGACCATCTCTTCTGGATGGCTCGCTATACCGAGCGCGCCGAGAACACGGCTCGCATGCTCGATGCCAACTATCAGATGTCGCTGCTGCCGCAGTCGGAGGAGTACGCGGCGCTCGGCTGGCGCGCCATGCTGTCGATCTCGGAGCTTGCCGGCATCTATTGCGCCGCGCATCCTACACTCGCAAGCCTTGAAGTCATCGAGTTCATGACGAGCGACCGCGACAACCTGTCGTCGATCATCAACTGCCTGCGCGCCGCCCGCGAAAACGCGCGCGCCGTGCGCGGCTCGATCACGACGGAGCTCTGGGAGACGCTCAACACGACCTGGCTCGATGCGCAGCGGATGCTCGCCGACGGCGTGCTCGCGCGCGATCCGTGCGAGTTCCTCGAATGGGTGAAGTTCCGCTCGCATCTCTCGCGCGGCGTGCAGCTCGGCACGATGGTGAAGGACGAAGCGTTCTACTTCATGCGCCTCGGCACGTTCCTCGAGCGCGCCGACAATACGGCGCGCATTCTCGACGTCAAGTTCGAAATGATCGAGCAGCACGGCGGCGGCAACGCGCAGCCGCTCGCGCAGTCGCTCGATTATTACCATTGGGCGGCGCTGCTGCGCTCAGTCTCGGGCTTCGAGGTCTACCGTAAGGTCTACCGCGACGTCATCACGCCCGAGCGCATCGCGGACCTCCTGATCCTCTTTGCCGACTGGCCGCGCTCGCTCGCCGCCAGCCTCGAGGAAGTGCGGCAGATTCTCGCGCGCGTACGAAATGTGCGCAGCGCGCAGGCCGAAGCGATGGCGATCAAGCTGCACGAGCACGTGTGCGCCTCTCGCATCGGCGACATTTTGCGCGGCGGTCTTCATGGGTGGCTGACGAACTTTCTCGCGCGCGTGAACGAGCTCGCGAGCTGCGTGAGCGGCGACCTGCTCGTGCCGCTCGCGCCCGAGCCCGATGCCGCACCCGCATCGATGCATCAAGCGTGACCGCCCCGTTAGTGTCCTGAGCGCATTTCCCTTTCCTCACCGCACCGAGGTTCCTTCGTGTCGATCCGCGTCGCGTTAAACCATGTCACGCAGTACCGCTATGACCGGCTCGTGGCCCTCGGGCCGCAAATCGTCCGCCTGCGTCCGGCGCCGCACTGCCGCACGCCGATCCTCTCCTACTCGATGCGCGTCGAGCCGGCCGATCACTTCGTCAACTGGCAGCAAGACGCCTTCGCGAACTATCAGGCGCGGCTGGTCTTTCCCGAACCGACGCGCGAATTCAGCGTGACCGTCGACCTCGTCGCCGAGATGTCGGTCTACAACCCGTTCGACTTTTTTCTGGAGCCCTACGCGGAGCGGTTTCCGTTTGCCTATCCGCCGGAGCTCGAGGGCGAGCTCGCGCCGTATCTCGCGCGCACGGCGGAGGCGACGCCGCGCTTCGCCGCGTTCATCGATAGCATCGAACGCACCCCGCGCAAGACGATCGATTTTCTCGTCGAGCTCAACCAACGCCTCGCGCACGAGATCGGTTATCTGATCCGCATGGAGCCCGGCGTGCAGACGCCCGAGGAAACGCTCGAGAAGGCCTCGGGCTCGTGCCGCGACACGGGCTGGCTTCTCGTTCAGACGCTGCGGCAGCTCGGCTTTGCGGCCCGCTTCGTGTCGGGCTATCTGCTGCAGCTTGCGCCCGATGAGAAAGCGATCGACGGTCCGAGCGGCGCCGAAGCGGACTTCACGGACCTGCACGCCTGGTGCGAGGTCTACTTGCCGGGCGCCGGCTGGATCGGGCTCGATCCGACATCGGGGCTGCTGGCCGGCGAGGGGCACATTCCCGTCGCCTGCACGCCGCAGCCCGGCAGCGCCGCGCCGATCTCGGGCGCGCTCGACGAGTGCGAGGTCGACTTCACGCATTCGATGTCGATCGAGCGCATGCTCGAAACGCCGCGCGTCACCAAGCCTTATAGCGACGCCCAGTGGGCCGCTGTGGAGCTCATGGGCTGGCAGGTCGATGCCGATCTCTCGTCGATGGATGTCCGGCTCACGATGGGCGGCGAGCCGACCTTCGTGTGCGTGCGCGATCGCGACGCGCCCGAATGGAACACCGACGCCCTCGGTCCGACGAAGCGCGGCTACGCGGTCGCGCTCATGGACAAGCTGCGCGCGCGCTACGGCGCGAACGGCTTCTTGCATGTGGGGCAGGGCAAGTGGTATCCCGGCGAGCAGTTGCCGCGCTGGGCGCTCTCGCTTTTCTGGCGCGCCGACGGCGAGCCGTGCTGGCACGATCCGGCGCGCTTCGCGGACGAACGCGAGCCGATGCAATACACGTCCGAGCATGCTGAGCGCTTCATTCGCCACCTCGCGGGGAAGCTCGCGCTCGACGAGAAACACATCCAGGCCGGTTACGAGGACGTCTGGTACTACCTCTGGCGCGAACGGCGTCTGCCTATCAACGTCGATCCGTTCGATTCGCGGCTCGACGACGAGCTCGAAAGAGTGCGGTTGCGCCGCGTCTTCGATGCGGGATTGCCGGCCGTCACGGGCTATGCGCTGCCGCTGGCGCGCGAGCGTGACACGCCCGGCACGACGCCGCCCTTCGGCGGCCCGCGATGGGTGACCGGCCCCTGGTTTTTTCGCGACGAGCGGATGTATCTGATGCCCGGCGATTCGCCGATGGGCTACCGCCTGCCGCTCGACTCGCTGCCGTGGGTTTCCGAAGCCGACTATCCGTGGCTGCACGAACACGATCCGTTCGCACCGGCGGCTCCGTTGCGCCGCGCCGCGCAGTTGCGCACGCAATATGCGGGGCAGGCAGGGATCGACGATGCGGGTGGCGAAAGCGGGGTAGACGGTAAAGCAGGCGTCGCGGAAAGCGATGCGCAATCGCGTCGCGCGATGAACACCGGCGCGGCGGGCAACGAGAGCCGCGCCGTCGAGGGCCGCATGCCGCTGCGCGGCGAATCGGCTTCATGGATCCGGCGCACGGCGCTCGTTGTCGAAGCGCGCGCGACGGCGCGCGCGGCCGGCCCGCAGGTGGAGGCGGCCGAGGACGGTCGCGGCAGCCGCGCGCTCTACGTTTTCATGCCGCCGCTCGCCGTGCTAGACGATTACCTCGATCTGCTCGCCGCCGTGGAGGCGACGGCCGCCGACTTGCGGATGCAAATCGTCGTCGAAGGCTATCCGCCGCCGCGCGACGCACGACTCCAGATGCTGCAGGTCACGCCCGATCCCGGCGTCATCGAAGTCAACATTCATCCGGCTTCGAGCTGGGGCCAACTCGTCGATCACACGGAGTTTCTGTACGAAGCCGCGCGCGAGTCCTATCTCGGGCCCGAGAAATTCATGCTCGATGGCCGCCACACCGGCACGGGCGGCGGTAACCACATGGTGCTCGGCGCGGCGACGCCGGCCGACAGCCCGTTTCTGCGCCGCCCCGATCTGCTTGCGAGCCTCATTGCCTATTGGCACAACCACCCGTCGCTGTCATACCTGTTTTCAGGGCTTTTCATCGGCCCGACGAGCCAGGCGCCGCGCGTCGACGAGGCGCGTAACGACCAGGTATACGAGCTCGAGATCGCCTTTCGAGAAATCCAGCGCCAGGTCGACCTGCTGGCATCGAACGGGGGCTTTCCGCGCGAGGAGGCCGGACGGGTGCCGCCATGGCTCATCGACCGGACGCTGCGCAACATTCTGATCGACGTGACGGGCAACACGCACCGCGCGGAGTTCTGCATCGACAAGCTCTACTCGCCCGACGGCCCGGCCGGCCGGCTCGGTCTGCTCGAGTTGCGCGGCTTCGAGATGCCGCCGCACGCGCGCATGAGTCTCGTGCAGCAATTGCTGTTGCGCGCGCTCGTCGCGCGGTTCTGGCGCGCGCCCTACACGACGCGGCTCACGCGCTGGGGCACGGAGCTGCACGATCGATTCATGCTCGGCACATTCGTGCGGATGGACTTCGACGATGTGCTCGCCGATATGAACGCGGCAGGCTACGCATTCGATCCCGCCTGGTTCGAGCCGCACTTCGAGTTCCGCTTTCCGCTCGTCGGCGAGCTTCAAGCGGACGGCATCGCGCTGACGTTGCGACATGGGCTCGAGCCGTGGCACGTGATGGGCGAGGAAGGGGCCATCGGCGGTACCGTCCGGTACGTCGATTCGTCGCTGGAGCGCATCGAGGTGCGCGCGCTCGGCTTGAACGACAATCGCCACGTTGTGACGGTCAACGGCGTGCCGCTGCCCATGCAGCCGACCGGCCGAGCGAGCGAGTATGTCGCCGGCGTGCGGTTTCGCGCATGGGAGCAGGCATCTTCGTTGCATCCTACGATCGGTGCGCATGCGCCGCTGACGTTCGACATCGTCGACACCTGGTCTTGCCGCGCCGTGGCCGGATGCCAATATCATGTCGCCCATCCGGGCGGTCGCAATTACCAGACGTTTCCCGTCAACGCTTACGAAGCGCAGAGCCGGCGGCGCGCACGCTTTTTCACGATCGGCCACACGCCCGGGCCGGTGGTCGTGAGGGCGCGCGAGCGCAGCCTCGAGTTGCCGTTCACGCTCGATCTGCGACGCGCGAGTGCCGATGACGGAGTGGCGTCTCCCTAGACTCTACGAACGACTTTGCCTTTTCAATCGACTTTGCCGTTCGATGCCGCAGCCGAGACGAGCGATTCAGCCGAAGTGCTCGCCTCGTTGCGCGACGCGCCCGCGCGCGGGGGCCACTGGGATGAGCTGCGCGACGCGACAGGTTCGATTCGCGAGCCCTGGCGGCGCTTCTTCGGCCTGCTCGGCGAGGAAGGTGCCGCGGGCCTCGAGCAGGCGGCCGCGTCGATCGACGGGCAAATCCGCGATAACGACATTACTTACAACGTCTATGTCGACAACGGCGAGCCGCGTCCCTGGGCGCTCGATATGCTCCCGCTCATCGTCGACGAGGCCGAGTGGGCGACGATCGAGCGCGGCGTGGCGCAGCGCGCGCGGCTTCTCGAAGCGCTCGTGGCGGACGCCTACGGCGGCCAGACGCTGCTCGCGCGCGGCCTGATCCCGCCCGCGCTCGTCTTCGGTCATCCCGGCTATCTGCGGCCACTCAGAGGCTATGTGCCGCCCGGCGGGCGCTATCTGCAGATCGTCGCCGTCGATCTCGCGCGCGCGCCGAACGGCGAATGGACGGTCACGGGACATCGGACGCAGGCGCCATCGGGCCTCGGCTATGCGCTCGAGAACCGGCTCATCGTCGCAGGGCTTTTCGCCGAGCCGTTCCGCTCCTTGCGCGTGAGGCGGCTGGCACCGTCCTACTCGCAGCTGATCGCGACGCTCGCGAAATCGGCCCGGGCCACGATGACGCTCGACGAGCGCCGCGAGCGCGGCGATTCGCCTCATATCGCGCTGCTGAGCCCCGGCCCCTTCAGCGAGACGTATTTCGAGCATGTCTTTCTCGCGCGATACCTCGGGCTTACGCTCGTCGAAGGCACGGATCTCACCGTGCGCGGCGACAAGCTCTATCTGAAGACGCTCGCCGGGCTCGAGCGCGTGCACGGGATGCTGCGCCGGCTCGACGACAGCTTTTGCGATCCGGTCGAGCTGCGCGCCGATTCGACGATCGGCGTGCCGGGCCTGCTGCAGGTCATGCGTGCCGGCAATGTGGTCGTGTCGAACTCGCCGGGCGCGGGTTTTCTCGAATCGGCGGCGCTGCATGGCTTTCTGCCCGGCATCGCCGACGCGCTCTTCGGCGAAACCCTCGTGCTGCCCGGTATCGCGACATGGTGGTGCGGCGAAGAAACCGTGCGCGAGCAAGCCTTCGCGCAACTCTCCGAGGCGTGGCTCGCACCGGCATGGACGGGCATGCCGCATCCCTCGTCGTCCGACATGCCGCCCGGGCTCGCCGCGGGGCCGCAGTGCCTCGCCGAATGGCGCGAGCGCATTGAAGAGCGGCCCGACGCGTTCGCGATCCAGGCGCCATTGCCTTATTCGTGCGCGCCGCGCTATCAGGACGGCACGCTCACGCGTCGTCCCTGCACGCTGCGCGCCTATGCGATCGCCGGCGAGGACGGCGGCTGGCACGTGTTCCCCGGCGGCTTCACGCGGCTTGCCGACGAGCGGCAGTTGAGCGTCTCGATGCAGTCGGGTGGGAGCAGCGTCGACACATGGGTGCTTTCCAGCCAGCCCGGTTCGTCGTTTTCGCTGTTGCCTTCGCCGATGAGCCCGCGCGATCTCGCGCGCGGCCACCGCCATCGCACCGTCTCGAGCCGCGCCGCGGAGAACCTCTTCTGGGCCGGCCGCTATAGCGAGCGCGCCGAGAACAGCGTGCGCCTCGCGCGGATCATTCTGGGCTCACTCGAAAGCCACGACTCCGACGAGATGTTGCCGACGCTCGCCGAGCTCGCGCGCCGCTTCGAGCTCATCGCGAGCGCCGACGGCGATGCTTGCAAGACGCGCCATGCATTCGAGCGCGCGCTCGTCGCGAGCTTGCACGAGCATTCGGGCATCGCGAGCGTTGGAAACGTGCTCGCGAGCCAGGCGCGCGCGAGCGGTGAAATTCGTGCGCGTCTGTCGAACGATCACTGGCGGGCGATCCTCGCCGCGCGTAACGATTTCCGCGATGCGCTCGTCGCACTATCGCTCGTGCCCGCCGCCGTGCACGGCGCGCCATCGCCGCAGGCCCGAGGCGATTCGCCGCGGCATGATCGCTACGACCGTTACGATCGCGTCGCACTAATGAACGCGCTCGAGGTGCTTGCGATGCAGCTCTCGGCGATCAGCGGCGCGCAGGGCGATCGCATGGTACGCGACGAGGCATGGCGGCTGCTATTTGCGGGGCGTCACATCGAGCGCGTCATCGCGATGACGGCGTTTCTGCACGTCGTGACTGACGCGGGCACGCTTGCGACGCCCGCCGGCTTCGATTTGTTGCTGCAACTCTTCGACAGCACGCTCACCTATCGCTCGCTTTATCCGGGGCGGCTCGAGGTGCCCGCGCTCGTCGATCTCATCGTCGTCGATCCGACCAATCCGCGCGGCCTATACGGTGTCTACGAGCGATTGCGCAAAAAGCTCGACGAGATCGCCGCGGCCGCGGGTGCTGCCAATCGGCGGCCCTTCGGAGAGTCGATGCCGCCTGTCGAATCCCTGCCGTCGCTCGAAGCGCTCTGCACGATCGATGAGGCGGGGCACTACGCTGCGCTGCTCGCGCTATGCGATCAATTGGCCGCGCATGTTGCCGCGGCTTCCAACGAGGTCAGCGCGCGCTACTTCATCCATGCCGAAGGCGCGCTTGCTTCACAGGTGTCGTCATGAGCGATCGAGTCACACTTTCTGTTTCGCACGCGACGACCTATCGCTATTCGACGCCCGTCGAAACGGCCCGTCATCTTGCGACGATCAGGCCGCTCGATTGCCCCTGGCAGCGCGTCGTGACGCACGAGGAGACGATCGAGCCGGCTCCCGCCTATAGCACCTCACGCGTCGATGCATTCGGCAATGAACTGCTCTACTTCACATTCGATACGCCGCATGAGAGTCTGCGGTTGACGAGCGAGACGACCGTCGTGCTCACGCCGCGCTGGTGTGATCTCGATCCCGATGCAACGCCTGCCTGGGAAGACGTCGTCGACGCGTTGCGGTTTCGCGCGGGTGGCGCTTATCTACCCGAGACCGAATTTCGCTTCGCTTCGCCCAACATTGCGCTCGAGCCTGAATTGCGCGCCTACTCGCTTCCGAGTTTCGCGCACGGCACGCCGCTCGCCGCGGCGGCAATCGACCTGATGCACAGGATTCATGCCGATTTCGAGTACAAGCCACAGGCCACCACATTCGATACGCCCGCGATGCGTGCATTCGATCTGCGGCATGGCGTCTGTCAAGACTTCGCGCAAGTGATGATCGGTTGCTTGCGTTCGCTCGGATTGAGCGCGCGTTATGTGAGTGGATACCTGCGCACGTTGCCGCCGTCAGACGAGCCGCGACTCGTGGGTGCGGATGCGTCGCATGCGTGGGTGTCGGTATTTTGCCCGGGCACGGGCTGGATCGACCTCGATCCGACCAACGACGTGCTCGCCGATCTCAATCATGTGACGCTCGCGCGAGGCCGCGACTATAGCGACGTGTCGTTGCTGCGCGGAATCATCCTGGGCGGAGGCGAGCACAGCGTCGAGGTCGCCGTGAGCGTCGCCGCGGGTTGAAAACGAACGAGCGCCACAGCGTGCCGCCTTACCAGGGCGTGTGATAGACCTGCTGTGCCGCGCCCTTCGCGCCGCCGCCGAACGGATCGCTATAGAGCGACTTCGCGGCCTGTTGCGCCGTATCGGGCGGTGCGGCGCCGGGCGCGCCGTTGCCACGCGCGACAGCCGCATTGCCCCCGCCGGCGCCGCCACCGGCGCCCGCTCCACCCGCGTCGGCCGCCGCGCCTGCCGCGCGTCCAAGCTGTCGCCGTCCGCCCGGCGGGAGCGGGTCGTAACCCTTCGCACCCTGATCGGTCGCGCCGTTCGGCACGCGCTCGGCTTTCATCAGATCTGATTCGCCGGTTTCGCCGGCGTCGTATTGCGAGCGATAGGGGTCGCGATAGGCGCCGGGGCCTCCGAGCAGTGCATCTTCCTTGCTAATCCCACGTAAAGGCTCGTTTTCGGCGCGCGCCGCCGCGCGATCGTTCCCGGCGGCGGCATTCGCGCCCGCGCCTTGCTGCTGAGCGGCGGCGGGCGCCGCCGCGGCAAGTGCGAGCGCAATGCAGGCGGCGCGCGCGACGCGCGTCAGGGCAACGGCTCCGCGAGGCTCGTGCCCGCGGGCACGCCTCGTCGGGAATGACCCGATCGGGAATGACCGGATGGGCACTGACTCAATGTCGAATGACGATCGTGCACATAGTCGTAATGACACAGATGGACTCCTTGAGCGGCTCAATGTCGTTCGTTCATCGTCGCGCGCGTCCCACGCCCGGCGCCGCCAAAACACCGGCCGAAGCCGCCATTGGTGCGGACGCCTACAAAGCTCGATAGACGGCCCAGCCAATAATGAGTTTCGTCAGGGATAAGAAAAAACATCGCAAACATACGAGGATATTCGAGGGCAATTGGCGATGGAAAGCCATATCGAGCAGGAAAGAGTCGTTGGCGCGCAAGCGCGAGAAGATCATTTCGAGCGGAGTCAGTGGTCCGGACGAAAGACGGGCCGCGTCGTCGATCTGTCGCGGGCCGGCAAGGGCAATTACGTCGCGCGGCGCGGCATATTGATCGAGGCGATGTGGTTCCTCGTCGAGGCCTGCATCATCAACAACAAGCTCATGCCCAGCTCGGCGCTGCGTGTGGCGCTGTTGCGCCTGTTCGGCGCGCGGATCGGCATGGGTTGCCGCTTCGTGCATCCGCTGCGTGTCAAAGCACCTTGGAATCTGGAAGTGGGGGATCACTGCTGGTTCGGAGTCGACGTATGGATATATAACCAAGCGCCCATCCGCATCGGGTCGCATGTATGCATCTCGCAAGGCACGTTCCTTACTGCCGGCTCGCACGACATGAGCACGACGATGGATCTGCGCGTAGCGCCGATCGTCATTGAAGACGGGGTGTGGATTACCTCCAAATGCGTCGTACAAATGGGCGTCACCATCGGCCGCTCGGCCGTCGTCACGCCGCTCTCCGTCGTGCATCGATCGCTCGCGCCGGAAGGCGTTTATGGCGGCAATCCCTGCCGATTCCTGCGCAAGCGCTTCAACTCCTGATGTTTCGCAGCATGCGAAGCGGAAAGCTCTTTGCTCAGATCGTATGCGCAGCTCGCTGCGCGCGGTGTGCGTTGGCAGCAAGCTGCGCCATGTTGGCCGATGCCCACGGCTCACGCGAACGAAGATCACAAGAAACAAGGGGAATACCATGTTTATCGACACACGTACCGTCGATGAGGGGCACCAGGTAGAGACGACGGTTTGTATCATCGGCGCTGGCGTAGCGGGGATCACGCTCGCGCTCGAATTGAACCGCATGGGCATCGACACCTGCCTGCTCGAAAGCGGCGGGTATAAACCCGATGACGAAACCCGAGACCTTTATCGCGGAGAGAATGTCGGGCTGCCATACACGTTCGCCGACGGCAGCCGCAGCCGCTATCTGGGCGGTAGCAGCAACTGCTGGGGCGGCTGGTGCCGTCCGCTCGACCCATGGGACTTCGAGAAGCGTGACTGGGTGCCTCACAGCGGCTGGCCCTTCGGGCTCGACGAGCTCGCGCCATACTATGCGCGCACGCATGCGCTGCTCAAGCTCGGCCCGAATACTTTCGACCCGGCGTTTTGGGAAGGGGCGATCAACCGCCCCGACGTGCGCCGCATCCCCTTCGTGACCGGCAACGTGCGCGACACAGTCGCGCAGTTCAGCCCGCCCGCGCGTTTCGGCAAGCTCTATCGCAAGGATCTCGAGCGATCGCCATTCGTGCGTGTGTTTCTCCACGCGAATGCGGTCAACATCGAGACGAATCTCGATGGCGCACGTGTTGCGCGCATCGATGCGGCGACCCTCACCGGTCGCCGCCTGACTTTCGTCGCCAAGCACTATGTGTTGGCCGCGGGCGGCATCGAAAACGCACGGCTTCTACTCGCCTCGAATCGCACGCAGCCGGCCGGGCTCGGCAACGGACACGATATCGTCGGCCGCTTCTTCATGGATCACCCGCGCATCATGTCGGCGAGCGTGCGCTTCTCCGACGAGTGGGCGCGCAACAAGCTCTACGACATCAAGTTCCACTATCAGAACGCCGCTGTTTCCGCGCACGGCACACCGATTTCCTCGCAGTTCGCGCTCACGCCCGAAGTACTGACGCGCGAGCGGCTGCTCAACGCGCGCGTCTGGTTCTTCTCGCTCTTTTACGGCGAGGGCAGCGCTGGTGCCGAGGCGCTGATCCGCTGCAAGCAGGCGCTGCTGAAGAAGGAGCAACCGGGCTGGAGGCTGGCCGACGATCTCGAGACGATGGCCGCGCATCCGATCGATACGGCCGGCTTTCTGCTCACGCGACTATTGCAGCCGCGCTCGCTCATCACCGACGTCAGACTGCAAGCGATCGTCGAGGCGGCACCCAACCCCGACAGCCGCGTGACGCTCGGCACCGACCGCGATGCGCTCGGGATGCCGCGCGTGAGAGTCGCCTGGCTGCTCGACGAACTCGTGCAGCGCACGTTCGACCGCACGTTCGAGCTCGTTGCCGAAGAGCTGCGTGCCGGGGGCGTGGCCGAGGTCAAGCTGGACGAGCCGCTGCAGGGGCGCGAATGGCCGTCGGGGCTCGAGGGCACCTGGCATCACATGGGCACGACGCGCATGCACGATTCGCCGCGCGAAGGGGTAGTCGACAGGCACTGCGCCGTGCACGGCGTGGCCAACCTCCATATCGCGGGAAGCTCGGTGTTTCCAAGCGTCGGCGCGAACTTTCCGACGATCACGATCACCGCGCTCGCGCTTCGTTTGGCCGAGCGCCTCGCGAGCCTGCTCGGCAAGCCCGATGCCGTCGCGGCGAACGATGCGCGGATCGGCATGGGAGCGGGGATGTCTTCGTCTGTCGATTCGCTGCCGTTTGCCGCGGCGACGCTTTCGCATGTCGCGAAGGAGTGAGGCGTCTCCACGGTCTTTGACGATTGAGCAAAGGCGTGGAGACAAGACGCTTGTAGTGCCGTGAGGGTATCGATCTCTCGGCACGTGTCCGATCGCGAAAGCTAAGGGTAGCGGGCAGTGACGCCCTACGCCTTGGCCAGCATGCGTACCGCTCTCATTGCACGTGAATCGGCTTCACGCGTGATCGCATCGTCGAAGATGCCCATCTCTTCAGTTGACGCCAAGGCGTCCATTTTTCGGATCAGCTCGTCGCAGGTTCGCGCGACGCGGTCGCTTAGGTAGCGATCGATGGCAGGATTCCGATGAGACCACTCGTTCGGCTCGAGGATGATGACGGGAATCGCGGCGAATGCCGCTTCAATCATTACCGATGTCGGCAAGCCGATTGCTATATCGACGTCTTTGAGAATTTGTTTGGTCGGCAGGCTATCCGCTATGCAGACCTCCATTGCCGGGTGGATTGGGTGCGAATGTACGCTTGCAATCCATTCCTTCCATGGCTCGATGCGCTCGCGCGGATGAGGCTTGATCAACAGCTTGATTCGGGGGCGAGCGGCTAGCTGACGAACCAAATCATTGGCCGCGGCAATGCCGTGAGTCGATTCACTATCTACCAACGGCGTCGAGAAAAATTCAATCGTGGAGCAAGATTGGATCGCTCGTGCACGCCTTTCGCGGCGAAGATCGGCCGTGATCGCCTGCAAGTGCGGATGACCGAGAACATCGATTCTCGACGGGGATACCTTGCATGTTCGAACGACGGTCCGCCTGATGTGAAGGTCCAGTACGCCAAAACGCTCGGGCAACGCTCGGCTTCGATTCTCGCCAAGAAAGCGATGTCGAATCTTTACCCAGCCGTCTATGATCGCGAGCGTCGGAATGCGGGCGCGCTTTGCCTCGCTCCAAACGATGTGCTCGAATCGCGAGCCGATGCTTGTTCCCGTGACGATCACGTCCGGTCGATGCTTGTCGATAAGCGCGTGAATTTTTATGCGAAATGTCTTTGGATTTGCTTTGAATGGTTTGAGCCCGCTTGTCTTCCATAGGTCAAAAGACGGCCCCATCGCAACCAGAAAGAATCGATTCACACTTGTTCCGGCTTTGCCTATGAGTGGCAATAGTGCATTGCCGCCGCCAAGATCGTTAGCAAAAAAGAGAATTCGCATGGGTTTTCTATTCGATTGCAAAAACGTTCGCTTGGTTACCGGAACTTTATACTTTTTGTCGTGCGAGGAGGCCGGCGACGGACCAACATGCCTCTCGCCGACCGCAAGCGACCTCGAAGCGAACCGCCCCAGAGCGTGCGGCAGTCCTATTTTTTCGCGCGATGCCCGACCGAGACTTCTGACGAACTAATGTAGCGACTCGCGCTGGCAATGCAGCTCAAACGGCGCCTTCAGGCGTCAATCAGTCAGCGAGCCGGGCCTGTCGAGGCTTGCCGCAACCACTACCTATCCCTATTCGATGATCGACGACGACCAGCTGTTGCACTACTACGAACGCGAGCTCGCGCTACTCCGCCGCAGCTTAGAGAGCTTCGCCGAACAGTACCCGAGAGCCGCGGCCCGCCTGTCGATCAGCGGCGGACAGTCGGAGGATCCCCACGTCGAGCGGATGATGCAGTCGTTCGCGTTCCTGGCGGCGCGTATCAGCGCAAGGATCGACGACGACTACCCCGAGCTCACGGAGCTGCTGTTGAGCATCATCTATCCGCAGTACCTGCGGCCGTTTCCCTCGTGCTCGATTGCGCAGTTCGACATTGCCGGCATGTTCGAGAACCGGGCGCGGCCGGTCACCGTCCCGCGCGGGACCGAACTATTGACCAGGGCGGGCAAGTGCTATTTCAGCACCGTGTATGACGTCGTACTCGCACCGCTTAGTATTCCGCATGCGCGGTACTTGCCGATGCCGAGCGCACCGTCCGGCGTAACGCTGCCTCCGGATACGAGCGGCATGCTCTCAATCGCATTCAGCGCGGCCGAGCGCGCCGGGCAACCCAATATGACGTTGCCGTCCACCGTCCGCATGCATCTTGCGGGCTCGCGCGAAGTTGTGACGGCCCTCATGGACACCATGTTGTTGCGCACGGCTGCGGCCTATGTGGAGGATAGTGCCGGGCGCTGGAGACGTCTCGATACCGTGCCTGTCGCGGCTGCGGGGTTTGCTGCGGAGGAGGGGCTGGTTCATGCTGATGGCGCAAGTACTTCGTTTCAATTGCTGACCGAGTATTTCGCGTTCCCGGAGCGCTTCGACTTCATTGATATCGACTTCGCGGCGCTGCTTCGCGCCGCCGGCGACGGACGCAACGTCACGCTGCATCTTGCCGTAGGGGACGTTCACCCGGACTCTTGGAATGCGCATCGCCTGATGCAGGTGTCCCCGAGCCATTTCAAGCTGTTCTGCACGCCCGTCGTGAATTTGTTCGCCGAGGCGAACGTGCCCCTTACGCGGGAGCGGCAGACAGGCGTATGGCCGATCAATGTCGAGCGCAAGGGTAGTGCGCCAACTGAGGCTTGGTCCGTCGACGCAGTGCGCGTTGCCGATGGAAAGGGGATCCGTCCGTTGACGTCGTTGATCGGCGGCTCGGCTGGGCTGAACGACCCACGGTGGATATTCATTCCGCCTAATGCCGATCGGTGGTTTCGCGGTGCGAGCCCGGCCGCGCTCAACCTCGTCGGAGCCGATGGCAAGTCGATGGCAACGGACGTCGGCCAATTGACCGTCGATGTGACCTGTTCGAACGGCGATCTGCCGCATTCGCTGCCGGTGGGCGCGCCAGAGGGCGACCTGGCGATGGAGCGCGATGCCGTCGCGGAAAAGATCACGCTGCTGCATACGCCCACGCCCGTGGGCAGCCTGCCTCGGACCGATGGCTCGCTTTGGCGCCTCATTTCAATGCAAGTACCGCAGCCGGTGAGACTCAACCCGAAAGGACTCGACGAACTGAAGGAGATGTTCCGTCAATTCGCGGGCCTTTCGCGAATGCCTGCCAACCAGATCGATGGCGTCACGCATCTTGCCCGGCGATCCGTGATGCAGTGGTTGGTGATGCAGCCACAGCCGGGGTTCGTTCGCGGGATCGAAATCACGCTGACGATCAGCGACCAAGCGTTCGCAGCGCATAGCATTGCCGTTTTCGCCGGTGTAATGGAGCGGTTCTTCACGCCCTATGCGCCGGAATACAGCTTTGTACAGTTGGTCATGATTTCCGGGAAACACGGGATCGAACTTTGGCGCGGCAAGCCGCTGATGGGAGCTACACCGATTCTTTGAATATTTAACGCTACGGAGCGAAACGTTTACCTTTGCGGTTTTAAGAATTTTCCGAATTGGGCGGACTGACACATCTGATAGGTTTTGCTTATGCAATTTCTTCAGTAGAATCCCGCGATCGCACCTGTCAGCACTACGATGGATACACGTCTTTCCGCGCAAGACCTGCGGACTCTTGCCTCCGGGCTTCAGCACAACCGGTTGCTCAAGCTGAAATTTCCGAAAGGCGACGCGCCCTACGACGTTTTGCTCGTCAATCGCTTGGAGGGAAATGAGTTCTTATCCCGCGATTTCGAATTTTCCGTCGAGATACTGTCCGATAACGCGCAGCTCGACGTTAACGATTTCACGGGAAGATTGATTTCTGTCCAATTGCTACGCAATGACGGCAGCGTGCGGTATTTCAGCGGGTACATATTCGCGTTCCGGCATCTCAAAACCGATGGCGGCATTGCGTTCTACGAGGCGCAAGTCGGGCCATGGCTGCGCTACCTGAAATACCGCAAGAACAACCGCGTGTTGCGCGACATGAGTTTGCGCGGTCAAGCGGCCACCTTGTTCCAGGATTACGGCGCGCTGCCCATGTGGGATTGGCGAGTGCGCGAGGCGGATCCGCCCATGACGATGGCGTGCCAGTTCGATGAGGACGATCACAACTACTTGCATCGGCGGTGGGAGCACGCGGGCCTGACGTACTGGTACGAGCATGCGGCCGACTCTCATCAACTCATCGTGGCGGACCCGACGCGAGTCGTGCCCGCGATCGATGGCGAGACGCCCGCCATCGAGTTTCAGGACGAGGCGGGATCGCTCGAGGCGGACGGCATTGCGTCGTGGTCGCCGATTCAGCAGGTGACGTCCACGCATACGGCGCTGACGCGGGCCGACTTCAAGAACCCGGGGATCAACCCGGGCATGGTTTCGGGCGTAGCCGATGCGCAGATCGACGGCTGGAACGGCCGGGGGCCGAAGCTAGAGTGGTACGAGTACGCGGGGGCGTACGGCTATCGCGATTCGCGCGATGGCGCGCGGCAGGCTGCGCGCCGGATCGACGCAATTGCCGCTGGTGCCCGGCAGTTCGCCGGCGCGGGCAACAGCCGCTTCGTCATGCCGGGCCGCTGGTTTCGGCTGACCGATCACTATGGCTCGTCCTTGAACGGCGCGCGGCAAGACAGCGAGTTTCTGATCGTCTCGGCTCGCCAAGTTGCGACGAACAACTACTTGCAGGGGACGAGCGCCGCGGCGACGTATCGCAACGAATTCATCTGCGTCAGCCGGGGCACCCCGTGGCGGCCACCGCGCGGCTATAGCAGCGTCGACACGCGGATTCTCGCGCCGCAGACGGCAACTGTCGTGGGGCCACCGGGTGAGAGCCTCTATACGGATGAACACGGGCGCTGCCTGGTGCGCTTTCAGTGGGATCGGGAAGGGACGAACACCACGTGGGTGCGCGTGTCGAGTGCGTGGGCCGGCGGTAGCCAAGGGATGGTTGCGCTGCCTCGCATTGGCTCGGAAGTCATCGTGCAATGGCTCGACGGCAATCCCGACCGTCCCGTAATCACGGGACGCGTGATGAACGCGAAGAACCTCGCTGCTTGGCAACTGCCGCAGCAGCGCGCGCTCACCGGTATCCGCAGCCGCGAGCTGAACGGCGATGCGGGCAATGCCGCATCGGGCCGCAGCAATCATTTGCTGTTCGACGACACGGCGAATGCAATTCAGACGCAGCTACGCAGCGATCATGCGGCCAGTCAGCTCTCGCTGGGCTGCATCACACGCATCGAGAACTGGTGGGGGCGCCAGGATGCGCGAGGTGAGGGTTTTGAATTGCGTACCGATATGGCCGGCGCGATTCGCGCGGCGCAGGGGCTGCTGATCTCGACAGACAACCGTCCGGGCGCGAAGGGGCGAATACTCGACACCCAAGAGCTCGTTGGTCAACTCGAAGCGGCGCTCGCAATAGCAAAGCAGCTCGCGGACCTCTCGTCGAGTCATCAGGCCGAAGGCACCGACACGGGCCCACAGGAGAAACTGCTCGACAAGTTGAAGCAGTGGGACACCGAAAAGCCGGGCGGCGCCGCGCTCATCGGTGTATCCGCGCCCGACGGCATCGCGCTGGCGAGTCCGCTCAACATCGTTGCCTCGGCCGGCAGGCATGTGGACGTTACGGCAGTACAGGACGTCAACGTGAGCACGGGGCGCAAAGTCATGATGCGGGCGGCGCAGGGGCTCTCGGCGTTCGCGAAAGCAGGCATGAAACTGATCGCCGGCACCGGCGACGTCGCGGTGCAGGCACAGCAAGGCAAGACCGAAGTAGGCGCATCCGAGCGTCTGCACCTGTATTCGCTCAAAGACGTGCTTATCGAAGCACCGAACATCGTACTGAAGGCCAACGGCGTCACATACTCGCTCGGCGACGGCAAGGTGCTCGCCTCGTCCAGCGGCGAACACAAGATCGAAACATCCAAATTCACTTTCACGGGCGGCGGAGGCGGCAGTCCGGACTTGCCGCATATGCCGGCCTCGACGATGAAAACGAATGAACAGTTCGCGCTCGCCAATCGAGCCGGTCAGGCGTTGCGTAACACCGAACACAAGGTGTTCGACGAGACCGGCGCGGTGCGCGACGCAGGCAAGCTTGGCGCGGACGGCGCGAACCAGACGCTTATCGAGGATACGCAGATCCGCCCGCTCACGATCCGCCCGACTCCCTGACTTTGTTCTGATCCGATTGATCTATGTCCAGCCCAGTTGCCGAAGCCGCTCCGGTTCAAAAGCAAGCGGTGCGTCGCGTGCCGTTGCAATTCGATGAAAACGGTGATCCGATTTTCAATAGCGTGACCAGCCCCGAGTGTTTCAAGGTGCATGCGCTTGGCGTCATGCCGCCCAAGCATGTGATTCCGGTGATATTCGTGCCGGGCATTATGGGTACCAATCTACGTGCAAACAGGGAAGCTGAGCACCCTGGAGCCCCCGCCTGGGTGCCGCCCAATGGCGCGGTAGCCGGACTTGGGGAATTTGGGCGCCGGGTGCGTCAGAGTCCCAGAGCACGCCAAACTCAGATGAGCCCGGATTTGGTCGAGGTTGACGATCGGGGCAAAGTTTCGCTTCCACGTGGCCTCTTTACGCTGACTGAAGAAGAGGCGAAAGTTCGTGGCTGGGGCGAAGTGCATTTCGACAGCTACGGAAGGATCCTAACGGCGCTGGAACTAGCGCTCAACGACCAGTATGTCGACGCAGGTATGGGCGGCTCGGAAATGCCAGTTTGGACCGTCGCCAAGACGCTGAAAGACAAGGACGGCAAGGACGTACTGAGGGAATGGAAGCCCATTAAAGGTGCTGTTCCTCCGTTAAACGACGCTGAATTTCGAAGGCTCGCCGATTACTACTTCCCGGTATGGGCCTGCGGTTACAACTGGCTGGGCAGCAACGAGGACTCGTCAGATCTTCTAATTGACCGGATCAACAAAGCAATTGACTGGTATAAGCGCGGGAAGTACTGGATTCCGGTAGAGAAAGCGATCGTTGTGACTCATTCGATGGGTGGGCTGGTTGCCCGGCGTGCGGCGCAAAAGGCAGGTGATCGGATCCTCGGCGTTGTCCATGGTGTGCAGCCCGTGGGTGGAGCGCCGGTCGTGTATCGGCGTTTCAGGGCGGGTACCGAGACGGGGGGCGTGTTCGACATCATGGGTTCGATCGTCGCGGCAATCATTGGCTGGGACGCTGCTGATATAACGTGCGTGATGGCGAATTCTCCCGGGCCGCTGGAACTGTTGCCCACTAAACACTATCCCGCGGGTTGGCTCAAGTTCGAGCAGGAAGAAAACGGCCAGACGATGCCGCTAATGCCACCACTGCCTGTCGCGGACCCGTACTCTGAAATCTATAACAAGCGGGTACAGGACGTCTGGTGGGGAATGATCGATGAAACGCTGATCGACCCAGCGGCGCTTGTGAAGAAAAAGAACAAGACTGCCATGGAAAGCTATGGTGAAGCAATTACTGCAGCATGCGATTTTCACGACAAGCTGCAACTCTATTGCCACCCAAACACCTACGCATACTACGGCAGTGACGGTAGGCAGGTTGCGTTTAGCAATGTTCGATGGGTAACGCGAAACGCTGTCCCACCGGGGGCGGAGCGTGCTTTGCCCGCGCTTACGGCGGATTCGTTCACGAAGCTGGGCGAAGCGACGTTAAAAGTGCTATCGCACAAAGTATCCTTTTCCCTCGCCAACCGTGACGCTCCGACGTCGGACAGCGACCCATCTTCAGGAGACGGCACGGTCCCTGGGCCATCAGGCGCGCTTGTGGCGGACGGGCCGGGCACACAGAACGTGTTCCGAATGAAAGGATTTGATCATCAGCACAGCTACGACAGTGACATCGTGCAGGAGAATGTGCTGTACTGCATTGCGAGGATTGTCCAAGATGCCCCGCGTGTGGAGGAACTGCCGGCGTGCAAGGAATACCAATGAGAACCATGCGCTTCGCCATGGCGCTTTGCGCCAGTCTGCTTACCCCGATCTGTTATGCGAAAGAGCCTGCAATGAGCGATACCAAAACCTACTGTATCGGACGTTTCCTAGTAGACGTACCCGCAGACGCAGAAATCAACGGGCAGGCATACGAGTACATGTTTGGACGAATCGACTCTACAGCATCGACTGAGAGTGAAGAACACTTCGCGCAGGAGATGATCCAGCGCGGAGCGGAACTTCGCGCGGGGCAGCACAAAAAGCAATATGCGTTAACGGGCGTAAAAAGTCCTTCTACGAGTATTCGAATCTTCGAGCTTTCTCGGACGCTACTGACCGGGCCATCAGTAGGTGTCGAGGCGTATAAATGGGATAACGGGTACGTGTTTTCGATGAAGGAAACAGGCTTCGATCTATCCCGATACTCAAGCGTGCTGTCTACTCTTGAAACCGAGCTGCTCCCGAATCTTCGGGCGCGCACCACCGATGAGGTCCCGTCGCAGCCAGGCTTCTGCCTCAAGAACGGATTCATCGCAAATGACGGTAAGACTGCTCAGTACGAGGAAGCCGGAATGAGCTTCAGGTTCTCTCGCTGGCCTGGCGTGGTGGTCACAGTGAATGTGAGCACAACAACGAAGGCGGGCGAGAAGACTTTGCTACAGCGAATTGATAGCACCCCGGTGCCGGCTGTGCTACAGGGCGTAATCGTCCAAATGAAGACGCTCCGAAAAGGGAAGCGTGAGGTGAATGGGCGCGAGGGCGAGGAAGTGTTGTGGACGTTTCCGACGGAGGAGGGATTCCGCACGCATCAGTTCCAGTGGGAAGCGCAAGGCACATTGGATCAGCCGCTGAGGCCGGATCTTACCGTCGAGTTCGAAAGCGGAGCGCGGGGCGCCAATGGCGCGCCACAACGCCCGCGCCTGTCCGATGAGGAGGCGATTCGCGTCTTCGACGCTATCGTAAATTCTGTCCGGTTACGCCCCGCAGATGGCGGCAAGGTCAGCGAGAGTGGGCCGTCGACAATGTCGCCACTTGGCACGCTGGCGCAAACAGGCACCCGCTGCCCGCAGACCGGTTGGTGGACCTGTCCGGAGGCTGCCGCTAACCAGATCGAAGGGGGCCGTCGCCAACGCTTCGAAGCGGGTAACGCGATGCCGGTCGTACACGTGCTTGCCAAACAGTCCTTCATTGAGCGGATGACAGGCCGGCAGCAGAAGCATAGCGTCAACACGGTTTGGAAGCTCGTCGCTTATGACGGGAGTGCGGTGAGCGGTGAATCTATTCCTCCGGAGCACTGACACACAGCAGCGACAAGTTCGCGGATATCTTTGACAGCACGGGCGCCGTGTCGGACATCGCATCGCGAAAAATCGCACAACTCCGACAACTGTCGCCGAGCTTCCACAGTGCAAGGAGTGAAATGCCCGTTGCCAAGACATTGATGGTGCTGTGCGCCAGCTTCGTTACCCTGACTTGCCACGCGACAGAGCCTTATATGAGCGACACGAAAACCTATTGCATCGGCCGATATCTGGTTGACGTTCCGGCTGACGCAGAGATCAACGGGCAGTCGTACGACTACAAGTACGGGCGGATAGAATCGTCTGCAGTAGTGAATGCAGTCGGCTTTCAACGACAGATGGCACATCGAGAAGAAGAACTACGGGCGGGTAAACAGAAGGATGGCTATAAGCTGAAAGGCGTGTTACGTCCTGCACCCACCACGTGGATCTTCGAGCTTCAGCAACAGCTTCTGATGGGGCCTTCGGTGGGCTTCGAGGCTCACAAATGGATTGACGGTCAGGCGTTTAAGCTTTCCCAAGAGGACACGCTTGACGAGAAGTATGAGCAGATAATTTCTATCGTAAAAACAGACGTGTTTCCAAGCCTTCGCGCACGTCACGCACAGGAGATTCCCACCGAACCCGGCTACTGTCTGAAAGCCGGTTTTATCGCCAACGATGGCAGGACATCGCAGTTCGAGGATGCGGCGATCAGTTTCAAGTTTGCTCAATGGCCTGGAGTCCTCGTGTCCATCGAAACGATGACGGTCACCAAACTTGGCCAGCCTTCCCTGCTCCAGCGTATCGATAGCGGTGGGATGCCGGACGTTTTCAAGAATCTGGTGAGTCAGATTCGGATATTGCGGCGCGGACCGCGCACGATCAACGGGCGCGCGGGCGAAGAGATTTTGTCGACCCTTCCTACGGACGCTGGCTATCGCCTGCATCAGTTCCGATGGGAGGCCGATGGTACGGAAGTTAGCAACGGGCTCAAGCCGACCATTACAGTCGAGCTGGAAAGCGGAATTACGCAAGACAACGGCGTTCCGACGCGTCCATTGCTTACGGATGACCAAGCTATTGCGCTCTTTGACGCTGTAGCCAATTCGGTTCGGTTGAGGCCGGTGAGTACCGCGAATGTTTCGGAGAATCAAGGCTCGCCCAACGCGCCACTTGGCACGCTGGCGCAAACCGGCACCCCTTGCCCACAGACCGGTTGGTGGACCTGCCCCGAGGCTGCCGCTAACGAGATTGAAGGGGGCCGTCGCCAACGCTTCGAGGCGGGTACCGCGATGCCGGCCGTACAAGTGCTTCCCAAGCAGTCCTTCATCGAGCGGATCACGGGCCGCCAGCAGAAGCACAGCGTCGACACGGTTTGGAAGCTCGTGGCCTATGACGCAAGCGCAAACAGCGATCACGGGAACAGTCGCTGAGTCCAACGGAGAACAATCGTGAAGAATGTCATCCGAGTTGGCGATTCGACGAGTCACGGCGGTGTCGTCGAAACGGGTGCGAGCAATTTTTCCGTTGACGGTCGGCCGATTGCACGCGTGGGCGATCGATGTTCGTGTCCGATCAACGGGCATCAGGACTGCACGATCGCAGAAGGCGATCCGAAGTTCGTGATCGAAGGCCGAGCGGTTGCCTTCGACGGCCACAAGACGACCTGTGGCGCGACGCTGCGATTGAGCGCGACGAATTTCGGCGGTAGTTGAGCAGTTTACCCCTCAGTTTGACGCCGAACGGAAAGCATTCGACTCAGCCACAGGAGATTAGAGCGTGGACGAGCGCTTAATGAAGAACTGTGTCGGCAAGCCAGTGCCTGAGTGGGACATTGCGCATCGCCTGCCCATTGATCGACCGGTAGGACCCGACATCCAGGAGACAGGAGCGACCTTCCGGATGAATTCCGTCTACATGGATGTGATTGAGCCTTCTTTTCTAGAGAAGCAATGGTTTATTGCGGCGGCAGCGATGGCGTTTGCGGCCATAGGCATAGGGCCATACATGTACGACCCGGGCGACGTCATAACGAACTGCATGGCGTTCATTATTGCTGCTGGGTTTGCGGGGTTAACATGGAAACTCGGTCGCGGCCTTTTTTTGGGTTTGTGCCGTCGCCCGATCCGCTTTCATCGCGGCGAGCGCAAGCTGTACCTAATCCGCAAGCGTCGCTTCTTTGCCAAGCCCGGCGAAGGCGATGTCGTGTGGGAGGTGCCCTGGACGAAAGACTCCATCTTCTGCCTGCACCGGGAAATTACGACGTTCGGCAACGTGTTTCACATCCGGCACTACACGCTCGACGAGCGTGACAACGTCGCGCGCGTATTCTCGATCGGTCGCGAATGGATGAGCGAGGCCGAGGTGAAGCTGCTGCTCGCGCAGTGGAATTACTGGTGCCACTACATGAATAGCGGCCCGGCGGACTTGCCCAAACCGATGTTGTTCCATACGGAAAAAGAGACCCCGCGCGAATCATTTCTCTTCTCGTTATACGGCGTCGGCCTACGGGCGCCGGTCCTGTACCGCATCATCATGATGCCGTTCATCCTCGTCTTCACGGTGATGCGCATCATCGCCAACGCAACCTGCCGCGATCCGATCTGGCCGGACGCAATCGAAGGTATTAGTACCGTCGCGCCCGGCGATCCTTACGCGGAACCGCGCGAGGGCACACCGGTGGGTTGGGAGCAAACAGTTCTCGCTCAGCGTCGCGGCGAATATCCGGATGATCCGAAGGGCAAGGTCGATAACTGGCAAGGGGAGCCAAACGGCGCTGCCAATGCCGACTTATGGCTGCAAGCTCGACCGCCGCGAAGTTTCGCTGAAGCGTGAGCGACGCGGTAACTGATTGCCTTCCCGTTCAGGAGAAGGTGTTGTAGAGCATCGCGAAAATCGCACAACTGGCGATCCCTGTCGCCGAGCTTCCTCAGTGCAAGGTATGAAATGCACGTTATCAAGACATTGACGGTGCTTTGCGCCAGTTTCATTACCCTGACTTGCCACGCGAAAGAGCCTCACATGAGCGACATAAAGACCTACTGCATCGGGCGGTATTTGGTTGACGTTCCTGCCGATGCTCAGATCAACGGTGAAGACTACCGGTACATGTTCGGCCGCATCGAATCGGAAGCCACCCCATTCGATACAGAGTCGTTTAACAAAACGGTGGACCGGCGTGCGGATGAGCTACGCGCGAGCAATGAGGACAAGGGGAGGACGCTGAAGGGAGCCATCTCCGCGACGCCGACAGCAAGGGCATTGATTACGTCGGAAAACGTGTTCGGTTCAAAAAACTATGGCTTCGAGGCGTACTGGCTCGCCCAACACACACTCTTTACGCTGAAAGCCATGGACATGGACGAGGTCGTGTTCGAAACAAAGGTATTGCCGAATCTCCAAAACCAGCTCTTGCCACATCTACAAGCGCGCTCGCAGGAAGAAACGCCGACCCAGCCCGGCTTCTGCCTGAAAGACGGTTTCATTGCAAACGATGGCACGACCTCCCAATTCGAGAACGCCGCAATCAGTTTCAAGTTTGCACAATGGCCTGGCGTGCTCGTTTCCGTCGAGACGATGACTGTCACCAAACTCGGGCAACCTTCCTTGCTCCAGCGGGTCGATGGCGTCGGCCTGCCAGGCGCTTTCATGAACCAAGTGAGTCAAATTCGGATATTGCGGCGCGGACAACGCACAATCAACGGCCGCGCGGGCGAAGAAATCCTGTCGACCCTTCCTACGGACGGCGGCTATCGCTTGCATCAATTTCAATGGGAGGCAGACGGTACCGAAGTCAGCAACGCGCTCAAGCCCACCATTACGGTCGAGCTGGAAAGCGGAATGACGCAAGAGAACGGCGTTCCGACTCGCCCGCTGCTTACGGATGAGCAAGCGATTGCGCTCTTCGACGCCGTAGCCAACTCCGTTAGGTTGAGGCCTGTGACTACCGCGAAGGCCCCCGAAATTCAGGACTCGCCCGTCAATCACTAAATCATCGACGGATGCCCAACGGAATAGGGGTTATGCACCGCATCGCGTTCGAGCACGGCGAGCAGCTGCTGCGTGTGCGCATCGACAGTGAACCGCGTCCGAAACGTCCCCTCGGCTCTTGCACGCATCTTCGCGCGCTCGGCTTCATCGAGCGCGAACCATCGCCGCAAATTGCGCGTAGCACCCTCCACGGTATCAGGCGCAACCAACCCAGCCCCATCGGCGGCCACCTCACGCCAGATATTGACCTTATCCGAGATCAACACAGGCAGACCGCAAGCCAGCGCCTCCACGACGGCAATCCCGAAGTTCTCCTGATGCGACGGCAGCGCAAACGCATCGCTTGCCCGGAAGGCTCCCCACTTGAGATCGCCTTCAAGCATCCCCGTCCACGTGACCCGTGCATCGACACCTTCGCGCGCCGCTACAGCGCGCAACTCAGCCATGACCTGATCCTCGCCCGGACCGGCAAAAACCAGATGCGCCTCAGGCACATCGCGCGCGATCGCCGCAAACGCCTGAACCAGCAGATCGCAGCCCTTCTTCGGATGAATGCGCCCGAGGAACAGCAGAATGCGCTTGCCCACCAGCTCCGGGTACGCCGCGCGAAACGCCTCAAGATGCCGCGCCATATCCGCAGGCGGCTTCCCTGTGCCATACGAGACCACCTGCTCGCGTGCGCGATAGAGCCAGAACGACCGCCGCGCGAGAACGCGCTCCTCCTCGGTCGTGAATAGAACGGCCTGCGCATCGCGCAGCACGCGGTATTCGGCCCACGGCCAATAGAGCCATTTCTTCAGATGCTTGAGCGGATACGTGCGCTTGAACCACGGATCGAGCATGCCGTGCGGAAACACGTAATAACGCACACCGAGCCCGCGCAACGCCTGCCACGCGGAAAAGCTGTGATATTGCCAAAGGCCGTTGACGATGACGGCATCGAAGCGCGGTCCGTGCTCGCGCAACCATGGCACCACATGCGGCGTGCGCCCATACTTTCCTTGCCCAGGCCCCAGCGCCGCAACGGGCAGCGGAAAATCCGCGCGAAACGCGGCGAGGAATGGCGCATCGGGCGCGTCGAGCGAAGCCGTCTCGACGCGGTGTCCAAGCGCCGCGAGCGCTAGCGCGCTTTGCCGTACGCCCTCGGCGGGGCCGCCCGCTCGAGGGTCCAGCGTGGCTGTCAGGTGCAGAATTCTCATTTCAGTACGCGTGGGTAGCCCCGAGCGTGCCGAGCGCCCCGTCGTCGGGGGCAGTAAACGCAGGGAGCGTAGGGGTAGTTTTCAATCAATCGGCTCAACTCGGCTCAACTCGGCTCGATACGCTCGTCGTCACCGGCGACCGCGTCCGCGGGCGGGCGTGCTGCGCCAGGCGCCGGCGCCGGACGCATGCGCGGCGGCGCCACGAGGCGCGGCTCGAGCCGCGGCGCATAGTCGCCGGGCACGGAGGGACCGACTCCACCCGGGCCGTCGTCGCTGTCGCCGCCGATGGGCTGCGGCGGTACCGGCGCAGGGCGCATTCGCGCGCCGAGTCGCCGAAGCTGAACGTGCATGGCGACCATCAGCCCAAGCGACAAGCCGAAGATAAGACCGGAAAAGCGCGGACCGAGCGGATTGCCGCCGATCGATGTGGCCGGCAACGCGGCCGTGAGCAGAATCGCGCGGCCGAGCACGGGCAGATAGGGCGCATTGGGGACGGCCGCGCGCCATCGCCGGTACGTGATCAATGCGCGCATCAGGGCATAAAGAATGGCGAACGGCATCGCGATGCCGAACAACAGCCCGCCCGCGAAGAATTGATACACCCAGAAGTTGTGCCCCGCGGCCCAGTCATGCTGCGCGTAGAAGTCCGTCTTGCTCATCTGGCCTTTGAGGTCCGGCAGGTAGGCGGGCGAATAGCGATATTCGTGACCATAGCCCTCGCCGATCAGCTTCGACAGCGTGGTCGACGTCACCTCGTCGTACTGGTACTTCATCTCGGCGAGACGGGTGATCGTCGTCGGGTCCTTGCCCGTCGTCGTGTCCTTCTCGGCATAGAAAAGGCGCTCGGTCCAGTGCTGGGCGACGTTCGGGAAGAACGACATCGCGCCGATTGCCATGGCCCCGAGCAGGATCGATGCAAAGGTGGCGCGCAACATCGCGCGCACGACATATTGGATCGAGGGCGCGCTCATCCAGATGGCGAGCACGAAGAGCAGCGCCGTGCCGACGAGCAGGCTGCGCGTCACGCTCAAGAGTTCGATGATGACGGTCGCCATGAAGATGCCGAGCGTCAACACAGTGAACCGCTTGGCGATGACGAACTCGTGCAGCAGCACGGCTTGCAACCCGAGGAACGTGGCGGACACGATCCGATAACGCACATCGGCGAGCGGGCCGCCCGTCGCCATGCCATAGACGAACGTGAAGGCGAGGCTGATGACGTTGGCCCAGAAGATCGCCTTTTCGAACTGCTCGATGCGCGCTTCCTGCCACGGCCGGCAGGCGACGATGAAGCCGAGCTGGAAAAGCACGAACGGCAGCAACACGCGCAGGTATTGGCCGAAGTCGTTCCCTTTCACCAGTTGCGTGATGATGCTCGCCGGCACGGCAAGCACGAGCGCGAACGAGACGAACGCCCGCAGGCGCGAGTGCTCGGCGAAACGGGGCGCGATGAGCATGAGCATCGCGCCCGCAAAGAGTGTCGGCACGGCGAGCAGGATCTGCGCGAGGTGGCTCGACGTGTCGCTGACCGCTTTGTAGTCCATCGCGAGCGGGCAGATGAAGAGCCAAATCCACAGACTGGCGTACAAGTTGTTGCGCGTTGCACGATTGCCGGCAAGCGTCGGGTGATAAGGCACGGCTGCCATCGGATCGGTTCCCTTTCGTTGCATGGGCGAGACGGTCCGTGGTGGGTTTCCTCGGAGCTGCAAGGACCGGTTTTTCCAGCCGACTATAGCGCCGCACACCACCCCGAAATGCCTGATGGCGGCTCGGCACTATCGTTCGGCGGACTCGGACAGACAGAATGCTGCGCCGCGGCACGCTCGCCCTCTGACGGTCACGCAAATACCGAGCAAGGTTGTTGCGTTGTCCGCGTTCGCAGCGAAATTGGCGGACGCATGCGGGCGGCTCATCGGAAGATCGCAGCAACGACGAGGCGTGCTTCACGCGTGCCGCCCACGGGCGGTGAGCGGCATCGCAAGGAGCACTGGAGACTCCGTCTCTACTCGCTTGCTCACAGACCCTGGGCATTTGCTCGTAACAAGAAGGGGCCAGATACCATGAATAATCTGTTCGGGGGAGCCAAGGCGATCGTGCGAAATCGGACGATCGAACTGGACTTCCTACGTGGCATCGCAATCATCGCGGTAATGGGGTATCACTTCCATTACGTGGATACCGGCATTCGGCTAGTCCCGATCATCGAATATCCGTTTACGCATTTCGGTCGTGAGGGCGTCAACCTGTTCTTCACGTTGAGCGGCTTTCTCGTCGGCGGGCTGCTGCTGCGGCAATATGCCGATACGGGCAAGGTCGACGCGTGGACCTTCATCGTGCGCCGGATCTTCAAGATCTGGCCCGCCTACTACGTTCTGATCGCGTTTCACGTCATCGCGCACCACCATCCGACGAGCACGTTTCTCTGGCAGAACTCCCTGCATTTGCAGAACTATCTCGGCACGTCGATCAAGCAGACCTGGAGCCTTTCGGTCGAAGAGCATTTCTATCTGTTGCTGCCGGCCCTGCTGTTCTTGTTCGCACGCTGGCGTCTGCGCGCCAACGCGATCCTGGGGGTGCTCGGCTTCATCTGCGTCCTGGTGCTCGTCGCGCGCTCGATCGAGGTGGCCGGCGGCGGGATCGACCAGGCATTCTTCTATACGCAGTACCGCATCGACAGCCTGCTCGCCGGCGTGATGCTCGCGGCCGTCTATTGGATGAAGCCCGATCTCTATCGGAAGCTCGCGAGCCGCAAGGGCTGGCTGCTCGCGATCGTCACTTTCCTGATGGGATGGCTGGCCTTCGCGACGAAGCACATTCCGCTCGACGAGAGTATCGGCTATACGATTCAGGCGTTCGGCTATGTGGCGCTCATCGTCCTGATGCTCGAGCATTCGGGCACGCTCGCGCGCAACTGGCTTTTCCGCGCGGTGGCGTGGGTCGGCGTCTACTCGTACGGCATCTATCTGTGGCACTCCATCGCCTTCACGCCAGCCGACATCCTGATCGCGAAGGCGACTGCGCTGGGTTTGCCGAAGCTCGTCATCTGGGCCGCCGCGCTGACCCTGCAGACGACGATTGCGATCGGGACGGGTTGGGCGACGACACGTCTCATCGAATTCCCGTTCCTGAAGATCCGCAACGCACTGTTCCCTGCTCCTCGCGCACTCGTGGGCAACGATGGCGTCACGACGGCGCCTGTGCCGATCGTGCCGAAACCCGCCGAGGACGAAGCGACTGCTTCGGGGGCTGCCGGCGAGAACGCGCGTCCTCCTATCGTCGGTGGCCAGACGTTGTGACAGCGTCCTAGACGAATAAGAGGTCGAGAAGGAAGAGATAGCCCCTGCGCTCCGCCAGGGGCAAGCGAGCGGCGCGGCCCTAACCTGACTTGTGGCCGCCGCCGTCTCGACCTTTTTATTCCATTGCTTCCCGCAGCGTTTGCTTGAACTGCTCGAGCGTATTGCGTTCGAGCAATTGCTCGTGCGACGGGCCACCGAGTGCGGTACTTGCGGCAGTAGCGGCAGTAGCGGCAGTAGCGGCGCTCGACGGATCGTCGGAGCGCTTGTCGTCGAATACGTTCTCGACGGCGCTGACGATCGCCTGGGGTGAGAGATCGTCGATCACGGGGCCCATCTCGCCGCTGCGGCAAAACCAGCCGATGAGCCCGTCTGCCGTTGCAATGACGGGTTTTTTGAATCGATACGCCTGCACGAGCACGCCGCTCATTCCGTAGTGACCTTTGTACCCGAGCCAGACCGCATCGCACGCGGAAAAGAGATCGAGCTCCATCTCGTTCGTCACGAAGAGATCGAGCAGTACCGGTGCCGGCTTGAGGCGCTGCGCATGAAACGCGAGGAATTCGCGCGTCGCGGCGTCCTGCTCGCCCGCAACGACGAGCGTGGGGGCTTGCGCGGCGCGCTGTTCGTCGCGACTCATCTGCTCGAGCGCCGTGACGAGCTCGCGGATGCCCTTGCGCTCGGTGATCGATCCGTAGACGAGCAGATGTGGGCCGCTCGACAATCTGAGCCGCTCGCGGGCGCGCGCGGGATCGTCCGCGCGTGCGTCGGGAAACGGATCGGCGAGGTACCGGATCGCCGCGCCGCGCGAGCCGAGCGCGCGCGCACTCCATTCCGGCAGCGTCGGGTCGATCGACAGCAGCGCGCGAATGCCCGGCGCGCGCATGGCCCGGCGAAAGAGAAGCGACTTGACGGTATTGGCCACCTTTTGGTCGGGCGCCTTCACGCCGACTTTCCTATGGTGGAACGTGGCGCGCATCGTAATGCCGATCCACGGTGTTTCGCCGAACGGAGAGCCGAGGAACGGCAGCGCATAAAGAAAGTAGTCGACGTACGGCACGACGACGAGCGCCACCGGTTGAAAGTCGCTCAGAAGCCCGTATGCATACCGGAAATAACGGTGATAGCGAACATACTGAATGCGCTCGAGCCGCGACAGCGCGTTGCGCCACGGCTCGGGAGGATCGACGAAGGCGATCTCGAGATCGTTGCGGCCAGCCGCCACGATCTTGCGCGCGAGCCGATGATCCTCGTTGCGCGATTCCGTCACGATGAGGCAGCGATAGCCGGCTTCCGTATAGGCTTCGGCGGCCCATTGCGCATAGCGCCACCGGTGTCCGGTGAAGTTGGGCTCGATGATGAGCACGCTTTCCCGCATGAGTTTGGCCTGCGCCGGTGGCTGCAACGTCTTGGGGACTGCCTCGGGAATGGCATGTGCTGCTGGGGGGGAGATTGCATTGGTCATCGCGTATTCGATTGTCGCGCGCTGGCGCGTCTCGTAGTACCGATGGCGAAACACTAGCACCGGCGCAAAGCTGAGGGACGCCAATTTACTGGTGCGTTGGCGGAAAAAGACAGGGGATGCACGAAGGCTGGCGTGGAATGCCTATTTGATGGCGCTTATTGCTGCCGTCTACACGCTACTTTGTCCTCCACCAATCTTTCAATTAAGTAGGATTTGCCATCGTGAGGCCACGTGAGTGATTTGTGGGGCAGGGAAGTGAGAGCAGGCAGGGTCGCGGCTTTGTCGGTGCGCGCGAGCCTCGGTGCGAGCGCCGCAACGTGGGTGCTGCTCCAACAGGTGGCGGTGCGCGGGCTCGTCGCAATCAAGTTTCTTGCGATCGGGCGCATCCTCGGGCCGGCCGCGATCGGCAGCGTCAGCGTGGCGCTGCTGGCCGTGGCGATTGCCGAGTCGCTCTCCGACACAGGTTTGGCGCAGGCGGTGATCCAGGGCCGCGAAGCCCCCACGCGTGACGAGCTTTCGGCCGTCTGGACGACGCTCGTCGCGCGCGGCATCTTCGTGGGGCTGTTGCTCGTCGCGCTCGCGCCGCTGATGGAGAGTCAGTTTCATATGACGGGCGAGCTGTTGCTGCTGCAACTCGCCGCTTTGCTGCCGCTCATTCGCGGCATCGCGTCGCCGACTTACTTCGTCATTCAGCGGGAACGCCGCTTTCAGCACATCGCGTTCGTCGAGATTGCGGCGGCGATGGCCGACTGCTCGGTCGGCCTTCTGCTCGCGCTCGGGGGCGCCGGCGCCTACTCGGTGCTGATCGGCATGGCGCTCGGCGAGGCGTTGAAGAGCACGCTCACGTGGGCAACGATGACGCCGCGGCCGCCGCTGCGCGTGCGCTGGCACGGCATCGGCCATTACGTCGCGTTCTCGCGCTGGATCTGGGCGAGCAGCGTCGTCAATCTCGTGCTCAACCAGTTCGACAAGATCGTCGTCGGCAAGATGCTCGGGCCGGCGCAACTCGGCGCCTATCAAATGTCTTCGCGACTTGCGCAGATGCTGCTCGCCGATGCGGCAATCGCGATGTCGCAGTACCTCTTCCCGACTTTCTCGGCGCATCACCGCAGCGATGCCAAAAAGGCGGCGCGTATTTTCAAGCTCTATCTCGCGGCCGCCGTCGTCGGTCTTGCCGTCGTCGTGCTCCTGCTTCGCTGGCTCGCCGCGCCGCTCTTCTCGCTCGTGCTCGGCGCGCAGTGGATGTCGGCCGTGCCGCTCTTTCGCATATTCGTCATCAACATGTCGCTCGGTGCGCTCATCGCCGTGCTCGTCGCCTATCTGCGCGCCGTCGGCGATGCGAAGGCGGCGACGCACGCGTCTGTGATGCAGGTGATCGTGTTGTTCTCCGTCGTGCCGCCCGCGACGCATTATTGGGGCGTAACTGGTATCGCCTGGGGCATGACGGCAGGACTCGGAACCGCTGTTGCGTGGATGCTTTATCGAACGGTAAAGGCTCGCTGATGTTGCGCATTTTGCATCTTGTCCTGGCGCCGCGGCTGTCGGGCGCCGAGGTGCTCGCCAAGGAACTCGCGGTGCACCAGCGGCGCGAAGGCAACGTCGTGTGCGTGACTTCGCTCCTTCCCGAGCACGGCGACTTCGCGTCGCTGCGGGGGGAACTCGCCCATAACGACGTGGCCTGTCGCTTTCCGCGCAAGCGCCATTCGATCGCGGGCAAGCTCTGGCATCTCTTTCAGGTCGTCCGCTCGATGCGGCCCGACGTCATCTTCGCGCACGCGACGATTCCGGCCTTTTATGTACGTGCGTTGCCGATCGCCGCGCCGATCGTCTATGTCATGCACTCGGCGACGAACGATTTCGAGCGCCAGCTCTTTCGGCGCGTCGAGCGCATTCTCTCGGCGCGCGCGCGGGCCGTCGTCGGCGTCTCGAGGACGAACGTCGAGGACTACCTCGCCAATGTCGGGCCGCACCCGCTGATGATCGTGATTCCGAACGGCGTCGACACGGCTCGCTTTCTGAACCACGTACCGCCCGACGACGTGGTGCGTCAGCCGCAGATCGTGCAGATCGGGCGCTACACGGAAGTCAAGAACCAGATACAGACCGTGCACGCCTTCGCAGAGGTCTTGCGTGAGGCGCCCGACGCTCACCTGGTGCTATGCGGCGTCATAGAAGACCCCGACTACTACGCCGCCGTGGTCGAACTCGTCCACAAGCTCGGGCTCGGCGAGTCGGTCGTCGTCGAAGGTCCGCGCACCGACGTCGAGAAAATGCTCGCCGAAGCGAGCGTCTTCGCGATGCCGTCCTATTCGGAAGGTCACAGCATCGCGTTTCTCGAAGCCCTCGCGTCGGGCATTCCCATCGTCGCGAGCGCCATTGGGCCGTTCACGTTCGCTCAGGATTTTCCGGGCGTGCAGCTTCTCGATACGGACGATACGGCCGCTTATGCGCGCGCGCTGCTTAGAGCGCTTCGGCAACAGCGCGCGGCGCGCGAGCTCAAAGGCCTCACGCTGCAGGACTCGGCTGAGCAATATCTGGCCGTGGCGCGGCGCGTGGCGCGGCATCGGGATGCGGAACTTCGGGTCTGAATCGGACGCTTTTGCGGCTCGCAGCTCGCAGCTCGTCCGATGGTTTCGCGTGACTCGATTCGATCGCGGCATCGAAGCATCAGATCATGGCGAGTCGCAATCCGACGAGCACGAGCACCGCGGCGAGCAGATTGCGCAGCAGCGCTTCGGGCGAGCGCGAGGACAGGTGACTGCCGACGGCGATGCCGGGCAGAGAGCCGATCAGTAGCGAGAGCAACATTGCACCATCGACCGATCCCAGCAGCCAATGACCGATGCCCGCGACGAGCGTGAGCGGCACCGCGTGCGCAATGTCTGAGCCGACGATGCGTGACGTCGGCAGCCTCGGGTAAAGCAGCAGCAGTACGGTCACGCCGATCGCGCCGGCACCGACCGATGTCAGGGAGACGAGCACGCCGAGCACGGCGCCCGTCACGATCGTCCAGAAGGCCGTGCGAGCGGGCGATTCCTGACGCTGTCCGGCGTTCAGGCGGCTGGCGAGGGCGGTCAGTTGCGGACGCAGCACGAGCGCGAGTGACGTGATCAGCAAGGCCACCCCGAGCACGACTTGGAGAAAGGCGGTCGACGCAGGCGAATGCGTGGTGTAGCGATGAAGCAGCCATAACGTCACGGCCGCCGCCGGCACGCTGCCCGCCGCGAGGCGGCCCGTCACGCGCCAGTCCACCGACCCCTTGAAGCCGTGCACGAGCGTACCGGTGGCTTTGGTCACCGCGGCGTAGAGCAGATCGGTGCCGACGGCGGTGGCCGGATGCACGCCGAAGAGCAGCACGAGCAGCGGCGTCATCAGCGAGCCTCCGCCGACGCCCGTCAGCCCGACGAGGAAGCCCACCGCAAGGCCGGACAGCGAATAGAGCGGATCGATATGGGGCAAAACCATGTTTTCGATAAGGAGAGCCGCGCGTTGCGGCGCAGGTGGTGATTGAAACGATCGGCCGCCGCGGGCATCGCGACGCAAATTCGGGCGTCAAAGACCGCCATTGTCGCAAAACCTGCGAGCGGGCGCTTGTTTTGCTGCTGGGAAAAAAGGTTTTGTCCAGCCGCCCCTGTGGCGAGCGGACCGACTGAAAGGTACTACAAGTTGGCGGATGGGCCAGAGAGGCGCGCGATAATTTCGTGCAGGCGCAAAGGCGACTGTTCGGCGCATATGAATGATGATTGCCGAAGCCTCGCGGGGGGGCGAAGCGGTGGGGAATAGGGGACGAGAAAGACACTATGCGCATACTTCAGCTGATCCTTGCGCCTCGCCTTTCGGGCGCTGAGATGCTGGTCAAAGGCATCGCGATCGATCATCAACAAAGCGGACACACAGTCTGTATCGCTTCGCTGTTGCCTGCGCACGGCGACTTCGCGCTCGCCGCCCGCGAGCTCGCAGCCCATCGCGTCACATGCGTTTTTCCGTCGCGGCGCTACGAGAAGCTTGGCCGCCTGCTTTTTCTCTATCGCGCCATCCGGCGTTTCAAGCCCGACGTCATCTTCGCGCATGCGACGATACCCGCGCTCTACGTGCGGGCTTTGCCCGTTCGAGTGCCGATCGTCTGGGTCATGCACTCGGGCGTCAACGACTTCCTCGAAAACAATCTGCTCCAGCGTGCGGAACGTCTTTTGTCGCTGCGTGCGAAGGCCGTCATCGGCGTGTCGCAGAAAAACGTCGATGAATATCTGAAGGCGATCGGCCGCCATCCGGCGCTCGTCGTCGTGCCGAACGGCGTCGATGCCGCGCGCTTTCGCAAGGCGCTCAACGACGAACGTATCGCGGCCGGCGACGAGCAGGAGGGCACGAGCGCGCCGGCCCCTTCGAAGCGGGTCGTGCAGGTGGGGCGTTATATTGCGGAGAAGGGGCAGCTCCAGACGGTGCGCGCGTTCAAGCGCATGCTCGACTTCGAGCCCGACGCGTGCCTCCTGCTGTGCGGCGTGATCGAGGATCGCGCCTATCACGATGCTGTCTCCGCGCTCGCCGATGAACTCGGCATCGCTTCGCGCGTCGAGATCAGAGGGCCGCAGGGAAACGTGGACGAGATCCTTGGCACCTCGAGCGTGTTCGCCATGCCATCTCGTTTCGAGGCGCACAGCATTGGCTTTCTCGAAGCGCTGGCATCGGGGATACCGATCGTCGCGAACGCGATTCCCTCGTTCAACTTCGCGCGCGGCTGGCCCGGCGTGCAGCTCATCGATACATCGGATACCGAGCGTTACGGGCGCGCGCTTGCCGCGGCGCTCGGCGAGCCGCGAACGGAGCGGCCGCTCGAAGGAATGACGCTCGAGGACACCGCCGAGCGTTATCTCGCGATCGCACGCCAAGTGATCGGATAAAAACCGGTCCGGTCGGGCTCGCTGAGCAGGGCGGCCCAACTGCGCGTCTATTGCAGCCGATCGAGGCGCAGCGTTTCCGTATAGCGGCCCGGCAACTGCGAGTAGCGCTCGAGCGAGCCAATCCGTTTGCCTTGCGAGTCGAGCGGATAGGCGGCTAACGCGGGCGCGCCACCCGTGAAGTGGAATTCATCGAGCGGTGCATTCGTGCGCTCGAAGAGCGCGACGACCGGCGTCCGGCCACCTGTCGCGTCGCGGGGCGTCACGAGGGCGGGCAGCATATCGGCCCACGAGACCTGGGCGATCGTTCCCGCATGAGTGGGAGCCGCGAATCGCCGACCCGGCACAATCGTCCAGACGTCGATGTTCGCGTGGTCCACGGTGTCCGGTTGGCGCGCGCTGAATACAACGAGGCCATCAAGTCCGCCATCGCTCTGGTTTGCCTCATCGAGCGGGCCCACCGCGATCTTCGCGCGCTCGAACGGCAAACCGGCGAAACGCTGCCTATTCGATGGCGCGGCGAATGCCCGGCCCGAACTTGCAATCGACGAAACGGCTAGTGCGCCGTCGCCGTCGTCAACCGCGATGAGCCCGGTGCGCGACGATCCATGGACGCGTGCCGCGAAGAATTGTGTCGCGGGTGCGAGCGGCGCTGCCGCGCGCCATAACGATGGGGCATTGCCCGTGCCGCCTCGGCTCGTCAGCACCCATAAGTCGTCGCCACGGCCGTCCGGCCTGATTTGGGCCGCCATCACGTCGGCACGTCCGTCTCCGTCGAAGTCGCCCGCCACGTATTGCTGCGCGCGTTCGGGCGCGAGTGTGGGCGTGGTCTTGTACCAGAGGCGCGGTGCGCCGAACGCGCCACCTTCGTTCGGCAATAGCCAGAACGCGGTGCCGCCGTCCTCCGCCGGCGCGATGGCCATCAGATCGGCTCGGCCCTTTCCTTCGAAGTCGGCGAGCAGAAACCGCGTGGAGTCGAAGCAAAGCGCATCGCCGCGACAGGTCGGCACGATGGCCTTGCTGTCGAATGGCACAACGTTGCCGTACCAGCGGGTCGCGTGCGCCTCCGGTGCAAGCGGCGCGACCATGACGTCGAAGCCGGGGCCGTCGCCGCGGCGCTCGACATAGACGGCGCTCGGCTCACCGTCGCCCGTCACGTCGCCATACATCGCGGCCGACAAGCGCAAGTCCGTCCAGCGCGAGTGCGGCGTCATGGTCCAGCGATAGTCGGCCGTTCGCGCGCTGCAGGCGGCCAGGGCGGGCGCGCCGTCCTTCTCGCCGAGACAGTGGTTGAGCGGCGTGCGCACGATGCCGAAGTCCCAAGGCGTGAAACGCTGGGCGATATCGCTCGCGTCGCACGGTTCCTCGACGAGCGTGGCGCGGCGTTCGGCCACGCAGCGCGACGAGGCGACGCTCACGAGCGCCGCATCGTGCGCACTGCCGGGATAACTCGCCAACGGTCGCCAGCGCCATTGCTGCGCGAGGCTGCCGTCGCAGGCCGCCAGCCGCGGCGATGCCGGGCCGCCCGTCGCGTTCGGACCCGGCTCGGCGAGGCACTCGCTCGTTCGATCGTTGACGAGGCTGACGGGGGGCATGCCGTCGCCGGCCTTGCCGTCTAAGAAATAGCGGCGTGCGACCCAGTCGCCGTTCCATTCGTATTCGCCGAACACCTGCTCCGTGCTGCCGCCATCGCTGTCGATCGCGAAGTAGCTCGCCACTTCGTCGCGCTTTCTCTGCGTCTTCTCGGCCGGCACGTTCGCCGGCAGCGCGCTCGTCACATAGGTGAGGTGATAGACGATCGGGGCTTTGGTGCCGATCTCTCGCGCGGCTTCACGCGTGATTCGCGCTGCGTAGATGTGGTCCGGGTGTTCGAGGAACGGCAGGGTATCGGGATTGAGCGTATAGATCTCGCTGGCGCTCGAGAGGATGTCGCCTAGCGTGGCGATGATGTGGGCGCGATCGTAATGCGCGGCGATGCGGCTGCCGCTCGCGTGGTTGTCGGCTGTGTTGCTCGTACCACGGGCATTCCCTTCGGTCATCCCACCGGGATTCCCTCCGGTCATCTCACGGGGATTCCCTTCGGTCATCCCACCGGGATTCCCTTCGGTCATCCCACGGGGATTCCTTTCAGTCATCCCACGGGGATTCCTTTCAGTCATCCCACGGGGATTCCCTTCGGTCATTGGGTAAGTGGCGATCGTTTCGCCTTCGTCCCACAGCAACCCGAGCGGCACGCGCCCGCCGCGCACCTGACCGCCGGGCAAGCGCACCTCGAGCAGCACGACATGCGGTGCCGCGTTCAAGACCATCCTGTGCACGGGCTCGCCCGCGATCCAAACGGTCGATTCCGTCCATTGGTCGGGCACGCCGGCCATTCGCGCATAGGCCTGGCGGACGCCGCGCTCGCGCGTCAGCACGTAGCCGAAACTCGCATTGTTCGCGCCGCCGATGAGATGAACGGTGACGATGCACCAGCCCGCGCGCAGTCGATCGGTGATGCCGGGATTGACGAAGAGGAGGTCGTCGTCGAGGTGGGCGACGACGGTGACGAGCGTGCCGGCGCCGCAATCCGCCGGCAGCCGGAACGGCGTGGCGGCCTGCGCGGCCGGCGGCGACTGGAAGTACCGCAACGCGATGAGATCGGAAAACCCTAGTGTGCCGATGAGCAGCGCGAGCACGGCGAACCAGAGCGAAGCTGGCAGCGGCTTCTTCGATGGCATGAAAATTCCCCCCGGAAGGCGGCGCGCTCCCGCCGCCGCCAAGGCAAGGAGCTTACCGTGTCGTGCCGGCGCCGCGTGTGTCCGCCTGTGCGCTAGCCCTCATATGCTGACTACGTATGCGCATGCGATTGCTCCGCCGCGCGCGGCTGCGTGAGCGCGCTGACGATGAGCAGCACGATGATGTTCAGCGACAACGCGACGAGCCCGATGTTGAGATCCTTGAGCTTGTCGGGCAGGAACGGGAACCACGAGCCGATGCTCGCATGCGTCAGTGTCGTGATGGCGACGATGGCGACCCCCGCGACGATGCCGGCGAATGCGCCTTGTTTCGTGACCCAGCGCCGCGCCGCGAGGCTTGCGATGACGGCCGGGAACAGTTGCGTCACGAAGCTGTAGCCCATGAGCAGCAGCGCGACGATCGTTTCGCCGCCATGCAGCGTGAAGCCGACGGCCACGAGCGCGATGATCGGCACGAGAATGCGCGCGACCTGACCGACGCGCGCATCAGGCGCGGCGCGGTCGATCGCGCCGCGATAGATGTCGTTGGCAATCAGCGTGGCGGCGGCATTGAGGATCATCGAGCCCGGCACGAGAGCGGTCAGCACGCCCGCGGCGCCGATCACGCCGACGAACCAGGGATCGAACGTCTGCAGCGAGATCTTGAAGAGCGACAGGTCGATATCGCTGCCTTTGAGTCCCGGGACTTTCAGCACCGCCGAAAAGCCGACGATGAAGACGAACAGCAGGATCAATTGGTAGATCGGCAGAATGGCGGCGTTGCGCCGGAAGACGCGCTCGTCGCGCGCCGTGAAGCACGAGGCGAACGTATGCGGCCACATGAAGAAGCCGAGCGCCGTCAGCAGCACCGTGGACTGGAACCACGACACGCTCGAGCCTTTCTCGGGGAACGAGAGGAAGCCGGGCTTGGCCGCGTCGATTGCATGGAACATCGATCCGATGCCGCCGTAGTAGTGGATCGGCAGATAGATGCCGAGGAAGAGAACGACGCCGAGGATCATCAGATCCTTGATGACCGAATTCCAGGCCGAGCCGCGCACGCCCGATATCGTGACGTAGGCGGTCACGACGATCGCCCCGATCCAGATCGCGGCGGCCGGGGGAATCGCGCCGTAGGAGGTCGTTTCGACGATGATCCCGAGCCCCTTGAACTGCAGGACGAGATAAGGGACGAGCGCGACCACGTCGACGACCGCGACGAGCACGCCGAGCGCGTGGCTCGAATACTTGCTCGACAGAAAGTGCGGCTGCGACACGAGCCGGTTCGCCTTGGCGTAGCGCCAGATCGGCGGCAGCAGCCAGTACGAGATGATGTAGGCGAGCGTGGCGTAAGGGAGGATATAGAAAACGGCTGCGCCCTTGCCGTAGGCGAAGCCACTGCCGCCGAGGAAGGTGAACGTCGTGTAGATTTCGCCCGCCATCAGCAGAAAGACGAAGGCGGTGCCGAAGCTGCGGCCGCCGACGGACCACTGCTCGAGGTTCATATCGTGCCCGTGACGGGCGCGCACCCCGAGCACGAGGGCGAGCACGGTAAAGGCGGCGATGATGAGAAGCGCGCTGCTCATGAGTGGACCTCCTCGGCAGCTTTGCCCGATACGCGGTTGGCCGGGTCGAGCCAGTAGACGACGGCCATGATGATGGCCGTCAGCACGACCCAGGCGACGATCCAGGCCAGCACGAGCGGCATGCCGAGCACGAGCGGTTCGACGCGATTGACGAAGGGGACGCCGACGAGCACGCCGATGAACGGCAGCGCGGCGAGCAACCGAAGCAACATGGTGGTTTCACTCCTGGAAGGCCAGTTGGACGACGAAGAGCGCACTTGCGTCACGACTCTATGCCCGATACCTTCGCCGCGTAAAGGATTTCAAAAAGCGGGCCAGGGTGTGCGCAGGCGGTGGATTCGCCGAGAGCCAAGGCGCAGCGGCCGATTGTCTTTCACCAGCCCAGCGGCAAAGTTAGGGAATCTCCTTACCATTGACGCAGCGACGGATTTTTCCGCGTCGTGCGTTTAAACGAGAAGACACCTCCGTCCGGCATCGCCGGCGGCCACCGCGCCGGTGCTGTCACCGGCCGAAAAAACGCTGAAAGATCGAAGGGAAGGAGCGGAAACAGTGACAGGCAAGACCGAGTCCCTGCATGGCGTGGTGGCCGGCGGCACGGCGCCCGGCGCCTGGCCGTGGAGCGGTGCCCGTTGAGCGAGCAGGACCCGGACGCCGAGCTCGTCGCGCGCGTGGGCCGCTCCGATCCCGCGGCCGCGCGGGAGCTCGTCGCGCGCAAGCTGCCGCGAGTCATCGCGCTCGCTCAGCGCATGCTCGGCGATCGCATGGAAGCCGAGGACGTGGCGCAGGAGACATTCGTGCGAGCCTGGAAGCAAGCGCCGCATTGGCGCGAGGGCGAAGCGCGCTTCGATACGTGGCTGCATCGCGTCGCGCTCAACCTCTGTTACGACCGATTGCGCGCGCGTCGCGAACTGCCGTCCACGGACGATGCCGAATGCGCGACCGGACTCGCCGGTGGGATCGAAGAGGCCAACGAGCCGGGGCTCGAGGCGAAGCTCGAGGCGCGCGAGGAGGGGGCGCGCGTGCGTGCGGCGCTGGCGGCGTTGCCCGTGCGGCAGCGCGAGGCACTCGTTCTCGGCTATTACCAGGAGCTTTCGAACATCGAGGCGGCGGGGCTCATGGGCATCACCGTCGAGGCGCTCGAAAGCCTGTTGTCGCGGGCGCGCCGCAACATGCGGGCGCTGCTTTTCGAGGGCGCCCACGGCAACCCGAAGGAAAAGGCAAATCGACGATGACGATGACACCCGAACGTTTTGGCGAGATCGTGCAGGCTTACGGCGGCGATGCGCGTCGATGGCCCGCGCAAGAACGTGCATCGGCCGAAAGCTGGGCCGCTCAGCATCGCCATGCCGCGCGCGCTTTGCTCGACGAGGCCGAGCGGCTCGACGCGTACCTGGCGCGCGACCTGATCGCGGACCCAAGTTGCGCGCTGGAGCGCCGCATTCTCGCGGATGCCGGCGCGCGGCGGCCGGACCGGAAAGTCGGCCGCCGCTTGGGCCGTTGGCTCGGGCATTGGTGGCCCGGGGCCGCGCTCGCGGGCGTAGGGCTGGCCGGCGGCGTGGTGGGCGCGCTCGCGGTGTCGCTGCTGATGCTGACGGGCAACCCGCCGCCCGCCGGCCCGCAAGAGCCCAGCTATCTGACGACGGCGTTCGGTCCCACCGCTGCGGACGGGAGTGCGGAATGACGGCCCGCGGTTGGAAGCTGGCCATCATCGGCTCGCTTGCGCTGAATGTCTTCCTGCTGGGCGGGATTGCCGGCGCAGCTTATCAATGGTTCACGACGCGCCATGCCTCCGCGGCAGCCGTGGCCGCGCGAGCCGACCCGCATGCACTGCGTTTCGCGGCGGCCGATCTGTCGCCCGAGCGGCGCAGACAGTTCGCCGACGCGTTGCGCGAGGCGCGCCGCGCAGGCCGGCCATTCGCAGAGGCGGCGCGCGCAGGTCGACGAGAGGTACTGCACGCGATCGGCGCGCAGCCGTTCGACCGCGCCGCGCTCGATGCGGCGCTCGCGAGGACGCGCGATGCCGATCTTGCCGTGCGTACGCGCGTCGAGACAGGCATCGCGGACTTCGTCGCGACGCTGACGCTCGACGAGCGTGCGACGTTCGCGCAGAGCCTCAGGTCGCGGGGGCAATGGCGCGAGCCCGAGCGAGCCGCTTCGGGCACGGCTGCATCGCCAGGTGCAGCGGCCTCGGCGAACCGCTAGACCGCCCGAGCCGCGGCGCGAACCCGCGGTTCGAAGCCGCGTTTCGGTCAGACCGACGTGCTCTGATTGCGATGGGCAAACCGTACGCGTTCCGCGTTCCCCATGAGCGCGAGAAATTGGTCGACGTCCATATGGACGAGGGCTTCGTGGTCGCCGGCTTCGAAGTAGACGTCGGGTTGCCGCGTGAGCGCTTCGTCGAGATACGTCTGCATGCCATAGGCCGTGCCGACCGGCGGTAACGCGCCCAGATCGCAATCCTTGAACAACTCGCGCATATCGGTTTCCTTGGCGAGGGTCAAATGGCGCCCCGTCTTGGCCCAAAGCTCCGACAGCCGCACCGAATGCGTCGACGGCAGCACCGCCGCAACGTAGCCGTGCTCGTCTTCGAGAACGACGGTCTTCGCGAGGCGGTCGCCGGGCACGTGCGCGGCCACGGCTGTCTCGACGCTCGAATGGCTGTACGGGTGACGGACGATGTCGTAGCGGGCGCCCGTGGTGCGCAGGCACTCCTCGAGGGTGGTAGACATGGACATGGCGCACCTCCTTCGATAGGACGAGTGAACCCTTCCGCAACACGGAAGCGGCCCGATGAGGGAGCGCGCCGGATTCGCGGAAGGTTCTCATAGCATAGGCGGCTTTGGGGACGGGCGCGGCAAGGCCCCCGATTCCGGAACGGACTTTCCGGGTTTTTTCAAAAAAGTGCGACGGAAAAATCGGACGATCCCCGTTTAATGCAGGTATCCATCGCACGGACGAGGGGAGAATGGCCGACAAACTTCATTTGACCGCCGCCGGCATTGCGCTCAACCGGTTCGGCCTCGGCGCGCGCCCCGACGACGCGGCCCCCGCCGATCCGAGAGCGTGGCTGCTCGAGCAGCTCGATGCCTATGAGCCGTGGCCGGCAGCATGGGCGGGCGAGCCCGGCGCGAACGTCGCGTTCGAGCGGTATGCCGAGGCGCGCCGCGAGGCCGCGGCGAAAGCGGCGAGCGAAGCGGCCGCGAGCCGCGGGGCGAGCCAGGGAGGCGATGCGATGGCGAATCGCGCCTTGAATCCGGCGCCGAATCGCCATCCCGAGCGAGCGCGCGGCCAGCCGGCCAATGCGGCTATCGCCAGCCAGGCCGCCGGTCAGACTCCCAAGCAAGCGGCGAGGCAGGCCGTGCGTAGGGAAGTGCGCGACGCCTATCTGTCGGCGGTGGACGCGCGTGTCAACAGCGCGCTGGCGACCAACACGCCCTTCGTCGAGCGCCTCGTGCACTTCTGGGCCAATCACTTCGCGATCTCGACCGAGAAGCCCGAAGTAGCGGCACTGGCCGGCGCATTCGAGGCGGAGGCGATCCGTCCCTATGTGCTCGGCACCTTCGAGGAACTGGTGGTCGCCGTCGAGCGCCATCCCGCGATGCAGATTTTCCTCGATCAGGTTCGCTCGGTCGGTCCCGACAGCGTCGCGGCGTTGCGTGCGAGCGTGCGCGATCCGGCACACCCGCGCGGGTTGAACGAGAACCTCGCGCGCGAAATCATGGAGCTGCATACGCTCGGCGTGCGCACGGGCTACACGCAGGACGACGTCACCGAGTTCGCGCGTGCACTGACGGGTTGGAGCGTCGTCGGTCCGCAAGGGGGCCGCGCGGGCGGCATGACCAAGACGATGGCGGGAATGGGGAAGTCTCCGGCGTCTCGGTCCGCAGCGCCTCAGCCGGTAGCGCCTCAGCCGGCAGCGCCTCAGCCGGCAGCGCCTCAGCCGGTAGCAGGCAATTTCATCTTCCGCCCCGAGCTGCACGAACCCGGCCAGCGCACGATCATGGGGCGCCGCTATGCCGAAGAAGGTGAGGCGCAGGCGGTTGCCGTGCTCCACGATCTTGCCGCCTCACGAGCCACGGCGCGCCATATCGCCTTCAAGCTCGCGCGCCATTTCGTCTCGGACAATCCGAGCCCGTCGACGATCGAGCGGCTCGCGAGCGCATTCGAGACAAGCGGCGGCGATCTTCCGACCGTCTACCGCGCCTTAATCGCATCGCCCGAAGCCTGGGCGCCGCTTCCGGTGAAGTTCAAGACGCCATGGGACTGGACGATCTCCGCGCTGCGTGGCATCGGCGTGCCGCGGCTCGACGATCGGCAACACGCGGCGCCCATGCTGACCCAGCTCGGCCAGCCCGTTTGGCGTCCCGGCTCGCCGGCCGGCTATGACGACGTGGCGGCGAGCTGGGCGGCACCCGATGCGCTGATGCGGCGCGTCGAGCTCGCGCAGCGTCTCGCGGCGCGCGTGGGCGACGGCGTCGATGCGCGCGAGCTCGGTCCGCGGCTCATGGGCGGGCCGCTCGAGCCGGCCACCGCGCTTGAAATCTCGCGCGCGGAAAGCGCCCCGACGGCGCTTGCGCTGCTGCTCGTCTCGCCCGATTTTCAACGGAGGTAGACCATGGTTTCGCGTCGCAGATTTTTGACGGTCTCGGCGGCGGGGGCGGGCGCGATGCTCGTGGCTCCGTATATCGCGTTCGCGCGCGCCGCGACGACGCGTCGCTTCGTTTTCATCATTCAGCGCGGCGCCGCCGATGGCCTCCATATCGTCGCGCCCTACGCCGAGCCCGCCTATGCCGCCTTGCGGCGCGAACTCACGGTCGACGTCTCGGCGGCCAGGAAGCTCGACGGCACATTCGCGCTGCATCCGTCGCTGCAACGGACGGCGGAGCTCTATGCGGCCGGCCAGGCGCTCTTCGTCCACGCCGTTGCCACACCTTATCGCGACCGCTCACATTTCGACGGCCAGAACGTGCTCGAGACGGGCGGCACCGCGCCGTATCAGTTTCGCGACGGCTGGCTGAACCGACTCGTCGGCATGCTGCCGACGAGTCGCGCGCAGGCGATCGCCATTGCGCCGACGGTGCCGACGGCGCTGCGCGGCAAGTCCGAAGTGACTTCGTATGCCCCTTCGGGCTTGCCCGGCCCGTCCGACGATCTCTTGCTGCGCGTCGGCCAGCTCTACGAGCGCGACGCTCAGCTGGGGCCGCTCTGGAACGCCGCGATGGCGACGCGCGAGATGGGCGGGCCGACCGGGGCGAAGCAGGATCCGGCTGGCATCGGCAAGCTGGCCGCCGGCTTTCTCGCGCGTGACGACGGTCCGCGCATCGCGATGATCGAGACGGGCGGATGGGATACGCACAGCGCGCAGAACGGGCGGCTGGCGGCGCAACTGAAGGCGCTCGACACGATGCTCGCCTCGCTGCGGGATGGCCTCGGCCCTGTCTGGGCCGACACGACCGTTCTCGTCGCGACGGAGTTCGGCCGAACGGCCGCGGCTAATGGGACGGGTGGAACCGATCACGGCACCGGCTCCGTGGCGATGCTGCTCGGCGGCGCCGTGGCCGGCGGGCGCGTCGTGGCGGACTGGCCTGGCTTGCGCAACGCGGACCTCTACGAGGGACGCGATTTGAAGCCGACGGCTTCGCTCGATGCCGTGATTGCCGGCGCGGCGGCAGAAACGTTCGGGCTCGACGGGCATCGCACAGCGGCGGCACTGTTCTTGCGGAAAAGCGAAAGTAAGCCGTTCGAGGGGCTCGTCAAGGCTTGAGCAGGGGCAGGGGCAGCTGACCTAGGTCTCTCATCGCGCGTCTGGAACGAAGCTTGCACGACGGCTGGAATCGCAGGCTCGTCGAAAGCGAGGTGACATGACGATCGGCTGCCCCGAATGCGGTGCGCTCGAGGACATTCCGCCGCTCACGCGGCGCATGATGGCGCGCTGCCGTGTCTGCCACTTTCCGCTCGAGCGCAGGAGCGGTCGCAGTATCGGCGCGGCGCTGGCGTGTTCGTTGACAACGTTCGTGCTGCTGTTCCCCGCGAACCTGGCGCCGCTCATGAGTGTTCACTTGCTGAACGGCGAGCGCACGTCGGTGCTGGGTTCGGGCATTGTTCAGATGTGGGGAAGCGGCTACCCGATACTCGCGGCGCTGCTCGGCACGTTCGGCATCGTGCTGCCGTTCTTTCGCTTCGGCGGCCTCACGCTCGCGCTCGGCGCGGTGTTGCTCGGCTGGCGCTTCAAGGGGCTCGGCCCGCTCTACCGCTGGACGCTTTCGCTCGACTTATGGGCCATGCCCGATGTCTTCCTCGTCGGCTGCTTCATCGGCTACTCACGCGTGACGCAGAACCTGACGGGCACGGTCGGCCCCGGCGGATACTGCTTCGTGGTTGCCGCGCTGATGTCGATGCTGACTCGGGCGACGCTCGACAGCCGCACGGTCTGGCGCGCCCTCGAGCCTGAGCACTGGCCTCATAAGGGTGAGCCGGCGCTCTCGTGCACCGCCTGCGACCTCATCTCACCGATGGAGCTCGAAGGGTATCCGTGCCCGCGCTGCGGACTGACGCTGCGCACGCGCAAGAAAGATGCGGTCATCCGCGCCGCCGCGCTCTCGCTTGCCGCGCTTCCTCTCACCGTGCCCGCGAACCTTTACCCGATGACGATCTCGACAGAGATGGGACAGGACATCTCGGCACGCATCATCGACGGCGTCGGCGACTTGTTCAAGGTCGGCCTGTGGCCGCTCGGCGTTCTCATCTTCTGCACGAGCATCGTGATCCCGGTCGCGAAGATCGTCGGCATGGCATGGTTCATCACTTCGGTCCTGCGCCGCTCGCGCCGGCATTTGCGTGTCAAAGCGCATCTTTATCGATGGATCGACGAGCTCGGACGCTGGTCGAACGTCGACGTCTTCACGATCGCCGCGTTCGTGCCGCTGATCAGTTTCGGCAACATGGCATCCGCGCGGCCGGCGCCGGGCGCGACGGCCTTCGCGCTCGTCGTCTTCTTCACGATGTTGGCTTCGCGCGCCTTCGATCCGCGCCTCATGTGGGACGTGCATACGAGGAAAAGGCGAGCGAACGAGCCGCGCCGCTCGCCGCCCGCGAGCTTGCCCACGCCCCCCGGAACGCTGCCATGACCGAAACGCGCGAAGCCCGATTGCGGCGCACGCAGGCCGAGGTGCGTCGCAGCGCCTGGCCCGGCTGGATCTGGGCCGTCCCGATCGCGGCGTTCGGCGTCGCGGGGTGGCTCGGCATCCGCGCGCTGACGCATAGCGGGGAAACTGTCACCGTCACTTTCGACAACGCCTACGGCATGAAGGCCGGCGATACGATGGTGACCCTGCGCGGCGTGAAGGTCGGCGACGTCTCCGACGTCGAGCTCGCGCCCGACGGACAGCATGTCGACGTCAAGCTCGAAATCGATCGCAAGCAGGATCGCTACCTGCGCAGCGGGACGCGATTCTTCTTGAAAGGCGCGGAGCTCGATATCAGCGACCCGTCTTCGCTCAAAGATTTGCTGTCGGGGCCCGAAATCGCCATGGAGCCCGGACCGGGCAAGCCGGCCCGGCACTTCACGGGCAGCACGAAGCGTCCCGTGCTGACGGCTTCCTCGGGACCGGCCATCGCCTATGACGTGCGGTTCGACGGCGCCGTCGGCAAGCTCGAGGACGGTGCGCCGGTCGAGCTGCGCGGCTTCGAGGTCGGCGCCGTCACGAGCGTCCACCTCGCTTATGACCCAGCTACCGGCACGCTGAGCACGCCCGTGCGGATCGCGATCGAACCCTCGCGGCTCGGCATCGGTGCAGTGGCGCGGCCCGCGAACGGGGACTGGCGCCCCGTCGTCGACGACATGATGAAGCGGCTCGTCGGCGAGGGGCTGCGCGCGAGCCTCGCGCAGGATCCGCCGCTCGTCGGTCCACGCAAGGTGAAGCTCGAATTCGTGTCCGGCGCGCCGCCGGCGTCTCTGATGGTCGGTGCGGATGCGCCCGTGATCCCGAGCATCGCCCAGCCCGATATCGATTCGATCACATCGAAGGCGGACCAGGTGATGAACAAGGCCAATCATGTGATGACGAAGATCGACGCGCTCCCGATCACGGAAACAGGCAACGACGTTCGCCGCGTGGCGGCTCGCGTCGGCGCGCTCGCTTCGTCGCCGCAAGTGGCCGACAGCATTGCGCATATCGACCGTGCCGTGACCGAGATCGATCGCACGATGCGGGAGGTGTCGCCGCAGGTCGGCCCGCTCGTCGCGCAACTGCGCGAAACGGCGAGCGCCGCCGACAATGCCGTGTCCGCCGCGAACCGCACGATCGGCGGCGATGCGACGAGCCAGAACGATCTGCCGGCCGCGTTGCGCGAGATGACCGATATGGCGCGCTCGGTCCGCGCGCTGGCCGACTACCTCGACCGCCATCCGGAGGCGCTCGTGCGCGGCAGACAAGGGGGCGGACAATGAAGCGAAGAACTAAGCGAACCCGGGCATGGCGGAAGGCGACGCTGAGATTACCGGCAGTGACGATGCTGTGCGCGACGATGCTCGCGGCCGGCTGCGGCCATAGCCCACCGACTCACTATTTCGCGCTCGATGCCGTCCCCGCGTCGGCGCCGATCGCGTCCGGACCACTGCCGCCCGTCCAGCTCACCGCCGTACACATTCCGGCGATGGTCGATCGCCCCGAAGTCGTGACGCGCGTGGCCCCGAACCGTCTTACCGTCGGCGACAGCGACCGTTGGGGCGCGCCGCTGGGCCAGATGATGCGCGGCGTGCTGGCGCAGGATCTCTATAGCCGCCTGCCGGCCGGAGCGTTCGTGTTTCCGGACGCGCCGGCTCCGGCCGATACTCGCAAGCTCGTGGTGACCGTCCTCGATCTCGATGCCGACGCGAATGGCGCGCTGACGTTGCAGGCGGCGTGGACCTTGATGGCGGGGCGCGGGGCCCAGCCCGTGCTGACGCGCGAGACGACCCTCGCGACACACGGTTCGGGCAGCGGGGCCGCGGCGCAGGCGGCCGCGCTGAGCCGTGCGATGGGCGAACTCGCGGATCGGATCTCGGAGTCGATCGGCGGCCATTGATGGGACAGCACACTGGCAGGCATGCCAAGTGCTTGCCCTGTTTTTCCAAAGATAAAGCATGGAGACCCTATGGAGCCCGCCGGCCGCGCGCTGATTCGGCCAGACCATGCCACCGGACACTTCGTCCGCTTTTATCACTCGGACGGGCAACTGATCGACGAGGTTGTCGAATTTGCAAGCGATGCGCTGCGTCGCCGAGGCGGCGTGATCGTGATCGCCACGCGCCCGCATCTTTCCCTTGTCGTCCCTCGCATCGCTGCATTTCGCGCCACGGACGAAGACACATCGCCCGCGATCGAGGGGCGCTTCGAGGCCGTCGATGCGGAGGCGGCACTCGCCGAATTCATGGTGGACGGCTGGCCGGACGAGGGGCGCTTCTTTGCGACGATCGGTGGTCTGCTGGCAAAAGTGGTGAGCATGACGGCCGCGAACGCGCCCGTCCACGCATACGGCGAGATGGTCGCCGTGCTTTGCGCGTCGGGGCAATACGAAGCCGCCGTGCGCCTCGAGCAACTCTGGAACGAGCTCGCCAGGCGCTATTCGTTCACGCTTTTTTGCGCGTACCCGGATGACTTGTTCCGGGACGCGGAGCGAAGCGGCATCTTCGATCGTATTTGCCGGGCTCACACGCATGTGCTGCCGAGCGAGGTGCTCGAGCAAGCCACGGAATCCGATGCCTTTCGGCTCATCGCGCAGTGGCAGCAGAAAGCTGCCGCGCTCGAGGCGGAGATTGAGCGCCGCCGCCGAGCCGAGGCGGTGAAGGACGAGTTCCTCGCGATGCTGGGCCACGAACTGCGCAACCCGCTTTCGCCGATCGTGACGGCGCTGCAGCTCATACGGATGCATCCGGACCCTCGTATTTCGCATGAGCTCGCGATCATTCAGCGCCAGGTCGACTATCTGGTGGGCCTCGTCGACGATCTGCTGGACGTGTCGCGCGTGATACGCGGCAAGATCAAACTCAAGAAGCGGACGGTGCGCGTTGCCGACGTGCTGGCGAATGCGGTGGAGGTCGCGAGTCTGCTGCTCGAGCAGCGCGGACACGAGTTGGTCGTCGACGTCGAGGCCGATTTGAAGTGGATCGTCGACGCGGCGCGGATCGCGCAAGTCGTCTCCAACCTGCTGACGAATGCCGCGCGCTACACAGCCGAGCGAGGAAAGATCACGCTGTCGGCGTCGCGCGAAAGCGACGATATGATCGCCGTTAGCGTGCGCGACAACGGCTCAGGCATCCCTAAGGAGATGCTGCCGCACGTCTTCGAGCTGTTTTTCCAGGGCAAGCGCAGTGTCGATCGCGCCGAGGGTGGCCTCGGTCTCGGCCTCGCGCTCGTCAAAAGCCTGGTGGAATTGCATGGCGGAACCGTGAGCGCGAGGAGCGACGGCCCCGGTTCGGGCAGCGAGTTCACGATTCGCCTGCCGGGCCAGCCGTCGCGGCGCGATGCGTCGCGCGAGGCGGGCGAGCCTCGTGCGCACGAGGCGGTGGTCGTGAAAAGACGCGCGCCGCGGCCGCGACGCGTGCTGCTCGTCGACGACAACGTCGATGGCGTCGAAGCGCTCGCGCTGCTGATTTCGGAGTGCGGCCACGAAGTGCGGGCCGTCTACGACCCGGCGTCCGCGCTGCAGGTCATCCATCAGTTCGTGCCCGATATCGCCATCGTGGACATCGGGCTCCCCGTCATGGATGGCTATCAATTGATCGGCCGATTGCGCGCCGCGCTCGGTCCTGACCGGTGCCGTTTCGCCGCGCTCACGGGTTACGGTCAGGAAGCGGACCGCAACCGCAGCCGCGAAGTGGGATTCGACGATCATTTCGTGAAGCCGGTCGATCCGACGAGCCTGTTGCGGTTCATCGACGAATCGCCCGTGCCGGAGGCCTAGTTCGGTCGGGGCTCTTTCGCATCAGCCTCCCGCGGCGAGCCTCGCGTGCATCGCGTCTTCGAACCGGCGCAGCACGTCGGGGGCGGCATCGGTGACGGCCCACCAGACCATGCCATGCTCGCGCCAGCGGACGAGCGCATACCCGTCGCTTACGAGCGCCGGCGCGCCGGCTTCCGCCTCGGCGGCCGCCCCCGATTCCGCATCGGGGAACACATAGGCGTCGACGACATGCTTGCGATAGCGATAGACGAGGACGGCGACGCGGCGATGCCCGATGTAGTCGAGGCGCCCACCGACCAGCGCGAATCCGCTCGATGCGAGGTCTTCGACGGGCGGGGCATAGTCGATCCGGCCGTTGAACCACGGCTTCACCGTGTGCTGATCGGTCGAGACGACATCGATGTCGCGTCCCGACAACTGCGCGCGAACGTGGCTCGAAACGAGTTCGTCGACGAAGGCGCCCGAGGCCGTCTGCCGCGGATGGAGCGCGATCGTGACGGCGACGACGGCCGCCGCCGCGAAGAGCGCGAAGCCCATGGCGCCTACGGTGCCCAGCGTGCCGAAGCGGGGCGCGGTGCCGGCTCCCGCACGCGCGCCCGCCGCGCCGCCGCCCGCGAAGCGTGGCAGGCGCCATCCATCGAGCCATGACCTGTTGCGTGCGGGGCGGCGCGGTTCCGGAGCCGGCCCGGGTTCGGTTCTTGCTTCGGGCTCAGCTTCGGGCGCCGCCTGCGGCAGCGCTGCCACGATGCGCGAACGCAGTGGCTCCGGCGCTCGGTGATAGGCGGCCTGGCGTACGATGCGGCTGACGCCGAGTACGGCTTCGCTCTCGCGGCGGCACTCCGGGCATTGTTCGAGATGCGCTTCGACGTGTCGGGCTTCGGACGAGGAAAGCTCGCGATCGACGTACGCGTCGATGAGCGGCCGCACTTCTTTGCACTCCATCAGGCGTCTCCCTCGCAAATTGGGCCGGGCTCGGGCGGTTGCCGACTCATCGGCGCTGCCGCTTGCGAGCCGCCGGCGCTGCCCGCCGCGAGCCGCGCTTTCAATAATGTCGCGAGCTTGCGCCGCGCGCGCGTCAGGCGCGACATGACCGTTCCGATCGGAAGATCCGCGATGGCCGCGATGTCGCGATAGCTCATGTCCTCCAGCTCCCGCAAGATGAGGACTTCGCGGAACTCGACCGGCAGTTGGGCGAGCGCCTCGTGCACGAGGCGCGTATTCTCCTCGCGAATCAGCAATGCCTGCGGATCGCTCGGCGCGGTGCTCCAGCCGTCGATTGCCGTATCGTCGGCCTGCTCGATCTCGTCGTCGAACGCGGCCACCTCGTGGGAGGAGCTGCGCCGTTGCCACTCGGTGTACCAGGTGCGGCGCACGATTGCGAGCAGCCACGGCCGCGCGCTCTCGCCGTGGAACGAATCGAAGAAGCGGAACGCGCGCATGACCGCCTCCTGGACGATGTCTTCCGCGTCGCTCGCGTTGCCGGCCAGCCAGCGCGCAAGGTTGTAGGCCGCATCGAGATGCGGCAGCGCCATCTGCTGAAAGCGTCGGCTGCGCTCGGCGTCGTCGCGCGAGCGTCCACCCTTGCTGTCGATCTCGGCCACCGTGGCCCCTCCGGGTTTTACGGCTCTATACCGGCCGCGCGCCCAGTTTATTCCCGTGTCACCGCTCGCGGTAGTCGATCGCATGAGCGCTCAACGGACGACGATCCGTCCGACCATCATCGGATGAATCCCGCAGTAGTACTGATAGGTGCCGGGCTTCGCGAGCACGGTCGCGAACGAATCGTTCGTGTCGAGCGCCTGCGAGGGCTTGAACGCCCCGCCGACGCTGACGACGAGATGCGGTTCCTCGTCGCGATTGACCCAGACGATGCGCGCGCCGGCCGGCACGGTGATCTCCTTCGGCTCGAACGCGAAGTTGCGGATTTCGACGTTGTAGGTGGTCGCCTTACCGCCCGAGGGCGATGGCGCAGCGGTGTCGCCGGCGCGCGCGGCGGGCGCGAGAAAGACGAACGGGACCAGTGCCCCGGCCGCCAGGCAGACGCTTACGACGCGACGCCGCGCAAGTTGGAGGTTCGTGCGAGTCATGCCAAGGTCTCCTCGGTCAATGCGAGCGTCCCGCCGGTTTGTATGCGGCGCACCGAGCGCACGCCGATATAGTCGGCCAGCTTGCCGGCCGGCAGGTCCTTGAGCGGGCCCGGCCCCGGGCCGACGCCGGGCGCCGGCTGGGGGTAGGCCGTCGAGCGCGCCGTATAAAACGTGACATGGCCTTCCACCTTTTGCTGGATCTGGTGAATGTGCCCGTTCAAGACCGTGACCGAGCCAAAGCGGTTCAGCAGCGCAAGGGCTTCGCCCGAGTCGTCGGTGCCCCATCCCCACGACGGGTAAAGCGCCCAAAGCGGCATGTGCGCGAAGACGACGATCGGCGTCTCGGCCGAGCGGCCCGCAAGATCGTTCTTGAGCCACGCGAGCTGATCGGGGCCGAGCCAGCCGAGGCCGCCTGCCTTGAGGTTCAGCACGTTGATGAGCGCGATGAAGTGCACGCCGCGATGATCGAAGCTGTACCATCCCCCTGGACTGGCCTCCTCGTGGCCGAAGCGGCGAAAGAACTCGGCACCGTTGTCGCCGATGACGTCATGCTCGCCGGGCACATAGAACTGCTGTTGCGTGCGCGAGGCGCGCATGAGCTGCGCGACCGTATCGAACTCGTCGGGCTTCGACAGATGCGTGAGGTCCCCGGTGTGCACGATGAAATCGGGGCGTACGGGTTGCGCGTCGATGCGCCCGAGCGCGGCTTTCAGTGTCGAGGTGACGTCCGGATTCGGCGCCTTCGTGAAGCCGATATGGGAATCGCTGATCTGCATGAAGCTGAACGTCGCGTTGCGGCTTGCATCGGCCGTGTCCGCGTCGCCGAGCGTGCGCGCCTGCAGCACGCCGCCTTGCATGAGCCATAGCGTCCCCGCGCCCGCCCATGCCATGCATTTGAGGAAGTCGCGCCGGCCGCTTTCGATACGGCCTTTATCGTTGTCATCCATGTCCTTCTCTCCCGGTAATCGAATGTCGAGATACGTGGCGGGCCTGGCAGGCCCGATCGCATGACGTTTCGGACGTCGATGCAAATCGAGGCGTCCTTGCCACGTATTACCGGGGATGGGGCGGGAATATTCCCGCTTTGAGATCGAACGGCGTAAGGGGGACTAGAGGGAGGTCATCGTTATGGATACTGTCGGCGCCGCGCGCCGCATCTCGAAGAGGCGCGCGGCTCCCTGCGATCGCTTATCGCTGATGGCTTTTCGCATTTCGCTTCAGCGAGTGGCGATGTACATCGTCACTTCGAAGCCGAAGCGCAAATCGGTGTAGGCGGGTGGGGTCCACTGCATGATTGTCTCCTCGAAGAAATTCGATACGGATGCGCCGGGCGAACTGCGCGGCGTGACAGTCGAAGCAAGCGCCATGCCGAATATCCATCGGAAGCGATGGCGAGCCGCGCGACCTCGCAATCGTTCGGAGTCCTGATCGATTGCGAGGTGTCGGCGGGCGAGGGAATTGGATGGAACCGCTGACAAGGCCGGCGATGGCGACGATTCGTTGCCACCCATGTGTTGCGTCTCGGCACAGGACTGTCGCATTCTGAGACAGCGGTGGACACAGTGTACTGTCGATGCGCGACAGTGCTTAGTCGTCGCCGTTCGCGTTTTTCGCACCGGATGCCACCGGCATTTTGCGATAGATCGTGGCGCGCGAGACGCCGAGCGCGCGGGCGGCCGCGGACACATTGCCGCCGTGGCGCGCGATGGCCGCTGCGATCGCGGACAGCGTGAGATCGTGAAGTCGCGTGCCTCCGGCGCCCTCGAGCGGCTCGCGAGCCGGCGCGGCAGCGTCGGGCGCAGCGCCTGCGCTCATGTCAGTGTTCGCGTTCATGTTCTGCGAGCCACAGCCACTGGCCGCGCGCATCGCGAGATCCTCGAAGAAATCGTCGGGAAGGTGTTCGCGCCGTATCTCGCCGTCGTCGTCGACCATCGCGGCGGCCGTGCGCAGCAGATTGCCGAGCTGTCGGAAGTTCCCCGGCCATGCACATTGCTCGAAGAGCGCCATGACCTCCGGCGCGATGGCGGGTCGCCGGCCGTCCGTCGCGCAAGCCGTCTCGTCGTCGAGCATTTTTTCGATGACGACGGCGAGGTCCGTCCGCTCGCGCAGTGGCGGCAGTTTGACGACGAGCCCGTTGAGCCGATAGTAGAGGTCTTCCCGAAAGCGGTTCTGCGCGATCATCTCTCGCAAGCTGCGATGCGTCGCACAGACGACGGCGATGTCCACGGGGATCGACTTCGTCGATCCCAGCGGGTTGACGACACGCTCCTGCAGCACCCGCAACAGCCGCACCTGCAGCGGGTACGGCATGTCGCCGATCTCATCGAGAAAGAGCGTTCCCCCGTTCGCCTGCAGCACCTTGCCGAGCGCGCCTTTGCGCCGCGCGCCGGTGAAGGCGCCTTCCTCGTACCCGAAAAGCTCCGATTCGATCAGCGTCTCGGGAATCGACGCGCAGTTGACGGCCACGAATGGTCCGTCGCGGCGCGGCGAATCGTTATGGATGGCCTGCGCCAACAGCTCCTTGCCGGTGCCCGTCTCGCCAGTGATCAGAACGGGGATGTCCTTGCCGATGACCTTGCGCACCTTGGCGATGACGGACGCGACTTGAGGATCGCCTGTATCGAGGTGGCCGAGCCGCACCGCGTTCGTCGCGGCACCCGCTTGTGCAGGACGCGACTCGGCACCGCGCTGCGTCCGATCGGCCTCGCGCGGCCAACCGCTGTTCGTCATCGTGGCCCGCCGGTAATCGACATGCGCGCATACGACGGCGCCGTTGTGCAGGTTCAGCGCGACGATCGAATCGCGACTCGTGCGCGACTTGTCGATGAGCTCGCCGCTCGTCAGGCCGAAGAGCGACGCCAGCGTATGTGCGCGTAGCGCCGTGAGCGACAGCCCGAGCTGGAACTGTGCGCTGCGATTGGCGGACAGGAAGCGCCCGTCGAACGTGAAAGCCGCGATCCCTTCCATCAGCGTACCGAGAAATTCGGGGCGGCTATGAAACGAGATCTGCAGGGCATCGCGGAACTTGCTTGCGAAGAGATGATTCTCGATCATTTGCACCGACATCTTCGCGAGCGCCATCGTGTGCTGGTGATAGCTGCGGTAGTCTCCCGTCACATCGAGCACGCCCGTGAGATCGCCGTACGGATCGAGGATCGGCACGCTCGAGCAGGTGAGAAACCGATTGGCCGCGAGGTAATGCTGGTCGCCATGCACGACGGTCGCGCTGCGCTCGGCGAGCGCGGTGCCGATCGCATTCGTGCCTTGACGGTCCTCGGCCCAATTCGCGCCGGGCCGCAGCGCGACCTTCTCGGCGCGCCGCAGAAAATCGTCGTCGCCAATCGAATGGAGGATGAGGCCCTGAGCATCCGTCAGCACGATCATGCTTTGCGTATTGACGATCTGCTCGCGCAGCGTCTCCATGACAGGCAGCGCATGCGCCGTCAGCACGCGATTCTGCTCGCGCTTGACCGTGAGATCGGGGGCCGGCAGCACGTCATAGTCGGGCTGTGTCGACGATTTGAGGCCGAAGCTTTCCGAGCGCTCGTGCGCTTTCTGAATGCACGGGGTCAGCCAGCCCTCGGTGGCCGAGAGCGGATTCGCGGCCGGGCCCGGGTCGTTGCGCATTGTCTCCTCCTTTCGGGCGGCGGCACGTGGCCGACGCGCTTCGTGACGCCGTTGAAAGCAAGTCGCGCGCCAGAATGAGCTTCCCGACCGAGGTGATGTCCGCGTCGGCACTGCCGAGCGAGTGGATAGCGGCGGCATCGCCGGCATCGGTTTACGATGGGGCCGATCCCCGGACGGCGATATCCGGATTATCCGCAGTTTGCGGTTTCACCCGAGCCGCACGTTGATGACGGTCAAAGCCCAAGCCCCTTTATGCGCACTCCTCATTCCAACGACGAATCCTCGAAGGCCGCCCTCGTCAAGCGTCATTTGATCCGCGACCGGCACCGCATCGCGTTTACCGTTGCGGGCGCGGCCGATGGCGTCCCGGTCGCGGTCCTTCATGGCGGGCCCGGTAGCGGAAGCCAGCCGAGCGTGCGGCGGCTTTTCGACCTCGCTCGCTTCAGAGTCGTTCAGATCGACCAGCGCGGAGCGGGCGCGTCACGGCCACACGGGAGTGTGCGCCACAATCGCACGGACAGGCTGATCGGCGACATGGAGGCGATCCGCCGCGAATTGGGCATCGAGCGATGGGGCGTGCTCGGCGGCTCGTGGGGTGCGTCGCTCGCGCTCGCCTATGCCGGAATGCATTGGCGCCATGTGACGGGCGTCGTCGTGCGCGGTCTCTTCCTCGCCTCGCGCGCCGAGGTCCGCAAGCTTTTCGTCATGTCGCGCAAGCGCGCGCCGCGTGAGTGGGCGCGCTTGTCCAAGGCCGCTTCGACGAATCGTCCAGCGTCGTTGCTGCGCCGCTGCGAAGAAGCACTGCGAACGCGTGGCGACCCATCGCGACAGCGAGCCGTTGCGCTGGCATGGCAAGCCTATGAAGAAGCCGTCCTCGCATCGGCGAATTCGCGCCGCGCGCTCCGTCGGACACCACGCACGCGAGTGGGCGACCGTCGCTCGGTGGGCAAGTATCGAATTCAAGCCCACTACCTGATGCATGATTGCTGGCTCGGCGAACATCGCCTGCTGTCGCTCGCTCGTCGGGCCGCGCAGGCAGGCGTACCCATAGCGGCGATACACGGCTCGCGCGATCCCGTTTGCCCGATCGACAATCTGCGCCGCCTGGCGGGCGCGATTCCGCAACTCCAAACGACGCGTGTGCGCGCGGGCCATCTCGGCAGCGAGCCCGCGCTTGCTCGCGGTGTCGCGCAGGCGATCGAAACGATGTTCGGCTCATCGTCGGGCTCGCGATCGCCGCATCGCGCAGCGTAAGCCCGCGCTTCCCCTCCTGCCTCATCGCGCGCCTGCTCGCGGCGCGCCTTCCCCTCAGCTCCTCAGTCGCTGAGCCCTGCCTCGTTCGAGTCCCCGCGCGACTCGTCATTCGATCGGGGCTATCACGCCGCATCGCTGTCTCGCCGCTGAACAGGTCCGTTCCAACTGTCCCATGTTGAGACAGCGATGCGTCGCAACGACGCGGTCGATCGACGCATGAAAAAGTGAGCCCATGTGCCGCGAGGCCAACGCGCATCAAGCGTTGCGGGCCAATGGCATATGAGTTGCGTAGAGCGCCGCACCGCGATCCAACCAACGCACAGCAACCGCGGAGCGACAGTGCATTGCCGATGACGTCGTTATGGACGACGCAGCTACGGCAACACGAATCGATAAATCCATCAGGAGACAGACATGAGTAGAGGTCCGGCCTCAGCCATTACGGCGATGGCACTTGCGAGCGCACTCGCCGGCGTTCTGAGTCTCGGCGCGCAGCGCGCAGCAGCAGCCGACGAATATCCGCCGGTGACGTACGAGCGTCTCGCACACGCTCAGGACGATCCGGGCTGGCTCACTTATTACCGCGCCTACGACGGCCACTCGCATTCGCCGGCCAAGCAGATCGATACCTCCAACGTCGCCGGGCTCAAGCAAGTCTGGAGCTACAAGTTCCCGGCGGAACTTCAGCAGGGCTTCGAGGCCACGCCGATCGTGAACGGCCGCTACCTGTTCGTGACGGGGCCGAAGGACAACGTCTACGCGTTCGATGCGATCACCGGCAAGTCGCTGTGGCACTACGATCCAAAGCTCGGTCCCGAGGCCTTCAAGAACGCATGCTGCGACGTCGTCAATCGTGGCGTCGCGCTTTACGGCAAGAACGTCTATGTCGCGATGCTGAGCGGCGACATCGTCGCGCTCGACGCGCAGACCGGAGAAGTGAAATGGAAGAAGCAGATGTTCGACCCTGGCACGGGCTACGCGTTTTCGCTTGCGCCGCTCGCCCTCGACGGCGCCATCGTCGTGGGCAACTCGGGCGGGGAATACGGTGCGCGCGGCTTCATCGTTGCCGTCAGCGCCGATGACGGCTCCGTTCTCTGGAAGCGCAACACGATCCCCGCGCCGCAGGAAAAGGGCGGCGATACCTGGCCGAAGGGCATGTACGAGCACGGCGGAGGCGCGGCCTGGATGACGGGCACGTTCGATCCTGAAACGAAGACGCTCTACTGGGGCGTCGGCAATCCGGGGCCATGGCTGGCCTCGATGCGCCCCGGCGACAACCTCTATTCGGATTCGATGCTCGCGATGGATGCGAAGACGGGGGACATCAAATGGCACTTCCAGTACACGCGCAACGACACGTGGGATTACGACGGCGTCAATCCGGGCATGTTCGCCAAGATCCAATATGAGGGCAAGGACTACGACGCGTTGCTGCACTTCGATCGCAATGGGTTCTTCGATGCGATCGATCGCCAGACGGGCAAGCTCATCTATGCCAAGGCGTTCGTGAAAGTCACGTCCGTCACGGGCTACAAGGCCGACGGCACGCCGATCCAGGATTCGGCGATGTACCCGAAAGTCGGCACGACGATCGACACCTGCCCGAGCTTCCTCGGCGGCACGAACTGGTGGTCGAAGTCCTACGATCCCGCCACGCATCTCGCGTTCGTTCCCGCGCTGCATGGGTGCATGCAGCTATCGGGCAAGGACATCGACTACATGGAAGGGCTGCCTTACCTCGGCGAGGGTTTCACGATCCATCCCGAACCGGGGAGCAAAGGCTATGGCGAGCTCGTGGCGTTCGATGCCAACACCGGCAAGAAGGTGTGGAGTCACTGGAGCAAGATGCCCTGGAACGGCGGCATCGTGACGACGGCGGGCGGACTGCTCTTCTCCGGCGCGCTCGATGGCCACCTCTACGCCTTCGACGAGAAGACCGGCAAGGTGCTCTGGAAGAGCCCCCAACTCGCGAGCGGCATCGTCGCTCAGCCGTCCGTGTTCGAAGCCGGCGGCAAGGAATACGTCGCGGTTCTCGCCGGCTACGGCGGCGCTAACCCGATTTGGGGCGGCCCGATGGCGAAAGTCGCCGACAAGGTTCCGCGCGGCGGCACGCTCTACGTGTTCGCGCTCGGCAAACGCTGATTATTTTTTCAAGCTGGAGCGCAACACCATGAAGATTCGATTGAACTCGTTCGCCCTTGCAGGGGTACTGCTCGCAGGCACCATGGGGGCGGCGTCCGGCGCACCGGCCGATGCGACGACGACGGCATCCGCGAACGTGCCGTCGTTCGATAACGCTCAGGTCGCCCATGGCAAGAGCCTCTATTCGAGCGCCTGCGCGAAGTGCCACGGCGCGAGCCTGCAGGGTATGGCGGGGCCGGCCCTGAGCGGCCCGGCGTTCGCGCCCACGGGCCACTCGCATCTCACGATCGGCGGCATCTACAAGTACATGTCGTCGAACATGCCGGCCGATCGCCCGGGCCAGATGAAGGATCAGGAGTACGCCGACATCATGGCCTTCCTGCTCTATTCGAACGGATATCGCCCGAAAGCGACGAAGCTCACCGCCGATATGGCGCGCACGTCGTCGACGCCGCTCGTCGCCGGCCCGGGGCAATGAAGCGGCTGGCCGTTGCCGTCAAGCGAATGAACGCTGCAAGCGCGTAAGCGCCAACAATCTGTGACTCAAAGGAGACACGCGATGGACATGTTCGACCTGAAGAAGCTTGGCCTCGATATCGAGTACCCGTACGCGAAGCAATACGAGAACTACATCGATGGCAAGTGGGTGCCGCCCGTTGGCGGCGAATACTTCGAAAACCTCTCGCCGATCAACGGCAAGCCGTTTTGCCGCGTGCCGCGCTCCGGTGCGGCCGATATCGATCTCGCGCTCGATGCCGCGCATAAGGCCCGCCGCAAATGGGGCAAGACATCGGCGACCGAGCGGTCCAATCTTCTGCTCGCCGCAGCCGAACGCATGGAGAAGAACCTGAAGCTGCTCGCCGTGGCGGAGACGATCGACAACGGCAAGCCGCTGCGCGAGACGATGGCCGCTGACCTGCCGCTCGCCGTCGACCACTTCCGTTACTTCGCGGGTTGCGTTCGGGCGCAGGAGGGCGGGATCTCCGAGCTCGACGACAACACGGTCGCCTACCATTTCCATGAGCCGATCGGCGTGGTCGGCCAGATCATTCCGTGGAACTTCCCGCTGCTGATGGCGGCCTGGAAGCTTGCGCCGGCGCTCGCGGCCGGCTGCTGCATCGTCATGAAGCCCGCCGAGCAGACGCCGGCCTCGGTACTCGTGCTGATGCAGCTCATCGGCGATCTGTTCCCGCCGGGCGTGATCAACATCGTCAACGGCTTCGGCAAAGAGGCCGGCGAAGCGCTCGCGACGAGCAAGCGTGTCGCGAAGATCGCGTTTACCGGGTCGACCCCGGTCGGCAAGCATATCCTGCGTGCCGCGGCCGAGAATCTGATTCCGTCGACGGTCGAGCTCGGCGGCAAGAGCCCGAACATCTTTTTCGCCGACGTGCTCGATCACGACGATGCGTTCCTCGACAAGGCGCTCGAAGGGCTCGCGATGTTCGCGCTGAACCAGGGCGAGGTCTGCACCTGTCCGTCGCGCGTGATGATTCAGGAGTCGATCTACGAGCGTTTCATCGAGAAGGCCATCGCGCGCGTGCAGGCGATCAAAGCCGGCCATCCGCTCGATCCCGGCACGATGATCGGCGCACAGGCGTCGCAGCAGCAGCTCGACAAGATCCTCTCATACATCGATATCGGCCGGGGCGAGGGCGCGACGTGCCTGACGGGCGGCGAGCGCAGGAGCCCGGCCGAGGGTCTCGCAAGCGGCTATTACGTCATGCCGACGATGCTGCTTGGAAACAACAAAATGCGCGTGTTTCAGGAGGAGATCTTCGGCCCCGTCGCATCGGTGATGACATTCAAGGACGAAGCCGAAGCGATCGAGCTCGCGAACGACACCTATTACGGACTCGGGGCCGGCGTATGGACGCGTGACGGCACGCGCGCGTATCGCATGGGCCGGGAAATCGAAGCCGGTCGCGTGTGGACCAACTGCTACCACCTTTATCCAGCGCATGCGGCGTTCGGCGGGTACAAGCAGTCGGGCATCGGACGCGAGACGCACAAGATGGCGCTCTCGAACTACCAGCAGACGAAGTGTCTGCTTGTCAGCTACGACGCGAAGCCGCTCGGCTTCTTCTGATCGGAAGCGGGGGATCGCGGCCAGCGGGAGGGGCGGCGGTCGTCATGCGGATGGCAGCCGATGGGGGCTGCCGATCGCCGAACGGCGCCGACCAAAAAGAAAACGCCGGGTGTCTCGGAACCCGGCGTGAATTGCACGTACAGAGCGGAGCGGTTGACGCTCCGCGGACCCACAGGTCCCCGAGGGGACTTCCTCGGGGAGCGCCGAAACGGTGCTCCCTGAGGCGCGCAAGTGCAACGCGACGCCCGAAGGCGATCGCGCGCGTTGGTGTTGCTTAGAACTTGTGGATGATGCCGGCGCCGACGGCGATTTGATTCTTCGTCGTCGATGCGCCGATGCCGTCGCCGATGTTCGCCGTTGCATTCACGACAGAGATGGTGGTCGCACCGGTCGTCGTGCTGCTCGTCGCGCTAAGCGTTTGACCCGACGCGTGCTGATACGCTTCGAGCACGTAGATGCCGGTGCGCTTCGACAGCGAGTAGAACTGCGACAGGTTGAACTGGTTGTACGTCGCGCTACCCGCGCCGTCAGCCGCGGCCTTACGCGTGTAGCTGTAACCAGCGGCCAGGTCGAGCGTCGGCATGGCCTTCCAGTGCACCACGGCGCCAGCCGTGTTGAAGACGGCTTCGTTCGTAAAGCCCGAACCGGCACCCGGGAGGTACTGGACGTTCGTGTACGAGAACGAAATGTCGAAGTTCGGGGTGAACTGCCAGCCGCCCGTCACACCGATACGTTGTTGCGCGCGTGCGAACTTGTAGCCGTTGTTGATGCCCGACACGGCCGGTTCGTTGCTCGTGTCCGCGATGCCGGTGCCGCTGCCGTTGGCGGTGGCCGAATTCCAGGCGGCGCTGCTCGTGCGCGTGTTGTTGATATGCTGGTAACCGACGCCGAGGCCGAACGGACCCGCCTTGTATTGCGCGGCCAAGCTCCATACGGAATCGGTCGCTTCGCTGCCGGCGACGCCGCCGAGCGCGTACATACCGCTCACCGTCAAGCCGTAGAGCGTCGGCGAGGTATAGACGACGGCGTTGTTCGTGCGGTAGCTCGTGTCGAGCGAGTCGATATCACCCGGGTGTGCGCCGAACGCGCCCGTCAGCCACGTCGTCGGGCTCCACGGCGAGAGCAGCGTGTAGTAAGGCGTGTACTGACGGCCGAGCGTCAACGTACCGTAGGTGTCGTTCGTCAGACCGACATAAGCCTGGCGGTTGAACGCGAGGTTCGTCACAGCCTGGGCGCCCGTCGCGCTGTTGAAGCCTTCTTCCAATTGGAAGATCGCCTTGGTACCGCCGCCGAGGTCTTCCGCACCCTTCAGGCCGAAACGGCTGCCCGCCCAGACGCCGTTGAGCATCTTGAACGCGTGGGCGCCGCCGGTCTTCGCGCCGGTCGACGACGAATTGTTGATGTAGCCGAGGCCTGCATCGACGATACCGTACAGCGTCACGCTGCTCTGCGCATGAGCGGCGCCAGCGGCGAGCCCGGTAACGGCCATCGCGACCATCGTGGTAAGTACACGCTTCTTCATCAGATCTCCAAGCTTTCGAGACTTTACGTTTTGATTTGCGACCTACAGCGACTTTTGTGACGCTTATAAGTCATCGTACAACAGCGAACCGACAGCATTTTCGGCGGGTCGGATCGTTTGGAGGCATTAGGGAAAATCTCTATGTAATCATTTGTTGGCTGATAGTAGTCGGACAACATATGATGGGCGCCCGGCCGCTGATCGCACGCCACCGGGGGGCGTGCCACTGCGTTCAGCGGCCGATGCAAGCCGGCGTCAGGCGGATGTCAGCGCGTGAGCGGCTCTGGACCTAGAACAGAAAGACAGGAGAAGAAATGCGCAATTGGACCGTGCGAGGCAGCCTGCTGGTGGCCCTGGTGTTGTTTGCGGCAATGATGGTGATCGGCGGCTTCGTCAGTGTGGGCGCGCTCGAACGCGCCAACGCCAGCGCCACGCACGAGCGTGACATGGCGCGGCAGGTCATCCTCGTCAATGACGGCTACAAAGACACGACGCGGACCCGCTCGGCGCTGACGAGGGCTTATGCGGCGCTCAAGGAGAACGGCGACAAGAGCACGCGCGATGAGGCGCTCAAGAGCGCGCAGGTCACCATCGATCGTGCCGCCGAGGAGACCGAGGCCTTTCGCCGGGCGGCGGGCTTCGAGGGGCTCGATGATGCGCTGAAACAACAGTTGCTCGATGCATCGGATCGGCTCGCCGTCCATCTGAAAGCCGCCTTCCAAGCGTTGCAAAACGACGACACCGCCGCCTACGTCGTGATCAACGACCGCGACATCCGCAACGATGGGATCGCTTATTCCCAAGCCGTCGAAAAGTTTCAGAAGCTTTCCCATGCGCTCGCCGACGATTTGGCCGCTCAATCCGAGCGCGAGTATCGCTGGGTTTTCACCATGGTGGTGGTGGGGGTTGCGCTCGCGCTGGCGGTGATCGTTGCGACGCACTTTGCGCTGCGGCGTATCGTCATCGCGCCGCTGCGGCAGGCGGCGGCCGTGCTCGATCGGATCGCCGCGAATGACCTGACCGTCGAGGTGCCGCAAGCCGGCGCGAACGAGATCGGGCAGCTTTTCTCCGCGATGCGGCGCATGCGGCAAGGCCTCTGGCAGGCGGTCTCGGGCGTGCGGGAGAATTGCGACGCGATCCATACCGCCGCCCGCGAAATCGCCGCGGGCAACCTCGATCTGTCGAGCCGGACGGAGCAGCAATCGGCATCGCTCGAGGAAACGGCGGCGAGCATGGAAGAGCTCACGTCGACCGTCAAGCGCAATGCCGACAACGCGCGCGAGGCGAGCGGCCTCGCATCGAGCGCGGCCGAAGTGGCGGCGCGCGGCGGCGACGTCGTCGAGCGAGCCGTGAAGACGATGAACGCCGTATCGGCCAGCTCGCAAAAGATCGCGGACATCACCGGCATCATCGACAGCATCGCATTCCAGACCAACATTCTCGCGCTGAACGCGGCCGTCGAATCGGCGCGCGCGGGCGAGCTCGGGCGCGGTTTCGCCGTCGTCGCGGGCGAAGTGCGATCGCTCGCGCAGCGCAGCGCCGCGGCCGCCCAAGAGATCAAGACCTTGATCGGCGCATCGGTCGACGACGTGAAGCACGGCAACGCGCTCGTCGCCGAAGCCGGGCGCACGATGAGCGAAATCGTCGCGGCGGTCGGCGAGGTCGCGACGATCATGGCCGAGATCACGTCGGCAACCGCCGAGCAAAGCATCGGCATCGAGCAGGTCGGCCAGGCCGTGAGCCAGATGGATCAGGTCACCCAGCAGAACGCCGCGCTCGTCGAACAATCGGCGGCCGCGGCGAGCGCGCTCGAGCAGCAGGCGAGCGCGACGGCTCAGGCAGTTGCCGCGTTCCGCCTGAGTGCAGCCTGAAGAAAGAAAGGGCGACGAGCCTCGCCCGATTACTCCGAGCCGTCGGTCCGCCTGCTCGCGTGGCGAAGTCTCTCGCGGCTGTTGGACAGGTGCATCCGCATTGCCGCGCGGGCGCTCTCGGCATCGTGCCGGGCGATCGCATCGAGGATCGCCTCGTGCTCACGGTTCACGATCGATAGATAGACTTCGGGATCTTCGTGCGCGATGCTCGCCGAGTCGACGCGCTCTCGCGGGATCAACGCCGTTCCGAGCTGCGTGAGGATATCGACGAAATAACGGTTGCCCGTGGCGCGTGCGATCGAGATATGAAACTGCAAGTCGGGCTGGACGCTTTCCGGGCCGCCTTTGCGCGAGGCCGTCAGCGCATCGAGCGCCGCGCGAATGCGCGCGATATCGTCGGGCTGCGCGCGCTGGGCGGCGAGCCCCGCGCATTCGGTTTCGAGGCTGATGCGCAGCTCCAGGATCGCCAGTACGTCGCGCAGCGTCGTGCCCGGCGCGACGTCCAGGCCGAGCCCTTTGCCCGTCGTTTCGAGTACGAAGCTGCCGATGCCATGCCGCGTTTCGATCATCTTGGCCGCTTGCAGCCTCGAGATCGCTTCGCGGATGACGGTACGGCTCACATTCATCGTTTCCATCAGCTGCGATTCGGTCGGCAGCTTGTCGCCTGGCTTGAGCGCGCTCGATTCGATCTGCTCGGTCAGTCGATTGACGACGAACTCGGCCAGATTGCGGGCGCGGCGGGGTGCGGCGGCGGCGGAAGACGGCGCTGACATCGGTGGACCTCTTCGACAGCTTATAGGGGAAACGTCGTCCATTATAACGAGGGGGGCGAATGTCGTCTGACAACCGCCCCCCGCGCCTACGCTTTTTTTTCTATTCGAAATTCACCGACTCAACCCAGTTAGGGTTCTTCCCAGTCGCCACGCGGGTAACAGCCGTCAGGGCTCCCGTCTTGGCGTCGATGCGGTAGACCGTGAGGTGGTCTGACAACTGGCCGACGGCGAACAGATAGCGCCCCGATGGATCGATGCCGAACCCGCGCGGCTGCTTCTCGGTCGGCCAGGTGCCGAAGCGCGTGAGCTTGCCGGTCGAGGCATCGACGCGATATCCGCCGAGCGTGCTCGACGTGCGCTCCGAGATGTAGACGAATTTGCCGTCCGGCGTCTGGTGAACATCGGCGCCCCACGGCTTGCCCTGCTTGTCGAAGTCGGACGGCAGAATCGAGAGCGTCTGAATGGGCTTCGCCTTGTCCATCGACGGATTGAAGGTGAGCACGTGCAGCTTGCCGTCGAGTTCGTCGATCAAATAGACGAAGCGGCCGTTGTTCGAGAAAACGAAGTGGCGCGGGCCCGATTTCGCCGGCAGTGAGTAGGCGGGCGCCGCGTCTTCGACGAGCATGCCGCGCTCGGTGTCGAGCTTGAGCCGAAGCCAGGCGTCGGCGCCGAGCACGGACGCGAACGCATACTGGTTGTCGGGCGCCGTGCGAATCGAGTGGGCCATCGGTCCTGTCGGCACCGTCTGCTGGGCGGCTTGCGCGATGCCGTTGGCGTCGATGCGGCTCAACGAAAGCATATTCCCACCGTAAGAGGCCGCGAGCAGGTAGCGGCCCGTCGCGTCCGTCGAAATGTAGGCCATGCTTTCCGGCAGCGATGCATCGCCGAGCGGCAGCAGGTGGCCGTCGAGCGGATTGATGGCGAGCGTGGCGGCGCGATACGGCTTGGAGCGCAGGCCGACATAGAGGCGATGATGGTTCGGCGAGAGCGCGAGCGGCATGGCGGTGCCGCCGACGTTCAGCGTCTGGATCGGCGAAAGCGCGCCGCTGGCATCGTCGAGGCTGTACGCCGAAATGTCCTGACTATCGGCGTTCGAGACATAGACGTAGGTGCGCGAGGCGTGCGCGGCCGAGAACAACGTCGATGCGGCGAGGCCGACTAGCGCCGTGCGGACGATGCGGGTTGCCGCGGAGCGGCGGGTCGGGCGCCGGCGGAGCGGATGGCGGTTCACGAGGTCTCCTTTGTTAGTGGGGTGGCCGCTTGACTATCAAGTCGTCCTACCTCAGTTGTTTCTGGAAGCTGGCGCTCGTGATAATACATCGTATGACTCGTCGCAAGTTATCCGTTTCGCTCTCTACGCCGCATGCGGTGCTGTCAGCGAATTTACAGGGAAAAGGCTGTCTTTTCTAAATACAATAGATAGCCTGTAAGCACTGCGCGGATAGTGCGTCTCTACAGCGTTTACCTTGTACTGACGAAATACAAAAGATAGACTGTTATATCAATTAACAGGTAACAGCCTGTGCTCGGCTGCCGAGGTAATCGCCATGGACTTTCCCATCACCACGCTGGCTCAGCTACGTCCGATTCTTCTAGGGTTCCGCAAGTCAGCGGGATTGACGCAGGCTAAGATGGCCAGCCGCCTTGGCGTGACGCAGCAAACCTACGCGCAACTCGAAGCCAATCCAGCGTCGGCCAGCTTCGAGCGCTTGTTCCGCGTCTTGCGCGTGCTGAACGTCGACCTGGTGCTCAGCCCTAGAGCGGCTCGCTCTGGCGAGCCGACCGCCCATCAACCGCGCACCCCTGAGCCGGGTGGGCTCGAAAACGATCGGGAGAATTGGTAGCAATGGCACGCCGCACGCGCGCAAATCGTCTTGACTTATGGATTAACGGCCTGCCGGTCGGCCACTGGGAAAGCACGTACGGCGGTGAACGGTTCCGATATCGGCCCGACTGGATCGAGAATCCGCAAGGGCGCCCCCTTTCCTTGTCCTTGCCGTTCACGCCCGGCAACCAGCCGTATCACGGGGCGATCGTTCAGAGCTATTTCGACAATCTTCTTCCGGACAGCGAGCAGATCCGTCGCCGTATCGCCACGCGATACAAGGCCGACGGCACGTCGGCATTTCAATTGTTGGCCAAACTGGGCCCGACTGTGTGGGAGCAATCCAGATGCTGCCTTCCGAGGAGGAGCCTGAAGAGGTGCGGACGATCCAAGGGCGTGCGCTGACCGAGAGCGACATCGCGCATCTGTTGCGCGATACCACTGCGGCTCCGATTCCGGGCGCGCACGAGTTCGTCGACGATCTCCGCCTCTCGATCGCCGGCGCGCAGGAGAAAACGGCACTGCTTTGGCATCAAGGTCGTTGGCTCCTTCCTGTCGGTAGCACCCCGACGACGCACATTTTGAAACTGCCGCTCGGGCTCGTCGGCAACATGCAGGCCGACATGCGGACGTCGGTCGAGAACGAATGGCTTTGCTCCAAGATCGTTGCCGCGTATGGCTTGCCCATTGCCCGGTGCGAGATTCAACGATTCGAAGACCAGAAAGTGCTCGTCGTCGAACGGTTCGATCGCAGGCTCTCGACCGATAAAACGTGGTTTCTTCGGCTGCCGCAAGAAGACATGTGTCAGGCGACGGGTACGTCCGCGAATCGCAAGTACGAATCGGAAGGCGGCCCCGGCATCGACAAGATCATGGCCGTGCTTTCCGGCTCTGATCGTGCCGCCGTGGACACGCGAAATTTCTATCAGGCCCAACTGGTCTTCTGGCTGCTTGCTGCCATCGACGGGCACGCGAAGAACTTCAGCATTGCCTTGCTTGCCGGCGATCGCTACTACCGGGCGACCCCGCTCTATGACGTGCTGTCGGCCCATCCGATCATCGGCAAAGGGAAGAACCAATTGCCCCCGCAAAGGGCCAGACTTGCAATGGCCGTTCGCAGCAAGAACAGCCACTATGCGATCGAACAGATTCAGCGCCGCCACTGGCTCGCCCAGGGCGAGCGCGTCGGTTTCGCCGCCAAGGAAGTCGAGGACATGATGGCTATGCTGCACGCCCGAACAGAGTCCGTCATCGACGAGGTCGCCGCTCTCTTGCCGCGCGAGTTTCCGATGGACGTCGCCGACACGATTTTCGCCGGCATGCGCCGTCAGTGCCAGATGTTTGTCGCCGCGTGAGTCCCACGGGCTCAAACGTGCATCGTGGGGCGACGGAGCATCGGTCCGGTGTCGTTCAACTCGATTGGGACCATGGGGCCGCCGGTACGACGAAGTGGAATACCGCCCCCCGGTGCTCGCCGGCCGTCGCCCACAAACGTCCGTCGTGGGCCTCGATGATCGAACGGCAGATCGATAGCCCCATCCCGAGCCCGCCCGGCTTCGTCGAGTAGAACGGCGCGAAGATGCGGTCCATCAGCGAGGGGGGCAGGCCAGGCCCCGAGTCCTGCACCGAGACCCGCACCCCACTCGGCTCCGCGTGAGCGGTCGTGATCCGCAACTCTCGCGGCTCCGGCGGCTCGTCCGGCCCTTGCACTTCGCCGGCCATCGCCTGGAGCGCATTGACGATCAGGTTCAGCAGCACCTGCTGGAGTTGTACGCGATCGGCTTGGACGAGCGGCAAGTCCTCGGCGAGCGACATCCGCAAGGTGGCACCGGAGCTCGAAATCTCGCCGCGCGTCAACGCCAGCACCTCCCGGACCGCTTCGTTGATGTCCACCGCAACCTTGCTCATCGGCGCTTTCTTGACAAGATCGCGGATCCGACCGATGACGTCGGCTGCCCGGCTGCCTTGCTTACCGATTCTGTAGAGCGCCTGCCGGACTTCCTCCAGCTCGGGCGGCTCGTGAGCCAGCCAATTGAGCGCCGCCCGCGCATCCGTGACGATCGCCGCGATCGGCTGGTTCACCTCATGGGCAATTGCCGCGCTCAGCTCGCCGAGCGCCGTCACGCGCGTGACATGCGCGAGCTCAGCTCGAGCGTTATGCAGTTCCTGGGCCGCCTTTCGCAAGTCGGTGACGTCCATTACGGCGCCGATGAATTCGAGACCCCCCTCGTCGTCTCGCACCGCATGCGCCACGGCTCGAACGTCCTTCACGCGGCCGTCCGGCATGAGCAGCCGATGGTCGACTTCCCAATCCTTGTCCTCGCGCGCGACGCCTTTGAGGAACTGCCGCAGAAAGTTTCGATCGTCGGGATGCGTGCGCTCGAGGGCGAGTTCGACGCTGGGCTTCAGCGTGGGATCGCATTCGAAGATCCTGAACGTTTCCGCGGACCAGACGAGCTCCCCTTTCGCCGCTCGCCAGCCGAAGCTTCCGGTGCGGCTCAGCCGTTGCGCTTCGGCCAGATACATCTCGCTTTGCCGCAGCGCGTCTTCCGTCCGTCTTCGCTCGGTGATGTCTTCACAAGCGACCAGCACGAGAAAGCCGTTCGCCCGCTTCACGGCCTTGGCGTTTTCACGCACCCAGAGCACGGTGCCATTCTTTCGAATCTTGCGGACTTCCCAATTGTGCGGCTGCCCCGGATTCTCGAGGCAGACAGCCATGTTCCGCAGCACGAAGGGGCGATCTTCGTCGAGGAAGACGCCGAGGACGGGCTTGCCGACGAGTTCGCTCACTTCATAGCCGAGCTGCGCGGCGCCGAACGCATTGACGGAAATGACGACGCCCTTGTCGTCGACCATGAAATACATGACCGGGTTGTGCTCGAACACCTCCCGCCAATGGGCCTCGCTCTCGCGCAACGCATCTTCGGCGCGCTTGCGATCGTCCACTTTTTGTCCCTCCCCGATGGGGCCCGAGGCAAGGCGAGCGCCAGCGCGACGCGCCGCGGCAGGCCTCGCTCTTTTCAAAGCCCTATACGGGCAATCCTAACGCCATACGTCAGTATGATGTGCGCCGGGCCGCTCGGGGATTACGCTTAGGCTTCAAAGACTTCCGACGCGCGAGGCGACCCCCGCCGTCCGTCAACCGAACTCGTTTATGCACTCCGTCCGAACTATCTCGATTGTCGACGACGACGAGGCCTCGCGGTACGCGATCGCGAGCCTCGTGCGCTCGCTCGGCTGGTCGGCGACGGTCTTCGAATCCGCCGAGCAGTACCTGCGATCGGTGTCCCAACAAGCTGACGCCGCCGAGTCGACATGTCTTATTTCGGACATCAAGATGCCGGGGATGTCGGGGATCGAGATGCACGACCGTTTAACGGCTAGCGGGCAGGCGCCGCCGACGATCTTCGTGACCGCATTCGCAACCGATTCGCTGCGCGAGCAGATCGCGGCGCGCGGCGCATTGGCGCTGCTCGAAAAACCCGTCGACGCCGAAGCGCTGGCGCACTATCTGACCCTTGCCACGGGTGCCGCCACGGGCGATCGCTGAGTGTTGGCGCCGATGCCGCCGCGCGAAGCGGCCTGAGCGGCCTACAGCGGCAGCTTGCGCCACCGTTTCGCGCGCAAGCTACGACGTCCGCGTCCGATGGGGCTCGACGCCGAGTGCTTCCGCCTTCCGGACCAAATCGGGCACTGAGCGCGCCGCCATCTTTTTCATGACCTGTCCGCGGTGAATCTTGACGGTGATCTCACTGAGGTTCATCTGCGCGGCGATTTGCTTGTTCATCAGACCGGCGATGACGAACTCCATGACTTCGCGTTCCCGCGGAGTCAACGATTCGTAGGCAGTGCGCAGCGATGCGACGGACCGCTCGGCCGCTATCCGTTCGCCGTCGCGCGCGAGCGCTTCCGTGACGGCGTCGAGCATGTCCTGATCGCGAAACGGCTTCGGAAAGAAATTGAGGGCGCCAGCGCGCATCGCCTTGACGGACATTTCGATGTCGCCGTAGCCCGTCATGAACAGCACGGGAATGTGCAGTCCGGCGCGGGCCATATCCTGCTGAAACGCAAGCCCGCTCTCGCCGCGAAGCCTGACGTCGAGGATGAGACAGCTCGGCACGTTCGCTTTCGGAAAAGAGAGGAACTCGCGCACCGATCCGAACGCTTCGACCGAAAGGCCCACCGAGCGCAGCAGATTGCTCAACGCCAGCCGCATCGATTCCTCGTCGTCCACGATATAGACGACGGGTGTTTCGGTACCGGTCTTCATCGAAGAAGGGGACTGAGCGGAAACCATGCACGCTCCTCGTAAACCCCCGCAAGGCGTGCAGCGCTTCGCCGCGAGGGGGAAACCCATTATAGGCCTGCTGCGGCGCCGCAAGAATTGGGCGAAGCCCCAGGCGCCGCGCGAAGAGAACCGGGCCTACGCGCTGTGGGGTGACGGACTGGCAATCATACTTGTGTATGACCCGTTCAAACCAGTGTGGGTAAGCGGCGTCTTCTTGCATGTTTGTCGTGGCGCGCGTGCGAGCGTACTTTTCAGTCTATGGCGCGACGGCGCTTTGAAGCCCACTGCGGACGAACGATGTTTCGATTCGGACGTGCGCGATAGGTATGGTTCCCTCAACGCATTCCCGGTGATCCACTATGTCACTCAGGCCAGATCGATCTCGTGCGCGGCATCGGCTGATCGGACGGCCGTCCTTGCGCGCATCGCTCCCATGGCGGCGGCCTTCGCGGCAGCACGCCATGCGTTTGGCCTCATGGCCCGGTCACTGCATGTTGCGCACGGGACGCGACGCAGCTCGCGTGTTCAAACTCTCTAGCGAGCAGGGCGGTTGAGGTAAGCACGCTCGTTCCCCGGTCTTCAGCACCTCGATACCCCATCCCCTCGCGGCTGTGCGAGCTTGCCCTCGCGCGGCCGCGCGCGCGTCGGCGATCCATACGTTGCGTTCCGTTCGTTGCCAGCACGCAGGCTCTCCCCTGCGGATCTCTTCGCTCAAACCGGGTGCCGACGATGGCGCTCAACTAGCTTGATTAGCGAGTTGCGCAAAAAAGAAAGGCCGCGCTCAACTGGAGAAAGCGCAGCCAAAAGGGGAATAGCAGGTGAGTGAAGCGGGGAATACGCGTTCAGGCGCTGTCGGTTGTTCTCCCTCGCGTTTGTTCGCTTCGATCGATCACAGCAGCGTGATCGCCCTCAAATCGACGGTACGACGATAGACGTTCTTACCGAGCCACGGCACGTATGTGTATTCGTCGTAGGCGTTGCTGCCGATGAAAATCCAATTGCTCAGCCGGAACATCTCGTCTCTCTCCAATGTGTTGTCGCCTAGGTCGCAATTGCCTTCGACGTGGATACAAGATTAGTGGCTGAGCGGCGCCGGCACTATCGTACATGTGGACGCACAGAAGGCTCATAAGCATGACGGAGTCATACGACTGTATGGTGGGCGGTGCGATCGCAGCTCGCTCGTTCCGTGATGCTCAATGCTCGAGCACCCGCTCCACGCGCTTGTCCGGCACGAGCCAGATGGCCGCGGTGAGCGCATAGAGCGAGACGGACGCGGCAGGCAGATAGAAGGCGGATGCAATGCCGAGCAGATACAGGACGACGGAAATCGCCCCTTTCACGTCGCGTCCGACCGCACGCGCGAGGGGCGACTCGGGACCGTGAATCCGCAGCAGTGCGCGAGTCAGCATGAAGTAGGCGATGGCCGACATCACGAGGATGGCCCCGTATAGCGCCGTCGGCCACGGCGCGAGATGGCTGTTGCCGATCCAATGGGTGACCGCGGGCAGCAGCGACAGCCAGAACAACAAATGGAGGTTGGCCCACATGACGAGGCCGTCGACACGCTGGACGAGATGGAACATGTGGTGATGATTGTTCCAATAGATGCCGACATAGATGAAGCTGAGCACGTAGGCGAAGAACACCGGGGCGACAGGCTTCAACGCATCGAGATCGAATCCATGGGGCACATGAATCTCGAGCACCATGATCGTGATGATGATCGCGATGACCCCGTCGCTGAATGCTTCAATGCGTCCCTTTCCCATCGTTCGGCTCCTGATCAAACGCTCAATCGCCGCTGGCTGCATCGACGATTGCGATCAGCAATCCGATCAGCAACGCGGCGGCGGATGCAAGGAACCAGCGCACCGTCTTCCGGTACTCGGGAACCTCATCGTCCTCGACGCGCAGCGAGCGGAACAACGCGAAGATCTGCAAGCAGACGGCGATGACCAATGGCAGCGCCGCCAATATTGAACGCAGTGTCCAGCGGCCGCTGCTTTCAAAGCCCCAGAATCGCCAGAACGCCAGCGAAAAGCCCAGCAAAACCGTGATGGCGGTGATGATGCCCTGGCGGTATCCGGGTGGCACGATCCTGGGCGCAGGCCGTGTCTTCGGCGTGACGGGCGTTGGTTCAGCGTCGTTGTGCGCGTCGGTCATCGGGCGGTCCCTCCTGCTTCCTTGCTCGGCAGCATGTCGGATAAGAAGCGATTGTATGTTCTCCGCCGTGTCGGGCGATGCAGAATCGAACGGTCTGCTCGTCACGCCGAAGGATGCGTTCGTCGAAGGCCAGCGGGTAGCGGTAGTAAAACCGTAATACTGCAAGCCTATAAAGGTTCTCCAACTCTCGTCGTGCAAGGAGTTGAGCGCCGCGCGGCTTGCGCGGCTTCCACGTACTTGGAGAAGGAGGAACTCACGATGCCCATCGAGCCTTTGTTTCTAGTCGGCGCCGACAACAACGCCAAGCCCGAAGATCAAAAGAATTTGAAAGAGACCGCGGACAAATTCTGCGAGTTCGTCAAGGCAACGAAGAGCAGCCTGCATATCGCGGCGTATCACTTCAAGTTCTTCGGCGATGTCGCGGAGCAGATTCGAGAAGCGCTGACAGAGGTCGCCGCACACGCCGAGGTTAAGATCGCGTACTTCGACGAGCCTAAGCGTACCAACTCCGCTCATCGCCGACTCTATGGGGGCGACCAGAGCGGTCCCTCCGTCTTCGAGGGCTACGAACGTACGCACGTGCAATTGAAAGCCATTCAGTCCATCGACATCCACGATCTACCGGAAGGCGTCGAGCCGGCGCCCATCGAAGGCGATGGCGCGCTCATGCACAGCAAGTACATGATTCGCGACGACAAGGACGTCTGGATGGGCACGGCCAACTTCACCGAAGACGGTTGGGGCTTGCAAGACAACAATGTCTTGATCTTCACCGGCGCGAGTGAACTGGCGCACTACTACACGACCGATTTCGACGAGCTTTGGCAATACGGCCGCATTGCCGGCACGGGCAAGAACGATCACGGGCAGTTGACGATATCGGGCGATAGCCTCGAGGTCGATTTCTCGCCGGGCGACGGCCCTTCGATCGACGAGCGCATTGCCGAGTTGATCGGTACGGCGAAACAAAGCGTTTCGGTTGCCTCGATGGACATTTCGTCGGCCCTCGTCCTGCAGGCGCTCGTCGATGCGATCGGCAAGGGCATTGCAGTCAGCGGCGTCTATGACGGGCCGCAGATGGCAGGCGTCGAGAAAGCGTGGGCGCACGGCAATGGCTCGTCGCAAAAGGCCCAATTGTGGCAGCAGGTGAAAGCAAAACTCGTCGCGAAGAACTCACGCAAGTTCAATCCGAGCGCCGCCAACGCCTTTTACAACTTCATGCACAACAAGACCTTGGTCGTCGACAAGAAAGTGATTCACACCGGTAGCTTCAACTTCTCGAGCAACGCGCGCCGTAATGCGGAAAACGTCGTCAATCTGACCGATGCGAACCTAGGTGCCGACTTCGATAAATACATCGCGGGGCTCGTCGAGCGATATCGTCCTCATTGATGGGCATCGGGCCCGCCGTCGCCACAGGCCTTGGCGTTCCTCCGAGGGGCGGGCCCGCGCCCCCGGTAGGTCGACCGCTCGCTACTTCGCATTGGCCGCACTGGCAGGCGGTGGGCGGGCGATAGGATCGTTCGTCGGCTGTTTCGGCCGGTGGACCGGCATATTGTCGGGATTATGCGCATTCGCACCGCTTGCCGGCGGCTGCGGCGGCTTGACCATCGATGCACTATCGTCCCCGGGCGCCTGTTCGGCCACGGCGGTCAAGACGGCCGCCGCGCACATGCCGGCAAGCACCGCGGCGGGTCCAATGTGTCTGAGGCTGATCGATTTCATCGCGTTGTGCTCCCTGGCGGCAACTCCGCCATTGCGTTCGCATGCGAGAGATGATTCGATCAAGAGCAAGCAACCCGCGCGCCGGGCTTTAGGGCGCCGGCGCGCGCGTTGCTTACATCACTGGCCGCCGCCGTACATATCGAGCAGCATCAGCGTGACGCCGTTCGTCCATCCGAAGCCATCCTGCAGCGGATATTCGCCACCGCCACCACCGCCAACGCCTGCGCCTTCCACCACGTATTTCTCGACGAGTTTTTGCTGCGTCGAGTAGACATTTTCGACGTCGGCGAGAAAGCGTGTGCCAATGAGCCGCGCAAGGTCGCTGCGCCCGTATTTCGTCAGCCCCTTGATCGCGATCCAGTGCAGCGGTGCCCAGCCGTTCGGGGCATCCCATTGCTGTCCCGTGTTGTAGAGCGACGTCACGAGACCACCTGGCCGCAACAGCACGTTCTGCACGGTTTGCGCGGTTCTAGCCGCACGCTCCGGGTAAGCGACGCCCGCCATCAGCGGGTACAACATGGCTGGCGTCTGGTTGTCGCGCGGTGTGCCGAGCCGCCAGTCGTAGTCCCCGTAATACCCCTTGCTGTTCCAGAGATACCGGTTGATGCCGATCGCGCGCTTCGCCGCGTGCTCGATGAACCGCGCCACACACCCGAAGTCGCGCGCGACCGTGCAGCCGTCCGCGATCGTCGTTTCGAGGTGGAACATCAGGCTGTTCAGATCGACCGGGATGATCGACGTCGTGCGCACCGTGTACAGATGTTGGTTGTCGCCGAACCATCGCGAGCTGAAATCCCAGCCGCTCTCGGCCGTCGCGCGCAGATCGCGGTAGACCTCGTTGGCCGGCCGGTCCGTTGCCTGCTGCGCCGTCTGCACGTCTTCGAGATATGACTCGTCGCGCGGCGTGTCGAGCTCGTCCCAGTATCGGTTCAGGACCGTTCCGTCCTTCAGCACGACGACGTTGCGCGTCGCGCTGCCGCGCGGCGTGCTGCTCTCGCCCTGCATCCAGTACGCGTATTCCTTACGCAGCGCCGGAAGATACTTCTGGTAGACGCTGTTGCCTTCCTTCTGGGCGGCGAGCTCGACCATGTACGAGAAGAACGGAGGCTGCGAGCGGCTCAGGTAGTAGGTGCGATTGCCGTTCGGAATGTGGCCGAACGTGTTGATCAGGTAGGCGAAGTTGTCGAGCATGTCGTCGACGAGATCCTCGTGCCCTGACTCCTGCAGGCCGAGCATCGTGAAGTAGGTGTCCCAATAGTAGCCTTCGCGGAACCGCCCTCCCGGCACGACGTAGGGCTTCGGCAACGGGATGAGCGAGCTGTAATCGGGCGCGGTCGTCGTCGTGCGCGTGAGGCCGGTCCATAGCCAATCGATGTGCTCGCGCAGCGTCTGGCCCGCGGGCGGCGTGATGCTCTGATCGGGCGGCGGCGTGAAGTATTGGTTCACGAACGCCTGCAGCGAGAAGCCGGGCTGGTTCTTTTGCGACTCGTAGAGCTCGACGATCGTCGCGGGGTCGGTGTTCGGCGTCGAGTCGACGAACGTCTTCTGATCGGGAAATATCTGCGCGGTCTGAACGGCGACGAAGAGATCGCCATAGAGAACGTCCGGCGGCGGCGGCAATGTGCCGCCGACCTGCGTGTCGGCGAAGCAGGTCGCGGAGGCGAACGCAAGCGCCGCGACGCAGGCGACGCCGGCCGTCGCTAACGTGCGGCGCGACGAGGGATATCGGTAACGTGCCGACGAAAACGGCGAAAACGACGACAAGCGAACGGCGGGGAAGGGCGCTGCGCAATTGACCGGCTGGGGTTCGTGGAATTCGATTGCCGACACAGCATCGGGACGAGATTGTGACGGGATGCTCATGTTTCCTCCGTTGGAAGACTGAACACTTCACAGGTCTCGTTCGCGCCGGGTCATAGGGCTGCGGTCTCGCTGGGAGCCGGCATTTAGTGGGGCACTATCCGCGTGCGGAAAACTTTCGTCTCCTTACGAGACGAGAGTATGCATTGTTGCGATGGGAAGAGGAACGGATGCCGTGTGATGACGGCGGCGGTGCAGCTTGCTCGAAGGTTGCTTAGGAGAGATGTCCGCGGTCGAAATGCGAAGTAAATCGTGTACCGGCTGCCTACCCGCGGCGCTGGCCGCGCGCTGCGCGCCGGCGCTGTACAACTGGAGGGCCACGATGGAGAAGTTATTCCCGCCTGAGGGATCCGCCGAACGCTACGAGCACAATGGTTACTTGATTGTCGCCGAGGCAACGCAAGTCGGGCGCGGGCAGTGGCTCCCGCAGATCAGCGTGACGCGCGACGGCGAGCCGGTGCCGCTCGAGGCGCCGGAGACAGTGGAACCTTATTGGGCTACCCGCGAAGAAGCGATTCGAGATGGGCTCGAACGTGCGCGGCATCTGCTGGACCTTCGCGATCGCGTGCCGCTCGACGCGCGCAATCCGGCCAGGGGACATTGAGGGCGGCGCCGACGAATACGGCCAAGAGGCTGCGATGGGTCGAGCGGTTGAGCCGTTCGTCGTTGAGGATCGGGAAGCTGTGCGGCGATTACGTGCGGCTACGGCATCGGGCGATCCCGGCGCCGCGCCGTGCCGAGATCGCTCGTTAGATTTGAGCACTACGACGAAGGATTAATGCATCTGCCTCTTGAAGTCGGAAAGCTCGTCGTGTATCGAGGTCACCGCTTGCCTGACGCTGCCGTCCAGGCTACCAGCCTGCTGGCACGCTTGTTCGGCGCGATCGCCTAGCAGCTCCATATCGTCGACGCATTGGCGAATGCGATCCTCATCCTGAGAGCTCATCGCTCCCTGGGCTGACTGGCATTCCCTGTCCAGTTCGTCCATACAATCCATCAGGTCCTGTGGAACCGACTGGTTTGAATGAAGGGTCCGCGACGCCTCGCTGATCGTTTGCTGCAAATGGCTGAAGCGCTTTTGGATTTCATTGGTCTGCAACATGATGAACGCCTCCTTGAACCTATTCAGTCGACGCCATCCGCTGACATCAGACGCGAACCGGCACCGGCCTTGCACAGGCGTCGAAACGGCCGTCAACGGATGGTCTCTTTCAGTCTAGGTGACGTCGGCCGGCAGGGCTGAGCGTATTTGTTTCCGTTGGTATCCGTGGTTGTTGGAACGTCTGCGGGATGGTTGCTGCCATCGATGTCGAAGTTCGCTTGGCGGCGAATCGATACGAAACTTTACAAATTGCCTTGCCACGCGGCGCGCGAAAGATTGTCGTAGGGTTATGAGCGTGAGAGTCTTTACCCGTCAATTCCCTCTGCGTGCATTGGCCGTTGCTTCAGTCGTAGGACTGTTGAGCGCCTGTGCGGCTTATTCCGGTGACTACGCAGGCTATGAACAACCTGGCTATGGGTACGGCTATGGCTATGGCCCGCCTCCGCCGTATTACGAGCCGTACACGACGTATTTTGGTTTCGGCGGCTTTGGTGGTTCCGGCGATTGGGATCGTGGCGAGGAACGGCATCGCTGGCATGACCACGACCATTGGCGCGACAGGGATGGGGACGGACACCGCCCCGGCGGACAGGGAGGCCGCGGCCCGGTGACTGCCGGCCCGCCAGCCGCCCCGCCGCCAGCCGCAGCGCCCCCGCACATGCCTCCGCGCCCCGCGCCAATCGCGCCGGCGCCAAGCCCTCGGGGCGCACCGCCGGAAGCGCCGAGGGAACGCGGCAGCAATCATTGACCGGACGGTACGCCCTATAGACTGTTACTAGCCGTGCCCAAGTTGCCAGCGACGGAGCAGTCGGTTCAGGGCCCAAACCAGCACAGCAGCGACGATGAAGGATGCAACGATGATGACGAGTAGCCCGATCGTCTCTACATCATCGGCGTTCTTTACGGTATCGATGCCCAGCTTGCGCATGACGAACGCAATGGACGCCGGTAGCGGGGGAAATTCGTAGGGCAGGCCGCTGACGTACCGCGAAAGGACGCCGCCGATCACAATGGTTACCAGCACGTTGGCGCTGTAGCGGACGAGCTTCATTTGGACGTGCGGGCCAGATGCATTGTCGGGGCTTGGAAGGAGCGACCCGCAATGGTGGCACCTGGGCCGCTCCGCCGGCAATAATCCGACCTGTCTGCCTGTCAGCCTTGACAGGCGTCGAACGTGCGACGTTTCTTCGTCTCTTACCCGAAGGACGACCCGCACAAGGCGGCCGACTACCGCGACCCGCCGCCGTGACCGCCTCCGCCCCCGGCTCCGCCGTTGCCGCCTCCGCCCGAACCGCCGCCGCCGTGACCGCCTGCGCCGCCGGAACTGCCTCCGCCGTGACCGCCAGCGCCCGCACCGCCGGCACCGCCAGCGCCGGCACCACCAGCGGCACCGCCAGCGGCACCACCGGCGGCACCAGCGGCACCGCCAGCGGCACCACCGGCACCACCGGCACCACCGGCACCACCGGCACCACCAGCGGCACCACCAGCGGCACCACCAGCGGCACCACCAGCGCCCGCACCGCCGGCGCCCGCACCGCCGGCGCCCGCACCGCCGGCGCCCGCACCGCCAGCGCCCGCACCGCCGGCGCCCGCACCGCCAGCGCCGGCACCGCCAGCGCCGGCACCACCAGCGGCACCACCAGCGCCCGCACCGCCAGCACCGGCACCGCCAGCACCCGCACCGCCAGCACCCGCACCGCCAGCACCCGCACCGCCAGCGCCGCCAGCACCCGCACCGCCGCTTGAGCCGTGGCCGCCTGCACCCGCGCCCGACGAACCGCCGCCTGCTCCAGAACTGCCTGCTCCGGAACTACCTGCGCTCGAACCGCCAGCGCTCGAACCGCCAGCGCTCGAACCGCCAGCGCTCGAACCGCCAGCGCTCGAACCGCCAGCGCTCGAACCGCCCGCGCTAGAACCGCCAGCGCCGGAATTGCCAGCGCCGGAACTGCCAGCGCCGGAACTGCCAGCGCCGGAACTGCCAGCGCCGGAACTGCCAGCGCCAGAACTGCCAGCGCCGGAACCGCCTGCGCCGGAACTCCCAGCGCCGTGACCGCCTGTGCCCGCGCTCGGACCAGCGGCGCTCGGACCGGCGGCGCTCGGACCGGCGGCGCTCGGACCGGCCGCGCTCGGACCAGCTGCGCTCGGACCAGCTGCGCTCGGACCAGCTGCGCTCGGACCAGCTGCGCTCGGACCAGCCGCGCTCGGACCAGCGGCACTCGGACCAGCTGCACTCGGACCAGCTGCACTCGGACCAGCCGCACTCGGACCAGCCGCACTCGGACCACCCGAAGTTGGACTGGCTGCGCCCGAACCTCCCTCGCCTAAAGCAGCTCCGCTATAACCGCCTGAAGGCCGTCCTTCACTCAGCTGCGGAGAAGGAGGACTTTGAGATGGTGCGCTCGGGTGATTGAGCGAAGCGGACGCGCGCGGGGCGAGGTTAGACCTGCCGATTGCATTTCCCTGCGTAGGAGGCGACGGTGATCTCGCCAGATCGTCGGGCGAAGACGCTTGCTGCCTTGGCAGCGCGGGCCGCGTGATCTCGGGCGCATGCCGCACGATCGTTTTCGCGTGCGGCGCCGGATGGCGGCGATTCTGTGTGGCGGCAGAGGGTGCTCGCTCAGGCACTCGCGCAACCGACTGCGGCGCAGCAGAAAAATCCGGGGCAGGCTCAACGCGATGATTGGGCGGAGCGGAAGACACAGGCGGCGGGGCGACCCCGGCGCTTTCAACAGCGGGTCCGCGAGCGGGAGGCGCTGGTGGTTGCGCGATCTGACCGGACCACGTATGTGGCGCTGACGACCTGAGTCCGATGATCCCGAGCGCCTGGTCACTACCGAACCGATCGCCATACGCGATGACACCCATCACCCCGACAACCAATGCGCTTGCTGCCGCAACCTGAAGCCCAAGACGTTTGCGCCGCACAGGCGGCCCAGCCTTGACGTCTGCATCCGAGCTATCTGGACTGTAATCGTAGTGCGCAAACTCGTTGTGCCTGAACGGTACAAAACGCTTTGTATCGTTTCGTCTGATCCTTTCATTCGCTACATTCATCTGCCGTCTCCTTGCGGAGTGCTCATTGGAATGAGCCGCGGGACCGCCCTGCGAGCTCGAGCCCCTGGTCCGCCCACGGCAATGGAGAGCGGTTATGAGCCTATGCTAAGCCTCAGCTGGGAAAACGCTCGCCATCTTCGTGGCCGATGTGGACGGGTGGCCTGAGTCGCCGTCCGGCGTGCTTTTGCGGGAGGGTCCACACTTGGCGACGACACGATGCAGGTGACGCATTCACCATGCCTGCCGGGCCCGTGCAAGCGAATGCTCGAGCTGACAAATTGAGAGTGGTTGGAAGCCCCGACGCCGGAAAAAGTTCTAATCGAACCCTTCTTGAATTCCCCGGATCCCGTCCATATAATTAGCACTCGCTGCACGTGAGTGCTAACAAGTTCCGCCCGGTTCGCTGGGCGGGTCTACCTCAGCGTCCTTCAGTCTCAATCAGAGAGGAGTATGTATGAACCTTCGTCCTTTGCACGATCGCGTCATCGTGAAGCGTTTGGATCAGGAAACCAAGACCGCCTCGGGCATCGTGATTCCTGACGCCGCGGCCGAGAAGCCGGATCAAGGCGAAGTGCTCGCGATCGGGCCGGGCAAGCGCAACGACAAAGGCGACCAAATCGCGCTCGACGTCAAGGTTGGCGATCGTGTGCTCTTCGGCAAGTACGCCGGCCAGACCGTGAAGGTCGAGGGCCAGGAACTGCTCGTGATGCGCGAAGAAGACATCATGGCGGTCGTCCAGAAGTAATTCAGGTTCGTATTCCACAAAGATTTCAAGGAGTTAGAAGATGGCAGCTAAAGACGTCGTATTCGGCGACAGCGCTCGTGCCAAGATGGTCGAAGGCGTGAACATTCTGGCCAACGCAGTGAAGGTCACGCTGGGCCCGAAGGGCCGCAATGTCGTCCTCGAGCGCAGCTTCGGCGGCCCGACCGTCACGAAGGATGGCGTGTCGGTCGCGAAGGAAATCGAACTCGAAGACAAGCTCCAGAACATGGGCGCTCAGATGGTGAAGGAAGTCGCGTCCAAGACGAGCGATAACGCCGGTGACGGCACGACGACGGCGACGGTGCTCGCGCAGTCGATCGTCCGCGAAGGCATGAAGTACGTCGCGTCGGGCATGAACCCGATGGACCTGAAGCGCGGTATCGACAAGGCCGTGACGGCCGCTGTCGAAGAGCTCCGCAAGATCAGCAAGCCCTGCACGACGAGCAAGGAAATCGCGCAAGTTGGCGCGATCTCGGCGAACAGCGACGAATCGATTGGTTCGCGCATTGCTGAAGCGATGGACAAGGTCGGCAAGGAAGGCGTGATCACGGTCGAAGACGGCAAGTCGCTCGCCGACGAGCTCGAAGTCGTCGAAGGCATGCAGTTCGATCGCGGCTACCTCTCGCCGTACTTCATCAACAACCCGGACAAGCAAGTCGCTGTTCTGGAGAACCCGTTCGTGCTGCTGCACGACAAGAAGGTCTCGAACATCCGCGATCTGCTGCCGGTGCTCGAGCAAGTCGCGAAGGCCGGCCGTCCGCTTCTCATCATCGCTGAGGATGTCGAAGGTGAAGCGCTCGCCACGCTCGTCGTCAACAACATCCGCGGCATCCTGAAGACCGTTGCGGTCAAGGCGCCTGGCTTCGGCGATCGTCGCAAGGCGATGCTCGAGGACATCGCGATCCTGACGGGCGGCCAAGTGATCGCCGAGGAAACGGGCCTGACGCTCGAAAAGGCGACGCTGCAAGAGCTCGGTCAAGCGAAGCGCATCGAGGTGGCGAAGGAAAACACCACGATCATCGACGGTGCGGGCGACGCGAAGAACATCGAAGCGCGCGTGAAGCAAATTCGCACGCAAATCGAAGAAGCGACGTCGGACTACGACCGCGAAAAGCTCCAAGAGCGTGTCGCGAAGCTGGCTGGCGGTGTGGCCGTCATCAAGGTCGGTGCCGCAACCGAAGTCGAAATGAAGGAAAAGAAGGCACGTGTCGAAGACGCGCTGCACGCTACGCGTGCCGCCGTTGAAGAAGGCATCGTTCCTGGCGGCGGCGTTGCGCTGATCCGCGCTCGCACGGCGATCGACGGCCTGAAGGGCGCGAACGCAGACCAAGACGCCGGCATCAAGATCGTGCTTCGGGCGATGGAAGAGCCGCTGCGTCAGATCGTGACGAACGGCGGCCTGGAGCCGGGTGTCGTCGTGGCGGCCGTTGCCGACGGCAAGGGCAACTACGGCTTCAATGCCGCGACGGAAGAGTACGGCGACCTCGTCGAGGCCGGCGTGGTCGACCCGACGAAGGTCACGCGCACGGCGCTGCAAAACGCGGCTTCGGTGGCGGGTCTGCTGCTCACGACCGACGCCGCTGTCGCCGAGCTGCCGAAGAAGGAAGCCGCTGGTCCCGCTGGTATGCCCGGCGGCATGGGCGGCATGGGCATGGACATGTAATCGGCGTAGCCGACTACACATGCCGGGGTGCGCCGCAAGGCGCATCCCTCAGAACGACCCCGCAGCGATGCGGGGTTTTTCTTGCCCCATAGGTTGTCGTTTGACAACCTATGGGTTCGCCTTTATCCTCTTGCGAATTCACCCGCCGCGGTTGGCGGAGATCAATTGGCATCATGTTCGGCGAATGCCAGGCAGGAATTAGAGATGGAATACACCTTTACCCTGAAGTACCAGTTGCAGGACGGGCACGGCGACCTCGACGATTTGATGGAGCGTCTCGGAGCGGCTGGATGCGAAGATGCGCTCGTTGGTATGGGGCAATCGGGGCGTGTTGCGCTCGAGTTCGCGCGTGAGGCCGCGTCGGCCGAGGCCGCTTTCGTCAGCGCGCTCGCCGATGTCAGGCGCGCGCTTCCGGGCGCCCGCCTCATCGAGGCCGTGCCCGACTTCGTCGGCTTGACCGACGCTGCCGAGGTGATTGGTGTGACGCGGCAGAACATGCGCAAGCTCATGATTTCCCACGCCAGGAATTTCCCGGCGCCGGTGCACTGCGGCACGACGGCAATATGGCATCTCGCGGACATCCTGAGCTGGCTGCAAACCCGTGGCACTTACGAGCTGAAGGCGGGGCTTGTCGAGGTCGCGGCGACCGCCATGCAGATCAATCTCGCAAAGGCGGTCCGTCAGGCTATTCCCGGCGTGCAACGGCAGGTGGGTGAACTCGTCGCGTGAAGGCCTGCTCAGGCGGGTGGCGGCTTCGGGTGAGAGGCGTCGCCTGGAGCCGGCGGGCGAGGTTCGTCGCCCTCGTCGTCGCGTGCCCAAAAGAACCGATCGGGCAGGTAGGCGCCCATGCCTGGACGAAATGCGTGCAGCGCGGTCTGAAAGAGGTATTCCTGCGCCTCGCGCGCCGCTTCAGCCGGTTCCTGGCCGTTCGCAAGCAGGGCGGCAATCGCGGTGCCGAGCGTGTCGGTCATCCCCATCACCCGATAGGACGGGCGGTCCCACAAGTCCTGCCGCAACTGACCGTCTTCGCTGAAGAGCGTATTGACGAGCCGATGCGTGCCGGCTTGCATCGACAAAATGTACTCCGTGCCCTGTGAGAGCAAATGCGCGATGGCCGCGTCGAGGCTCGGCGATTCGGCATCGCCGTCAGGTTGAGCGAGCGCGGCGAGCGTCGTCTGATCCGCGACGAGCAGGGTAGTTTGGGGTGCAAGCAACTCGGCGATCGATTCCCGCAGCTCGTCGGCCGCGAGCACATGCTCATCGTCGAGCGTGAAATCGGGCGCCAGGATCAGCGGCACATCGTCATAGTCAGCGACGACTTCCGCGATCGCGCTCACCACCTCGGCCTTCGTCGCGGCGCCGACCTTGAAGGCAGCGATCGGCATGTCTTCGAGCAGCATGCGGGCTTGCGTGGCAACGACATCGGGGTCGAGACCCGTCACTTCGTCGCAATTGGCCGAATCACGCACGGTGTAGCCCGTCAGCACGGATACGCCATGGCAGCCCATGCTGGCGAGCGTCAGTAAATCGGCCTGAAGGCCGAAACCGCCGGTTGGGTCGGACAGACCGAAAGTGAGAACGATGGGCGGGGCGGTGCTGGGCATGGAAGGAACGTGGGTGAAGTCGCAAGCTTTGAAAACGGGCGGCGCGTTGATGCCGCAATCGGCTCAATTATGCGGCCGAATCCGCCTCGGTGGCTTGCTGCGTTGCGCAAAGAGGCTATCCAGCGCGGCGGCAAAGACGGTACCATCATGGCTCTTTCGATCAACGGACCTGTCGACGCGGCAAAAGAATGGAATTCAAAAGCTACATGTGCCTCATTTGCGGCTGGATTTACGATGAGGAAGCGGGATTGCCAGATGAGGGGATCGCTCCCGGTACGAAATGGGAAGACGTGCCGGTGAACTGGACTTGTCCGGAATGCGGGGCACGCAAGGAAGACTTCGAAATGGTCCAGATCTGACCGCACGAGCATAGCGACGGCAAGCGGCAAGCATGCCGTTTCCGTGCCGCGATGCGATTCCCATGACACCTTCCGCCTCGCCCGCCCTCGAAGCCTTGCCGAATCCTCGCGGAGCAGCCGTTCGCGCGGCCGAAACCGCGCTGGCGGAAGCGCGAACGGCGTTCGAATCCCACGCGGCGGTCGGTGCACCGCTTCTTCGGGCCGCGAGCGCGCTGAAGCAGGCAGGATGGCTGCCGGCACAGCGCTTTGCGGACACGCTGGTTCTCGCGTCACCCTTCGCGGACGGTGAGGTCGCGCAGCGGTTCGGTTTGGCGCTCGGCGATTTCCGCGCTGCACTGACACGCCGCAATCTGCGCGAGCTCGCCTGCTCGCCGACGCTTTTCGGCCACTACCGCGCACTCAATGCGGATATCGTCAGCCACCAGGCGAATGCGTCCGAAGTCGCCTATGAGGACCTCGCGCTAGCGGGCCGGCCCATCGCTCCCGCAATGATGCGTTCGCTGCCAGCGCAGCCGCTTGCCCGCTTGCGGGCGGTCTACGAGGACGCTTTGCTCGCCTTGCTGCGCGCGCGCGAATCGACGGCTTCCGCGCTCGACGAGCTCGATCGATGCCTCGCGGAACTTGCCGGCAATGATCCCTACGACGTGTGGCGCCTTGCGGCACGTTGCGCACGCGCGTTGCGCCTCGCAGGCCGGGCGACGTCCGGCAACGATGATGCGAAGCGTTTTTATGCGCGCTGCAATCTGCTGCTCGCCGACGAAGCGCGCGGTCTCACGGTGGCGCCGCGCTCGTTCGTGCGCGCGGCGCTTGCGTTGCTTTGGCGCGACTACGCGCTCTATGGGGCGGCGGCCGAAGATGCCGACGACGTCACGCTACTGAGCGACTACGGGCTCACGGTCGATTGGCATGTCGCCGGCTCGTTGGCGTCCGAAGTGGCCTGGGAGGCCGGCGCGGCCGAGGCGGAGCAAAGAGCGGTCAAGGACGATGCGGCCGTGCGCGAGATCGGTGCATTGTCGATCAACGCAAGCGCGTACGAGGATTTCTTGCAGACTGCCGACGGCGCAATGGCCAAGCTCGCGACACGCGCGGGTAAGCCCGATGGCAGCGTCGTGCCCGGCTCGGCGATGGAGGCCAGGGAATCGGCCGAAGCGGCGTACCGGCTGGGCGCCGCCGCCTGCGCGTTGGGGCTCGGCCACATTGCGGCGCTGGCCGAGGCATTGGGGCTCGCTTGGCGGCTGACGGCGCACGCGCGTGAAAGCGCCGCACCCGCGAGGGCGCCCGAGCCCGCCGCAATCGACGGCGCCACCGAGGCGTTGCGCGCGATGCTGCTGCGCGTGGCGGCCGGTGTGGCACCTCCGGACGCCAACGCGGCTTTCAAGACGATCGCCCAGGCGATCGAGCGAACCCAGCCGATTCCGGCCGGGCGCGCCTCCTGACCGTCGCCGTCTCACTATCTTCGCCTGGCCAGTCTGATATCGCCGCGCTTCGGCGGGGGCGGACAACGACCGTGATAGAGTGTCTTCAGTGTCTCCGATGAACGGCATGCCGTCCGTCCGCCGCGCGGCGTATTTCGCATATTTGGTGCATTGGCGCGCTTCGTGCGTTTCCGCGCCGGCCCCGCTAAGTCAGGGGGGCTATTCCGCACTGTCTTTGCTAAAATTCGTACCATGCCTAAGAGTAACGATCGCATCAACCTGACGAACCAGTTCCTGATCGCCATGCCGAACATGGCGGACCCGACGTTTTCAGGAACGGTGGTCTACCTTTGCGATCACAGCGATCGCGGAGCGCTCGGCCTCGTCATCAACCGGCCGACCGATATCGACCTCGAGTCGCTCTTCAGCCGCATCGATCTCAAGCTCGAAATCGAGCCGCTGCTGCATGTTCCCGTCTATTTCGGCGGCCCCGTGCAAACCGAACGCGGCTTCGTGCTGCACGAGCCCGTCGAGGGCAGTTCGTACACGTCGTCGATGGCGGTCACGGGCGGCCTCGAGATGACGACGTCGAAAGACGTGCTCGAAGCCGTGGCGAGCGGCAAAGGTCCGCAACGTTTCCTGCTCACGCTCGGCCATGCTGGTTGGGGCGCGGGTCAGCTCGAAGAAGAAATCTCGAAGAACGGCTGGCTCACGGTCGAAGCCGATCCGCGCATCGTCTTCGAGGTGCCCGCCGAAGAGCGCTTCCAAGCGGCGCTTGCGCTGCTCGGCGTGTCGCCATCGATGCTGTCGGGCGACGCGGGACACGCATGAGCAAGCCCGTCGGGCGTGAGGCGACGCTGCTTGCGTTCGATTATGGCGAAAAGCGCATCGGCGTCGCGATCGGCAATGCGCTGACCGGACAGGCTCGCGCGCTCGCCGTCGTTCCGAATCCCAATCGTGAAGCCCGCTTCGCGGCCGTCGGCAAGCTGATCGGCGAATGGAAGCCTGACGCGCTCGTCGTGGGCCTGCCGAGCCATCCCGACGGCACGCCGCATGAGATGACGCGGCTCGCGAAACGTTTCGGCAATCAGTTGAACGGCCGTTTTAATCTTCCGGTGGACTGGGTCGACGAACGATATTCTTCGGTCGAAGCCGAAGCGGGCCTGCGCGCGAGCGGTGGGCGTGCCGACATGCTCGATGCTGAAGCGGCGCGCATCATTCTTCAACAATATCTGGACGGCCTCTCCCATGAATGGCATTGACGCCGAAGCGTTCTATCGCGCGTTGCTCGCGCAGGTTCGCGACACCTACGGCAACGCATTCGGGCAGCCCGACGGTCCCGCGCTCGCGGGCATTCATAGCGGCGGCGCATGGCTCGCTGAGCGGCTCGCGCATGACCTGGGAATCGAGGGCTTCGGCGTCGTGAACGTCGCGCTCCATCGTGACGATTACGCGAAGAAAGGCCTGCACAGCCAGGCGAGCCCGACTTCCTTGCCGTTCGACGTCGACGGCCGCAGGATCGTGCTCGTCGACGATGTGCTCTACACGGGCCGCACCGTGCGAGCGGCGATCAACGAGCTTTACGACTACGGCCGTCCCGCCGCGGTCGAGCTCGCGGTGCTGGCAGAGCGCGGTGGCCGCGAATTGCCGATTGCGGCGCGGTTCGTCGGCGGCCGCGTCGATCTCGCGGGCGATACGACGCTCGTGCTCGTACGCGAAGCCGACACACGCTTTTCGTTCCGCACGGAGCCGCGCAGCGACTGAGGCTTTGTCGCCTCCACTCCTCGATTCGTAGGGGTGTTGGGCGATCGCATCGTCCGATAGCGGCTAGCGAAACGACCGGCAAACAGTCAACTCAAGTTCGAAACAGGCAACAGACAGAAAGATGAACATCGTCAACGCGGGCCAAGCCGACAACGGCGACCGAGCCGGTACGAGCCCATCGCCAGACCGTTTTCGCTACGGTTTCCTCAAGGGTAACCCGCAGCTCACGAAGAACGGCGAATTGAAGCACCTTTTGACGATCGAGGGCCTGCCGCGTGCGATCGTCAATCACATTCTCGATACGGCGGAGCAGTTCGTCAGCGTCACCGATCGCGAGGTGAAGAAGGTGCCGCTGCTGCGTGGCAAATCGGTCTTCAATCTCTTCTTCGAGAATTCGACGCGCACTCGCACGACGTTCGAGATCGCCGCGAAGCGCTTGTCGGCGGACGTGTTGAATCTCAACATCAACGCCTCGTCGACGAGCAAGGGCGAGTCGCTGCTCGACACGATCAACAATCTTTCCGCGATGCATGCGGACATGTTCGTCGTGCGGCATGCGTCGAGCGGCGCGCCTTATCTGATCGCCGAGCATTGCGCGCCGCACGTGCATGTCATCAACGCGGGCGATGGCCGCCATGCGCACCCGACGCAGGGCCTGCTCGACATGTACACGATTCGCCACTACAAGCGCGACTTCACGAACCTGCGTGTGGCGATCGTCGGCGATATTTTGCATTCGCGCGTGGCGCGTTCCGACATCCACGGATTGACCACGCTCGGCGTGCCCGAGGTGCGGGCCGTGGGGCCGCGCACGCTGTTGCCGGGCGGCCTCGAGCAGATGGGCGTGCGCGTGTTCCACAATCTCGACGAAGGGCTGGCGGACGTCGACGTCATCATCATGCTTCGACTGCAGAACGAACGCATGAGCGGCGCGTTGCTGCCTTCGGCGCAGGAGTACTTCAAGAGCTGGGGCTTGACGCCCGAGCGCCTTGCGCGCGCGAAGCCCGATGCGATCGTGATGCATCCGGGGCCGATGAATCGCGGCGTCGAAATCGATTCGCAGGTGGCCGACGGCCCGCAATCGGTGATCCTCAATCAGGTGACGTTCGGCATCGCCGTGCGCATGGCCGTGATGAGCATCGTGGCCGGCAACAACGATTGAAGCCAAAATCGGCAGACCGAGAGAGATAGAAGAAGGCAGAGCAGCGCATGAAGACTCATATCCAAGGCGGCACCGTGATCGATCCGGCGGCCGGCACCGAGCGGCGAGCGGATGTGTTCATCGCGGACGGCAAGATCGTGGGGAACGGTCTCGCGCCGGCCGATTTCGAAGCGACGAAGACGATCGATGCGAACGGACTTTACGTGGCGCCCGGTCTCGTCGACCTCTCGGCGCGGCTTCGCGAGCCTGGCTACGAACACAAGGCGACGCTCGAATCCGAAACGGCCGCGGCCCTCGCGGGCGGCGTGACGAGCCTCGTTTGCCCGCCTGATACCGATCCGATCCTCGACGAGCCCGGCCTCGTGGAGATGCTCAAGTTTCGCGCGCGCAAACTCGATCGCGCGCACGTGTACCCGCTCGGCGCGCTCACCGTCGGGCTCAAGGGGCAGGTCATCACCGAGATGGTCGCGCTGACCGAGGCCGGCTGCGTGGGGTTTTCTCAAGCGGAGCTGCCGATCGTCGATACGCAGGTGCTCCTGCGCGCGCTTCAGTATGCGAGCACGTACGGCTATACCGCTTGGCTGCGCCCGCTCGATGCGTATTTAGCGAAGGGCGGCGTGGCCGCGAGCGGCGCGGTGGCGTCGCGCCTCGGCTTGCCTGGGATGCCCGTTGCGGCGGAAACCATCGCCCTGCATACGATTTTCGAGTTGATGCGCGTCACGGGTGCTCGCGTTCACCTGCCGCATCTCTCGTCGGCCGCCGGAATTGCTCTCGTGCGCGAAGCCAAGGCAGAGGGCTTGCCCGTGACATGTGATGTGTCGGCAAACCACATTCATCTGATCGATGTCGACATCGGCTACTTCGACGCGCAGTTCCGCCTCGATCCCCCGTTGCGTTCGCAACGCGACCGCGAAGCGATCCGCGCGGGGCTGGCAGACGGCACGATCGACGCGATTTGCTCCGATCACACGCCCGTCGACGACGACGAGAAGCTGCTGCCGTTCGCCGAAGCAACACCGGGCGCGACGGGGCTCGAGTTACTGCTATCGTTGACCGTGAAATGGGCCGAGGAAACGCGCGTGCCGCTTGCCAAGGCGTTGAACCGCGTTACTGCGGCGCCGGCCGACGTTCTGAAGCTGCCGGCGGGGCGCATCGACGTCGGCGCGACGGCCGACATTTGCGTTTTCGATGCGGGCGCGCACTGGCGAGTCGAGCCTCGCTCGCTGAAGAGCCAGGGGCATAACACACCGTTCCTCGGCTACGAACTGCCCGCGCGCGTGCGTGCGACGATCGTTGCGGGACGTGTCGCATTCGAGCGGAATTGATCTCGTCGCATCGATGGCGACGGGACGAGACGAATAAGAGAACGAAGGGTGGACGCGATGAAGGTAGGGCTCGCCAAGATTCGGCTCGTGGTGCATCTGCTGCATGGCATGTGGGTCGTCGCCACGCGCTTTTCCCGCGCGTCGGAGGCGTACAAGAACGCGCGGATCCGTGCCTGGTCGCTCAAGCTGCTGCGCTTGTCGGGCATGCGCCTCGTCGTGCATGGCGACGAGCGCAGGCTCGATCAGGGCGTGCTCGTCGTCGGCAATCACATTTCGTGGATCGACATCTACGTGATCAATGCGTGGCGGCCGACGCCGTTCGTATCGAAGGCCGAGGTGCGCGAGTGGCCGATCGTCGGCTGGCTCGCGTACCGGCTCGGCACCGTGTTTGTTCAACGCGAGAAGCGCAAGGACGCGCTGAGGACGATGCACGAGATGGCCGCGCGCCTGCAGGCTGGCGAAGTGATGTGCGTGTTCCCCGAGGGCACGACGTCGGACGGCGTGTCGCTGCTGCCGTTTCACGCGAATCTGTTTCAAGCGGCCGTTTCGGCCGGATGTCCGGTGCAGCCGATCTGCTTGCTCTACGAGGATGCGCAAGGACGGCAGACCACGGCACCCGCCTATATCGGCGACATGTCGCTTGGCGAATCGCTCGATGCGACGTTGCGCGGCGGGCCGATCACGGCGCATGTTTTCGTGGGCGAACCGATCGTGCCCACGAGCGACCGCCGCGCATTCGCCGCTCAGGCGAGAGAGGCTGTGGCATCCGCGCTTACGTGGATGCAGGCGAAGTGGCCGCCGCCCGTGGGCGCCGAGGTGCGGTATGAGCAGATGCCCGATGAGGGGCGGCCTGCAGAAGCCGGCGGGGCCGGCGGCGCATGACGAAGTAGCGCCGTTCGGAGACGAACGATTGCCTTCCTTCTGGACCCGGCGCTCCCCAGGGCGACAACGTTTGCTAGCGCTCGAAGCGACGCTCTTCGATATGTGTGCCGATGAACCCGACCAGCTTCGCAACGGAACCGGCGATCGTCGAGCGTGAGGTATCGACGACCAAGTCGGGCGAAATGGGTGGCTCGTACGGCGATGACAAGCCCGTGAATTGGCTGAGCTTTCCGCTGCGCGCTTTCGCGTAGAGCCCCTTCGGGTCCCGCGATTCGCAAACCTCGAGGCTGCTGTCGACGTGAATTTCGAAGAACTGATTGCCGATGATCTTTCTCGCCAGCGCTCGATGTTCCGCCGCGGGCGAAATCAGCGCGGCAATGACGATGAAGCCCGCTCGCTTGAACATTGCCGCGACTTCCGCGGCGCGCCGGATGTTTTCGCGGCGATCGCTGTCGCTGAAGCCCAATCCTGTGTTGAGACCCGTCCTTAGGATGTCGCCGTCAAGCACCGTCACGAGGTAGCGGTCCGCTTCAAGTTGCTCCTTGAGCGCGTTGGCCAGCGTCGACTTTCCCGCGCCGGAAAGTCCCGTCATCCAGAGCACGCCGCCGTAGCCTTCGGCGGCAAGCTTCGTGCGGCGGGACGGCAACTGCCACGCTCGCGATGCGTCACGTCTGCCTTGTATCGAGCCGTTTTCCGGGCCCAAGCCGTCGAGGGTTCGCAAGATTGCTCCGCAGTTCGTATTCAAATAGCCATTCTAGAAAAGATGACGATTCTCAAGAACCCGTGAATGGTTACCGAATTTTTCACGGATACGTGTGCGGATTCACACAATGACCGTCGATGCGCGTCGACGTTACGTATTTGATTGCGTCTGCTCGCGTTCATCCGCCACTCGGCCGCATCCGCCGCAGTCCACCTGCATCAGCGTCCGCTCGGCTGGGTTCGCCGCGAGCCGCACCGCCGACAGGCGATTGCCCCAGACGCACCCCGAATCGAGGCCGATGACGTTGTCGCGCATCATGAGGCCGAGCGCGGCCCAATGGCCGAAGACGACGGTGATATCGGCCGTGCGGCGGCCCGGCGCGTCGAACCAAGGCATATGCCCCGGCGGCGCGGAGGCAGGGCCGCCGTTTGCCGCGAAATCCATCTTGCCGTCGGCGGAGCAGAAGCGAATGCGGGTGAGCGCGTTGAACGCCACACGCATGCGCTCCTTTCGTCGCAGATCGGGGCTCCAGGTGCGCGGCTCATTGCCGTAGAGGTCGGCGAGCGTCTCGGCCCAAGCGGGGCCACGCAAGGCGCGCTCCAACTCCTCGGCCAGTTCGAGCGTCAATGCGGCGTCCCATTGCGGCAGCACGCCCGCATGAACGAGAAGGATCCCGCGCTCGATGTGAGCGAGAGGGCGGTGACGCAACCAGTCGAGCAGATCGGGGGCATCGGGCGCGGCGAGGATATCGCTCAACGTGTCGCCCGATTTGGTGCGCCTCACGCCGGCCGAGACGGCCAGCAGGTGGAGATCGTGGTTGCCGAGCACGACGGTAGCGCGTGCGCCCAGGCCTGCGACTTCGCGAAGCGTGGCGAGCGAGTCAGGGCCGCGGTTGATCAAGTCGCCGGCGAACCAGAGCGGTGTGTCCGCGCCTGCGGGCAGTTTGCCGAGCAGACGCATGAAGGGCTCATGGCAGCCTTGAAGGTCGCCGAAGGCGAAAGGGGCGAGCGAATCGGTGTGCGAGAGGGCGGTCATGGGCGAATGGGAGCGGCCCCGTTCGATGTTTTGGACGTGCGGCCGTATAATGTTGCGTTTATCTTATGGACGGCACCACTGCTTTCGGCGAGGCCGTTGCCGAAAGCAGTGGTTGCGGCAATTTTCGGTGACAGATTGTACGTAATCTCTTGCCGCAGCGTCGCTGACCAAGCATTTGAAGGGAACCGGATGATCCTCGTAACGGGCGGTGCAGGCTTTATTGGAGCGAATTTCGTGCTCGACTGGCTGCGTCTTTCCGACGAGCCGGTGTTGAACCTAGACAAGCTGACCTACGCGGGGAACCTGCGTACGTTGGCGTCTATCGAGCAAAGTCGGCATCACGTGTTCGTGCGCGGCGACATTTGCGACGCCGCGCTCGTCGACTCTCTGCTTCTCGAGCACAAGCCGCGAGCCGTAGTGCATTTCGCGGCGGAAAGCCATGTCGATCGTTCCATTCACGGTCCCGCCGATTTCGTCCAGACAAATGTGGTAGGGACCTTCGCATTACTCGAGAGTGCACGTCGATACTGGAGCGGGCTCGATGACGCGTCGCGTGCCGCGTTCCGTTTCCTCCATATCTCGACGGACGAGGTATTCGGTTCTTTGTCACCGATCGATCCTCAGTTCTCCGAGACAACGCCTTATGCGCCGAACAGCCCCTATTCGGCGACCAAAGCGGGCTCCGATCACCTAGTGCGCGCTTATCATCACACGTACGGTCTTCCAACGCTGACGACGAACTGCTCGAACAACTACGGTCCTTATCAGTTCCCCGAGAAGCTGATTCCACTCATCATCGCCAACGCGATTGCCGGCAAGTCGCTGCCTGTGTATGGCGACGGCCACAACGTGCGCGATTGGCTCTATGTCGGTGATCATTGCGCCGCCTTGCGGGTGGTCCTGTCCGACGGCGTGCCCGGTGACAAGTACAACGTCGGCGGATGGAACGAAAAGACCAACATCGAGGTCGTTCAGACCGTCTGCGACCTACTGGACAAGGCCCGACCCAAGGCCGGCGGCGGCTCCTACCGTCAGCAGATCGCGTTCGTCAAAGACCGGCCCGGACACGATCGGCGCTATGCGATCGATGCGCGAAAGATCGAGCGCGAACTTGGGTGGAAGCCTGCGGAGACGTTCGAGACCGGTCTCGGAAAAACAGTTCAGTGGTATCTCGACAATGAGGCCTGGGTTACAGAGGTGGCTTCGGGCGAATACCGGAAATGGGTCGAAACGAACTATGCTGCGCGCGCGTAATACGCATCATCGGATCGGCGTAGCTCGTCCGGAGGGGAAAATATGACACGGAAAGGCATTATCCTCGCGGGTGGCTCGGGCACGCGGCTCTATCCGGTCACGCATGCCGTGTCGAAGCAGCTCCTGCCTGTCTACGACAAGCCGATGATCTACTATCCCCTGTCCACGCTGATGGTCTCGGGGATTCGCGATGTCCTCATCATCTCCACGCCTCAGGACACGCCGCGATTCACGGCGATGCTCGGCGATGGCAGCCAGTGGGGCATGAACCTCCAATATGCGGTGCAACCGTCACCTGATGGCCTTGCGCAGGCGTTCATCATCGGCAAGCAGTTCATCGGCGGACGCTCGTCTGCACTCATACTCGGCGACAACATTTTTTATGGCCATGACCTCGTGAGCCAGCTCGAGCGCGCCGACGCTCGCGAGACGGGGGCGACCGTATTCGCATACCACGTCAACGATCCCGAGCGTTATGGCGTCGTGGAGTTCGATGCGGATTTTCGAGCGGTCTCGATCGAAGAAAAGCCGGCGCGGCCGCGTTCGAGCTATGCCGTGACCGGCCTTTACTTCTACGACGAGCGCGTATGCGATATCGCGGCCGACATCAAACCTTCCGCGCGCGGTGAGCTCGAGATCACGGATGTGAATTCCCGCTACCTTGCTGACGGCGCGCTCAACGTCGAGATCATGGGGCGCGGCTATGCCTGGCTCGATACCGGCACGCACGATTCATTGATCGAGGCGTCGACGTTCATTGCGACGCTGCAAAAGCGCCAGGGCTTGATGGTGGCGTGTCCTGAAGAGATCGCCTATCGCCGCAACTGGATCGATGCCGAGCAATTGCGACGACTGGCGCGGCCTCTGAACAAGAGCCATTATGGCGTCTACCTGACGAGCCTACTCTCGGGCCAAATCGCATGAGCATTGGAGTTAGACCGACATCGCTTGACGGGGTCAAGCTCATCGAGCCGAAAGTTTTCGGCGACGCACGCGGGTTCTTCTACGAAAGCTTCAATGCACGAAACTTCGCCGAGGCCGTGGAGCAAGGTATCGGATTCGTGCAGGACAACCATTCTCGTTCGGCCAAGGGCGTTCTTCGAGGGCTCCATTACCAGATCGAGCATGCGCAGGGCAAGCTCGTGCGCGTCGTCGAAGGGACCGTATTCGACGTTGCGGTCGATCTACGCCGAAGTTCGCCGACTTTCGGCAAGTGGGCCGGTTTCGTTCTTTCGGGCGAGAATCACCGGCAACTGTGGATCCCGCCAGGGTTCGCGCACGGATTCGTGGTGCTGTCGGACACGGCGCAGTTTCTCTATAAGACCACCGACTACTGGTATCCCGAATTCGAGCGCTGCCTTGTTTGGAACGATCCGCAAGTCGCGATCGAATGGCCGATCGACTTCGAGCCCGCGCTCGCACCGAAGGATGCCGCCGGAAAACTGCTGGCGGACGCCGATTTGTTCGCGTGAGCGGACATGAACTGCAATATAAGATGATCGTTGATTTGACTTCCTCCAACCGACCGACGCTGAAGCGTGCTTTGATCACCGGCGTCCGAGGGTTTACTGGCGCATACGTGCGCGATGAATTGCGGCGGGCCGGCTACGAGGTGCACGGCACGGTGGCACGCACCGGCGTGAACGGGCTGGAGGAGAACGAGCATCTGCTCGACATTACCTCTGTGCACGATTGCAGACGCGTCATCGGGCTCGTCAAGCCGACGCATATCGTGCATCTCGCCGCGATCAGCTTCGTTGCGCACGACGATGCGCTCGATATGTATCGCGTCAACGTTCTCGGTACTTTGAACCTGCTTCAAGCCTGCATCGATGTGGGCTGCCATCCGCAAAAAATCCTAATCGCCAGCAGCGCGAACGTCTATGGAAACGCAGCGGGCGTGGTCGACGAGAGCATGCCCCCGGCTCCGGTGAATCACTATGCCGCGAGCAAGCTGGCGATGGAGCATCTCGCGAAGACGTGGGCGGACCGTTTGGCGATCGTCATCACGCGGCCGTTCAACTACACGGGGCGTGGGCAGGAGAGCCGATTCCTCGTACCGAAGATCGTCTCGCATTTCACGCAAGGGCGGCCCTTTATCGAACTCGGCAATCTCGACGTGGCGCGTGATTTTTCCGATGTACGCATGGTGGCGAGCGCGTATCGCGCACTGCTCGAGTCGCCGGCGGCGGGCGAGATCGTCAATGTATGCAGCGAGCAGCCGCATACGCTGCACGAGGTCGTGGACCTGGTCCGCGAGGCATCGGGGCACGATCTGGAAATCCGCGTCAATCGCGCCTTTGTGCGCGACAACGAGGTTAAGGTGCTCGTCGGATCGGCGACGAAGCTGCGTCAGATGGCGCCCACCGTGCAGCCTATCGATTTCGCTGACACGATTCGATGGATGGTGCAGCGGCCGGACAAGCGTTGATAGTGAGTCGAGACGGCGGCAATTTTTACGCTGCCAAGCGGTGATTGGGAAAACAGATGTTATCGGTTGTATCAGTTTGTTAGGCCTTTTGGGGCCGTTGTTGCTTGCCTTTATAATTTGGCGCCTAACGCTCTGCTGGCCGACAGGCGGTGGCGGCGACATAGGCCCCGCATACCTACCGATGCACGACTCTATGTCTGAATTGAGAGAGCGCCCCATCCTTGTAACCGGCGCGTCCGGTCAGGTAGGGTTTGAGCTGGTGCGTTGCCTGCAAGGGCTCGGTCGCGTCGTTGCGCCGGATCACAATACGCTCGATCTGGCGGACGAAAGTCGACTTGCCGTTGTCGTACGCGAGATCAAACCATCGCTCATCATTAACCCCGCTGCTTATACAGCGGTGGATCAGGCGGAAACCGAGCGCGATGCTGCGATGTGCATCAACGCGGTGGCTCCGGGCCTGCTGGCCTCCGAAGCGCAGCGGCTCGGCATTCCGCTGATTCACTATTCCACGGATTACGTCTTCGACGGAGCGAAGCCAGCGCCTTACCAGGAAGACGACCGCGTTGGTCCGCTGAACGTGTACGGCGAGAGCAAGCTGGCAGGCGAGCGCGCTGTCGAAGATTGTGGTGGCTTGCATCTGGTGCTGAGGACCAGTTGGGTTTATGGGGTGCGCGGACGAAACTTCGTCCGCACCATGCTGCGGCTCGCCCAGGAGCGGGAAGAGTTGCGGATCGTCGCCGACCAGATCGGAGCGCCGACATGGTCACGGACCATCGCGGAGGCGACCGCGCAGATCGTCGCGCAATCGATGGCGTTGCCCGAGGATGCGCGCGCCGATTGGTGGGCCAGGCGGTCGGGAATCTATCATTTGACCGCCGACGGACAGACATCGTGGGCCGGCTTCGCCAAGGCGATTTTCGATGTTGCGCTTCGTGACAAGAGGCCGAAAGTCGTGCCGATCACCTCGGCCGAGTATCCGACGCCGGCGCGGCGACCGGCCAATTCGCGTCTTTCAAACGCGAAGCTGACGGCAACGTTCGGTATCCGGCCGCCGCAGTGGCGAGACGCCCTTGCGCTTTGCCTGGCGGGAGCATAGCTGTCGCTATTTTTACAACGTCGAGCCGCGGGCAGCTTGGGCCGAGGTGTTCAGGGCATGGCCGGTACGCTAGAATGCGGCATCTCGGCGGAGGACAGTTTCGTTACAGCAGATTACTGCTGCATGCCTTCGGCCGGTCGCAGGCTGATCATATGGTTGGGGAAGAAGGCCGCGCTGGGCGACCGGTGTTTTCGTTCCACATAGAAAGACGAAGAGGAGTTTGTGAGCTTGATACCCATCATCCTGTGCGGGGGCGTCGGATCGCGCCTGTGGCCGGTCTCGCGAGAGTTGCACCCCAAACCTTTCATTCGCCTTTCGGATGGGCGCAGCTTGCTGCAAAAAGCTTTTCTTCGTGCGGCTTCTCTGCCGGACGTTAAGGAAATCCTTACCGTAACCAATCGGGAATTGTTCTTTAAAGCCGAAGACGAATTCAGGGAAATTAATACCGATCGGATAGGCACGTCGTTTATTTGCGAACCATTTGGCCGCAACACAGCGGCAGCGATTGCAGCGGCCGTCAGTCGTGTAGCCGAGACATCCGGTGCGGATACCTTGATGCTCGTGCTCGCGGCCGACCATCTCGTTGCCGACGAACTCGCGTTTGCAAAGGCAGTGGATGAAGCAGCCAAATTGGCCGACGGCGGGAAAATCGTGACGTTCGGTATTCGCCCCGAGACACCCGAGACCGGTTACGGATATATCGAAGCCGATGGCAATACGGTCCTTCGTTTCATCGAAAAACCTCCGCTGGAAAAGGCACGCGAGTATGTCGCGTCGGAAGGGTTTTATTGGAACTCGGGCATGTTTTGCTTTACGGTTGCGGCGATGTTGCGAGAGATGAAGCAGCATTGTCCTGACATCCTCGACGCCGTATCAAGCTGCATGCGCGAGTCGCGCATCTCGAACGGGGAGGGGTGGACGCAAGTCCAGCTGGACCCGAAAACTTTCGGCGCGGTTCGTGAAGATTCCATCGATTACGCGGTAATGGAAAAGTCCGGGAACGTGTCCGTCGTTCCGTGCAGCATCGGCTGGAGCGACATCGGTTCGTGGACGGCCGTGAGCGAGCTCTCGAAGCCGGACAGTCACGGCAACCGCATCGAAGGCGAAGCGTTGCTGCATGACGTCGACAACTGCTATCTGATGAGTCGCGACCGGATCATCGGTGCCGTAGGTGTCGAGAACCTGATTGTCATCGATACGCCGGACGCGCTGCTTGTGGCGAAGCGGGAGCGTGCGCAGGAAGTGCGGCATATCTACGCGCAATTGAAGGCGAGCGGTCACGAAGCGCATAAGGTGCACCGGACGGTGCACCGGCCATGGGGCACTTACACCGTCCTGGAAGAAGCGCCAGGCTTCAAGATCAAGCGTATCGAAGTTAAGCCGGGGGCGAGCCTGAGCCTGCAGATGCACCATCACCGCAGCGAGCATTGGATCGTAGTGAGCGGGATGGCCAAGGTGGTCAACGGCGACCGCGAATTTTTCGTCGCTCGCAACGAGTCCACTTACATTCCCGCGGGGCACAAGCATCGCCTCGAGAATCCTGGCGTCGTCGACCTCGTCATGATCGAGGTGCAAAGCGGCGAGTACCTTGGTGAGGACGACATCGTCAGGTTCGAGGACGTTTACGGGCGAGCCTGATATGGATGTTGCAGTAATCGAACGTGAAGGTGGCCACCTTAGTGGCCATAGCGGCAGGAATGACCTGCTCGTCGGCTTGAAGGCGACGCGGGTGTGGGGAACGCTCGGATGGCACGACATCCGTCAGCGTTACCGGCGCTCGATCATCGGGCCTTTCTGGTTCACGTTGAGCACGGCCATCATGGTCGTCGTGCTCGGCGCGCTGTATTCAACACTGCTGCACCAGGAAGTGCGGAGCTATCTGCCGTATCTCGCGGTCGGCCTAGTAATCTGGCAGTACATGTCGTCGATCGCGAACGAAAGTTGCAATGCGTTTATCGGCTCAGCCTATTTGATCAAGCAGATACGCATTCCGTTGACCGTGCACGTATGTCGAATCGTATGGCGCAACTTTGCGATCATGCTCCATAGCTTGCCGGTGGTCGTGCTGCTTCTCATCGCATTTGGCAGGTGGCCGACGTGGGAGTTTCTGCTGGTTCCGCTAGGCCTGTTCCTGCTGGTGCTTCACGGCGTGTGGATCGGAACCGCCTTCGGCATTCTGTGTGCACGCTTTCGCGACATCCCGCCGATCATTCAGAACCTCACGCAGGTTGTGTTCTTCTTTACGCCGGTTATGTGGTCGCCCGAGGTCCTCAAGGATCGCGGGTGGGTGGCTGAATACAATCCGCTTTATCACATGATCGAGATCGTCCGCGCTCCGCTGACGGGCCGTCCGATTCGTTGGGAATCGTGGGTCTGGTCGATCGCGCTGTTGATTGTCGGTTTTGCTTTCGCGCAGTACCTGATGCGACGAACACGTCATCGCGTCCCGTATTGGCTCTGACACATGATGAGTTCGTCTATCGTTGCCGAGGGAATCTCGGTCGAATTTCCCATTTACGAAAACTCGCACCGCTCTCTGAAGAAGGCGGTGCTGAACCTGACGACCGGCGGCCGAATCGGTCAGGACGCAGGCCGTCACGCGATCGTGCGGGCCCTCGACGAGTTGAGCTTCCGCTTTTCCGAGGGCGAGCGCATCGGTCTCGTCGGTCACAACGGCTCGGGAAAGACGACGCTGTTGCGTACGCTTTCGGGCGTGTACGAGCCCGTTCGTGGCAGTCTTAAAGTGAGCGGCAGCGTCGCGTCGCTGCTCGACGTTTCGATGGGACTGGATTCCGATGCTACCGGTTTTGAGAACATCTACTTGCGTGGCATTCTCGATGGCCTTTCGCCGGCCCGGATTCGAAGCAAGATCGACGAGATCGCGGACTTCAGTGATCTCGGCGAATATCTGAACTTGCCGGTGCGCACCTACTCGAGCGGGATGATGCTGCGCCTCGCGTTTTCGATTTCGACGAGCGTCGAGGCGGACATTCTGATCATGGACGAGTGGCTCAGTGTAGGCGACGCCGAGTTCAGCGCCAAAGCCGCGCAGCGTCTCGAAGCGTTGGTAGGCAGCGCGTCGATCGTTATTGTCGCGACGCACGACCCTTCACTGGTCGAGCGTGTGTGCACGCGAAAGATCGGCCTCGAGCACGGCAAGATCGTCTCTGACGAGTTGGTGGTGCTGAAACAGGCCCCCAGTGTCGAAGTTCCGTCCGATTCCGCGTCACTGCCGTGACCGACTCATTGCGAATCACAGTCACGACGATCGGGCTTTCGTCCGAACACCGGCTCGGCGTGAGCGTCTACAAGGCTGGAAAACATGCGCGCTGATCATCCACTGATCCGCTACGGCGGTACATTGTTCTGGCACCAACCGTTCAGGCTGATGAAGGGCCTAGCGGGCGCCTACGTCGCCTATCCGATCGCTGAAAGCCGCGAGAAGCGCAATGTCCGCCCGAAAGTCGCCGAACTGCGCCATCACTATCGGCTACCGATGCCCGAGCGGCGACGGATCGCGCTCCAAAGATTGTCCAATATCCTGCAGTTCGCCGGCGAGCACGTGCCCTATTACCGCGATCTCTATCGCGAGCGGCGCTTCGATCCGATCAAGGTCGGCTCCGATCCCCGGTATTTGCAAGACCTGCCTTATCTCACGAAGGACGTCATTCGCGAGCAGGGCGCACGTCTGTTTTCGCGCCCGCTTGAAGAAATCCGGCATCACGCCTGCAAGACGGGTGGTTCGACGGGGCTCTCGTGCACGATCTACTACGATCAGGAAGCGGCCGACTATTCCTCGGCGGTGACGTTTTACGCGCGCCGGCGAGCCGGAAAGCACGGCTATCGCTCCGAGCTGCACTTTGCCTGCCGTTTCCCTGACCAGGCCGTACCGAATTGGCCGTCGCGCGAAGATTTCAAGTGCTTCGCCATGAATCGCAGCAACATTTTCTTCGACCGGATCGACGACGAAGGTCTCGAGGAGATGTGGCGAACCTTGAAGCGGCGGAAGCCATATCTTGCGCATGGCCATCCGTCGACGATGTACGCGCTCGCATGCTACGTGGAGCGCAAATACGGGCTTGGCAAGGCTTTCTCTATCTTCGAGTCAAGCGGCGAACTCTTGGAAGATCATGCGCGTGAGGTGATCGAGCGCGCGTTGCGATGCCGAGTCATCAATCGCTATGGTTTGGCGGAGCTCGGCGTGATGGCCTACGAACTGGACGGCCAGGAGGGCGGGTTCCAGATCCTGGAATCGGAGGGATGGCCGGAGCACCGGATGCTCGACGATGATTGCGACGGCGGCTCCGAGCTCGTTTTCACCGGCTTCCGGAACCACCTTATGCCGTTGATCCGTTATGCGACGGGAGACCGCGCGCGCGTCGAAGAACGAGATGATGGCTTCTTTCTCGTCGACGTCGTCGGCCGTATCCATGACGTCGTGCCGATCAATGGCATCGCCCATGCGACGCACCACATCCAGGACATGCTCGATCACCGCGTCGGCGGCATCCAAGAATTTCAGATCGACCTGCGGACTTCGCCGCCGACTCTGCGTATCGTGCTCGAGCCCTGGGCTAACGAAGCCGACACTACGGCCAAGGTCAAACACTTCTGGAACGATGCTTTTTCGATTGCCTACGTTGGACACGACCAGATGGTCAGGGTCGGCCATCGTGCGAAGTTTCGCCATGTGGTGACCGCATGATCGACGTTCTGTTTTCGCACCAAAGCGCCGAAGCCGGAAAGATCGTCCTCGCGGCGCTGCGCCGTTCGGTTAGCGCGATTCAGGCGCGTCATATCGCTCGTTGCGACGTGCGTGCCGGTTCGGTAGCTGTACTAGCGGCAGTTGATATTCCGAATGAAGACGGGCAGTTGCTCGTTGAGTGGCTGCGTGCGAAGAGTGACAGCAACGCAGCGAAGGGCAAGCTGATCGTCTTCGGGCGACTGCCAGACGCCCTTGCGAAGTTGCTCGAGTGCCGGCCTTGCGCATTGCCCGATAACTTTGGCAATGCCGCGCGCAGCGCCGTTGCGCTCAGCGGCCACACTGCTGCAAGCCGTGCCGACGTCCGTTACGACGCGTTGAGCGCCCGCTTGGGTGAGGGTACTTGGGTTCGCCCGTTCGAACGGTTCGACTTCACGGACGAATGGAACAATCTCGGCTTCGGTGCGGTGCGCGCCGACGGGTCGATTTGGTCAGTTCGAGATCCGATCGATGTGCCCAATCACGCGAGGCTAGCGTCCGTTTATGTCGACGGAGAGCGCCGTTTCTCGTATGCGGCATTGTGGGATCTCGAATCGGCCAGTGTGCTGTGGTTCAACCGTCCGGTAGGTCCGTGCGATTCGTTCGAGTGGCGAACGGTCGAAAACTTCTTGTCGGGGCATCGAGGCGGCGAGCTTCCGTGCCAGCCGATTCTGAGCGAGATCCCATGGGGCTTCGACGCGGCCGTCACGTCGCGGCTCGATTGCGATGAAGACGTCGAGTCGGCTCGCCCGCTGTGGGAGACCTATCGGTCGCTCGGCGTCCCGTTTTCGCTTGCCGTGCACACGTCGAATCTCCGCGAATCGGTACACCACGCCCTTCTTCAAGAGCTTGCAGCCGCGCCGCACGCGGCGATCTTATCGCACACCGCCACGCATGCCCCTAACTGGGGCGGTAGCTATGAGGCGGCGTTCGAAGAGGGGCGTGAATCGGCTCGAGCGATCGAAGCGGTGACAGCCAAGCCAGTTCGTTATGCCGTCTCACCTTTCCATCAGAGCCCTCGTTACGCGCTTGAAGCGTTGGCAGATGCGGGCTATGCCGGTTGCATCGGGGGCATCATCCGCAATGACCCCGAATTCCTGTTGGCGCGCGCGGGCGCACTGGCCGAGATGCAGGACGGCTTCATCGGTCACAGCCAGCAGTGCATGCTTCATGGCGATTGCATGTTGGCCGATGGCGACCCGCTGTCCGTGTTCAAACAAGCGTTCGACTTCGCGTACGAGACGAACACGTTCTTCGGTTACCTCGATCATCCGTTCTCGCCGCGATATCAGTATGGTTGGCGGACCGAAGAGCAGCGCATCCGCGCGCACGAGGAGTTGATCGCGTATATACGTAGGCGGGCGAGCCGCCCTCTCTTCCTCGACGAAGTTTCGGCCATGGATTTCCTGCGGGCCAAATCGCTGAGCTGTGTGGTTGAAGCAGACGGTTCGTACCTGCTGCAGCCGTCTCGCCAAGCGGCGACCGACCTGTCGCTCGCCGTCGAATACCGCGGCGAGCGCATCAAGATGACTTCGGACGGGCGGCTGAAATGAAAGTCATGGTCGTCATGGGGACGCGTCCCGAAGTCATCAAGCTCGCGCCCGTCGTGGACGCGCTGCGTCGCAGCGTCGACACCGTGGTCTGCACGAGCGGGCAGCACAAGGAAATGCTCGCGCAGGCCCTCGATTTCTTCGAGATAGAGCCCAACATCAGCGTCGATACGATGAGCCCTGGACAGTCGCTCAACGTGCTATCTGCGCGGCTTTTGACCGAAATGGATCGCGTGCTCGAGCAAGTGCGTCCCGACTGGGTCCTCGTTCAGGGCGACACGACGACGGCTTTCTGTGCCGGGTTGGCAGCGTTCCATCACGGGATTGCCGTCGCGCACGTGGAAGCGGGCTTGCGTACGCGCAATCTGAAAAGCCCGTTCCCCGAGGAAGCCAATCGCAATCTTTTGAGCCGTATTGTTACGCGGCATTTCGCTCCGACCGCGCTTGCGCGGGACAACTTGTTGCGCGAAGGGATCGACGAGAGCCATATCGTCGTGACGGGCAATACAGTCGTAGATGCGATCATGCTTGTTCGCAACGCCTGGGAACACCCGCCGGCGAGTCTACGATTGCCCGAGTGGGACGGACCGAGCCATGCGCACGTGCTTGTGACGTGCCATCGTCGCGAAAACTTCGGCGCAATCAAAGGCATCTGCCAAGTGCTGCGCGACCTTTGCGGCCAATACCAGAAGTATCAATGGGTGTTCCCGGTCCATTTGAACCCGGCCGTTCGCGAACCGGTCATGCGCGAACTCGCGGGCATTGACAATCTGGCGTTGATCGACCCGGTCGATTACCCGTCGAGCCTCTATTTGCTTAGCAGGAGCGTACTCGCGATCAGTGATTCAGGCGGCATTCAGGAGGAGGCGCCGACCTTCGGTGTGCCGGTGGTGGTGATGCGCAACCACACCGAGCGACGCGAAGGCGTCGATGCGGGATTCGCGACGCTTGCGGGCCAAGCGCCCGAGCGCATCGAAGCCGCAGCCAAGGCCTGGCTGGACGACGAGGGGCGCCGACGGGCGTTACGCGACCGCTCGAACCCGTACGGGGATGGCGGGGCCTCTCAGCGCATCGTATCGAGCCTCCTTGGGCAGCCCGTCGAGGTGTTCAATGGCTGACTCTTCTGACACCGCTCGGACGGCTGGCGATTGCCTGCTGTTCTCGACAGCAGACTGGGATGAGCCGTATTGGACCAACAAACAGCATACGGCGAGGGTCCTCGCGCGTCGCGGCTGGCGCGTGCTTTACGTTGAAAGCGTGGGCTTCCGCTCGCCAAAGCTCGCCAGCGGCAAGGACTGGGCTCGGATCTGGCGCAGATTGCGGCAGGGCTTGCGTTCCAACCTCATAGGGGCAAAGCAGCGTGAGCCCAATGTCTGGGTGCTTTCTCCACTGATGATCCCCGCGAAGCATCATTGGCCGATGGTGCGCCAACTCAATCAGGCGCTGCTGAAATTGAGCATCGCCCGTTTCGTGCGCAAATATCGTTGCGCCGAGCCGGTAGTCTGGACTTACCACCCGTACATGCAGACATCCGTCGAGGGACTCGCTCGCGGCCCACTCGTCTACCATTGCGTGGACGACATTACGGCGATTCCCGGCGTCGACGTGGAGGCGTTCGAGCGTGCCGAGCGGCAACTGCTTGGCTCGAGCGACGTCGTTTTTACGACGGCGCCCGCACTATATGAACGGTGCTCGCGCTTGAATCCGAACACGCATTTTTTCGCGAACGTAGCCGACGCCGATCATTTCGGACGGGCGCTCGAGGTGGGTCCGCTCCCGCCGGATCTCACGCAGATTCCGGGGCCGCGGCTCGTCTACCATGGCGTCCTTTCCGACTTCAAGGTCGATTTTTCGCTGATTCTTGCCGCCGCACGCTTGCGGCCCGGCTGGCAATGGATCTTCATTGGAAGCGAGCGGGAGGGGCAGCGCAGCCAAGGTGTTGCGGAGTTGAAACAACTGCCCAATGTGCATTTCCTCGGTTACAGAACTTACGAGCAACTGCCGGAATACCTGCGCGGGATGAACGTCGGGTTGTTGCCAACGCGGTTGAACGACTACACGCGCTCGATGTTTCCGATGAAGTACTTCGAGTACCTGGCCGCGGGGCTGCCGGTGGTCTCGACGCCGCTCGATTTCACCCGAAGCCAAACGGCGGGCCTCGAAGTCGCGGCGACGCCGGAAGCCTTTGTGCTGGCGGTCGAGCGGCAATTGCAACGCGGCCGATTGACGCTTGAAGAGGCGGCCGCGCTGGTGGGGGATAACACCTGGGACGCCCGGACCGTTAAAATGCTGGGTTACGTGTGGCGGAAAATGGGGAACGTGAGCCCACTACAGCCTGCTTCAGCACATTAATCCGGGAGTATCGAATGAGCGATTCGCGAGTACTGATCACCACCTATCCAGCGGCGTTTTTGCACCGCGGGGGCGGAGAGCTGGAGCTGGTCGACCTGATGAACAACCTGCGGCAACTCGGCGTGCGCGCAGATCTGTACGGGCCGACTGCCCAGCCGCTCAATAAGTACGACGTGGTTCTGCACTATTCGGTCGTTCCTACCGGCATCGAGTTTGTTCGCGAAGTCAAGGCTGCCGGCAAGAAGCTCGTGTTGCTGCCGAGCATCTGGTGGTCGAAGGCACCTGCACAGTCCGAGAAGGATTCCGTCGCGGAATTCTTCGAACTGGCGGACGTAGTCGTCTTTAAATCGAACAGCGAATACGAAAACGTAGTCGAGCATGTGCGCCTCGATTCGAGCAAGGTGGCCTTCTATCGTTGGGGCGTCGATTCGTGCTTCGAGGAGCTCGTAGACGGCGAGCTTTTCAAACAGACGTACAGGCTGGACGATTATCTGCTGGCTGTCGGCATCATTGAAGAACGGAAGAACCAACTGTCCGCCATCCACGCGTTGCGAGAGTCGAAGATTCCGCTAGTGTTTGTTGGTGATTACCGTGATCGAGCCTATTACGAAGCATGCGTGAAGGCCGCTCCATCTCACTTCAAGTTTTTGCCGTACCTGCAGCCGAAGTCCGAAGTCCTGCGGTCGGCGCTGCGCGGTGCGAAAGCGTTCATAGAAGTCTCGCTCGAACCGGCGGGTTTCTCCGCGTTCGAGGCGGGCCTTTCCCGAGTGCCGATGGTGTTGTCGGCCGGTGCATGGACGCAAGAGCACTTTGGAGGAGAACTCGTGCACCAGGTCGATCCGATGTCGACCGCCTCGATTCAGCGCGGCGTAGAGGCCGCGTTGAGGACACCGGTTTCGCCGGAGTTGCAGCGGCATGTTCACAACAAGTATCTGATGCCGCAATGTCTAGAGCCGCTCGTGCGCGTGCTTAAAGTGAGGGCATAAACCATGGCTGAAATGAAATCCAACATTCAGGCAGCACGGGCGGCCGTGCACGAGAACAAAATGAGCGAGCAGACGACACGCAACTTTAGCTTTCATGCAGACAAGCGGTTGCAAAGCGAAGTGATCGTAAGGAAGGATTCATTGCGCCATCTCGACGCAATGGGCGTGTTCGATCACATTCGCAAGGAGTCCAAACACCTGCTCGTGACCGACAAGAACGTCGAAAAGCTCTATTTGCGTCGTGTGCTCGAGAGCATCGAACGCTCGGGGCGCTCCGTGCGCACGCTCGTGGTGCCGGCGAGCGAGAGTTCGAAGAGCTTCAAGGTATATTCGCAGCTCGTGGAGAAGGCGCTCGACTACGGATTCGATAAGTACTCGGTCATCTTCAGCCTGGGCGGCGGTGTCGTGAACAACCTCGCGGGCTTTCTCGCTTCGACGTTGTATCGCGGCATCGGGCTCGTTCACTTCCCCACGAGCCTGCTGTCGCAGGTCGATGCGGCGATCGATTTCAAGCAAGCGATCAACTTCGATCATGGCAAGAATCTGATCGGAAGCTACTACCCTGCATCTAAGATCGTTGTCGATCCGCTCGTGCTGCGCACGCTCGACGTGCGATTGATCCGCGATGGTCTCTCGGAAGCGATCAAGCACGCGATTTGTCAGGACACGAAGTTCCTGTCGTTCATCACATCGAACAGCGAGCATCTTGTCGATCCCGACTTTCTTACCGAAGTCGTGACGCGATCGATCGAGCTGAAACTCGAGGTCATGAGTGGCGATCTCGACTCCGACTACGACGAGACGCTGAAGCAATATGGGCACGCGATCGGTCATGCTGTCGAGCACCTGTCCGAAGGCGAGGTCTATCACGGTGAAGGAATCGCGATCGGCATGTGCGTCTCGTCAGAGGTCGCACTGCTGCTGGGATTGTCCGACGAAGAAACTGTCGAGCTCCACTACGACGTCTTTCGACGTATCGGCTTGCCGACAACCGTACCGGAAGCTTATTCGCTATCGGACATCTGGGAAAAGATTCGCTACGACAAGCACTTCCTGAGCGGCAAGGCTTACATGGGTCTCGTGCGCACCGCAGGCGTGATGGCGCCGACAAACAACGGCAATTTCGGTCATTACATCGATCAGGAAGTGATCTTCGAGGCGATCGAGAGAAACCGACGCCAAGGTGCTCGCGATTCACTGCGGGTCGTCTGAGCGAGGATTTTGACGATTCATTCGGAGCGCGCGACGCGGTTCGTGCGTGGACGTGTTGTTCCATCCGTCGGTGCGGGTTGCAGCACCGTGAAAGGAGCGTAGATCCTATCGTTCAGCTACGCTCAGCGCGGGAGACGCGCGTTTCTTGTGAGATCGACGTATTCATGTGTCACCGCTTATTTTTTGATGTGACAGAGCTTGTCGGGTTCGATAAGGGAACCGGCATTCAACGTGTCACGCGCGGGTTGCTGCTGGCGCTGCAATCGCAGCCGCCCGCGGACTGGGCGGTCGTTCCCGTGCGCGGCGACAAGACGACGGGGCGCTACGTGACCGCCCTGGCGGCGTCCGATGCGCGCGGTGACGGCAGTCGCGATCTCATGGTCAGTGAACGACATATTGAGCCTCGGGCAGGGGACATTTTTCTCAGCGTCGATCTTGCCTACAACATCACCCCTGAATTGCGTCAGGAGGTCGTTCGATTTCGAGAGTCCGGCGCTGCCGTCTACTTCGTGATCTACGATCTGATCCCGTTGATGTATCCGGAATGGTTTCATGGGACGAATGCATGGTTCGAGGGCAACGACTACCTTGCACTCTTCAACTACTGGTTCGAATGCGTAAGCGAGGAGGCGGACGGCCTTGTGTGCATTTCGGACTCCGTACGACAAGACCTGCGTGCTTGGCTCGCCAAGCATAAGCCCAAGCGTGAGGTATTGCCGAAACTCGAGTATTTCCATCTGGGTTCCGACATTGCCGAGAGCGTTCCGTCGATGGGTTTGCCCGATGATGCCGAAGAAGTGCTCGCCCGGCTCAAGTCGTCGTCGACATTCCTGATGGTCGGCACGCTCGAGCCGCGCAAGGGACACGAGCTTGCACTCGATGCGTTCGAACGACTTTGGGCCGAAGGCGCTGACGTCGATCTCGTGTTTGTCGGCCGGGTCGGGTGGAAGATTGAGCGCTTGGTCGCGAGACTGCAAGCGCATTCGATGCGCGGCAAACGCTTGTTCTGGCTCGAAGGGATTACCGATGAGTATTTGAGGGGCGTCTACGAGTCGTCATCCGCCTTACTCGGGCTGTCCCTGGCTGAGGGGTTCGGATTGCCGCTCGTCGAAGCTGCGCATCACAACGTGCCATTGATCGTGCGGGACATCCCTGTGTTCCGCGAAGTGTGCGGAAATTCGGCAACTTATTTCAACGGGGCGTCTGCGGACGATCTGCACGACCTGCTCGTCTCGTGGTTGGCTGCACGCGAGTCGGGCAAATGCGTCTATCCCGATGGCATGGAAGTGCTGTCGTGGGCCGAGTCGGCGAAGCAACTGATGGCAGCGGTGGGCAGGATGCTCGGCAACGAACACTTCTGGAGCGAGAAATGCGCAAGCGAGTCCTTGTAACAGGCGCAGGACGCGGTATTGGGTTTTCGATCGCGGAGACACTTGCCGGCAAAGGCTATCTGACGGAACTGCTCGTCAGCAGCGAAACGTCTGCAAAGACATTGCTCGAAGCAGAATGGGTCAGGCAAACGGACGCTCGGGTGCATGTGCTCGACCTTGCCGACCGCGATGCCGTCGCCGGGTTCAACCAGACCTGGAAAAGCGATCTGTGGGCTATCGTCAACAACGCCGGCATCTGCAGGACTTTCGGCATCCTCGATGCTGGGGACGACCCACTCGATGAAGTGTTGAGCACCAATCTGGTCGGGCCGTACCTGCTCACCAAAGGATTGTTGTCGCGCCTCTCTCGCCCTGGGCGCATCGTGAACATTGCGTCACAGTTGGGTCAGGAGGGCCGCACGGGTTATTCCGCTTACTGCGCTTCCAAATTCGGATTGATCGGCATGACTAAGTGCTGGGCGAAAGAGCTCGGTGCGGAAGGCATCACGGTCAACGCGGTGTGCCCGGGCTGGGTCGGTACGGAAATGTCGTTCAAGGACGTGGACCGGATGGCTGCTGAGCAGGGCATCAGCTCTGAGCAATTCTACGCAGGTGTCTGTGAACCGCTAGAGCTCAAGCGTTTCAATACACCCGTCGAGGTGGCTAACCTCGTCCTCTTTTTGCTTTCGGACGAAGCTTCGGGGATTACAGGCAGGGACTGGTTGATGCAGACAGTCTGGAACCAGCAGTAGCCGACGCCTTCCACTTCAGCAAGCGGCGGCATTGCTTATAGGTCTATCTGATCGGGTGCGCGCTGGGGCGAGCCTCGGCTCGCAATCCTAAGCCGGTACGTATTCGTAGGCCCAATTGGTCCACATAGAACGAAAGATATGAAGATATTGTTCAACACCTACCCGATGGCATTTCATACGCCTGGCGGAGGAGAGATTCAGCTCCAGCAATACCGCAAGCACCTCGGCCGGCGGGGGGTAGACGTCACGCTATTGGACCTGTGGAACCCGCGTTTCAAGGATCATGAAGTAGTTCATTACTTCTCGTGCATGAGCGGCTCGCTTCACTTCTGCGCGTTCGTGAAGAACATCGGGATGCCGCTCGTCGTGTCACCGAACCTTTGGATTACCGAGGAATCGAAATCCAATTATCCGTTCGATGAAATTCGTCTCATTTTCGTGCTGGCTGACCGAGTAGTCTGCAACTCAAACGCCGAGTGCGATCTGCTCGCTAGGATTTTTAATATCCCGCGTGAGAAGTTCTTTACCGTCTATAACGGCATCGATCAATACTTTTTGAAGCCGGTAGACGGGCAGCTTTTCCGGGAGAGTTTCGGCATTGCCGGGAAGTTCGTCCTGAACGTCGCGAACGTCGAGCCGCGTAAGAACCAGCTCGAACTCGTTCGTGCATTGAAGGCCCATCCCCAACTGCAGTTGGTGTTAATCGGGCACGTACGCGATCGGGCGTACGCGGACGAGTGCTTCGCGGAAGGCGGAGACCAGCTCCGGTACATCGGGCCGCTCGGTCACGAGTCGGACCTGTTGCGGTCGGCGTACTCCGCGTGTTCTGTCTTCGCGTTGCCGAGCATGCTGGAGACCCCAGGCTTAGCCGCACTCGAAGCATTCGCAGCTGGCGTGCCCGTCGTCGTCACTCGAGAGGGGTGCACCAGGGAGTATTTTGGTGCCGGTGCGACGTATGTCGATCCTCACGACACAGCGGGTATTGCGGACGCCGTCGAAAAGAGTGTTGACGCACCCCGGAGTTTCCTTTCGACCCTGGTCGCCAGTGCGAATTTCACGTGGGCGCGAGTGGTCGATCGGTTGGTCGAGCTTTATAAGGACCCGGCCAATCTACCGGATACGGAGAGGTTGCTCGGCGGCTTTCTGGATATCGAGGCCGACGGGCAACACAGATTTGCATGGACGAGACAGACGGCCACGTTTGACTGCAGGCCGGGTGCAATAAGCGGGATCTGGCGGACGGAGGTCGGCGGGACGGTCGAAGTCCGGATCGACGGAGAGCTAGCTCATCAATACGTCCACGTCCCGGCAGATTGGACATCCTTTCAGATCGTTGTTCCCGAGAAAGAGGACTGCGCGTTTAGGGCAGTCACTATCGAACTGACTGGCGGAGCGGGATCGGCCGAGCGTGGCGTGGCTTTGAGAGACGTCGAGTTCATGGAGGCGACAACTCCTGGCTTCAAGGAACTCGAGGCTTTTGACGAGCTTTTGCAGGGAAGCACGGGCTTTTTCCCGATCGAGCGGGATCCGCATAGATATTTTGCGTGGAGCGCACGCCGCGCGACGTTCCGTTCACGCCCCGGCCATCTGAATTTTGTCTGGAGGTCTGCGCAGGGCGATGCGACGATCGACGTACTGGTCGCGGGCAAACGCAAGTTGGCTGGCGTGCCGGTAGGTCATGAATGGAGCCGCTTAAGTCTCGCCGTCGAGCCAACTGACGGGGAAGTGACGTCCGAGGTGACCTTGGTGGTCAATCAATCGCAGGACGTGGTCGTCGCTGGTCGCGTCCTTGGCGTCGCAGTTGGCGAACTCCAGTTTCAACCATGGGTCGGCCCGGGCCCGACTTTGGACACGGGAACGTTATGCGCATAGTGATCGATCTGCAGGCCGCGCAAAGCGAGAGCAGGTTCAGAGGGATCGGCAGGTATTCGCTGTCACTCGCCCTAGCGATGGTCGCGGACGCCGAGCGCCGCGGGCACGAAGTGTATGTCGTGCTGAACGGCAAATTTCCGGAAACGATAGAACCGCTTAGAACCTCCTTCGCGGGCTTATTGTCCCAAGACCGGATTCTGGTCTTCTCCAGCTTGCCGGAAACGGAGGGAGTCACCCCTGGCAGTGAATGGCGTAGACGGGCGTCTGAGTTCGTCCGCGAAGAGTTCCTCGCCGCGCTGAGGCCGGACGTCTTGCATGTCTCGAGCCTATTCGAAGGGTGGGGTGACGAATCCGTCGTCGCAATAGATTGCGGCTCGGCAAGGCTTCCGACGGCCGTTACGCTATACGACTTGATACCGTATGTAATGAGCGAAGCCTACCTTGTGGATTCTGGTTATCGTTCTTTCTACCTGCGCAAGTTGGAGCAGCTGAAACGGGCCGACTATCTGCTGGCGATATCCGCGCACTCGCGCTTGGAGGCGATCGATCTGCTGCATATTTCGGCGGACCGGGTTATCAACATCTCGGCAGCGATTGGCGATCAGTTCAAGCCGGCGCCGATTTCTGAAGAGGCCGCACGTGAATTGCTCCTCGCCGAGCACGGTATCGCCAATCCGTTCGTACTCTATGTGCCAGGTGGCTTCGATCCGCGGAAGAACCTCGATCGACTGATCGAGGCGTTCGCTAGCTTGCCAATGTCGGTTCGGGACGGACTGCAACTCGTCATTGGCAGTAAGGTTCCGGAAGGAATGGGAGAGGCCCTTCAAGCAAAGGCTCGCAGTGTCGGACTCGGTCCAAACCAACTGGTGCTGACCGATTACGTGCCCGACGAACAACTCACGGCCATTTATGGCCTTTGCCAATTTTGTGTCTTTCCGTCGTTGCACGAGGGATTCGGGCTGCCCGCGCTGGAGGCGATGGCCTGCGGTGCGCCAGTAATTGCATCCAATTCCACGAGCCTGCCCGAGGTCATCGGATTCGATGAGGGATTGTTCGACCCGCTTTCCGTCGCGGATATTGCGCGCGTGATGCTTCGGTGTTTGACCGATGACGGTTTCCTTTTGGAGCTCAAGCGCCACTGCGCGCTACAAGTTAAAAAGTTCTCTTGGGAACGCTCCGCGCTGCTGGCGCTCGATGGCTTCGAAGGGGCATTTGAGGGAGCCGCGGCCGCGCTCTCGCGTATAGACGATCAGACCGTGGCAAACGGCTATGAACGGATTGCGGCCGAATTGAAACGAGATTCGGCGGAGCTGGGGAGGGAAGCTTCGGATGCCGAGCATACGATGCTCAGGGAGTGTTTGCGAATGAACCAGCGCGTTATCGACCGCGCATGCGGCGAGCGACAGCTACTTGTCGACATTTCAGAGTTAGTCAACCGTGATGCCAAGTCGGGCATTCAGAGGGTTGTGCGGAGCATCTTATTGAGGCTCCTTAAGCATCCGCCAGCGGGGTATCGCGTGGAGGCCGTCTACACGAAGGATGGTCACGGATTGCTGTATGCGAAGTCCTTTGTCGCCAAGTTCCTGGGCTTGCCGACCGAGGGTGTTCAGGATGTTCCGATAACTTTCGGGAAGGACGATATTTTCGTCGGGCTGGACCTTACTGCGCACCTCTTTCCAGCGTTCAATGAAACGCTGCGTCAATTGGAGGAAACCGGAGTCCACATTCACTACGTCGTCTATGACCTGACGCCGCTAATGAACACACGGTGGCATACGACCGGAATGACTCAGGCGTTTACCCATTGGATCGACGGCCTCGCTAGCTACGCGGACAGTCTTATTTGCATTTCCGAAGCGGTGGCGCACGACGTGGAGCGTTGGTTCGAGGAGAAAAGGCCGGGTCTTGGCCGGACGCCGCGTATCTCCCATTTCCACTTAGGCGCGGACATCGGCAACAGCCAGCCGACGGTTGGGCTACCGGAGAACGCGTCGCAGGTGCTCGCCGCGATCAAGTCCGTACCGAGTTTTTTGATGGTGGGGACAATCGAGCCGAGAAAGGGCTATACACAGGCGATCGATGCGTTCGAGTCTCTCTGGTCGAAGGGCGAAAACGTCAATCTCGTCATTGTCGGGAAGGCGGGATGGCATATGGAAGAGGTTGTTGACCGTCTGCGCGGCCACCCGCAGGCTGGGACACGGCTGTTTTGGCTTGAGGGAGTCAGTGACGAATATCTCGATCGATTGTACGAGACAACTTCGGCATTGATCGCGGCTTCAGAGTATGAAGGGTTCGGGCTGCCACTCGTAGAGGCAGCTCAACGCGAGCTGCCTATCATTGCGCGGAACATCCCGGTGTTTAAGGAAGTTGCCGGTAATCACGCCTTCTGGTTCGACGGACACGATGGCGTTTCGTTAGCGCGAGCCCTCTTGGACTGGCTTGAACTCTATCGCATGAACGAGGTGCCTCGTTCGGCAGGCATGCCTTGGCTGACGTGGGAGCAGAGTACCGACCAACTTCTGCGCCGCGTGGACGTCTCATTGGCCGACATGAGCTAGCTGCCAGGCCGGGGGAATCGTACGCATCGTCGCAGTCTTTTTCGCTGCTCGCGCGCGATTCACCGTCGAGGGCTCCCATTTCTTAGTTTCATTCAATTCTCAGGGCACAGTCTATGAAAAAGGCGATCATCACCGGTATCTCGGGGCAGGACGGCGCTTACCTCGCTCAACTCTTGCTGGACAAGGGCTACACCGTCTATGGTACGTACCGTCGGACGAGTTCGGTCAACTTCTGGCGCATCGATGAACTCGGGATTCAAGACCATCCAAACTTGCACCTCGTCGAATATGACTTGACGGATCTGTCTACGAGCATCCGACTACTGCAGGATACGGGTGCAACAGAGGTTTATAACCTCGCAGCGCAGAGTTTCGTGGGTGTGTCGTTCGACCAACCGGTTACGACCGGGCATATTACGGCGATGGGACCGTTGAATCTGCTTGAAGCGATTCGCATCGTGAATCCGAAAGTGCGCTTTTATCAAGCATCCACCTCGGAAATGTTCGGGAAAGTGCAGGCCATCCCTCAGGTCGAAAGCACGCCTTTCTATCCGCGCAGCCCGTACGGCGTGGCGAAGCTCTACGCTCATTGGATGACCGTGAACTATCGGGAGTCCTACGGGATCTTCGGCACGAGCGGGATTCTGTTCAATCATGAGTCGCCGCTTCGAGGCCGCGAATTTGTTACTCGGAAAATCACCGATTCCGTGGCTAAGATCAAGCTGCGAAAGCAGGACGTGCTCGAGTTGGGTAACCTTGATGCGAAGCGCGACTGGGGATTTGCGAAAGAATACGTCGAGGGTATGTGGAGTATGCTGCAGGCCGACACGCCGGATACCTATGTCCTGGCCACCAATCGCACCGAGACTGTCCGCGATTTCGTAACGATGGCGTTCAAAGCCATCGACGTTGAGCTTGCATGGAAGGGCGAGGCCGAACAGGAAGTTGGCGTTAACGCAGCAACGGGTAAGACGGTCGTCCGAGTGAATCCCAAGTATTATCGCCCCGCCGAGGTGGACCTGCTTATCGGCAACCCCGAGAAGGCTTCGCGAGAGCTTGGCTGGAAACCCGAGACAACGCTTGAGGAACTCTGCGACATGATGGTCAAAGCCGACCTACGCCGCAATGACAAAGGTGCGTCGTTCTGACAGGCGGAACAGCCCCTGAGCCGGAGAGCTACGTCAAACGCGGCTTTGGCATTTGCCAAGGCCAACTTATCGATCGGGGGAGCCAGGAAACGCCGCCACCTCTAGCTCGGTCAGGGGTATGTCAATCGAGGGCTCTTCTCGAGCGCAATGTTCTGCTCGAGGCGGGCTTAGAAATATCTCATCAAAAAAAATGCCGCGAGTTGCGCGCGCGACTGATCGAACGTGAAAGTACTCCATATCTATCGCACGTATTTTCCCGATCCGCCGGGGGGGCTACAGGAAGCGATTCGGCAAATCAGCCTAGCTACGCGCGACTTCGGCGTTGAGTCGAGGATTTTTACACTGTCACCGAACCCGGAGCCGCGCACGATCGCGTTTGACGAGGGGAAAGTGGTTCGTTCGAAATCGTGGGCGGCACCGGCTTCCTGCGATCTCGGCGGCATTGATTCGTTGCGGCAGTTCCGCGCGCTCGCGCAATGGGCCGATGTATTGCATTTTCACTTTCCATGGCCGTTTGCGGATCTGCTGAGGCTCTTTGGCGAGCATCGTAAGCCGGCTGTCATGACCTATCACTCTGACGTTGTTCGGCAGAAGTATGTCGGGTATGTCTACGGGCCGTTGATGCGGTGGATGCTGAGGTCGATGGACGCTGTTGTTGCCACATCTCCAGCCTACGCGCGGACAAGCTCGATTCTATGCTCCGTGGTGCCGGCGGATCGGCTGCGAGTCATTCCGCTCGGCATCGCGGACTTTGCGAGCGGTGACGTGGCGACCAGACCTGAAGCGGACCTACTCAGCAGACTGTCTTTGGGAGACAAGCCGTATTTCTTGTCCCTCGGCGTCTTGCGCTACTACAAGGGCTTACACACGCTGATCGACACAGCGCCGAAGATCGGTGCGAACGTGGTCATCGCCGGGTCCGGTCCGGAAATGGCACGGCTGAGAAAGCAGGCGGCCGAGGCTGGGGCGTCCAATGTCGTCTTTGCCGGGCAGGTATCGAACGACGAGAAAAACGCGCTGCTGCGAGGGTGCCGCGGCTTGGTTCTGCCTTCGCACCTCCGGTCAGAGGCGTTTGGTATGGTGCTCGTCGAGGCTGCCATGTTTGGAAAGCCATTGGTTTGCTGCGAGGTAGGCTCCGGAACTTCATATGTCAATGAAAGTGGTGTCACTGGATTCGTCGTCCCGCCGGAATCGCCGCGGGATTTGGCACACGCGATGAATAGTTTGCTGTCGGACGAGTCACTGGCGAATAGCATGGGTGCTGCGGCTCGCGTTCGATATGAAAATATGTTTTCAGCCCCCGCTTTGGGTAAAGCGTACCGGACCTTGTATGCCGAGACACTCGCGCGCTAGTGCGTTGCGGTAATTGCTGCCAAACATATCATCTCGTGATGTTCTGTAACATCGCTACCTCGACAGTCGTCGCCAAATAACGTAACCTCGGTTAGGGTGCGGCTGTTCAGCGTGTAAACAAAGCACATAAACGACTGCGAAGCAAGAGGCCGTGAGTATATTTTTCATGCATATTCCGAAAACAGCGGGGACGTCGATCACGTCCTTACTTGAGGATAATTTTTCGTTGGCAGATGCGCTGATAACAAAAAAAGTAAGGAATCAGTACTACGCCAACTACATAGATTATGGTCTGTTGAAGTCCGCTGCGGTCGTGGCTGGACATTTCCCGCTTTCGATCGCTTCATTGATGAATGAGCCGGTGCGCAAGCTCGTGTTTTTGCGGAACCCGGTTGACCTGTCGATCAGCTTGTTCAACCACATGAAGCGAATTGGGGAAATATCGCCGCGCGAGAATCTCGCTGACTTTATCGAATCGTCGCGTGGCAGCAGCATCACGAACGTCCAGGCAAAGTGGCTCGCAAATGCATTTGCACCGAACGTACCCACACATCGCGCATCGATGCCATTCGAATTCGGGTGGAATGGTACGAAGCCGGAATTTGCTATTGATGATTCTGTGCTTGCTGATGCTAAGAGAAATTTGAAGGAATTCGAATTTGTCGGGATCTTTGAGGAGATGGAGGAGTCTATCTCGTTGATGTGCCAAAGATTTGAATTGAGCCGGGGATATCACCCCGTCGTACTGAACGTTGGTGATTATTCCCGGGCTCAAGATGAGTCGGTGATGCGATTGGTTCAGAATCATAACAAATATGATGTCGAACTATACAGGTTCGCAAGGCAACGGTTTAGGGAAATGGCTGGTTCAACGCGCACCCAAGTTCTTGCGGCAAAATCGGATAAACGTGGAGAATTGTCGCCTAATTTATTCTTAGATATGGATGATCCGGTTCGCCACCAGGGGTTGCATAGTCGAGAGGTTTGGCCTCATTGGCATGGCGTTAGATGGACCTCTGAAGTGGCGACAATATGCACGGAATGCCAGATCACTGGGCGCCTCGATTACACTTGGGAGTTGCTAGTCCTATCGACGCTTTCGCCAGGTGACATGCGGAGTTTGCGAGTTCTGATCGACGATTTTGAGCTGCCGTACACCCTAGTTCATGGTGGTAGTGTCTGGTATTATCGTGGGGTTTTTGCTATGCCCGAAGAAATCGTGAATCCTGGTGTTAAAATTATCGCGCCATTCGCAACCTCGCCATCCACAATGGGCGTCTCTGGCGATAGTAGAGTATTAGGAGTGGCCGTTAAGGCCTTCAAGTTCGCGCCGGTCGAAAGTTGCGCTGTCGGGTTCCCGCCAGACAACGCTATTGCGTCAGCTTCGCGAGCTCCTGTGCCGCTTCCCTTGCGCTGCGCATAAGAAGGACAAGATCGTCAGCCGTCGGCGCAGTGGAGGGCTTCGAGGGAGATATGGCGCTTAGAACTGCGGTGATTAGCTCGTCTGCGGACTTGGACTTTACCTGGGGGCGCCCGCATGACGTAAAAGTTCGCTCGATCGCATCCATTGCGAGCGCGGCGGATTTTTCCCACGAAAATCGACGAGCCCGCGATAGACCGTGCTGCCGAAGTCTCGTGCTGAACAGCTCATCCGTCAAAGTACGCAACAACTTGTCCGCGATGCTTTGAGCCGAATTCGGATCGAACAGAGCGTCTTCGAGGCCGATGACCTCGGGTAGGCTGCTTGTATTGGACGCGATGGTCGGCGCGCCGCAAGCCAGCGACTCCAGCGCGGGTAGGCCGAATCCTTCATAAAGAGAAGGGAATACGTGGACTCGACACAGGCTATACAACGTGACCAAGTCGTTGTCGGAGACGTACCCGGTCATTACGACCTCTTCGCGGGCTAGCCTCTTGGTGGCGATCAGGGCTTCCAGAGCTGCGCGCTCGGCAGGCTTGATATTGCTCCCGATAACAAGTTGATGCGATCTCCGGATCTCGCTCGGCATCCGCGAATACGCATCGAAGAGCGTCGCAAAGTTCTTTCGCAGATCGAACCCGCCTGGCATGTATAGTACGAATGGCTTCAATATGCCGTAGCGTTCCATTACTTTGGCGGAGTGATGCGGCTCGTGCATTCGAAACGCAAAATCATCGTCAATTGATGCAGAAATGTTGACGACCATCGCTGGGTTGCATGGAAGCAGCCTGACCGCTTCCTCAGCCGAATGTCGTGAAATGGCGAGCAGCAAATCCGCGCGCCGTAGAGAGTCCAACTTACGGTGATAGTAGCGTTCGTACTCAGGCGTCGTTATGTAGAGGTGTGGCAACGTCCATGGGATTAGGTCGTACAGGGTGATAGCGGTTGGCAGTTGGGTGCTGCCGCGCCCGACCGATACCACTGCATCATCAACGGAGCCCTCAAAGAGGCTCGAAACATGGACCACGTCCGGGCGAAGCTGCGCAAGGAACTCTTCTCGGAGACACTCGGCGGCACGAGTCCTCCATGCGTTGGACGCGATTGTCTCGGTGACGGGCGCCATGCCAGGAAAAACGCCGATTCGCGATCGCGGGACAACGCCATCGAACTCTCGCGCAATTGAATCGACCTGATCTGGGAAGTTGCCATTCAGCAGGAGCCAAACCTCATGACCGCGGCTCGCTGCCAACGGCGCCATGTGCTTGGCCAGCGATCTGCAATAGCGGCCGACCCCTCGAAAGCGGCTGTCGTTTTGCGCAGCCTGCAGGTCTACGATGATCCGCATTTCACTCCCCGTTGCTGTATAGCCGAGCGCGAATTATATCCAGCGACGAGACCCGATCAACGGCGATCGGCCGGCGCAGATTCGCGCGATGCCCAGCTCGAGACGCCCCGGCCTCCAACAGCTGGGCTCGCTGACATTGGTTAGCTCCTCGCATGTCACTGCTACCGAATCGCTTCGATGGAGAGGGACTGAAAACCTAGTCCGAGGCGGCGAGCGTCGGAGCCCATATGCAATTCCTGCGGTGATATGGGTTGTGGCGGCACGATCTGTATTGTTCTCGATGCCGCCGAGTTATCGAAGTACAGCGAGTATCGGCCCCGCGTCGATGCCGGGATGAACGTCTTTTCCTGCGCGCCGGCCAGCACCCTTACGGGCTTTCCTTCATTGGGGCCGAAGGCCTGGAGCCGCAAGTGAAGGACGAAATGTCGTGGGAGGGGCTGCCTAAACTTAAGTTCGACGTACGGAAAAACGTTCGCGTCGGACCAGCGGCCCCAACTTTCACAGCCCGACAGTCCGCGCGCATTTGCAATAAAGTCCGGAAAGGGGTTACGGGAAAAGTCGATGCGCTCGGGCAGGGTTGAATCGTCCCTCACGCCTTGGTCGTCGACGACGAATTGCGCCCGCTCCATGATCTGGTCTGGGCGAAGACCAGCAGGTAATGGCGTTGCCGTGCTCAAAGGACGGAGATCAAAGAGAACCTGATTGCCGTTGTTACTGATCAGCACCGGAGGTTCGCCCAGGTCGCGAGTCAGCCGCGCTTCGATAGCAGCACCATTGTCGGCATAACCTTGCCGATCTATGTAGATCGCTCTGAACCCGATCCGTCGGATCACGTCTATCTGCAATTCAATCGGTTCTTCCGCCAGCGCGTGGAAAAAACGGTCGCCGCGACGTCCTTTCATGGGCCCGTAGCTCCAGTTCAAAGTAGAAGAATGAAGGTAGCCATTTGCCTGATCATAGGGCTGCATATGCGCCACAGTGTAAGCGCCAAAGGTGTAAGGCTTCGTTTCGATTACGCCCGGTTCGGGGAATGCTAGATACGGAAGCTGATAAAACCCCGCTCCCCGGCGGCAAGAGTTCCTCGATCTTCGAAACGAAGTCCTCGTCGTTCCTAAACTCTGAACTGTTGGCGTCATTGCACCCATCGCAGGCTGGGACTGTCTGATCCCATATTGCGATAGCCACCAGCGCGGCGCTGATAACAGCAGCACCGACAACGCCGTTCCGCCGCCTGCGAAGCCACGAATCGATCAAAACCAGCGCAGCGCAGATCGATGTGAACGCAATGAACACGCTGACGCGATTCCAGGAACGGATTAGCGGACTGATGAGAAGGCTAAAAAGGCAAGAAAAGCCACCAATTGTACAAAACAACAAAAGACCGAGGGTGATGATCGCAAGTGCGTAGAACTGCTGCTGACGCCGGGTACTGAACCCTGGAGCTAGAAAAGCTGCGAGCAATGAGAGAAAACCAGCAGACCCGAGGACGCCGAGCGAAGCAGTGGAGTTTTCGTTGACGAGAGGGAAGGCCGATGAATAGGAAGAAGTCAAGGCTGCGAATGGTTCAAAGCGGTGCGTGCGCCTGGGCAACAGGAGTTGCACTATCTTGAGCCCTTCAATTTCTGACTCAGCCGGGGAACGCTGGATAGCTTCTTGATTGACACCTGCAGCGACCCGATAACCGATGCTTGGCGCAACGTTGAGACCAACACCGAGCGTGACTACGGCGGCGGCAACGATAGGCGTCCATGCCGCGCGCACTGACCGCGTTTGCAAACACCGCGCAGCACCTGCAGTAACTATTGCTATAACCCCGAAGCACGCGTAGTAGACACCGAAGCATGTCAGGGCGGTGAGGCTGGCGATAGCGATGAGTGTGCGGCCGACGCGTTGTCCTATATGGAAAAAATCTAGCTCACCGCTGAAGATCCGAAGTGAGAACCAAATGAAACATGGGGCTGGAAAGTACCACGTATAAAATAAATGATAGAGCCGCAGAAAGTGAAACGGAAGAATGGCAAACGCGAATGCACCCGCCGTGCTGAGAGGCCGGGATATTTGAAGACATCTAAAGATCGCGTATGCAGCGACGGCATCAATAGGAAATCCGATCAAATAGTAAAAATTGAATGCAGCCCCTGCGTTACCCGTCGCAAGAGCGAATAGCTTGAGCGCAGCAAGACTTCCAGAGTCCGGGATTGGGTAGTCGTAAATTGTCGACCCAAATGGATAGCCCATTGCAGTGCTGTGAAATACCCACGGATTTTCCATGAGGCGTTTAATCAGCGTGAGGGTCAGCAAGCCATCCCCTGAGTATGCTAGCGGAACGCGAAAATTAAAGTGCCCGCCCCCAATGGTCCACCAGCCGGAAAACAGTGACAATATGATGAGTGAGATCGGTGCAATTGTTGCTAACGAAAGTCTTTTAGTTCTCGATGTAACGATCGAGTTTTCTTTTGGCGAAATATCCATCGTGTGACCAAGTGCGAGGTGACAAGTCGGTCGCGGCCGGGCCGCAACCCCGTTAGCCTAAGGCAAATAATTCAATGATGTCCCTACGAAAGGCTACCGTTTGCCAAGGGCGCCGAGCGGCGAAAGGCTCCTAGCGGTAGCCGAATTCATGGATCGATTATCACTTCAATCTCCTGGCTCCCGGATGATGCGAATCGGCGATGAACCGACGTCTTCGAACCAGAAGCAGTGCTCGTTCACCAAATCGATCACGATTTCGAGCCAACGCGACGGTAGCCCGGAAAAATCCATTTCGATTCGCAATAGTGCGGTGCCACCTGGAGAGATTTTTCGGGTAAATTGCCCTCGGAATTCGCGCAGCAGATTGCCCCCTTCACTGAACGCTCGAGCGCCTAGTCGAAGGCTGTCGAAATCCCATTCGCGCGATCCGCCGTTGACGGCTGCCAATAATACGGTAGCGGATTGGTTTTCAGAATCTTCTTGCCAGTCTTGAAGCGTCAGCCGTGCACTTAGCGAGGCGACCCTGTCTTCGTCACCCGTCGCGACCCGGTCTATTCCGATGCTCCGATAGAGCCACGCAGGCAATTTCTGCCCTTCTATCGGCGACTTGCGTGCCCGCACGAAGATATACTGTCCTAGGTCCTCACTCCTCTCCGAGGTGATCTTCGCGATGATATCTGGGTCGATCTTTTGCGAGTATGTGTGCGGATGAACATCTGACGTAAATATCTCCTCAATCTCGAAGCCGATATATATAAGTAACCGCCTCAATTCATCGCGCGTATATTCTCGGTTGTGTCGACCATAAGGCCCATAGCCGCTGTATGGATCGTAGATATTCTCTCCGCTTAGAAGTCGCACGACGTTTTCAAACCGTGCTACGTTGGGTGTTGTGAGGATAAGATGCCCTCCAGGTTTTAATAGTCTCCTGATTTTCCTCAGCGCGCCCGATGGATCATTTGTTAGATGCTCTAGTATTTCACAATATAAAACAACGTCGTAACCTTCGTCTTGAAGCGGGAAGTGACCGTTTTCCGAGTTAAAGTTGAAATAGTGAAAATCTCGCCCGCTTTTGCGGCCGCTGCTGAGATCCCGATAGGTCACGCTTTGGCATAACAGCCGCTTCGGTTGCCCCTCAAACCAGTTTGAGTATGTCCACTCAAAATTCGAGAACTCTTTCGAGAGCATGCTCATGAAGTATGGATTAGCTCCAAATTCGATCGCCCGCCTACCTTGTCCGCCAAGGCTGCGAAAAAGATCCAGTGTGTAGATAAACCTCAAGAAATCGGATGCAAGGTACCCCGCGATTTCTTTGCCGCTGCCTTCAACGCAAACAGTCGCAAGCCAATCATATAGCGTTTCTGCCTCAGCATCACAGGGCAATCGTAGTTCGTGAGCGTATGGGAATTGCAGGTTCATCATTACGCACTCCGTGGTTATCCAAGCATTGTCAGACTCAATTCCTCGCGCGGTTAGGTGTGCTTTGTGCGCTGCGTGCCGAGAGAGGTTCGCCAGGCGTGTGCCCATCCCGCGCATCCTTGCCCGGTTGTCTGGCGTCAACTACAACCGCCGCCGACGACAACTAAAATTGCCGCCCTATGCTGCTACCGGGGCTGACGCCGTCGGCTTCGCGCCGGCAGCT
>NZ_PTIR01000004.1 GCF_002934455.1 Trinickia symbiotica | reverse complement strand
CTGCCACCGCTGCCACCACCGCTGCCACCACCGCTGCCACCGCTGCCACCGCTGCCACCACCGCTGCCACCACCGCTGCCACCGCTGCCACCACTGCCACCACTGCCACCACTGCCACCACTGCCACCACTGCCACCACTGCCACCACTGCCACCACTGCCAGCACTGCCACCACTGCCACCACTGCCACCACTGCCGCCACTGCCAGCACTGCCAGCACTGCCAGCACTGCCACCACTGCCGCCGCTGCCGCCGCTGCCGCCACTGCCGCCGCCCTTACCGCCGTTGCCTCCTCCGCCACCGCCGTCTCCGCGTGAGCCATTGGCGCCGGCGACCGAAGGACCGCCGCTAGGTGCGCCTTCTGACGTGGCGCTGCTATCGGCGCCGCCCACGTCGCCCACGTCATTGCTGATACGTTTGACACATGCCTCATAGTCGGGATTGCCTTCACAAGGGCTCTGCTTCGAGGCGGTACCGTTTGCCCCATTCTGAATCGGAGCCCCCGCAGCCATATCGCCTGCGTCCGCATCGACGATCGTGCTCGGGGCGAGCGTCGATTTGACCATGTCGTCGGGACTCATGGCGGCATCGGCGTTACTACCGAGCAGAACCACCAACGCGCTCGCGAGCGAAAACCTGACGATGTGTGCAGACAGATAGGACCGCTTAGTTTTTTCAGTGCTTTTCATGGTTCGTCCTGCATGAAAACGGCAAGCCGTCGCCGGCGCCGCCCCAGCCCCGACGAGCAGACCCGCATCGGTCCGCATCAGCCATTTATTAAGTAGTCCTAACGAAGCACGAGTAAGGGCGCGCTGACCTCGAAAAGGTAGCGGTGGCTTCGTCGATAGGGGAAGCGCGCGCACGCGCATCCGTGCGGCCTTACTGCGATAACCGTGCCATTGCGGCGAATGCGCCGCCCCATCGGGCGTTCATCGCGCGCGGGCGGCGTGGGCAAGCGAATACCGCAGAAAACGTTTCAGGCTTGATACCGGACGCGCGAAAAAAGGCGGGAAATGCAGCGCTCGAGTCGGAAATGCGATGGGCATCACACCGCGATGGCGGCGCGCGTGGCGCATGAATACGCCGTTTCTCCGCCGCCGAAGCGCGCGTTATGTCGGCGCGGTTTCGTGGCGTGCGATGTGCAGTTCTGAGACGGGGATGTGGCAGCGGATCAAATGGCCGTTGCCCGCATCGGCGAACGGCGGATCGTGCTCTTCGCAGACGGCGCCGAGCTTGCGTGGGCAACGCGTGTGGAACGCGCATCCCGAAGGCGGTGTCGTCGCGCTTGGTGGGTCTCCGAACAGACGTACGCGCTCGCCTTGCGCATGAATCCCCTTCAACGTGGGCATCGCCGACAGCAGCGCCGCCGTGTACGGATGATGAGGACCGTCGAATACATCCTGGACCGAGCCGATTTCGAGCAACCGTCCCACATAGAGCACAGCAATGCGATCGGAGACGTATCGCACGACGTTGAGATCGTGCGAGATGAAGATGTAGCTCACTCCGCGCTGACGTTGAAGATCGACGAGCAGATTGAGGATGGCGGCCTGCACGGACACATCGAGCGACGATGTCGGCTCGTCGCAGACGACGACGCGCGGTTCGCCCGCGAATGCGCGTGCGATCGCAACGCGCTGCTTGAGGCCGCCCGAGAGCTGTCGCGTGCGAGCACCAAGGTAGCGGTGCGGCAGCCGCACGGCATCGACGAGCATTGCGAGCCGCTCGTCGTGTGCTTTGCCCCGCAGCGCGGCGAGCTTCGACAGCGCGCGGCCGATCAGATGCTTGACCGAATGAGCGCGGTTGAGCGCCGAGTCGGGATTCTGGAAGACGATCTGGAGTGACTTCACCTGATCGTCGTCGCGGCGAGTGACGCGTGGCGGTAAAGACGCGCCGTCGAGCTCGAGCACACCGCCCGCATCGGGTGCGACGAGACCCACCAGCAGCTTGGCGAGCGTCGTTTTTCCGCTGCCCGATTCGCCGACGAGTCCGAGCGTCTCGCCGGCCGCGAGCGTCAGCGAAACATTGTCGACGGCACGCAGCGCGTGAGCCGGCGTGGCGAACGTCTTGGAAAGATGCGCCGCACGCAAGCGCGGTTGTCCGTCGCGCGCGGCGAGGCGTCCGATCGCCGGACCCGTATCTTCCCCGCGCGGATCGGCTGGCTCGCCCGCACTTTCCGCATTGAACGCCTCTCGCGACACGGGCAACGCATGGGCCCGCTCGTGATAATGACAGCGCGCCATCTGCGCGCCGTGCGCCGCGGCAATGCGATAAGGCGGCGGCGCCTCGCGCCTGCAGCGATCGTCGGCGAGCCGGCAGCGCGGCGCATAGATGCAGCCGGTCATCGTTGTACCCGGTGGCGGAAGGCTGCCTGGGATCGTGTCGAGCCGTTCGACGTCCTTGCTGCGTCCCGGGCTCGGCAAGCAGCGCAGCAGGCCGACACTATAAGGATGACGCGGCGTGCCGAGGACGTCTTCGCTCGTGCCTTCCTCGACGAGCCTTCCCGCATAGAGAACGCCGACGCGGCTGCACATGCGGCTGATGACGGCAAGGTTGTGACTGATGAAGAGCACTGCCGTGCCCGATTCGGCGCGAAGACGAGCGACGACGTCGAGCACCTCGGCCTCGACCGTCGCATCCAGCCCGGTGGTGGGCTCGTCGAGAATCAACAAGGCGGGATTCGACGCGAGCGCCATCGCGATCACGATGCGCTGCTGCATGCCGCCCGATAGCTGATGCGGGTAGCGCTCCATCACTTGACGCGGGTCTGCAATTCTCACCCGCTCGAGCATCGAGAGCGCTTCGTCGCGCGCTTCGCTTCGCCCGATGCCGCGCGCGACCTCGAATGCTTCGGACAACTGAAGACCGACTTTCAGCGACGGATTCAGCGCGCGGGAAGGATCCTGATAGACCATCGAGACCGCTGTCGCCCTCATGGTACGCAGGGCCCTCGCGTCGAGCGTCGCGACATCGATTCCGTCGATGGCGATCCGGCCTGCCTTGATCATGCCGTTTCTCGGCAGATAGCTGAGAGCGGCGAGCGCGACCGTCGATTTGCCGCAGCCCGATTCGCCGACGAGCCCGTAGGCTTCGCCGCGCCGCACGCGAAACGTGACATCGCGCAGCACCTCGCGGTTGCGGCCGCGCACGCGGTAGGCAACCGTCAGTCCGGTCACCGTAAGCGCGTCCTCGCCGGCGCGCGGCGCGGGCTCGAAGCCGGGAGGCGCTTTGCGCGGGACGTCGCTCATGGCTGCAGGATCCCTTGCACGCTGTCGGCGACGAGGTTCACGCCCACGACGAGCGTTGCGATGGCGAGTGCGTCGAACACCACGGTCCACCAGGCGCCGCCCGTCATCAGCGAATACGACTCGGAGAGGGCGAGTCCCCAGTCCGCTGACGGCGGCGCGACGCCGAAGCCGAGAAACGAAAGCGTCGCGACGGCGAAGATGGCGTAGCCGAGGCGGACGGTCGCCTCGACGACGATCGGCGGCAGGACGTTGGGCGCAATCTCCACGAGCATGATGTAGACCGCATGCTCGCCGCGCAGCTGCGCGGCGGCGACATAGTCGAGATGGCGTTCGGCGAGCACGGCCGCGCGTACGGTGCGCGCCGTCATCGGCATGAACGTGAGCGCGATCACGAGCACCACGGTCGCATTCGATGCGCCCAGCGCCGCAAGTGCCGCCAGTGCGACGATGACGAGCGGCAACGCGAGCAGCGCATCGATGAGGCGGCCCGCGATACGATCGAGCCAGCCGTCGAAGTAGCCGAGAACGAGCCCGAGCGCCGTGCCGGCGAGCGTGCCGACCAGCGTCGCGAGCGGGGCGATCGCGAGGATGTCGCGCGCACCGACGACCACGCGCGAGAAGATATCGCGGCCAAGCTGATCGGTGCCGAACCAGTGCGTGCCATCGGGCGGCATCAACGAGTCGAGCGGATCGGCCTCATAGGGATCGTGCGGCACGACGAACGGTCCGACGAGCGCGCACGCGATCCAGAATGCGACGATGAGCAGGCCGACTACGAAGCTCGGCGAGCGCAGCAGCAGGCGCAGCGTTTCCGCCGGCGACGTGGAGGGGCCACGTTCGACGGCCTGCGTCCCGGTCGGAGCCGATGGCGTGGTGCTCATTCCGTTCCCTCCGTGCGCAGGCGCGGATCGAGCGCGACGAGCCAGGCGTCCGCGATGAAATGCGCGATCGTGTAGACGACGCCGACCGTCAGCACGCCCGCTTCGAGCATCGGGAAATCGCGGGCCGTTGCGGCGTTGTAGATCAGCGAGCCGATCCCTTGGTAGTGAAATAGCGTCTCGACGACGACGAGCCCGCCGACCATATAGCCGAGCTGCGTGGCGGCGACGGTGATGGTCGGCGGCAGTGCGTTGCGCAGCACGTGACGAAAGATGACGACGCGCTTCGGCAGCCCTTTGAGGATCGCCGTGCGCGTGTAATCGGCGTCGAGCGCCTCGACGGTGCCGGCACGCGCCATTCGCGCGATGTAGCCGAAGAAGACGAAGACGAGCGGCAGCGCGGGGAGGATCAGATGCCGCAGCGCGCCGAGCCAGCTTGTGCCGGGCGGATAAGCGGCCTCCGTCGGCAGCAGGCGCAGCCAGACGCCGAATACGAGGATGAGCACGATGGACGACACGAACTCGGGTACGACGGTCGCCGAGAGCCCGACGATCGTCAACGTCCGATCGAGCCAGCGTCCCGCGTTCAGCGCGGCCCATACGCCGCCCGCGATACCGAGCGGCACGACGATCACAAAGGCGAGCATGGCAAGCTTCGCGGAGTTCGCGAGCGCATGAATGACGAAAGGTGCAACGGGTTGGCGAAAGGCGTAGGACATGCCCATATCGCCATGCAGCAGTCGAGCGATCCATGTGCCGAATTGCACGAGGACGGGCCGGTCGGCGCCGAGTTGATGATCGAGCGCCGCCACGGCGCGCGGGTCCGCGAGCGGTCCGAGCATGGCGCGCCCGACATCGCCGGGCAGCAGTTGCCCGAGCGCGAACACGAGCGCCGAAAGCAGAACGAGCGTGACGAGCGAAAGCGCGAGCCGCACAGCGAGAAAGCGCGCGATGCGCGCGGCGGTGCCATGGGCGACGTGGACGCGCAAGGGAAGGGTGAGGGTCGGCATTTGCTACGTCGTCTCCGATCTCCACTTCGGGTTGCCGCTGCAATACATTCGAGAATGATCAGTACTGCAGACGAATCCGCCAACTTAGGTCACTAGTGTGGCACGATCGAAGTACATCTGCGAAATCGCGGTGAAGCGAACGCCGTCGAGGGTTTTGCGTCGAGCGATCAGCATATCGAAGAAGTAGGGAATGACGACGGGCGTTTCGTCGAGCAGCAAGGCTTCGATCTGATGCGCGACTTTCTTTTGAGCACCGACGTCGAGTGCGCCGACGTAATCCGCCACGAGCTTGTCGTACGTGGCGTTCTTGAAATGCGCGGCATTCCAGGCGCCGTTGCTCGTGAGCGGCGCATTGAGAAAAAGGTTCGGCACGCCGCGGTGTCCGTAATCGGTGATGCCGAGCGTCGAGTCCAGCCAATCGGACTTGCCGAACGTCCCGGCGCCATAGTAGAGGCTCTGGCTTTCCACCTTGAGCTGCAGGCGCATGCCGATCGCCTTGGCGGCGTTTTGCACGACCACGGCCAGATCGGGAATCTCCATGAACTTCTCGGTCGTCAGGGCCAGCGTGGCATCGATACCGTTCGGGTGTCCGGCCTGCGCGAGCAATTGCTTGGCCTGACCGACGTCGATCCGGCGTTGCGGCACGGACGGATCGTAAGAAGGGAATACCGGCGCGAACGGATGATCGTTGCCGACTACCGCGCGCCCCTTGAATAGCCCCTTGACGAGACGATCGCGGTCAAGCGCAAGCGCGAGCGCCTGCCTCACACGCTTGTCGTTGAAGGGCGCTTGATCGCAGCGCATGTGAATCTGCCGATGCGCGCTCGACCTGACCGACTGGACGACGAACTCCGGATTGTTGAGGAGACCCGCGCCGCCTTGCACGGTGAAGTCGCCCATGACGTCGGCCTGCCTGCCCTCCATCGCGAGGATCTGCGCCTGCTGATCTGCGTAGAACGAGAACTGCACGCGCGAGGGCAGCGCTTTTTCGCCCCAATATTCAGGATTTCTCACGAACGATGCGCCGACCTTCGGTTCGTATCGCTCGAGTTTGAACGGCCCCGTGCCGATAAAGCTCTTTTCGTATCCGCCGCTGAAGCTCGCGGGAAGAATCACGGCGTTGTAATTATCGGAAGAGACGTAGTAGGGAAAGTTGCCGTTCGGCGCGTCGAGATGAAACGCGACGGTACCGTCGTCGATCGCGCGCGTGCCGCCCTTCGAGAGCACCCCTTTGAGCAGCGAAAGCGCGGCCGAGCCGCTTGCGGGATCCGCCAGCCGATCGAACGTTGCAACGACGTCTTTCGCCGTGAGCGTCTGCCCATCGTGAAACTTCACGTTGGGGCGCAGCTTGAACGTCCAGACGTCACCCTTCGCGTTCGCTTGCCATGAAAGCGCGAGGGCCGGCGTAAGCGGCTTGTCCGTGCTTTGGTCGTCGATCAGAAACTCGCCCGTTTGCGCGATGAGCGCGAGGCCGGCCGGGTCCGCGACGGTGAGCGGATCGACGGCGCCGGCCGGCGTCAGATGCGCCACGCGGATCGTCGCGCCGGCGCCGGACGGCTTCGCTTGCGCGGCGGCCGCGCGCGGCAGCGCAAGTCCGCCTAGCGCGAGCGCGACGCCGGAGAGGCCCATGACGCCGGCATAGCGCAGCAGCTCGCGGCGCGAGAGGCGCTCAGCCAGGTACTCGTCGATGGCATGGTTGCCAAGCTCGCCGGCATCGCGGCGCACGGCTTCGAGCAGGGAGGGGCGATCGGAGCGGGCTTTCATGGCGGGTCCGCCTCATGTCGGATGCGCGCTGAAAAGCAAAGCGCAAGAAGCGGCGCGGCGGCGGGCAGGCCCGGTCGCCGCGCCGCGCGGGGATTACTTCGTCTTCGCGCTGATGACGGCATCGGCCACGTGCGCGGGCGCCTCGGCGTAGTGCTTGAACTCCATCGAATACGTCGCGCGGCCTTGCGTGAGCGAACGCAGCGACGTCGAGTAGCCGAACATCTCGGCGAGCGGTACTTCCGCCTTCACGAGCTTGCCGCCGCCGCCCGCGATATCCTCCATCCCTTGGACGATGCCGCGCCGGCCCGAGAGGTCGCCCATCACGTTGCCCATGAACTCCTCGGGCGTCTCGACTTCGACGGCCATCATCGGCTCGAGCAGCACGGGCTTTGCGCGCCGCATCGCCTCCTTGAACGCCATCGAGCCGGCCATGCGGAACGCGTTCTCGTTCGAATCCACGTCGTGGTACGAGCCGAACGTCAGCGTTACCTTCGTATCGACGACGGGGTAGCCCGCGAGCACGCCGCTTTGCAACGCTTCCTGAATGCCCTTGTCAACGGCCGGAATGAACTCGCGGGGAATTACACCGCCCTTGATCGCGTCGACGAACTCGTAGCCCTTGCCGTGCGGCTGCGGCTCGAGCTTGATGACGGCGTGGCCGTACTGGCCGCGCCCGCCCGACTGCTTGACGAACTTGCCCTCGACATCCTCGACCGTGTTGCGGACCGTTTCGCGGTACGCCACCTGCGGCTTGCCGACCGTCGCCTCGACGCCGAATTCGCGCCTCATGCGGTCGACGATGATTTCGAGGTGCAGCTCGCCCATGCCCGAGATGATCGTCTGGCCCGACTCCTCGTCGGTCTTCACGCGGAACGACGGATCTTCCTGCGCGAGCCGGTTCAGCGCGATCCCCATCTTTTCCTGGTCGGCCTTCGTCTTCGGCTCGACGGCCTGCGAGATGACGGGATCGGGGAAGATCATCCGCTCGAGGATAATCGGCTTGGCCGGGTCGCAAAGCGTATCGCCCGTCGTCGCTTCCTTCAGGCCGACGGCCGCGGCGATGTCTCCCGCGTAGACTTCCTTGATCTCCTTGCGATCGTTCGCATGCATCTGCAGGATGCGGCCGACTCGTTCCTTCTTGCTCTTCGTCGAGTTGAGCACGGTGTCGCCCGAGTTGACGACGCCTGAGTAGACGCGAAAGAAAATCAGCTGCCCGACGAACGGATCCGTCATGATCTTGAACGCGAGCGCAGAGAACGGCTCATCGTCGCTCGGATGACGCTCGGCCTCGCGGTCGTCCTCGTCGTGACCGAGAATGGCCGGCACGTCGATCGGCGAAGGCAGGTAGTCGATCACCGCGTCGAGCATCGCCTGCACGCCCTTGTTCTTGAACGCGCTGCCGCAAAGCATCGGCACGATTTCGTTGGCGATCGTGCGCTTGCGCAGGCCGGCCTTGATTTCCTCCTCGGAGAGCGAGGTATGGTCTTCGAGGTACTTCTCGAGCAGCTCCTCGCTCGCCTCAGCGGCGGCTTCGATCATCTTTTCGCGCCATTCCTCGGCCGTGGCGAGCAGCTCGGCCGGAATGTCGCGGTATTCGAACTTGACGCCCTGGCTCTCCTCGTCCCAGATGATCGCCTTCATCTTGACGAGATCGATCACGCCCTGGAAGCTGTCCTCGGCGCCGACCGGAACCTGGATCGGCACGGCGACGCCCTTGAGCCGCTCGCCGATTTGCCGCTGCACGCGGAAAAAGTCCGCGCCGACGCGGTCCATCTTATTGACGAACGCGATACGCGGCACCTTGTACTTGTTCGCCTGCCGCCAGACCGTCTCCGATTGCGGCTGCACGCCGCCCACCGAGTCGTAGACCATGCAGGCGCCGTCGAGCACGCGCATCGAGCGCTCGACTTCGATGGTGAAGTCGACGTGGCCCGGCGTGTCGATGATGTTGATGCGGTGCTCGGGATAGTTGCCGGCCATGCCCTTCCAGAACGCGGTCGTCGCGGCCGACGTGATCGTGATGCCGCGCTCCTGCTCCTGCTCCATCCAGTCCATGATCGCCGCACCTTCGTGAACCTCGCCGATCTTGTGGCTCACGCCCGTGTAGAACAGGATGCGCTCGGTCGTCGTCGTCTTGCCGGCATCGATGTGAGCGCTGATGCCGATATTGCGGTAGCGCTCGATGGGAGTCTTGCGGGGCACGTCGATCTCCTTGCAAACGGGCGCCGGCATCGAGCCGGGCATGCCGGCGCGTCACGCGGCGCGTAGATTTTGGTTGCAAGGATAGCGCCTGGCGGTGGCTTTTGCAGCCTCGTTCGTCACTGGGGCCGCGGGAGCCCCTGAATCCTGGTGCCGGGCGTGATTCCTTTCGAGGAAAACCAGCCCTTGCTCATTTCCAGCGCGTAGACGCCGTTGTTGCGCGGACAATGATTGTTGGTCGTTTCCGCCTGCATTTCGTCGATGTCGGTAATCGTGCCGTCGGCGCGCATAAATGCGATCGACAGGGGAATCAGCGTGTTCTTCATCCAGAAGCAATGGACGGCGTTCTCGCCGAACACGAAAAGCATGCCTTCGTTCGGTGCAAGCTGTGTCCGGTACATGAGCCCTTGCTCGCGATCGGCGTCGTTGGCGGCGACGGCCGCGTCGATGACGAACATGCCGGCGGTGAGCTTCGTGCGCGGAAATTCGGACGGCTGCTTCACGCCGGCGGGCATTTGCTGCGCCAAGGCGTGGGCGGCGGTGAGCGAGGCGGCGCAGATGACGGCGGCCGGGATCGCGGCGGCGATGCGCGCGAGAAGCGGGCGAAGCGAAACTCCCACGAGAGGCTCCTTGCTGAAGAGATCCGCGCATGTTACGCGAGCGGCTGGCGGCGATGCAAAGCGAATGAATATCGCCCGTGCCAAACGACAAAAAGGCAGGCGCCGTGCGGCAGCCTGCCTTGCAACGCCGTTGAAAACGGCTGGTGCTTCTTTTTGACTTCTTGCTTTACAGGAAGCTTACTCCGAAGCGGCCGAAGCGGCTTCAGCCTTGGCAGCCTTCTTCGAGTGCTTCTTGGCGTGCTTCTTGGCGTGCTTGGCGGGAGCAGCAGCCGGAGCCGAAGCGGCTTCCGTGGCCGAAGCTTGTGCGAAAGCAGCCGTTGCGAACAGGCCAGCGATGAGAGCGGCGATCAGCTTCTTCATGTCTTGAATCCTCAGCTTTAGTTGATTAACCAAATGACCCGGTCATTGAGTCATGTCGGTAAACGTGCCATCCACCTTTCGGTTGACAGCCGCATCGAAAGAATTCGTCGATACGTCTGCAAGCGCATCAGACCCGCTCTTCGCCGCTGAAAGACTCGGAAACGGAAACCCGCACGCTAATGCCGGATAGCTTAAAAGCGGCATCTGCGTCGAATAACGCATGATCGGTTGCGGTGGTTGACGCCGCCGCCTCAATTTTGTCGAACCTGACGGCCGGGGCCGTGAGGCGGGCTCGGCAAGGGGCGGCGGCACGCCCGTTGCCGCCGAAAAAAGCTTGCGGCGACAAGCAGTTAAGGCTTGCGGGAGCGCCGAGCGGGTGCGGCGCGTGGCTTGTCTCTGCCGCTCTCGGTGACCTCGCCGCTCTCGCCGCCCTCGCCGCCCTCGCCGCCGTCGGGACGGCCCGCGTCGAGGCCGTTCCACGGCGCCGTCGGCGGCAGCCTGCGCCACTTGCCTGGCTCGAGCCCGAGTGCGAAGAGATCGAGCGCGCCGATGCCGACTCGCACGAGACGCAGCGTCGGAAAGCCGACGGCCGCCGTCATGCGCCGTACCTGGCGGTTCTTGCCTTCCGTCAGCGCGAGCTCGATCCAGGCCGTCGGAATCGCCGCGCGATAGCGTACCGGCGGCACCCGAGGCCAAAGCGATGCCGGCGCCTCGATCGCCGCCGCCCGACATGGCCCCGTCACATAATCGCCGAGGTCGACGCCGCGCGCGAGCGCTTCGAGGGCGGCCTCGTCGGGCACGCCTTCGACTTGCGCCCAATAGCGTTTGACAAGTTTGTGACGCGGCTCGGCAATGCGCGCCTGCAGGGCGCCGTCGTCCGTGAGCAGCAGCAGCCCTTCGCTGTCGGCATCGAGCCGCCCGGCCGGGTAGACGCCCGGCAGCTCGACCCAATCCGCAAGCGACGCACGCGTTTCATGCGGTGAAAACTGGCAGATCGTGCCGAACGGTTTATTGAGAGCAATGAGGCGCATGACGAGCGTCTATGGCAAATGGCGGGATCTTAATGCATAATACGGCACGGCAAGTCTTCTGTCTTATATAAGACCTCAAGCACTCCCGCATCTCCGATCGTCCCGTGGTCGCTGCGCTGTCGCCGCGAGAGCGGCGGCCGGCCGCGGTTCGGGCGCTTGCGGTCGCCGTCGTGGATACGTGGGCTAGAATAGCGAGCCAGCCGCATCTACGCGGCGCTGTCAAGCCAACGCGATTCGAACGCACGAGGCGAAACTCGAGACCCACCGCGCAACCGAGCGGGGTGGATGGCTCGATTTCGCGGGATCCGCTTGCTCATCACCTGCACAGCCAACACTGGAGTCGATCATGCCGTATCAGCACATCAAGGTTCCGACGAGCGGTGAGAAGATCACCGTCAATTCGGACTTTTCGCTCAACGTTTCCGATCAGCCGATCATTCCGTACATCGAAGGCGACGGCACGGGCTTCGACATTACGCCGGTGATGATCAAGGTCGTCGATGCGGCGGTCGAGAAGGCGTATGGCGGCAAGCGCAAGATTCAATGGATGGAAATCTTCGCGGGCGAAAAGGCCACGAAGGTCTACGGCCCGGATGTCTGGCTGCCCGAAGAGACGCTGCAGGTGCTGAAGGAGTACGTCGTTTCGATCAAGGGCCCGCTGACGACGCCCGTCGGCGGCGGCATCCGCTCGCTCAACGTCGCGCTGCGCCAGGAGCTCGACCTGTATGTCTGCCTGCGTCCCGTGCAGTACTTCAAGGGTGTGCCGTCGCCGGTGCGCGAACCCGAAAAGACCAACATGGTGATCTTCCGCGAGAACTCCGAAGACATCTATGCCGGCATCGAGTGGGCCGCCGATTCGGAGCAGGCGAAGAAGGTCATCAAGTTCCTGCGCGAAGAAATGGGCGTAAAGAAGATCCGCTTCCCGGAAACGTCGGGGATCGGCGTCAAGCCCGTCTCGAGCGAAGGCACGCAGCGGCTCGTGCGCAAGGCGATCCAGTACGCGATCGACAATGACCGCCGCTCGGTCACGCTCGTCCACAAGGGCAACATCATGAAGTTCACCGAAGGCGCGTTCCGCGACTGGGGCTATGCCCTCGCGCAGAAAGAGTTCGGCGCCGAGCTCGTGGACGGTGGCCCGTGGATGAAGTTCAAGAACCCGAGGACGGGTAACGAGATCGTCGTGAAAGACGTGATCGCCGATGCGTTCTTGCAGCAGATCCTGCTGCGCCCGGCGGAGTACGACGTGATCGCCACGCTGAACCTGAACGGCGACTACGTCTCCGATGCGCTGGCGGCGCAGGTGGGCGGCATCGGCATCGCGCCCGGTGCGAACATGTCCGATTCGGTCGCGATGTTCGAAGCGACGCACGGCACCGCACCGAAGTACGCGGGCAAGGACTACGTGAATCCGGGCTCGGAGATCCTCTCGGCCGAGATGATGCTGCGTCACATCGGCTGGAAGGAAGCGGCCGATATCATCATCTCGTCGATGGAAAAGTCGATTCTGCAAAAGCGCGTGACCTATGACTTCGCCCGTCTGATGGAAGGCGCGACCCAGGTGTCGTGCTCGGGCTTTGGTCAGGTGATGATCGAGAACATGTAAGAGGGCTCCTTTGTAGTTTCAAGCAGCGTCATGCGGTAGCAAAACGCCGATAGATCAATGATTTATCGGCGTTTTTGCTTTTTGGTGGCGTGTTACCTGTTAACACGGGATGCAGAGGGATGAGCTCATCCATCAATGGCGACACGGACGCGGTGAAACGGTCGAGCGGCCAGCAGCCACTATAGGATTATTCGACGGTACGCCGGACGCATCGTTGGCTGACGCCGGGCCGTGGCTAATTGATTTCGCGGAAGCGGCCCCCAGCGTCAAACAGTCGCTATTCGCGATGGGCGCGGGTGCAGAGGGCGTTTCCTGGCTCATCAGCGCGTATCCTTTTCCGGCGCTTGCCGAAGTGCTCGCAGGGCGTTTGAACGCTCGTGTACCTGACCGCCGCATCGCATTGCTGCGCTTTTACGATGCGCGGCTGACGGGAGAAATCGCGGGCCTGTTCTCGTTCACGCAACGCATTGAATTCTTCGCGCCGACGTTCGACTGGCTCGTGCAAATCAACGGTGAACTGACGAGGTTGCATCCGCATGCTTGAACTGACGACAGAGCAGGTTGCAGCGCTTGCCGAAATCGATGCGAAGCGGTTCGTTGAAGGCGTGCGCGTGGATTTGTGCAACGACGATCCGAAGCTGGTCGACGACGCGACGCTTTCATCGCGGTTGTGGCGTGCGTTCAAGGCCGCGCGCGAAACGGCATCGAGCGCGATGAAAATCTGGTTGCGTTCCTCCGCGTCGAAGCATACGCGCCGGGCTTCTACGAGCAGCCTGCGATACGCGCATGGCTGACGCGTCCGGGCCGCACGCCGGATGAACGATTTCACGACTATATGCGCGTGGTGCGCTGGCATATTGAACATCCCGAATTTCAGGGAGGATTGAACAATGGCGGGTCTGGCGGTTCCGGTGATAGCGGGGGCAGCGCGAGCCCTTGGTCCGGTCTTGGCGCGCGCTGGCGCAGCTTTATTGGGCGGGGCGGCGGTCGGGGCAACGGGTAGTCTGTCCGGCGACACGAAGAAGGAAGACAGCAAGGCTGCGCCTGCCGCACGGACGTTGCCGCGTACCGACGAGAAGTGCAAGAAATGTCCGCCCGAGGAAGGCTTCAAAAGGCGCATGAACCACGGCGTAAACTGGACCTCGTACCGCTATCAAGCGCGCATCACTGGGTTCGCGTTCGACGCTGAAGAGTGTCGATGGAGTGACGAGTGGAATTGGCAGGGTATTGACTTCGATGGTTTTATGCCAAGCGCTTGCATGCTTCAAGAAACCAAGGCTGCGTACGATCAGTTCATCGATCCGCTTACCGACAAGGTGAAGCCATTCTTTTCGGGATTTGTCGGAATGGAAGAGCAGCTTGTGAATCAAGCAGCCGAGGTAAATTCTCATCCGCCGGCGCGGCTCACATGGTATTTCATGACACCGCTCGCACGACAATTGATGCTTCGCGCGTGTGTCCGACAACGCGTTCAGTCCGTCTATCAGCCGTGACCCTATGAATATTCTTGCTCAATTTCGAGACCCGCCCGACTTCGCAAATGTTGGCGATTTCGATGTTCATCTTCGTCGCTTGTGGGCCGTGATCGAAATGCTTGCAAGCAAGGACGACCGGCTTGCGGAATGGTATCTGACCGGCGAAACCAAGGAAGAGGCTCGCTTTTACCCGGTATTCGAAGCACCGGGCGTTCCGTCGTCGGCAATATTGGCGTCCTGTCCACGCGGTATGAAGGCAAGAAGAAGAGCCGTCCGAAGGTTGTCGGATTTTGGAACGGACACAACGATTCGGTAGACGGCGCGCAACTCAAGCTATCGATTGACTCAGGCCCGATGCCTTCCGAGGTAGAAATTGATCTGCCCGAGCAAGCTGTGCCGACGCAGCGGCTGGGCAACTGCGCCGCCGTGCAGGATGTTGTGTTGGCGATTGCTCACACCTATGACTCGGCAGACGTGTCGGTCTCCCCACGAGCGTATTTCGAAAAGCAGGTGTTCGATGACAAGCCGGGCGTCGGCTGGATGCTGTATCTGCCGAAGGTCATCACTGTGCAACAGGTGCCGGAAGCTCGCGCGTTGATTCCGGTTCTTGAGGCAGGCAACGAGCAGGTGGGCACCATCATCGTGAGCGTCACGGACGACGTATTTTCCGCGGAGAACCCGGAACATGTCGAAGTCGCGAACCGCATCGAAATCCGCTTGGTCGATCAAGACTTGCTGCCCGCATACGCGGATATCTGACTGCAGGCTACGGACGGCGCATTCGCCGAACGCTCGTTTATTGACTCAACGCAATGATTCGGCGCCAGCCTGCGCCGAAAATGAGATTTGATGCTTTGGGAAGGTGCACTGACCGGACGGGTCGGGCTCAGGTGCCGCGGCGGGATTTCACAACGCGAAAAAAACCCGGCCGCAGCCGGGTTTTCGAATGCACAACGCTCGAACGATGTCAGGCAGCAGCCTGGATGTTCGACGCTTGCTTGCCCTTCGGGCCTTGGACCACCTCGAAGGACACCTTCTGACCTTCCTTCAGCGTCTTGAACCCGTTCATCTGGATGGCCGAGAAATGCGCAAACAGATCCTCACCACCTTCGTCCGGCGTAATGAACCCGAAGCCTTTCGCGTCGTTGAACCACTTGACCGTACCAGTTGCCATACCAACTTCCCCTGTAACTCTCATGTCCTACCACGAGCACGCTCGAAAAGCCGGACAGCCGCTCTCGCAGCCGCCCCCTCCGCACAAGCTCACCTCGGCATTTTTTCGTACTTGCACTTGTTGCAGCCAGCTGAAAAAAAGTGCCAGCTTGATTGTTGGACCTCTTTAAGGAAGTGTCAAGGGAATTTTGAGATGATGCGTGCGCGCTTGCGCGCGGTTGTTGCCTGTGAGGGTTTTTCCGACTTCTCAGTGTGCGCTGACGCAAGCGAGGTCACTTGAAAAGTCGCATAATCGACGCACATCGGACTAGTGCGGGACTTGTCAGCCGGTGTGCGCCGCATCGCCGGCGGCGCGACCGGCACGCGTTGTGCGATACTCGATCGAACTGCGGACCGCGCCCTCGAAGCGTCGCCCAACGGCGGCGGGGAAGCGGCTCCACGGCGGGTTCGCGCGGTGCATGGGGTTCGCGCGGGTGCATGCCGATCGCACCGCGGCGGTGCGCTCGGCGGCTCTTCGGTCGGGTTTCCGGAGGATTGCGGGCGCGACCGAGTTGTTTAGAATGGGTGTATGGCGATTATCCCGGACAGGCAGGACGGCACGGTACTCGAGCGGCAGGAAAACGAGCTGAAACCGCCGTCCATGTATAAAGTGGTACTGTTGAATGACGATTTCACGCCAATGGAGTTTGTCGTGATGATCGTGCAGGAATATTTCAATAAAGACCGAGAGACCGCGACGCAGATCATGCTCAAGGTGCATCGCGAGGGGCGGGGAGTTTGTGGGGTCTACACGCGGGACATTGCGTCGACCAAAGTCGAGCAGGTTGTTACGCACGCACGGCAGGCAGGGCATCCGCTGCAGTGCGTGATGGAGGAAGCATGATTGCCCAGGAACTGGAAGTCAGCTTGCACATGGCGTTCATGGAAGCGCGCCAGGCACGGCATGAGTTCATCACCGTCGAACATCTTTTGCTGGCATTGCTGGACAATCCCACAGCGGCGGAAGTGTTGCGCGCTTGCGCGGCCAACATCGAGGACTTGCGTCAGAACCTGCGCAACTTCATTCATGACAATACGCCGACGGTGCCCGGCACCGACGACGTCGACACGCAGCCTACACTCGGCTTTCAGCGAGTGATCCAGCGCGCGATCATGCATGTGCAGTCGACTTCGAACGGCAAGAAGGAAGTCACGGGTGCAAACGTCCTCGTCGCGATCTTCGGCGAGAAGGATTCGCATGCGGTCTACTACCTGCAGCAGCAGGGGGTGACGCGACTCGACGTCGTCAACTTCATTTCGCACGGCATCGCCAAGACGAACAGCAGCGATGCGGCGAAGGCCGGCGATTCGAACGCCGAGTCGGAGGACGCGGCCTCGCAGAAGGAAACGCCGCTCGCGCAGTTCACGCAGAACCTGAACCAGATGGCGAAGGACGGCCGCATCGATCCGCTGATCGGGCGCGAGTCCGAGGTCGAGCGCGTCGTGCAAGTGCTCTGCCGGCGCCGCAAGAACAACCCCTTGCTCGTCGGCGAGGCCGGCGTCGGCAAAACGGCCATTGCGGAAGGGCTCGCCTGGCGCATCACGCGCGGCGAGGTGCCCGACATTCTGGCGGACGCACAGGTCTACTCACTCGATATGGGCGCGTTGCTCGCCGGCACGAAGTACCGCGGCGATTTCGAGCAGCGGCTCAAGACGGTGCTCAAGGAGCTCAAGGAACGTCCGCACGCGATTCTCTTCATCGACGAGATCCATACGCTGATCGGCGCGGGCGCCGCATCGGGCGGCACGCTCGACGCATCGAACCTGTTGAAGCCGGCGCTCTCGTCAGGCACGCTCAAGTGCATCGGCGCGACGACGTTCACGGAATTCCGCGGCATCTTCGAGAAGGACGCGGCGCTTTCACGGCGCTTCCAGAAGATCGACGTGACGGAGCCGACGGTCGAGCAGACCGTCGCGATCCTGCGCGGCCTCAAGTCCCGGTTCGAGGAGCATCACGGCGTCAAATACTCGTCGGGGGCGCTGTCGGCGGCGGCCGAACTGTCGGCGCGTTTCATCACGGACCGTCATCTGCCCGACAAGGCCATCGATGTGATTGACGAGGCCGGCGCGGCGCAGCGGATCCTGCCAAAGTCGAAGCAGAAGAAGACGATCGGCAAGGGCGAAATCGAGGAAATCATTTCCAAGATCGCGCGAGTGCCCGCTCAAAGCGTGTCGCAGGACGATCGCAGCAAGCTGCAGACGCTCGATCGCGACTTGAAGGCTGTCGTGTTCGGTCAGGATCCGGCGATCGATGCGCTCTCGGCGGCGATCAAGATGGCGCGCGCGGGGCTCGGCAAGACCGACAAGCCGATCGGCGCATTCCTGTTTTCGGGCCCGACCGGCGTCGGCAAGACCGAAGTCGCGCGACAGCTCGCGTTCACGCTGGGCATCGAGTTGACCCGCTTCGACATGTCGGAATACATGGAGCGCCACGCGGTGAGCCGCCTCATCGGCGCACCGCCCGGATATGTGGGTTTCGATCAAGGCGGGTTGCTCACCGAGGCCGTGACGAAGAAGCCGCACTGCGTGTTGCTGCTCGACGAAATCGAGAAGGCGCACCCGGACATCTTCAACGTCCTGCTGCAGGTGATGGATCACGGCACGTTGACCGACAACAACGGACGGAAGGCCGATTTCCGCAACGTCATCATCATCATGACGACGAATGCGGGCGCGGAATCGATGCAAAAGGGCACGATCGGCTTTACAACGCGTCGAGAGACCGGCGACGAAATGGCCGATATCAAGCGGATGTTCACGCCCGAGTTCCGTAACCGGCTCGATGCAACCATCAGCTTCCGCGCGCTCGATCAGGAAATCATCATGCGCGTGGTCGACAAGTTCCTCATGCAGCTCGAGGATCAACTGCACGAGAAGAAGGTCGATGCGGTCTTCACCGATGCGCTGCGGCAGCATCTCGCGAAGAACGGCTTCGATCCGCTGATGGGCGCGCGGCCGATGCAGCGGCTGATCCAGGACACGATCCGGCGTGCGTTGGCGGACGAGTTGCTGTTCGGCAAACTGATGAACGGCGGGCGCGTGACCGTGGATGTCGACGAAGCCGACAAGGTGCAACTGACGTTCGATGAGAACGCGGTGCCGCGCAATCCGAACCCGGAGACGGTCGAAGTCGAATAAGGGCGCGGTTGCGGCGGACCGTCCGGTCCGACATGAAAAAAGCGGCGCGGGAAAACTCCCGCGCCGCTTGGTTTTTGTGGGGCGGCGACGGACGCGCGGCGCCCCGTTCAGTGCTTGCCGGTGCTGCCGAAGCCGCCCGCGCCGCGCTCGCTTTCGACGAAATCGTCGACGATATTGAATTGCGCCTGCACGATCGGCACGATGACCAGTTGCGCGAGACGCTCCATCGGATTGAGCGTGAACGTCGTCTGGCCGCGATTCCACGTCGAAATCATCAGCTCTCCCTGATAGTCCGAGTCGATCAGGCCGACGAGGTTGCCGAGCACGATCCCGTGTTTATGGCCGAGCCCCGAACGCGGCAGGATCAGTGCCGCGTAGCCGGGATCGCCGACGTGGATGGCAAGGCCCGTCGGCACGAGCCGCGTCTCGCCCGGCTCGATCGTGAGCGGCTCGTCGAGGCAGGCGCGCAAATCAAGGCCGGCGCTGCCCGGCGTGGCGTAAGCGGGCAAGTATTCGCGCATGCGCGCATCGAGGATTTTCAGGTCGAGTTTCATTCGGCGTTGACTAACGGGAAACGATAAGGGGTCGGCGCGCCACGCTTCGCGCGCCGCTCATGAAATGAGGCTCGCGTCGGGCAGCCGGCGCGCGATTTCGCGCACGAGCGCGACCGCAAGCGCGTCCTTGTCCATCCGGGGCAGCCGCGTGACGCCGTGCGCATCGAAGAGAACGACCTCATTGTCGTCGCGCCCGAACGTCTTGGGCCCGAGATTGCCGACGAGGAGTGGCACGTTCTTGCGCACGCGCTTTTCTTCGCCGTGCGTCTCGAGATTGCCGCTTTCGGCCGCGAAACCGACGCAGTAAGGCGCGTTGGGCAACTGCGCGACCGTCGCGAGGATGTCGGGATTCTCGACGAAAGCGAGGCTCGGCACACGGTGCCCCGCCGTCTTCTTGATCTTTTCGACACTCGCCTCGTCGACACGCCAGTCGGCCACGGCCGCGACGGAAACGAAGACGTCGCAATCGGCTGCCGTCGAGAGGACGGCATCGTACATTTGCCGGGCCGTTTCCACGTCGTCGCGAACGACGCCCCAGGGCGTCCCCAGCGCGACGGGGCCCGCGACGAGACGGACCGTGGCGCCGGCCTGCTGCGCTGCGCGGGCGATCGCGAAACCCATCTTGCCGCTCGACCGGTTGGTGATGCCGCGCACGGGATCGATCGGCTCGAACGTGGGGCCAGCCGTGATCAGTACGCGCCGGCCGACAAGGATCTTGGGCTGAAAGAACGAAACGATCGCCTCGTAGGTCGCCTCGGGCTCGAGCATGCGCCCGTCGCCGATTTCACCACAGGCCTGCGAGCCCGAATCGGGACCCAGCACGAGTATGCCGTCGGCGCGCAGTTGCGCCACGTTGCGCTGCGTGGCCGGGTTCGCCCACATCTGGCGGTTCATCGCCGGCACCACGAGCAGGGGGCAATCGCGCGCGAGACATAGCGTCGAAAGCAGATCGTTCGCCATGCCGTGCACGAGCTTGGCGATGAAGTCCGCCGACGCCGGAGCGATCACAATCGCGTCGGCCTCACGCGACAAATCGATGTGCGCCATGTTGTTGTCGATGCGCGTGTCCCACTGGCTCGTGAAGACCGGGCGGCCCGAGAGCGCCTGCATCGTGACGGGCGTGATGAACTGCGTCGCCGCCTCGGTCATCGCGACTTGCACCGTTGCGCCGGCTTTCGTCAGAAGCCGCGTGAGCTCGGCGATCTTGTAACAGGCGATGCCGCCCGTCATGCCCAGTACCAGATGCTTTCCTGCGAGTTCCGCAATTGCCAACGTTGCCTCCGAATGTGCGTATCGGCGAGGCGAATGCGCCTCGCGCGCCCGATCACGCTCAGCGGGATCCGCCCACGCGCCGCAGCTCGTCCAACACCAGCAATAGTGCGCCGATTACGATCGCGCTGTCGGCCAGGTTGAACGCGGGCCAATGCCAGCCGCCGACGTGAAAGTCGAGAAAGTCGATCACGTGGCTGTGCACGAGCCGGTCGATGACGTTGCCGAGCGCGCCGCCCATGATCAGCGACAGCGACGCGCAAAAGAGCCGCTGGTTGCCGTGGCGCTTGAGCAGATACACGATGACGAGCGCTGCCACGACGCCGAGCGCGGTGAACGCCCAACGCTGCCAGCCGCCCGCCGCGGCGAGAAAGCTGAATGCCGCGCCCCGGTTGAACACGAGCAGCAGGTTGAAGAACGGCGTGAACGGGTAGGGCGTCGCGTATGCGAGCACTTTCGTGACGGCGATCTTCGTCAACTGATCGCACAAGATGACGATGAGCGCGATACCGAGCCACGGCGCGAGCGTGCCGCTCGCTTGCATCGGACGGGTCTTCGCCATTATGCCGCGCTCCTCGTTTCACCGTTGCCGAAGAGGTTGCTGACGCAGCGGCCGCAGAGCGTCGGATGCGCGGCGTCGGCGCCGACGTCCGCGCGATAGTGCCAGCACCGCTCGCATTTGAGGTACTTCGAAGCGATCACATCGACGCCTTCCTCGGCTTCCGAACCGACCTCGACAACCGTCGCGGCGGAGGTGATCAGCACGAACTTGAGATCGTCGTCGAGGCTCTTCAGCGCGTCGAAGGCCGCGCCGGTCGCGCGGATTTCGACTTCCGCCTGCAGTGAGGAGCCGATCAGATTGGCCACGCGTGCTTCCTCGAGTGCCTTCGTCACGTTGCCGCGGATCGTGCGCAGGAGCGCCCACTTCTCGCGAAGCGTATCGCCGCCGGGAACCTCGGGGTAGCGGTAGTAAAGCTCCGTGAAGATCGTGTCTTTGCCGGGCTGGAATACTTGCCACGCTTCTTCGGCCGTGAACGAGAGGAACGGCGCCATGATCCGCAGCAGGCCTTGCGCGATGTGGTAGATGGCCGTCTGCGCCGCGCGGCGCGCATTCGAATCGGGCGCGCACGTGTAGAGCCGGTCCTTCAGCACATCGAGATAGAAGCCGCCGAGATCCTCGGAGCAGAACGTGAGCAGCTTCGCGACGACCGGATGGAACTCGAACTTTTCGTAGTGGGCGAGGATGTCGCGCTGCAGCTCGTCGGCAAGCGCCACCGCATAGCGATCGATCTCGAGCCATTCGTCGATCGGTCGCGCGTCCTTCGCGAAGTCGAAGTCCGAGAGGTTGGCGAGCAGGAATCGCAGTGTGTTGCGGATGCGGCGATAGCTCTCCGTCACGCGCTTCAGGATTTCCTCGGAAATCGCGAGCTCGCCCGAGTAGTCGGTCGAGGCGATCCAGAGGCGGATGATTTCGGCGCCGAGGCGGCTCGCCACGTCGTGCGGATCGACGCCGTTGCCGAGCGACTTGCTCATCTTGCGGCCTTCCCCGTCGACGGTGAAGCCGTGCGTGAGCAGCGCCTTGTAAGGCGCGCGCCCGTCGAGCATCGAGGCCGTCAAGAGCGACGAGTGAAACCAGCCGCGGTGCTGGTCGGAGCCCTCGAGATAGAGGTCGGCCGGGAACGCCGACACGTCTTTGTGCGAGCCGCGCAGCACGTGCCAGTGCGTCGTGCCCGAATCGAACCAGACGTCGAGCGTATCGCGGTTCTTCTCGTACATGTTCGCGTCGTCGCCGATCAGCTCGCGCGGATCGAGCGTTTGCCATGCCTCGATGCCGTGCTTTTCGACGCGCTCGGCGACGGCTTCGAGCAGCTCGAGCGTGCGCGGGTGGAGCTCGCCGGTTTCCTTGTGCACGAAGAACGCCATCGGCACGCCCCATTGGCGCTGCCGTGACAGCGTCCAGTCCGGGCGGTGCGCGATCATGTTGTGAAGGCGCTGCTTTCCCCACGACGGATAGAATGCGGTGGCCTCCACGCCCGCCAGCGCCGTTTCGCGCAGCGTCGGTCCGCCGTCCTTCGGCGCGACATCCATGCCGGCGAACCATTGCGACGTCGCCCGATAGATGATCGGCGTCTTGTGGCGCCAGCAGTGCATGTAGCTGTGCGTGTACTTTTCCTTGTGAATCAGCGTGCCCGCGGCATCGAGCGCTTCGATGATCTTCGCGTTGGCCGTCCAGATCGAGAGCCCGCCGAAGAGCGGCAGCGATTCGATGTAGCGGCCGTCGCCCATGACGGGGTTGATGATGTCCGAATCGGCGAGCCCATGTGCCTTGCACGCCTCGAAGTCTTCGACGCCGTAAGCCGGCGACGAATGGACGATGCCCGTGCCCGTATCGATCGTCACGTACTCGCCGAGGTAGACGGGCGACGTGCGCTTGTAGCCGGGATGAGCCGAGGCGAGCGGATGATGAAACCGCACGTTGGCAAGCTTCGCCCCGGGCGCCGTGGCGACGACCTTGCCCGTCAAGCCGAATTCCTGCAAGCAGGCCGCGACGCGCTCTTCGGCGAGGATCAGCATGCCGCGCGGCGTATCGACGAGCGCATAGACGAGTTCGGGATGGACGTTGAGCGCCTGGTTGGCCGGAATCGTCCACGGTGTCGTGGTCCAGATGACGATGCCGCCCTCGGCGCGCGGCAGCGCTTCGAGCCCGAACGCGCGCGCCGTTTTCTCGGGATCGGCGAACGGGAACAGGACGTCGACGGAAGGGTCGTTCCGATCCTTGTACTCGACTTCGGCCTCGGCGAGCGCGGAGCCGCAATCGAAGCACCAGTTCACGGGCTTCAATCCGCGAAAGACGTAGCCCTTCTCGAGGATCTTCGCGAGCGCGCGGATTTCGCCGGCCTCGTTCGAGAAGTTCATCGTCTTGTACGGATTGTCCCAATCGCCGAGCACGCCGAGCCGCTTGAAGCCGGCTTTCTGCTTCTCGATCTGCTCGGCCGCGTAGGCGCGCGCCTTTTGCTGCACCTCTGTGACGGGCAGCGATTTGCCGAACTGCTTTTCGATCTGGATCTCGATGGGCATGCCGTGGCAGTCCCACCCAGGCACGTAGGCCGCGTCGAAGCCGGCCATGTTGCGCGACTTGACGATGATGTCCTTCAGGATCTTGTTCACCGCGTGGCCGAGGTGGATGTCGCCGTTCGCGTAGGGCGGCCCGTCGTGCAGCACGAAGCGCGGCCGGCCCCGGCTCGCCGCACGGATCTTGTCGTAGACGCGCTTTTCCTCCCATTCTTTGACGCGTTGCGGCTCGCGCTTCGGAAGGTCGCCGCGCATCGGGAACGGCGTGTCGAGCAGGTTGACCGGGTACTTGGCCTGAGATTTCGAATCGGCTTTCTTGTCGCTCATAGTGAGATCGCTGAAACTTCGTTTGGGCGTCCGGACTGCGGGCGCCACTCAATCGGTGTCGGTCGGCGGCGCGGCGGTGCGAGCGCTACGTGGCCCCAAGGTCATGACCCGTCGGGCCGCTGCTGCATTCGGGTGTTGCGGTGGCTAGCGAATAATTCGATCGGTCGCCGATGTCGAAAATCCGGTCGCGCGGCTACCCGGCGCGCTCGGCGCGGCAGGATGAGCGGCGGCCGGCGCGGCCATGCCCACGCGCGCGCCGCCCGTCGCGACGAAATAGGCCCGCGCGTTCGCGACGTCGCGCGCGATGGCCCGCGTCAACGCTTCGAGGTCCGTGAACTTCTCCTCGTCGCGCAGCTTCTTCAGGAATTCGACGCGCACGAGTTTGCCATATGCGTCGCCATGCCAGTCGAGCAGATGAACCTCGAGCAGCACGCGGCCCGAATCGTCGACGGTCGGGCGCAGTCCAAGGCTTGCGACGCCCGCGAGCGGCTCGGCTTCGATCCCGTGCACGCGCACGATGAAGATGCCGGCGAGCGCGGGGCGCTTGTGCGCGATCGGCAGATTCAGCGTCGGAAAGCCGAGATCGCGGCCGAGCTTCAGGCCGTGCACGACATGCCCGCTGATCAGATAGTCGCGGCCGAGCGCCTCCCGCGCGGCAGCGAGCTCGCCCGCGGTGAGGAACGCGCGCACCGCCGAGCTCGAGATGCGCGCGCCGCTCGGATCGACGATCGTCGCCATTCGCTCGACTTCGAAGCCATGGCGCTCGCCGGCCGCCTTCAGCGATTCGAAATCGCCGGCGCGCTTGGATCCGTAGCGGAAGTCGTCGCCGATCAGGACCCAGCGCGCATGCAGGCCCCCGACGATGATCCGCTCGACGAACGCGTCGGGCGACTGGCTCGCGAACGTGCGGTTGAAGTGCTCGACGACGACGCGGTCCACGCCGTTCATGCGCAGCGCTTCGAGCTTGTCGCGCAGCATGGCGATGCGCGGGGGGGCGCCGGCCGGATCGAAGAATTCACGCGGATGCGGCTCGAAGGTCATGACGCAGGCGGGCAGGCCGCGCTCGCGCGCGGCTTCGCGCACGCGTGCGAGCAGGGCCTGGTGCCCGCGGTGGACACCGTCGAAGTTGCCGATCGTCAGCGCGCAGGGCGCGCGGCTCTCGGCGTTGGGAAGACCGCGGAAGACTCTCACGATAGCCGTTGGGGTGGGCGGCAAGGGCGTGAGCCGCAAGCCGCGAAACCAAAGATCGACGCGCGCCGCGAGGCGCTGCGAAGCAGGAGATTATAAACGGTCACGGCGTTCGCTGCCCCCGCAGGCCGTCGGATATCGCCCAACGGGACTTCCCGTGCGAGGCCAGGCAGGGTGCTCGCGTCGGGGCGACCCGCACCTGAATGATAAAATCCTTGAATGAAGAATATTGTGATTTTGATTTCAGGGCGGGGCAGCAACATGCAAGCGATCGTGCGCCGCTGCGCGCGCGAGGCTTGGCCGGCGCGTGTCGCGGCCGTCGTCGCGAATCGGTCCGACGCGGCGGGGCTGGCGTTCGCGGCCGAGAACGGCATCGCCACGGCCGTCGTGGATCACCTCGAATTTCCCGAGCGCGCGGCGTTCGATACGGAACTGGCGGCCGTCGTCGATCGCTACGAGCCCGATCTCGTCGTGCTCGCCGGGTTCATGCGCGTCTTGACGACGCCGTTCGTCGAGCGCTACGCGGGCAGGATGCTGAACGTCCACCCATCGCTGTTACCGTGCTTCCCGGGGCTCAAGACCCATCAGCGCGCGCTCGAAGCGGGTGTCGCGCTGCACGGCGCGACCGTCCATTTCGTCACGCCGCAGCTTGACCACGGACCGATCGTGATCCAGGCCGCGGTCCCCGTCGTCGCTGGCGACGACGTGAAGCGGCTCTCGGCACGCGTGCTTGCCTGCGAGCACATCATCTATCCGCGCGCCGTGCGCTGGTTCGTCGAAGGGCGCCTTGCGCTCGACGGGATGCGCGTCGAGGTGACGCCGCCCGAGCCGCGCTGGTTGTTCGCGGACGTTCGCGAAGAGGAGCAAAAACAATGACGAGCCGCCCCCCGCGCCCGCAACGCCCCCAGCGCCCGCTGCGCCCTCAACGTTCGCAGGAGCGCCGCGCTCAAGGCCGAGCCGACTCGCAGCCGCGCCGCGAGCAAGGGCTGCACGGCTTCCTGATCGGCCAGACCGAAGCGCTGCTCGAGGAGATTCTGAAGTTCGTCGGGCCGGCCGACGCCACGACGAGCCGCTTTTTCCGCGCGCATCCGAAGCTCGGTCATTTCGAGCGCGGCGTCATCGCCGAGGCCGTGTTCGCGGTGCTGCGCAGGCGCATGGAGTTCGCGCATCTGGCGGAGAGCGGCGTCGGCAGCCCGACGCGCCGGCTCGCGCTGCTCGGCCTCATGCAGACCGTCGGCCGCTCGGCGGTGAAGCCGTTCGTCTCCGAGGACGAAAACGCGTGGCTCGAACATGTCGCGAAGGTCGACCCGGCGAGCCTGCCACTGCGGATCCGGCTCAATCTGCCCGAATGGATCATCGAGGCGCTGGCCACGCGGTTTTCCGGCGAAGAGCTCGCGCAGCTCGCGGCGGCGCTCAACTACCCCGCCCCGCTGGATCTGCGCACGAACCCGATGAAGGCGAGCCGCGACCAGCTGCTCGACGCGCTGAAGGAGGCGGGTATCGACGCCGGCGCGACGCCGTTCGCGCCGTTCGGCGTGCGCGTGGCCGGCAAGCCGGCCCTGACGAAGCTCAAGGTGTTCGAGGACGGGTGGGTCGAGGTGCAGGACGAGGGCAGCCAATTGCTTTGCGCCCTCGTCGCGCCGCGGCGCGGCGAGATGATCGCCGATTTTTGCGCCGGCGCGGGCGGCAAGGCCCTTGCGCTCGGTGCGGCGATGCGCTCGACGGGCCGGCTCTATGCATTCGACGTGTCCGAGCGCCGGCTCGCGAAGCTGAAGCCGCGTCTCGCGCGCAGCGGTCTTTCGAACGTGCATCCCGTGCTCATCGATAGCGAGCACGACGTCAAGATCAAGCGGCTGGCGGGCAAGATCGACCGTGTGCTCGTCGACGCGCCGTGCAGCGGGCTCGGTACCCTGCGCCGCAACCCGGACCTGAAGTGGCGCCAGAACGCGGCCGCCATCGCCGAACTGGCGCCGAAGCAGGCGTCGATTCTCGCGAGCGCCGCGCGCCTCGTGAAGCCGGGCGGTCGCCTCGTCTACGCCACCTGCAGCGTGCTCGAGGCGGAGAACGAGGCCGTCGTCGCCGCGTTTCTCGCCGATCATCCCGATTTCGTGCTCGTCCCGGCGGGCAAGGTGCTCGCCGAGCAGCGCATCGAGCTCGAGATGGGCGACTATCTCTCGCTCTGGCCCCACCGCCATGCCACGGACGGATTTTTTGCGGCCGTGCTCGAGCGCCGGCCGGAACGTGAGAATGCTCCGGCATGATCCAGAACCACATCCTCTCTCATATGCTCGCGGACATCGTCCGCGACTTCGGCGAGCCGGTGATGGTCTGGCAGGGCGGCACGCTGCTGGGGCTGCTGTTGGCCGCCTGGCTTCTCGCGCGCTTTTTGCGCCGTAAGCTCGAAGTGCACCGCCGCGCGCGCCACGAGGCGCTGCGCTTCGGCGCCGAGAGTCTCGACAAGGCGCTCTTCCCGTTGCTCGGCAGCGTTCTCGTCTGGTTCGCGCAGGCGATTCTCGCCGACTACATGTCGACGTCGCTGCTCGAGCTTGCTCTCGTGCCGCTTTTCGGCATCGCGCTCATCTACATCGCCTTCTATGTCGCGCGGCGCGTCTTCAGCCGCGGCGAGCAGGCGCACGCCTGGCTCTTCATCGTCGAGAAGCTGGTGACGGTGCTCGTCTGGGTCGGCATGGTGCTCACCGTGCTCGGTATCCAGGATCAGGTCCTGCGTTGGATGGCGTCGGTGCGCTTTCGCGTCGGCAACGAACGCATGACGTTGCTCTCGCTCACGAGCGGCGTCCTGTGGGTCTGCGTGACGATGGTCGTGGCGCTTTGGCTCGGCTCGATGCTCGAGGAGCGGCTCATGCGCTCGCGCTCGATCGATGCCAACCTCAGGGTCGTGCTCGCGCGCGTCGGACGCGCGCTGCTCATGCTCGCGGCGGTGCTCGTGAGCTTTTCGCTCGTCGGCATCGACGTGACGGTGCTCGGGGTGTTCGGCGGCGCGCTCGGCGTGGGGCTCGGGTTCGGGCTTCAGAAGATCGCCAGCAACTATGTGTCGGGATTCATCATCCTCATCGATCGATCGCTGCGGATCGGCGATTCGATCAACGTCGGCGGCCTGCAAGGGATCGTGACCGAAATCCGCACGCGCTACACGACCGTGCGCGGGCTCGACGGCATCGAAACGCTGATCCCGAACGAGAAGCTCATCACCGACGTCGTCCAGAACCATTCGTCGTACCTCACCCGCGGATACGCGAAAGCGCCCGTGCAGGTGGCTTACGATACGGACGTGGAGCGGGCGATGGCGCTGCTCGTCGAGGCGGCGCACGGCGTCGACCGGATTCTCGAAGACCCGGCGCCGACCCCTTATCTCGTCTCGTTCGGCGCGGACGGCATCAACCTCGAGCTCGGCTTCTGGATCGAGGAGGCCGCGAAGGGCACGGCCGGCGCGCGATCGGCCGTGAATCGCAACATCTGGCGCCTTTTCAACGAACATGGCATCGCGATCCCGTACCCGACGCGCGAAGTGCGTATCGTCGGCGAGCTGCCGGCAGCCCTCGCGCCGGCGAACGACAACGCCGCCGGCGCGGCCGGGACCGTCGCCGACGTCACCCGACTGGGCACGAATCGCGCTCGCGATGCGAATTGAGTCGGCTTTTGGGGGCGTGACGCTGCGTCGCGTGCGCGAGAGCACTTTTGTTACAAAACAGTCGAGTGCGTTGAAGTACAATGCCTCCCAGCCCAACAGTTTGCTTACGTCTATGTGACTGTGCTCGGTCGCGCGCCCCGGCGCCCGACGTCGCGCAGTCGTCGTCGCTCCACAGGTAAATGCCTTGCTGAATTCCCTGCTCGACTTTCTCGCCCACGGCACGCTGCACTTCTCGTGGTGGCAGATCGTGCTCTTCACGCTGGCCGTGACACACGTCACCATCATCGGCGTCACCGTTTATCTGCATCGCTGCCAGGCACACCGCGCGCTCGATCTGCACCCGGTCGCGAGCCATTTCTTCCGCTTCTGGCTCTGGATGACGACGGGTATGTTGACGGGGCAGTGGGCCGCGATCCACCGCAAGCATCACGCCAAATGCGAGACCGAAGAGGATCCGCACAGCCCGCAGACGCGCGGGATATGGAAAGTCCTGCTCGAAGGCGCCGAGCTCTACCGCGCCGAGGCGCGCAACGAGGAAACGATGCGCCGCTTCGGCCACGGCACGCCGAACGACTGGATGGAACGGAATGTCTATACGAAATACCCGATTCTCGGCGTGAGCCTGATGATGGTCATCGACGTCGCGCTCTTCGGCGTGGTCGGCCTGACCGTCTGGGCGGTGCAGATGGCCTGGATCCCGTTCTGGGCGGCCGGCGTCGTCAACGGTCTCGGACATTTCTGGGGCTATCGCAACTTCAATTCGGAAGACGCGAGCACGAATCTCTTTCCGCTCGGCATCCTCATCGGCGGCGAAGAGCTCCACAACAATCACCATACCTATGCAACGTCGGCGAAGCTCTCGAACAAGTGGTTCGAGTTCGACATTGGCTGGGGCTATATCCGTCTCATGTCGGCCTGCCGGCTTGCCAAGGTGAAAAAAGTCGCGCCCACGCCGCGCCTGGCCTCGCGCAAGCTGGTCCTCGACCAGGACACGCTGCAGGCCGTCCTCTCGAATCGCTATGAGGTCATGGCGCGCTACGCGAAGACGGTCAAGCGCGCTTACCGGCAAGAGCTCGCGCGCTTGAAGGAAGTCGGCGCCCGCGAAAAGTACGCGCTCATGAAGAGTGCGGGCAAGTGGTTCCACAAGGACGAAAGCGGCCTCGACGAGCCGCAGAAGCGCCAGTTGCCCGAGATCTTCGCGAACAATCAGACGCTTTTGACGTTCATCGAGCTGCGCAAGGACCTCGCGGCGATCTGGGACCGCTCGAACGCTTCGCGCGAGCAGTTGCTGGCCCAATTGCAGGACTGGTGCCACCGCGCCGAGCAAAGCGGAATCAAGGCTTTGCAGGAATTCGCGCTGCGCCTGCGCCGATACGCCTGATCGCGAAATCCATTACAATTTCGAGACGTCACAAGACACCCCGCGCTGGCGGGGTGTTGCTTTTTTGGCGCATTCGAAATGAGGGCAGGCCGGCCTTTTCGGGCTTCCGTCGCGACGTTGATCGCTTCCGGTGCCGCCGGCAGCGTTGCTTCAGGAGGGGATGATGGGTGCGACGATCAGGACGGTCGAATTCGATAAGCCGCTCGTTACGAGCGCGGCGGGGGCCGTCTGCGGTGTTGGTCAGGCGTGGGCGAAAGTGCCCATCGTGCCGTCGCCCGAAGAGCGGCAGGCACTGAAGGCACGCATTCGCGCGCTGCTCGCACGGGAAAATGCGGTGCTCGTCGCGCATTACTACGTCGATCCCGAACTGCAGGAACTCGCCGACGAAACGGGCGGCTGCGTGGCCGACTCGCTCGAGATGGCCCGCTTCGGCCGCGACCATGACGCCCGCACGCTCGTCGTAGCCGGCGTGCGCTTCATGGGCGAAACAGCGAAGATCCTGAGCCCCGACAAGCGTATTCTCATGCCCGATCTCGACGCGACCTGCTCGCTCGATCTCGGATGCCCAGCCGACGAATTCTCCGCGTTTTGCGATGCGCATCCCGATCGCACGGTCGTCGTGTACGCGAATACGAGCGCGGCGGTCAAGGCGCGCGCTGACTGGATGGTGACTTCGTCGATCGGCCTCGAGATCGTTGCCGACCTTCATGCGCGCGGCGAGAAAATTCTCTGGGCGCCCGATCGCCACCTGGGCAGCTATATCCAGAAGCAGACGGGCGCCGACATGCTGCTGTGGCAGGGCTCATGTCTCGTCCACGACGAGTTCAAGGGCATCGAGCTCGATTTGCTGCGTGCGGAATACCCCGACGCCAAGGTGCTCGTGCACCCCGAGTCGCCCGAGAGCGTGGTCGCTCAGGCCGACGTCGTAGGTTCGACGACTCAATTGATCGACGCCGCGAAGCGGCTCTCCGCGACGCACTTCATCGTCGCGACCGATCTCGGCATTCTCCACAAGATGCGCCTCGCGGCGCCCGGCAAGACGTTCATCGAAGCGCCTACCGCCGGCAACAGCGCGACCTGCAAGAGCTGCGCGCATTGCCCGTGGATGGCGATGAACGGGCTCGTCAATCTGGCCGACGTGCTCGAGCGCGGCCATAACGAGATCTTCGTCGACCTGGCGATTGGCGAGCGGGCACGCGTGCCGATCGACCGTATGCTTGCTTTCGCTGCCGAGCGCAAGCGCCGCGTGCAGACGAGCGGCGACCTCGCGCGCGACACGGCGCTTTTCGCCAACGTCGGCGCAGCCTGATGCCAATAGCGGGAACTTCGTCGATGTCGGAACAGCACACGATTCAGGGCGACGCAGTGTCGCCGCTATATTCGGAAATCCGCGCGCAGTACGGCGCGGCGTTCGACGCCGCACTGGCGCGCAACGTTGCTGATGCGCTCGCCGAGGATGTCGGCAGCGGCGACGTGACGGGGCGTCTCGTGCCGGCCGACGCGGTGCGTGACGCGCGCATCGTCGTACGCGAGGAGGCGATCCTTTGCGGCGTGCCGTGGTTTGCGGCCGTGATGCGCCATGTAGAGCCGTCGATTGAAATCGACTGGCGCTACCGTGAGGGCGATCGCATGACGGCCGATTCCGTCGTCTGTGAATTGCGCGGCCCTGTGCGCGCGCTGTTGACTGCCGAGCGCAATGGGCTCAATTTCCTGCAGTTGCTTTCGGGCGTGGCGAGCGCGACGTGCCGCTACGTCGATGCGATCGCCGGCACACGCGCCCGTATCCTGGACACGCGCAAGACGCTGCCGGGCCTGCGGCTCGCGCAGAAATACGCGGTGCGTGTCGGCGGAGGCGCGAATCAACGGCTCGCCCTTTACGACGGCATTCTCATCAAGGAAAACCACATTGCCGCGGCGGGCGGCATCGGGGCGGCGCTAGAAGCGGCCTATGCGCTCGATGCGGGCGTTCCCGTTCAGATCGAGGTCGAGACGCTCGAGCAGCTCGAGTCCGCGCTCGCGCATGGCGCGCAGTCGATCCTGCTCGACAATTTCTCATTCGCGGCGATGCGCGATGCCGTGAAGCTGACGGCCGGCCGCGCCGTGCTCGAAGTGTCGGGCGGCGTGAACTTCGATACGGTGCGTACGATCGCCGAGACAGGGGTCGACCGCATCTCGATCGGTTCGCTGACGAAGGATGTTCGTGCGACCGATTATTCGATGCGGATCGTGTAGCGCGGCTGCTCGCGTGACCTTCGCAAGGCGTGGCCAGCGAGCCAGCGAACGGATGTGGATTACGCGCGCGGTTGCAGCGGCACCCGCGCGGGCCGCTATCAGACTTGCCGATTTCGCACGCGCTCGGGAGCAAGTACGGTCGGCAGTGCCTTGGGGAGTGCCGCGGGCCAGTCGCGCGAAAAGTGCAGTCCGCGGCTTTCGCGCCGCGAGCGCGCGCTGTCGACGATCAGCATCGCCACGTCGACGAGGTTGCGCAATTCGAGCAGGTCGCGGCTTACCTTGAAGTTCGCGTAGTACTCCTGAATTTCATCGCGTAAAAGCGCAATCCGATGTTTCGCGCGCGTGAGCCGCTTGTCGGTGCGCACGATGCCGACGTAGTTCCACATGAGCCGCCGCAGTTCGTCCCAGTTGTGCGCGACGACGACTTCCTCGTCGGGATCGGACACGCGGCTTTCATCCCAATCGGGCAACGGCGCGTGCGCGCCAGCCTCAAAACCGTCGCTTTCGATGACAGCCGACGTCGAGCGGCCGATGACGAGGCATTCGAGCAGCGAGTTGCTCGCCAGCCGGTTCGCGCCGTGCAGCCCGGTGCTGGCCGTCTCGCCGACGGCGTAGAGCCCCGCGAGATCGGTGCGGCCGGCGAGATCCGTGACGACGCCGCCGCAGGTGTAATGCGCGGCAGGCACCACGGGAATCGGGTCTTTCGTGATGTCGATGCCAAACTCGAGGCAGCGCGCGAGAATCGTCGGGAAATGTTCGCGCAGGAAGGCAGCCGGCTGATGGCTGATGTCGAGATAGACGCAGTCGATCCCGCGCTTCTTGATCTCGAAGTCGATCGCTCGCGCCACGATGTCGCGCGGCGCGAGTTCGGCCCGTTCGTCGTGCGCCGGCATGAACCGTGTGCCGTCGGGCAGCAGCAGCCGGCCCCCTTCGCCGCGCACGGCCTCCGAAATCAGGAACGATTTCGCGTAAGGATGGAAGAGGCAAGTCGGATGGAACTGGATGAACTCCATGTTCGAGACGCGGCAGCCGGCGCGCCAAGCCATCGCAATCCCGTCCCCGGTCGCGGTGTCCGGGTTGGTCGTGTACAAATAGACCTTGCCCGCACCTCCCGTTGCGAGCACCGTATGCGGCGCCTGCAGGGTGACGGTGCGTCCGCTGGCGAGATCGAGCGCGTAGAGGCCGTGGCAACGGCGACCGGGCAATCCAAGCCTGTCCGACGTAATGAGGTCGATGGCGTAGTGATCCTCGAGCAGCGTGATGTTCGGATGCTGACGCACGCGCTCGGACAACGTCTCGACAACGGCGTGCCCCGTTGCATCCGCCGCATGAATGATGCGCCGGTGACTGTGCCCGCCTTCCCGCGTCAAATGAAATCCGAGCTCGGCTGCTTCGTCGCGCGTGAACGGGACGCCGCGCTCGATCAGCCATTCGATGGCGGCACGGCCGCCTTCGACGATGAAGCGTGTCGCGGCTTCGTCGCAAAGGCCCGCGCCAGCGACCAACGTGTCGCGGACGTGGTTCTCGATGCTGTCGGCCGAGTCGAGCACGGCCGCGATGCCGCCCTGAGCCCAATCGCTCGCGCCCTCGGTCATCGATCGCTTGGCGAGGACCGCGACGCGGCGCTTTTCGGCGAGGTTCAATGCGACCGTCAAACCCGCAAGCCCGCTGCCCACGATCACGACGTCGAAATTCATTTGCGTTCCTCTTGCCCGTTGGATCGAGGGCTCTTGCTCCGGTAAACGCAAAAGCCCCGCTGGGATGCGGGGCTTTTGCCGTGTTTGTCGATCAAGCTCGAAGGAAACAACCGATCACTTGATCTTGGTTTCCTTGTACGCGACATGCTTGCGAGCGACGGGATCGAACTTCATGATCTCCATCTTCTCGGGCATGTTGCGCTTGTTCTTCGTCGTGGTGTAGAAGTGACCCGTGCCTGCGGTCGACTCAAGCTTGATCTTGTCGCGTGCGCCTTTCGCCATGATTCAGACTCCTTCGCTTAGATTTCGCCGCGTGCGCGCAAGTCGGCAAGCACGGACTCGATGCCCTTCTTGTCGATGAGGCGCAGACCCGCGTTCGAGACGCGCAGGCTCACCCAGCGGTTCTCGCTCTCCACCCAGAAGCGGCGGTTTTGCAGGTTCGGCAAAAAGCGCCGCTTCGTCTTGTTGTTCGCGTGGGAAACGTTGTTGCCGCTCATCGGCGCTTTCCCAGTTACTTGGCATACGCGTGCCATATGAGAGCACTCCTAAAACGCTTATATTCGGTTCAAGCCTGGGTTCGAGAGCCGGACCGGCCTACGCTACCGCTTTCGGGCGTATCCGCTCTGATTCCTTCAGACCTCTTCGCCTTATCGGCCGTTGTTCGTCGCTCGCTTCGTTCGACTTCCTGCTCGACTCTCGCCGACGACGATCGTTCGGCCGCCGCCCGTCGTACTTTGCCGGTACCACACCGGTACGAATGCGGGCGCGGCGCCATGACCGCATCCGAGCGTCCGGATTCCGGATGCGATTCGGATCGGAAAAAATAGGCAGACGGCGATTCTAGCAGAAAAAGCGCCGAAAAATCAAACGTTATTTGCGTTTGCCTCGGTGGGCGCGCCGGCGCGCCCACCGCCTCAAAGCAACCCTGAATTCGCGAAGGAGAAGACCGTGTTTCGTCCGACCACGAGATGATCGACGAGCCGCACATCGATGAGCGAGAGCGCGTCGCGCAGCACGCGCGTGAGCTGACGATCGCTCGCGCTCGGCTTGGCCGCGCCCGACGGATGGTTGTGCGCGACGATCAGCGCGGCCGCGTTCGTTGCGAGGGCTCGGCGCACGATCTCGCGCGGGTAGACGGCCATGTGCGCGATCGATCCGCGTGAGCACTCCTCGCTGTCGATGAGGCGGTGCCGCGCGTCGAGAAAAAGGCAGAGAAAGACCTCGTGAGGGCGCGTGCCGATCAACAGCCGCACATAATCCTCGACGGCGGCGCTCGAATCGATGAGGGGCTGCTCCCTGGCTTTTTCGGCGAGCGCGCGCCGCGCCATCTCGAAGACGGCGAGCAGTATCGCCTTCTTTGCCGGTCCGATGCCGCGCATTCCGGCGAAATCCGCCGGGCTGGCATCGAGCATCCCGCGCAGCGAGCCGAACCGCTCGAGCAGCGCCCGCGACACCTCAAACACGTTGTGACCCGGCACGCCGCAGCCGAGAAAAAGCGCGATCAGCTCGGCGTCCGACAGCGCGCCCGCGCCCACCTTCAGGAGCCGCTCGCGCGGCATATCGTCGCGCGGGCGGAGTTCGCGTGATTTCGCGGGCTCGGCCGCTACGACCGTTTCAGCCGTTTCCGTTTCAGCAATGTCGGAACTAAATTCCATACCGTACTCTCCCACATTCGCATATCAGCGGGCCGTCGCGAAAGCGGTGGCGGGGCGGCGGACCGCGGCCGCGGTCCGGCCCCCGCCTCGCTCGGCAACGTGCCTTACAATAGAGACTTTGCGCCTGGGGCGCGGAACGGTTTCCCTCTTCCCTGCGCGCGCCGCGCGGATCGCGCCCCGACGAAACGAGTCATCTCATGAGCATCATCGACATCTCCGAAGTGAAACCCGGCTCCCATGTGACGCTTCACTACCGGCTTTCACTTGCCGATGGCGGCGATATCGTCAACACTTTCGCCGACAAGCCGGCCACGCTGCTCATCGGCGCCGGGCAGATCGCGCCGCCGCTCGAAGACATTCTCGTGGGGTTGAAGACGGGGCACCATTCGACCTTCCGGCTAGGTGCCGGCGTCGCCTTCGGCGAGCGCAACCCCGATCTCGTCCAGCGCGTGTCGCTCGCCGCGCTGCGCGCAAACGGGATGGTCGACGACGATTTCACCCCCGGCGAGGTCGTCGAGTTCAACGCGCCCGACGGCGGCCGCTACGCGGGCGTGCTGAAGGAAATCGGCGAGACGTCCGCGCTTTTCGACTTCAACCACCCGCTCGCCGGGCAGGCGTTGGCGTTCGAAGTCAAGATCATCGGGATTCTGTAAGACATGAGCCTCACAGATACTTCTCTCGCCGCAGCGGATGCGGAAATCCTGCTCGCGCAGCCGCGCGGCTTCTGTGCCGGCGTCGATCGCGCGATCGAAATCGTCGAGCGCGCGATCAAGCTCTACGGCGCTCCCATCTATGTGCGTCACGAGATCGTCCACAACGCGTATGTCGTGGACGATCTGCGCAAGAAGGGCGCGATATTCGTCGAAGTGCTCGACGAAGTGCCGACGGGCAGCACCGTCGTTTTCAGCGCGCACGGCGTGCCGAAAGCCGTGCGCGAGGATGCCGAGGCGCGCGGTCTGCGCGTCTACGATGCGACTTGTCCGCTCGTGACGAAGGTTCACATCGAGGTCGCGAAAATGCGGCAAGAGGGCCTCGACATCATCATGATCGGCCATCGTGGCCACCCCGAGGTCGAAGGAACGATGGGCCAGTGCGGTGAGGGCATGTACCTCGTCGAGAGCATCGAAGACGTGAATGCGCTGGAGCTTGCCGATCCGGGCCGGATCGCGTTCGTCACGCAAACGACGCTGTCGGTCGACGATGCTTCGGAAATTATCGCCGCCCTGAAGGCTCGTTTTCCGGGTATTCGCGAGCCGAAGAAGCAGGATATCTGCTACGCGACGCAGAACCGCCAGGACGCCGTCAAATTCATGGCGCCGCAATGCGACGTCGTCATCGTCGTCGGCAGTCCCAACAGTTCGAACTCGAACCGGTTGCGCGAAGTGGCGGAAAAGCGCGGCGTGCCGGCCTATATGGTCGATTCCCCCGATCAGATCGATCCCGCCTGGGTCGAGGGCAAGCGGCGCATCGGCGTGACGGCGGGGGCGTCGGCGCCCGAGGTGCTCGCACAAGCCGTGATCGCCCGCCTGCGCGAACTGGGCGTGCGCAACGTGCGGGCACTCGATGGAATCGAGGAAAGCATCGCATTTCCGCTGCCACGCGGTTTGTCGCTCCCCCAATGAGACGGCAACGTTTGGCCGGATGAGCGGCCGTCATAACCAAGGTCATGGAAGAAGAAAAAAGCGCGCCGCGAGCGCGCTTTTTTCTTTGATGATTCGCGCGGATTGGCGCTCGAGCCGGTCCTGGTTGCGCCAGCCGACTGTCGTAACATTGCAACCGGGTTGCAATGGAATCGCGTTATACCTCAAAAAAAGGTTGCAATGCAGGAAAACCCTGCCGACTCGGCTTTTTGGCCAGTCGATAATTGGAGTTACAATGCGCCCGTCCTAGAGGTCTTGCGGCCTTCAGGGATCAGTTTCGGAAGGCGCAGGAGACCGAGTTAATGCATGTTCAGTTTGCTCACGCCGCGCTTTGCAAGGCCAACGGCGGCGAGGCGAGCACCGGTAAGGCGGCACGCACCGTTTCGCCGGCAGACGAGGAAACCCGGACGCTTCCGGGGTTCGGACTTCCTCTGCGCGTGACGTCGCGAAGCGCGGCTGCCGTGGCGGAATTCAGTGGCGAGACGTTTGCCCGAACGGGCATCGTTTTTTGCGATGGGACAAGCTGGGAAACCCGACGGCACCGGATACCCGACGGTGCCGTTTTTGCATCCGCCTTATCGGACCGCCCGCCGGATCACGGCATAAGCGGTGCGTGAGGCGGCCAACCCTTACCGGTTTTTTTATCAGTACCCGCAGTGCCGTTGCGGTTTTCGCCGACCGTTCACATTACGGTGAACAAAGGCGGAAATCCAGTCGCACGGGCTAAGGAGCATTAAATGGATATCTTCATCCAGCAGATCCTCAACGGTCTGGTGCTGGGCAGTGTCTATGCCATCATCGCACTGGGCTACACCATGGTTTACGGCATTCTGGGCATCATCAACTTCGCGCACGGCGATGTTTTGATGATCGGCGCGATGGTTGCGCTGTCGGCCATCACGGTGCTGCACAATCATTTCCCCGGTCTCGGCAATGTGGCGACGCTCGTCATCGGGCTCCTCATCGCCGCGATCGTCTGCGCGGTGGTCGGCTATGTGATCGAGCGCGCCGCGTACCGGCCGTTGCGTCGCGCGCCGCGCCTCGCCCCGCTCATCACCGCGATCGGCGTCTCGATTCTGCTCGAGACGATCGCGATGATCATCTGGGGCCGCAATCCGCTGCCGTTCCCGCAGCTGCTGCCGACCGATCCGATCAACGTGATCAAGGCCACCGACACGACGCCCGGCGCCGTGATATCGATGACCGAGATCGTCATCATCGTGACGGCGTTCATCGTGATGGCGGGGCTCCTGCTGCTCGTGCACAAGACGAAGCTCGGCCGCGCGATGCGCGCCATCGCCGAGAACCCGGGCGTCGCCAGCCTCATGGGCGTCAACCCGAATTTCGTCATTTCGGCGACCTTCATGATCGGCTCGGCGCTGGCCGCGCTCGCGGGCGTCATGATCGCGTCCGAGTACGGCAACATCCACTTCTACATGGGCTTCATTCCGGGCATGAAGGCGTTCACGGCGGCGGTGCTGGGCGGTATCGGCAACCTCGGGGGCGCGATGGTAGGGGGCGTGGTGCTCGGTCTGATCGAACAGCTGGGTGCCGGCTACATCGGCAACCTCACGGGCGGCGTCTTCGGCAGCAACTATCAGGACGTGTTCGCTTTCATCGTGCTGATCATCGTGCTGGTGTTCCGTCCGTCGGGCCTGCTCGGCGAGCGTGTCGCGGATCGCGCGTAAGGGTAAGGAGCAAAACATGACTTCAATTCAACCGATCGAGCCGTCCACGACGCTCGTTCCCGAGAAAAGCGCCGCCAAGACTCTCGTCGTCGGCTTGATCACGGCCGCGTTCGTGATCGCGGCGCCATTCATCATCGGCTCGGCAGGGGGCAACTACTGGGTGCGCGTGCTCGACTTCGCGATGCTCTACGTCATGCTGGCCCTGGGCCTGAACGTGGTGGTCGGGTTCGCGGGGCTGCTGGACCTCGGCTATATCGCGTTCTACGCGGTGGGCGCCTACACGGCGGCATTGCTGACTTCGCCGCACCTGGCCAATCAGTTCGAGTGGTTCAACCACATGTGGCCCGGCGGCATGCACTTGTCGTACTTCATCATCGTGCCGATCGCGATGGCGCTCGCGGCGTTCTTCGGCGTGCTGCTCGGCGCTCCGACGCTGCGCCTGCGCGGCGACTACCTCGCGATCGTGACGCTCGGCTTCGGCGAGATCGTGCGGATCTTCATGAACAACCTCGATCGGCCGGTGAACATCACGAACGGGCCGCAGGGGATCACGGGCATCGATCCCGTGCACGTGGGCGGCTTCAGCCTCTCGCAGACGCATACGATCTTCGGCTTGCAGATTACGTCCGTCTACTTCTACTACTACCTCTTCGTGCTCTGCGCACTGCTCGTGATCTGGGTCTGTACGCGCTTGCAGCACTCGCGTATCGGCCGCGCGTGGGCGGCGATTCGCGAGGACGAGATCGCAGCGAAGGCGATGGGGATCAACACGCGTAACGTGAAGCTGCTTGCATTCGCGATGGGGGCGTCGTTCGGCGGGCTGTCGGGCGCGATGTTCGCGGGCTTCCAAGGGTTCGTGTCGCCCGAGTCCTTCACGTTCTGGGAATCGGTCGTGGTGCTCGCGTGCGTGGTGCTGGGCGGCATGGGCCATATCCCGGGCGTCATTCTCGGCGCGGTGCTGCTTGCGGTGTTCCCCGAGTTCCTGCGCTCGACGATGGGCCCGCTGCAGAACATGCTGTTCGGTCACCAGATCGTCGATACGGAAGTGATCCGCCAACTGCTGTACGGTCTCGCGATGGTGCTCATCATGCTGTACCGCTCGGAGGGCTTGTGGCCCGCTGCGAAGCACGAGGACAAGATCGCGAAACTGGCAAGGCGCAACGGCAAGAAGCCGGTACGCGCCTAAGGCCCGGCAGCCTTGCATGAGACCAGAGTAGCCGCTGAAGCGCTAACTCTGGTCGACAGGAGAAAACTTCATGAGCAAAGACATTCGTTTGTCCGTCAAGGGCGTGAACAAGCGTTTCGGTGGTCTGCAGGCGCTCTCGGACGTCGGGCTGACGATCGAGGAAGGGCAGATCTACGGTTTGATCGGACCGAACGGTGCCGGCAAGACGACGTTCTTCAATGTGATTACGGGGCTTTACACGCCTGATTCGGGCGATTTCGTGCTCGACGGCAAGCCGTACACGCCGACGGCCGTTTATCAGGTCGCCCAGGCGGGCATCGCGCGAACGTTCCAAAACATTCGCCTCTTCGGCGGCATGACGGCGCTCGAGAACGTAATGGTGGGGCGCCACGTGCGCACGAAGCACGGGCTTTTCGGCGCGGTGTTCCAGACGCCGGCCGAGCGCAAGGAAGAGCGCGAGATCAAGGAGCGCGCACTGGAGCTGCTCGAGTACGTGGGGGTTCTGCAGTACGCGGACTATACGGCGCGCAACCTGTCGTATGGCCACCAGCGGCGGCTCGAGATTGCGCGCGCGCTGGCAACCGATCCTAAGCTGCTCGCGCTCGACGAGCCGGCCGCGGGCATGAACGCGACGGAAAAGCTCGAGCTCACGAGGCTGCTCGAGAAGATTCGCAACGACGGCCGCACGATCCTCTTGATCGAGCACGACGTGAAGCTGGTGATGCACCTGTGCAACCGCATGACGGTGCTCGATTACGGCAAGGTGATCGCCGAAGGGCTGCCGCAGGACGTGCAGAAGGACCCGAAGGTGATCGAGGCATATTTGGGCGCGGGGGTCCACTGATGGCTACGGCAATGTTGAAAATCAAGGGCCTGCAAGTCAACTACGGCGGCATTCAGGCGGTCAAGGGCGTCGACATGGAAGTCGGCCAGGGCGAACTCGTGACGCTGATCGGCGCGAACGGCGCCGGCAAGACGACGACGATGAAGGCGATCACGGGCCTGAAGCCGTACTCGGCGGGCGACATCGAGTACCAAGGTCAGTCGATCAAGGGAATGTCGGCGCACGAGCTGCTCAAGCGTGGTCTGGCGATGGTGCCGGAAGGACGCGGGATCTTCGCGCGCATGTCGATCCTCGAGAACATGCAGATGGGCGCGTATCTGCGCTCGGACAACGACGGCGTCAAGAAGGACGTGGAGCGGATGTTCGGCTATTTTCCGCGGCTGAAGGAACGCGCGACGCAGCTGGCGGGCACGCTTTCGGGCGGCGAGCAGCAGATGCTGGCCATGGCGCGCGCGATCATCAGTCGTCCTAAATTGTTGCTGCTGGACGAGCCGTCGATGGGTCTCTCGCCGATTATGGTGGAGAAGATCTTCGAGGTGGTCCGCGATATCTCCAAGGAAGGGCTGACCGTGCTGCTCGTGGAGCAGAACGCGCGGCTCGCGCTGCAGGCCGCCAACCGGGGTTACGTCATGGATTCCGGGTCCATCACCATGTCGGGCAACGCCAAAGAGATGCTCGACGATCCGAAGGTGCGCGCCGCCTATCTGGGCGAGTGACGCAACTGCGCCTTCGTCGCGACGCGGGCATCCGCGCGCGGCGAAGGTTCAAGGGCCTGTCCGCCGTGGCGGGCCCTGACAAAGGGCCCATCGCTGTGCGCGCAGGGTCCTGAGCCTCCGAGGGCATCGTAAGGGCTCGAATATCTTTTAAACCCGATCCAACAAGGGGAACCAAGTAGTGAAGAAATCGCTCATCGCCAGTGGCGTTGCGGCGGCGTTCGCGCTCGTCGCTCATTCCAACACGGCATTCGCCGATATCGTCGTCAAGATCGGCCATGTCGCCCCGCTTACCGGTGGGCTCGCGCATCAGGGCAAGGACTGCGAAAACGGCGCCCGCCTCGCCGTCGAAGAGATCAACGAGAAGGGCCTCGTGATCGGCGGGCAGAAGGTCACGCTTCAGCTCGACGGCCAGGACGACGCGGGCGACCCGCGCACCGCGACGCAAGTCGCGCAACGTCTCGCCGACGAGAAGGTGGTGGCCGTCGTCGGTCACGAAACCTCGGGTACGTCGATTCCGGCATCGAAGATCTATAGCGATGCGGGCATCGTGCAGATCTCGCCCGCGGCGACGAATCCGACCTACACGCTGCAAGGCTTCAAGACGACCTATCGTGTGGTTGCGACCGATGCGCAGCAAGGTCCCGCGCTCGCGAACTATGCCGCGAAGAATCTCAACGTGAAGACAGTGGCCGTGGTCGACGATTCGACCGCCTATGGCCAGGGCCTTGCGAACGAATTCGAAAAGACGGCGAAGGCGCTCGGAATAAAAGTTGTGTCGCACGACGCGACGAACGACAAGGCCGTCGACTTTCGCGCGATCCTGACGAAGATCAAGGGCGAAAACCCGGACGCGATCATGTACGGCGGCATGGATGCCACGGGCGGTCCATTCGCGAAGCAGGCACGGCAATTGGGCTTGCGCGCGAAGGTGCTCGCCGGCGACGGCCTCTGCACGAGTTCGATCGCGGCGCTCGCGGGCCAGGCGGCCGACAACATCGTTTGCTCGCAAGCGGGCAAGGGCGTCGACCAGATGGCTGAGGGCAAGGTCTTCGAAGCGAAGTATCAGAAGCGTTTCGGCCAGCCGGTCACGCTCTACGCGCCCTATACCTATGACGCCGTCTACATTATCGTCGATGCGATGAAGCGCGCTCAGTCGACCGATGCGGCGAAAATCGTCGCGGCGATGCCGGCGACCGACTACAAGGGCATCATCGGTGACACCTCGTTCGACGCCAAGGGCGACCTGAAGCACGGCGTGGTTTCGCTTTACGGCTATAAGGACGGCAAGAAGACGTTCATCGACGCCGTGAAGATGTAATCGAACTATCGGGCCCACCACCCGAGAAAAAGGCCGCATGCAGCGATGCATGCGGCCTTTTTGTTCGATTCGCCGGGATTTGCTATGAGCGCGGCGTTTCGAGCTTAGAACGAATCTAGCACTTCGCGCAGCATCGCCATCATCTGATCGATCTCTTCCGTCGTTACCGTCAGCGCCGGCATGAAGCGCAGCAGGTTCGGCCGCGGCGCATTGAGCAGCAGGCCGTCGGGTTGCATGAGTCGCGCTTTTTCGACGATCTGCGCCCCAATGTCCTGGCTCAGCACCAGCGCTCGCAGCAAACCTTCGCCACGCTCGCCATGGAAGCCGCGCTCGGCGGATAGCGCGAGCAACTGTTCGCGCAGATAGTTGCCGCGCGCGCGTACGCCTTCGAGAAAGCCGGGCGCCGTCAGCTCCGAAATAACCGCTTGGCCCACCGCCGTCATCAGCGGGTTTCCGTTATAGGTACCGCCCTGATCGCCCGCTTCGAAGACGGCGACCTCGGCCTTCGACAGCAATGCCGCGAGCGGAACCCCGCCGCCGATGCCTTTGCCGAGCGTCATGATGTCAGGCTCGATACCGGCAAGCTCGTAGGCGAAGAGCGTACCGGCACGGCCGCAACCGGTTTGCACTTCATCGACGATGAGGAGCAGGCCATGGCGCTTCGTCAGCTCGCGCAGTTCACGCATGAACTCATGCGTCGCCGGGATCACGCCGGCTTCGCCCTGGATCGGCTCGAGCATGACGGCCACGGTCTTTTCGCCGATGAGACGCTCGACCGATGCGATGTCGTTGAGCTCCGCCTTCGGAAAGCCGGGCACTTGCGGGGCATAGAGCGTGTCCCAGCCGGCCTTGCCGCTTGCCGACATCGTCGCCAACGTCCGGCCGTGGAACCCGTGATCGAAAGTGATGATCTCGTACGCGCCGTTCCTGAACTTCTTGCCCCATTTGCGAGCGAGCTTGATCGCGCCTTCGTTCGCCTCGGCGCCGCTGTTCGCGAAGAACACCTTGTCGAAGACGCTATGCTCGGTCAAGCGCGCCGCGAGTTGCGCCATCGGCTCGTTGTAGAAGGCGGGCGAAGGGTTGATCAAGACACGCGCCTGCTTTTCGAGCGCTTCGATCATCGCCGGGTGGCAGTGTCCGAGGCAGTTGACGGCCCAGCCCTGGACGAAATCGAGGTAACGCTTGCCCTCGTTGTCGAAGAGCCACGAGCCCGAGCCGTGCGTGAAGACGACGTCGGGCCGGTTGGTGATGTACATCAGCGACTGCGTCGGGTACTCGTTGAAATGCATGGGGCGGCTCCGCGGTAAATGAATTGAGGACAAGGGGGACCCAAGCCGGGAAAGAAAAAAGCCACGGGATCCCGTGGCTTTCGCTGTTTGACCGGTGTCGCGCCTAGCGTGGGTACTGCAAGGCGCACATCCGCGACGAGCCAAGGGCTTCCCATGCGGGCAGCGAGCGGCGACGTCGGAGCGCGGTCTGAATGCGGTTCATGCGCGCAAGAATACGACAGCGTGCCAATCGGTGCAATCGCGAGGGCGTGTCAGTGTCGCGAATTCGCCATGACCGCATGCCTGTCATCGTGCCGTCGCGCGGCGCGCGCGCATCCAGCGCGGAGTCAGACGGCGTTCACGAGATCGGCTTCGCTCGTGAACGAGTCGGCGTAGAATTCGTCGGCCGGCAACCCGTGATGGCTCGTGAAATCGCGCTGCGCCGCCTCCACCATCACGGGCGCACCGCACGCATAGACCTGGTAGCCCGACAAGTCCGGCAGGTCCTCGATCACCGCCCGGTGCACGAAGCCGGAGCGGCCCGTCCATGCATCGCCGGCATCGGCCTCCGAGAGCACCGGCACGAACTTGAAGTTCGGATGGTCCTGCTCCCATTGCCGGGCGAGATCCATCAGATAAAGATCTTTTTTGCGGCGGCCGCCCCAATAGAGCGTCATCGGCCGGTCCGTGTTCTTGAAGAACGCGTGCTCCACGATGGCCTTGATCGGTGCGAAGCCCGTGCCCGAAGCGAGCAGCACGATCGGCTTCTCAGAGTCCTCGCGCAGGAAGAACGTACCGAGCGGGCCTTCGAAGCGCAGAATCTCGCGCTCCTTCATTGTGCTGAAGACGTGGTCCGTGAAGGCGCCGCCCGGCATGTGCCGGATATGGAGCTCGAGCGGGCCTTCCGCGTGCGGCGCGCTCGCCATCGAGTAGCTGCGGCGCTTGCCGTCCTTCAGGATGAATTCGATGTACTGACCGGCAAGGTATTGAAGGCGCTCGTTGGCCGGCAACTGCAGCTTCAGCACGACGACATCGTCGGCCTTGCGCTCGATCGCGTTCACGCGGCATGGCAGCTTCTTGACCTGCACATCGCCGACGCCCGCGATTTCGCGTACGTCGATGACGAGGTCGCAATTTGCCGTCGCGCAGCAAAAGAGCGCCATGCCGCGCGTTTTCTCGTCGTTCGAGAGCGCGGACGACGAGTGCGCGCGCTGCTCGACTTCGCCCGAAACGACCGCCCCCTTGCAGGAGCCGCATGCCCCGTTCTTGCAGCCGTACGGCAGGCCGACGCCCTGACGCAGCGCGGCCGAGAGCACCGGCTCGTCGGGTTCTACCTGGAACTGCCGGCCGCTTTGCCGGAGAGTCACGTTATAGGCCATAGCATTCGAAACAAAAATGGAAAATCGTCCTGTCTGCCGCAGCGAGCGCACCCCAAGGGCACTTCCTTCGGGAGCTCCCGAAAGGGTGCTCCCTCCGGGCGCGCCCCGATACAATGCGCCCATGACCATCACTCGACTTCTGCGGCGTCCGCGCGTGCTGATCGTCGGCTGCGGCGACGTAGGCCTGCGTGCCGCGCGAATGCTGCTCGCTCGCGCGGCGCCCCCTCGAGTCATTGCGCTCACGAGCCGGCCCGAGGGCAAGGCGGAGTTGCGGGCAGCGGGCGCGTCGCCCATCTTGGGCAACCTCGACGCCGCGCGCAGCCTGCGGCGCTTGACCGGCCTCGCGCCCACCGTCCTGCATCTCGCCCCTCCGCCGCAGCAAGGCGAAGACGATCCGCGTACGCGCGCGTTGATCGCAGCGTTGACGGCGCCCTATCGCGCAAGTGCCGCTAGCAGGCCGCATTCGCGCGCACGGAGTTATCTGCGCGGGAGCCGGTTCGCCAGGCGATGGGGCGGCGCGCCACAAACGGCTATTGTAACTGAGGCCGCTCGCGCGACGTGGGGCCGCCGCCCGCCGCGAATCGTTTATGCGAGCACCACAGGCGTTTATGGAGATTGCGGCGGCGCGCTCGTCGACGAGACCCGTCCGGTGCGCCCGCTCAACGCGCGGGCCAAGCGCCGCGTGGCGGCCGAGCGGCAATTGCGGCGGGCGACCGCGCGCGGCGCGCTGTCCGCGTGCATCGTCCGGATCCCGGGAATCTACGCGGCCGAGCGGCTGCCGCTCGCGCGCATCGAGCAGCGCATGCCCGCGCTCGTCGAAGACGACGACGTCTATACGAACCACATCCATGCCGACGATCTGGCCGCGATCCTCCTGCGCGCGCTCGCACGGGCGGGCACGTCGCGTGTCGTTCATGCATCGGACGATACGGTGCTCAAGATGGGGGAGTACTTCGACCGGATCGCCGATGCTTTCGGTCTCGCGCGCGTGCCGCGCATCACGCGCGAGCAGGCGCAAGACGAACTTTCGCCGCTGACGCTCTCGTTCATGAGCGAATCGCGCCGGCTTGCGAACCGTCGCTTGATACGCGAGCTGCGCGTCAGGCTGCGATTTCCGACGGTCGACGATTTTCTGGCGACCGTGCGCCGAAACTAAGCGGGATCGTCGCGCGACGAGGCGCTCGCGCGGGCGACCGCGGCATCGACCTCAGCGTTCGGCGAGCGCGCCGAGATCGGCTTCGTCGAGCCAGCGCCAGGCGCCGACGGTGAGCGTCGCCGGCAACGCGAGTGCCCCGATCCGCTCACGGTGCAGCGCCTCGCAGCGGTTGCCGGCCGCGGCGATCATCCGCTTCACCTGGTGGTATTTGCCCTCATTGACGGTCAGCTCGAGCAACCGCTCGCCGCGCGCAATGGCGCTCGCGGCGGCGATCGGCTTGCTCTCCCCGTGCAGCAGCACACCGTCGCGCAGCGTCGCGAGTTGCGCCTCGTCGAGCGGATGGCGCGTTGTGGCGACGTAGGTCTTCGGGACCTTGCGCTTCGGCGACGTATAGGCATGGACGAACTGGCCGTCGTCTGAGAGAAGCAGCAGGCCCGTCGTATCTTCGTCGAGCCGGCCGACGCACTGCACGCCGCGCGCAGCAAGCGGCGCGGGCAGCAGCCCGAACACGCTCAGGTGATGCTGCGGCTCGCGCGAGCATTCGTAGCCGGCCGGCTTGTTGAGCATCAGGTACGCGCGCTCGCGATAGTGCCACGGCTCGCCGTCGACTTCGAAGAGAAGCGCGTCGGTCGCGAAATCGGCGTGGGCGTCGGTGCAGGCGGCGGCGCCGCCGACGCTGACGCGTCCTGCCGCGATCATGGCTCGACACTGACGCCTCGAGCCAAAGCCTTGGGTGAAGAGAATGCTTTCGAGATCCATGAGAACCGTCAATGCTCGGCGTTCCCCGCGATCGCGCGATGCAGAACGCCTTTCAGCGAGCTGAAGACTGGGTTGTCGTTGTCGTCGCGATGGACGAAGAGCAATTCGACGGGCCTCGCCGGCGCCGTGCGCACGGGCCGATAGACCACGCCTTCGAATTGCAGCAGTGCCGCCGAGGCTGGAATCAGCGCGACGCCGATGCCCGCGCGCACGAGCGCCAGCATCGAATGGATCTGGCTCACATACTCGACGATATCGGGCAGCACCCCAGCGCGCTCGAAGAGCCCCGTCAGCAACTGATGGAAGTATCGCGCTTCATAAGGGGAATACATCAGCAACGGGCGGCCCTCGCAGTCGGCGAGCGTGGGCTTCGTGCGCCATTGCTGCGCCGCCGCCGCGGGCAACGCCAGGACGAGCGATTCGCTCGCGCAAGGCAGCGCGACCAGCTCGCCGTGGTCGACGGGCGGGCGCAGCAGTCCGACGTCGATCTGACGCGCATCCAAGGCCTCGAGCTGCGCCGAGCTCACCATTTCTTTCAGCGTCAGCCGCACGCCCGAGGACGCCGCGCGCACGGCGCTGACGAGCGCCGGGAGCAGCCCATAGCCGACGGTGGCCGTGAAGCCGATCGCAAGCGAGCCCGACGCGCCGGCGGCTACGCGGCGCGCGGTCGCCGCGGCCTCGTCGGCGAGCCGCAGAATGCGCGCGGCGTCGGGCAGGAAGCTGCGGCCGGCGGCCGTCAGCCGCACCGAGCGGCTGCTGCGCTCGAAGAGCTCGGTTCCGACCTGGTGTTCGAGCAGACGGATCTGGCGCGAAAGCGGCGGTTGCGTCATGTGCAGACGCTCGGCGGCTCGCCCGAAATGCAATTCCTCGGCAACGGCGACGAAGCAGCGAAGCTGGCTCAATTCGAACATCGATACAAAAATGGTATTGATCGAGACAGCCGTTATCTTGGACTTGAATCGGTCGCGGTGCAAGAATCGCTCCATTGTTCCAAAGAACACTTTCTACGCGCCACATAACCATGACCCGTTATACACCCACCGAATTCGCCCGCCAGATCGGCACCGGCCTGCTGTCGTTCCCCGTCACGCACTTCAAGGAAGATTTGTCGTTCGACGAAGACGCCTATCGCGCCAATCTCGACTGGCTTCTCGGCCACCCGGCCGCCGGCATCTTCGCCGCGGGCGGCACCGGCGAGTTCTTTTCGCTGACGCCGGCCGAAGTCGGTCGCGTCGTGCGTGCAGCGGTCGAATCGACGGGCGGGCGCGTGCCCGTGATCGCGCCGGCGGGCTATGGCACCGCGATGGCGAAGGAGTTCTGCCAGGCAGCCGAGCAAGCGGGCGCCGACGGCATCCTGCTGCTGCCGCCGTACCTGACCGAAGCCGCGACCGACGGCGTCGCCGCGCACGTCGAGCAGGTCTGCAACTCGACGTCGCTCGGCGTGATCGTCTACAACCGCGCGAATCAGGTTCTCGACGAAGTCGCGCTCGAGCGTCTCGCCGAGCGTTGCCCGAACCTCGTCGGGTTCAAGGACGGCCTCGGCGATCTCGAGTTGATGACGCGCATCTACTCGCGCCTCGGCGATCGCTTCACCTACGTCGGCGGCCTGCCGACGGCGGAGACGTTCGCGCTCCCGTATCTGACGCTCGGTGTGACGACGTACTCGTCGGCCATCTTCAATTTCGTGCCGAAGTTCGCGCTCGAGTTCTATGCGGCCGTGCGCGCCAACGATGGCGCGAAGGTCTACAAGATGCTCAATGACTTCGTGCTGCCCTACATCGCGCTGCGCAACCACAAGCGCGGCTATGCGGTGTCGATCGTCAAGGCCGGCATGCGCGCCATCGGCCGCAGCGCGGGCCCCGTGCGTGCTCCGCTCACGGATCTGACCGAAGAAGAGTTCGCCGAGCTCAAGAAGCTCGTGAGCCGCGTGCAAGGGGGCGCGGCATGACGGTCGGCGGCGATCTCCTGATCGGCGCTTCGCGCGTCGCGGGCGCGGCCGGCGTTTTTCGCGCCGTCGATCCGGCGACGGGACATACGCTCGAACCGGCGTTTACGCTCGCCGACGCAGCCGATGTCGCGCACGCCTGCGCACTTGCCGACGCGGCTTTCGATACTTACCGCGAGACGGCGCCCGCCGAGCGCGCGGCGTTCCTCGAGACGATCGCAAGCGAAATCGAGGCGCTCGGCGATGCGCTGATCGAGCGCGCGATGAGCGAGACGGGGCTGCCGCGCCCGCGGCTCGAAGGCGAGCGTGCACGAACCTGTAATCAGTTGCGGCTCTTCGCGCGCCTGGTGCGAAGCGGAGATGCGCTCGATGCGCGCATCGATCCGGCTTTGCCGGAGCGCAAGCCGCTGCCGCGCGCCGATCTGCGCCTGCGCCGCATTGCGGTGGGCCCCGTCGCCGTGTTCGGCGCGAGCAACTTTCCGCTCGCGTTCTCCGTGGCGGGCGGCGATACGGCGTCGGCCCTCGCGGCCGGCTGTCCTGTCGTCGTGAAGGGGCATCCCGCTCATCCGGGCACCTCGGCCCTCGTCGGCGGCGCCGTGCAGGCCGCCGTTGCGCGCTGCGGGTTGCCGGAAGGCGTTTTTTCGCTGCTCTTTGCCGATAACGAGCGCGCGGGTGCGCTCGTTTCCGATCCGCGCATTCAAGCGGTGGGCTTCACAGGGTCGCGCGCGGGTGGCGTGGCGCTGATGCGGATCGCCCAGTCGCGGCCGCAGCCGATCCCCGTCTACGGCGAGCTTTCCGCCGTCAATCCGGTATTCCTGCTGCCGGCGGCGCTCGAGGCGCGCGCCGACGCGCTCGGCGCGCAGTTCGTCGATTCGCTGACGCTCGGCGCCGGACAGTTCTGCACGAATCCGGGCCTCTTGCTCGCCGTCGACGGCCCCGACCTGGACCGATTCGTCGCGTCAGCGGCCACGGCGCTTGCGCAGCGTGCGGCCCAGACCATGCTGACGCCCGGCATCGCCGAGGCTTATCGGCGTGGCGTGGTCCGGCTGGCGGGCGAGCGCAACGTCGAGTGCGCCGCGCGGGGGCTCGAGAGCGGTGAGCCGAACAGAGGCCAAGCCGGGCTTTATACGACCGACGCGGACAGTTTCCTCGCGCAGCCCGCGCTGCACGAGGAGATCTTCGGCTCGACGGCGCTCGTCGTTCGTTGCCGCGACGCCGCGCAGCTCACGGCTGTCGCGCGGGCCCTCGAAGGCCAATTGACGGCGACGCTCCAGCTCGACGCCGACGATGCGCGCGACACGACGCTCGCGCGCGCGTTGCTGCCGACGCTCGAGCGCAAGGCAGGCCGCATCCTCGTCAACGGCTGGCCGACCGGCGTGGAGGTCACGCACGCGATGGTGCACGGCGGCCCGTGGCCGGCGACGACCGACGGCCGTTCGACATCGGTCGGCACGGCCGCGATCGAGCGCTTTCTGAGGCCCGTCTGCTATCAGGACATGCCCGACTCGCTGCTGCCGCAGGCCTTGCAGGACGCGAACCCGTGGCGCGTGAGGCGCCTTGTCGACGGAAACATGGTGTTGGGCGGCGACGCCTGATCAGCCGCCGGGCCGGCATGCGGGCCCGGCGAACAAGAGCGGCGGGGTGCCACGCGCACCGCGCCGCGCAAAGGAGGAGACTATGGACGCAGAAGCCCCCATCGTGGGAGCTAAAAGCACGCCGGCTGCGCTACGCGCGAGCCGGGTGCGTTTCACGATCCTCGCGATGCTGTTCATCGTGACGACGATCAACTATGCCGACCGCGCGACGGTTTCGATCGCGGGTTCGGCGATGCAAAAGGACCTCGGCATGAACGCCGTGGCGCTCGGGTATATCTTCTCGGCGTTCGGCTGGTCCTATGTGATCGCGCAACTGCCCGGCGGCTGGCTGCTCGACAAGTTCGGCTCGCGGCGCGTCTACGGCGCGAGCATTCTCATCTGGTCGATCTTCACGTTCATGCAAGGAACGATCGGCTTTCTCGCCGGCGGCGCCGCGGTTGCCGCGGTTTTCGCGCTGCGGTTTCTCGTCGGCGTGGCCGAAGCCCCCGCGTTTCCGGCCAACAGTCGCATCGTGGCCGCCTGGTTCCCCGCGAACGAGCGCGGCACGGCCTCGGCCATCTTCAACTCGGCCCAATATGCGGCGACCGTCATCTTCGCGCCGCTCATGGCCTGGGTCGTTCATTCGTTCGGCTGGCACGAGGTCTTCATCGTGATGGGCGTGCTCGGCATCGCGATGGCGATCGCCTGGCGCATCTTCGTGCGCGACCCGAAGGAACATCCGCGCGTGAACCAGGCCGAGATCGAGTACATCGAGGCGGGCGGTGGCCTCGTCGATATCGATCGGTCTGGCGCGGCGCGCCGTCAGGGCCCCAATCTGGCCTACGTGAAGCAATTGCTGAAGAACCGGATGTTGATGGGCATCTACATCGCGCAGTATTGCATCAATGCGCTGACGTACTTCTTCATCACCTGGTTCCCGATTTACCTCGTACAGGCGCGCGGGATGTCGATCCTCAAAGCGGGCTTCGTCGCATCCGTGCCGGCCGTCTGTGGCTTTCTCGGCGGCATTCTCGGCGGCATCATCTCCGATTGGCTGCTCTCGCGCGGAGCATCGCTCTCGGTCGCGCGCAAAGTGCCGATCGTGCTCGGCATGCTGCTTTCGATGAGCATGGTGATCTGCAACTACGTCGATGCTCAGGCCGTGGTCGTCGCGGTCATGGCACTCGCGTTCTTCGGCAAGGGGCTCGGCGCGCTCGGCTGGGCCGTCAACTCCGATACGGCGCCCAAGCAGATCGCGGGGCTCTCGGGTGCGCTGATGAATACCTTTGGCAATCTGTCGAGCATCACCACCCCGATCGCCGTCGGCTACATCGTCGGCCACACGGGCTCGTTCAACGGCGCGCTCGTTTTCGTCGGATTGCATGGGCTCATCGCCTGCGTCTGCTATCTGTTCCTTGTGGGCAAGATCCAGCGGGTCGAGTTGAAGCTCGAGTCCTGAGCCGGCTGGCGGGGAGCCGGCGAAGGAAGGCCGGCTCACTGCCAATGCGATGAACGAATCAAAATGGAGCGAATCAAGGTGGTTGAGCGACAGGCCGGGAATCGGGACGCTGAAAGCGACCGCTATGCGAGCGGGGGCACGCCGCGCGTGACGAGCATGCGGGTGATTCCCGTCGCGGGGCGCGATAGCATGCTCATGAATCTGTGCGGCGCGCACGGTCCGTTCTTCACGCGCAATCTCGTGCTGCTGACCGATTCGGCCGGACGCACCGGAGTCGGCGAGGTGCCGGGCGGCGAAGGCATTCGCGGCGCGCTCGAGCGCGTGACGCCGCTCGTCCTCGATACGGAAATCGGCCGCGCCAACGCAACGCTCAATGCGATTCGCCGCGCGCTGAGCGGCGGGGCCGATGCGGCTCATCGCGGCACTGTCCATGAGGTGACGAACGAAGCCGAGTCCGCCGTCTTGCGTCAGCCGCACGAGATCAATCTGCGCATGGACAACGTCCTTACGGCCGTCGAGGCGGCGCTGCTCGACCTGCTGGGCCAGCATCTCGGCGTGCCCGTTGCCGAGTTGCTCGCCAACGGCCGGCAGCGCGATCGCGTGCCGATGCTCGCTTATCTCTTCTATGTCGGCGATCGTCGCAAGACCGATCTGCCCTATCTCGACGGCTCCGGCGCGCGCGACGAATGGTTCCGTCTGCGTTGCGAGAGCGCGCTCACGCCGCGCGAAGTCGCGCGCCTCGCGCAAGCGGCCGCCGCGCGCTACGGCTTCACCGACTTCAAGCTCAAGGGCGGCGTGATGGACGGCGACGACGAGCTCGATGCCGTCGCGGCGATCAAGGCGCATTTTCCTCAGGCACGCGTCACGCTCGATCCGAATGGCGCATGGTCGCTCGACGAGGCGATCCGGCTCTGCCGCGGCCAGGGGCATCTGCTCGCCTATGCCGAAGACCCGTGCGGGCCCGAGAACGGCTATTCGGGCCGCGAGACGATGGCGGAGTTCAAGCGTGCAACGGGTATTCCGACGGCGACGAACATGATCGCCACCGATTGGCGTCAGCTCGGCCATGCGGTCGTGCTCGGTGCCGTCGACATTCCGCTCGCCGATCCGCATTTCTGGACGATGCAAGGCTCGGCGCGCGTCGCGCAGCTTTGCGCCGAGTGGGGGCTCACCTGGGGCTCGCATTCGAACAATCATTTCGATGTGTCGCTCGCGATGTTCACCCACGTGGCCGCGGCGGCGCCGGGCCGGATCACCGCGATCGACACGCACTGGATCTGGCAGGAAGGCGAGGAGCGCTTGACGCGCGAGCCGCTCGTCATCGAAGGCGGGACGGTCGCGGTGCCCGAACGCCCGGGCCTCGGCATCGAGATCGACCTGGAACGCGTGATGAAGGCACACGAGCTTTACAAGTCGCTCGGGAACGGCGCGCGCGACGATGCGGTCGCGATGCGATACCTCATGCCGGGCTGGACGTACGATCCGAAGCGGCCGAGCTATGGCCGCGCCGCGCGTGAAGGACGGGCCGTCGCGGCTCGGACTTAGCGAGCGGAGCGCCGCATCGCGGCAATCGCCAGAGACAAGCACGCGAAACACACGAAACACAGGAAACACGAACCGATGAAAGTCGATGCAGCCTCGAAGACCCCTGTCGTCACACGCATGCGCGTCGTCCCCGTTGCCGGGCGCGACAGCATGCTGCTCAACCTGAGCGGCGCCCACGGGCCGTATTTCACGCGCAACATCGTCATCCTCGAGGACAGCAGCGGACACGCGGGCCTTGGCGAAGTGCCGGGCGGCGAGGGGATTCGCCGCACGCTCGAGGACGCGAGCGCGCTCGTCGTCGGCCAGCCGCTCGGTCGCTGGCAGGACGTGCTCAACGCGGTGCGGCAGCGCTTCGGCGACCGCGATGCGGGCGGCCGCGGCACGCAGACGTTCGATCTGCGCATCACCGTTCACGCCGTGACGGCGATCGAAGCGGCGCTGCTCGATCTGCTCGGCCAACATCTCGAAGTGCCCGTGGCAGCGCTCTTGGGCGAAGGCCAACAGCGCACGCACGTGCCGATGCTGGGCTATCTTTTCTATGTCGGCGAACGCGAGCGCACGGCGCTCGACTATCGGAGCGAGCGCGACGCGGACGACGCGTGGTTCCGTCTGCGCAACGAGCCCGCGCTCACGCCCGAAGCGGTCGTCGAGCTTGCCGTTGCCGCGCATGCGCGCTACGGCTTTCACGACTTCAAGCTGAAGGGGGGCGTGCTCGCGGGCGATGAGGAAATCGCCGCGGTGACTGCGCTCGCCGAGCGTTTTCCCGATGCGCGGATCACGCTCGATCCGAACGGCGCCTGGTCGCTCGCGGAAGCGATTCGCCTTTGCCGCGACCAGCACGACGTGCTCGCCTATGCCGAGGACCCGTGCGGCGCCGAAGGCGGATATTCGGGCCGCGAGGTGATGGCCGAATTCCGTCGCGCGACGGGCCTGCCGACGGCGACCAACATGATCGCCACCGATTGGCGTCAGCTCGGCCACGCGGTGACGCTGCAGTCCGTCGACATTCCGCTCGCCGATCCGCACTTCTGGACGATGCGCGGCTCGGTTCGCGTCGCCCAGCTTTGCGCCGAATGGGGGCTCACCTGGGGCTCGCATTCGAACAACCATTTCGATATTTCGCTCGCGATGTTCACGCATGTCGCGGCGGCGGCGCCCGGCCAGATCACGGCGATCGATACGCACTGGATCTGGCAGGACGGCCAGCATCTCACGCGCGAGCCGTTCAAGATCGTCGACGGTCAAGTGGCCGTGCCGGCGCGCGGCGGGCTCGGCATCGAGCTCGACGAGGAAGCGCTCGCGGCCGCGCATGCGCTCTACCTCGAGAAAGGGCTCGGCAGCCGCGACGATGCCGCCGCGATGCAGTACCTGATTCCGGGCTGGACGTTCGACAACAAGCGTCCGTGCCTCGTTCGCTGAAACATTGGAGTCTTCCGCCATGTCTGTCTCTACCACCGAGCTCGAACCGGCCGCCACGGAGCGCGCGCTGACGATTCGCGTCGACGAGCGCGACAACGTCGCGATCGTCGTGAACGCGCGCGGCCTGCCCGCCGGCACCAAGCTCGACGACGGCACCGTGCTCGTGCAAGGTGTGCCGCAAGGGCACAAGGTCGCGCTGGCCGATCTCGCCGAAGGCGATGCGGTCATTCGTTACGGCGAAGTCATCGGCTACGCCGCGAAGCCGCTTGCGCGCGGCAGCTGGATCGACGAGCACGCCGTGCGTCTGCCGCAGCCGCCCGCGCTCGATTCGCTGCCGCTCGCCACGCGCAAGACCTCGGCACAACCGAAACTCGAGGGCTACACGTTCGAGGGCTATCGCAACGCGGACGGCACCGTCGGCACGAAGAACGTGCTCGGCATCATGACGAGCGTGCAGTGCGTGGCCGGAGTGACCGAGTACGTCGTGAACCGGATCAAGCGCGAGTTGCTGCCGCGCTACCCGAACGTCGATGACGTCGTGGCGCTCACGCACACTTACGGCTGTGGCGTGGCGATCAATGCGCCCGCCGCGATCGTGCCGATTCGCACGCTGCAGAACCTCGCCGTGAACCCGAACTTCGGGGGAGAGGTGATGGTGATCGGTCTGGGATGCGAGAAGCTCGTGCCCGAGCGGCTCGTGCCGTCCGAGCGCGTGCCGGGCGGACGCATTCCGATCGAAGTGGCCGGCAAGCCCGAGTCGCCGGTGCTTTCGCTGCAGGACGAGGCGTATCACGGCTTCGGCGAGATGGTGGACGCGATCCTCGCCATGGCGGACGACCGGCTCGCCAAGCTGAATCAGCGGCGGCGCGAGACATGCCCGGCATCGGATCTCGTCATCGGCGTGCAGTGCGGCGGCAGCGACGCGTTCTCGGGCGTGACGGCGAATCCGGCCGTCGGCTTCGCCACCGACCTGATCGTGCGCGCGGGCGGCACGGTGATGTTCTCCGAGGTGACCGAAGTGCGCGACGCGATCCATCTGCTCACGCCGCGCGCGATCGACGAGGAAGTCGGCCGTGCGCTCTTGCGCGAGATGTCCTGGTACGACGACTACTTAAGCGGCGGCCGCGCCGATCGCAGCGCCAATCCGTCGCCGGGCAACAAGCGCGGCGGCTTGTCGAACGTCGTCGAAAAGGCGCTCGGCTCGATCGTCAAGTCGGGCACGAGCCCGATCGTCGACGTGCTCGGCCCCGGCGAGAAAATGCGCCGCAAGGGGCTCATCTTTGCGGCAACGCCGGCGAGCGATTTCGTCTGCGGCACGCTGCAGCTGGCCTCGGGCATCAATTTGCAGGTGTTCACGACGGGGCGCGGCACGCCTTACGGCCTCGCGATGGCGCCCGTCATCAAAGTTTCGACGCGCAAGGCGCTCTCGGAGCGCTGGCACGATCTCATCGATCTCGACGCCGGGCGCATCGCGACAGGAGAAGCAACGATCGCCGATATCGGCTGGGAGCTTTTTCATATGATTCTCGATGTGGCGAGCGGCCGTAAGCAGGTCTGCGCCGACAAGCTTGGCCTGCATAATGACCTCGTTCTCTTCAACCCAGCACCCGTGACCTGAAATGACGAATATCAATCCGGCCGCCGACCTGCCGGGCGGCGATCCGCTCGAAGGCGTGTCCACGCGTTGCGCCCGCATCCTGCTGACGGGCGCGGCCGGCAACCTGGGCCGCGTGCTGCGCGAGCGCTTGAAGCGCTATGCCGATGTCATCCGCGTTTCCGACATCGCCGCGCTCGACCCTGCGCGCGAGGGCGAAGAACTCGCGCCGTGCGACCTATCGGATGCAAAGGCCGTCGATGCGCTCGTGCGTGGCGTCGATGTGATCGTCCATCTCGGCGGCGTGTCGGTGGAGCGTCCGTTCGAAGAAATCCTGCCGGCGAACATTGCAGGTACGTACCACATTTACGAGGCCGCGCGCCGGCACGGCGTGCGGCGCATCGTATTCGCCAGCTCGAACCATGTAACGGGCTTCTATCGGCAGGACGAGGTCATCGATCCGCTCGCGCCGCCGCGCCCCGACGGTTATTACGGCGTCAGTAAGGCATTCGGCGAGCAGCTCGCGCGCTTTTACTTCGACCGCTACGGCGTCGAGACCGTGAGCATTCGGATCGGCTCGTCGTTTCCGCAGCCGAAGGATCGGCGCATGCTCACGACCTGGCTCGGCTATGACGATCTCGAGCAACTCGTGCGCCGTGCGATGTTCGTGCCAGGCGTCGGCTGCCATGTCGTCTATGGCGTGTCGGCCAATCGCGATAGCTGGTGGGACAACGCGGCCGCCGCGCGACGGCTCGGCTATGTGCCCGTCGAATCGAGCGAACGTTGGCGCGAGGCGATCGAGCGCGAGCAAGCGCCGCTTCCGGAAGACGATCCCGTGCGCCGCTATCAAGGCGGCGGGTTCGTGACGGCGGGGCCTTTCGGAGACTGAGCGGCGATGATCGAGACGGTTGCCGTCGATCGGATCGGCGAAATGCGGTGCGAGGTCGGGGAAAGCCCGGTCTGGCACGCGGACGAAAACGCGCTCTACTGGACGGATATCCCGGGCCGCGCGCTCTGGCGCTGGCATGCCTCGACGGGGCGTGCCGAGGCGTGGGCGTTGCCGCAAATGACGGGCTCGATCGCGATCCTCGACGATGGCGATGGCGGCGTCGCGCTCGCGATGGAAACGGGGATTTACCGCGTGCCGCGGCCCGAGGGCGGCGTCGCGTTGCCCGAGCCGACGCTGATAGCGAGCGTCGAGCATCCGCGTTCGGACATGCGCTTCAACGACGGGCGCTGCGACCGGCAAGGGCGTTTTCTCGCCGGCACGATGGTGCTCGACATGTCGCTGGCCGCGCCGCTCGGGCAGCTCTATCGGCTCGATTTCGAGCAGAGCCGCGTCGAGCGTCTTTGCGACTCGCTCATCGTTTCGAACGGCCTCGCGTTCAGCCCCGACGGCCGGACGATGTATCTTTCGGATTCGCATCCGAGCCGGCGCATGATCTGGGCGTTCGACTACGACATCGACGAGGGGGTGCCGCACGGACGCCGCCTCTTCGTCGATATGAACGAACATCCGGGTCGGCCCGACGGCGCGGCCGTCGATGCGGAAGGTTGCTACTGGATCTGCGGCAACGACGCCGGCCTCGTTCATCGCTTTACGCCGGCGGGCCGGCTCGTGAGAAGCATTGAAGTGCCGGTCTCGAAGCCGGCAATGTGCGCATTCGGCGGGGCGAGGCTCGAGACGCTTTTCGTCACGTCGATCCGCAAGGAACGGGAGCCGCTCTCGGGCGCGGTGTTCGCGCTGAACCCGGGCGTGGCGGGATTGCCGGAGCCGCGATTGCGGCGCTGAGCGTAGCGTTTGGGTCAGGAGACGCAAAAAGACCGGGCGCGAGCGACGCATACGGCGGATAGCGACAAGAAGCGTTTTCACCAGGAGGAGACATGAAAGTGAAGGGGATCGTGCATTGCATCGGCGGCGTCGCCGCGGCGCTTTGCTTCTCGTTGACCGCGACATCGGGCTTTGCGGAGTCGGTGTCGCTCAACGTCGTCGACGTCGCGGGCAATCTCGCGTTGACGAAAGCCGGGTTGGAGGCCTTCAAGGCCAAGTATCCGGACCTCGTTTCGAACATCACCTATACGAACTCACCGGCGCCGCAGCTGCCGGGCAAGCTCAAGGCGATGCAGAACGCGGGCCGTTCGGACATCGACCTCGTTCTGACAGGCACTGACGCGCTCGCGGCAGGTATCGAGCAAAACCTTTGGATGAAGCTGCCCGATAGTCAGCTCCAGGCCGCGGACGCCAAGTACGCGCCGGGGCCGGCTGCGATGCAGAAGCTCGCGCAGGGCTACGGTCTCGAAGTCACATTCATGCCGGCCGGTCCGCTCATCGAATACAACCCGGATAAGGTTCCGCCGGCCGAAGTACCGAAGACGCCCGAGCAACTGCTTTCGTGGTGCAAGGCGCATCCGAACAAGCTCATCTACGCACGCCCGGCCAACTCGGGCCCGGGCCGCACGTTCCTGATGGGCCTGCCCTACATCCTGGGCGACAAGGATCCGACGGATCCGATCAACGGTTGGGACAAGACCTGGGCTTTCCTCAAGCAGCTGAACGAGTGCGTTCCTTACTACCCGGGCGGCACCTCGGCCGTGATGAAGGAGCTCGGTGAAGGCACGCGTGACATGACTGTCACGGTGACTGGTTGGGATATCAACCCGCGCGCGCTCGGCATCGTCCCGGCCAACTTCAAGGTGCAGCCGTTCGACAACATGAAGTGGGTCAACGACGCGCACTACATGGTCATTCCGAAGGGCGTGCCGAAGGCGAAGGTCGACGTTCTCCTGAAGCTGATGGACTTCATGCTGGAGCCGGCACAGCAGGCGATGACGTACGACGATGGCTATTTCTACCCGGGACCAGCGGTCAAGGACATCACGATCTCGCAGGCCCCGCAAAAGAGCCAGATAACCATCGAGAAATACGGTCGCGTCGAGTACGGTGGGTGGCTCAAGAAGTACCCCAACGTCCAACCGCTGCCTGCCGCCAAGATGGTCGAGGCGTTCAAGAAGTGGGACAGCGACGTGGGTGCGCAAAAGACGAAGTGAGCGCGTGAAGCGTTGTTAGCGAAGTCGATGCGGCCGGGTCAGCCGGCCGCATCCCCAGATGTCAGCAAGGGAAAGACCATGAAGCACACGTTCGATCAACTGCGCCTCGCCTCGGTGTCGCGCAGCTTTGCCAACGCCGAAGGCGCCCATATCTCCGCGCTGAACGGTCTCGATCTCGAGATCGAGCGCGGCGAATTCATCGCGTTGCTCGGGCCTTCGGGCTGCGGCAAGTCCACCGCGCTCAACTGCATCGCCGGCCTGCAGCCGCTTACGGGCGGAGAAATCTGGCTCGACGACGTGCGCATCGATGTCCTCGCGCCCGAAAAGCGCGGGTTCGGCATGGTCTTTCAGAACTACGCGCTGTTTCCGCATATGACGGTGCTCGAGAACGTCGGCTTCGGCTTGAAGATGCGCGGCGTGGCGAAGGCCGAGGCGGAAAAGCGTGCGCGCGCGGCGCTGCAGCTCGTGCAGCTCGTCGGCCACGAAGGCAAGCTGCCGGGACAGCTCTCGGGCGGCCAGCAGCAGCGCGTCGCGATTGCGCGCGCGATCGTCATCGAGCCGCCCGTCGTGCTGATGGACGAGCCGCTTTCGAACCTCGACACCAAACTGCGTATCGAAATGCGGGCGGAAATCCGCCGTATTCACGGCCAACTCGAGCGCGCGACGATTTACGTGACGCACGATCAGGACGAGGCCCTTTCGATGGCCGACCGCATCGTCGTCATGAAAGAGGGCGTGGTGCAGCAGGTGGCAGCGCCCAAGGAAGTCTATTGCCGTCCGAAGAACCTGCATGTCGCGCGCTTCATGGGTTATCGGAACGTGCTCGCCTGCACGCTCGACGGCACCGCCGGCAACGGCGTGGAGGTGACGGCGAGCGGCGTGCGTTTCGTCGCCACGGCGATGGAGGCCTTCGAGGCGAAGGCGGTCCTGCTCGCCATACGCCCCGACGATCTCGTCCGCGCGCAGCCCGGTACGCCGAACGCGTTCGAGGTCGAAGTGGACGTGGTGGAGTACGGCGGCCGTGACTCGCTGCTTTTCGTGCGCGCGCCTTTCGGCAAGCTCTGGGCGCGCGTAGAGGGCGAGTTTGCGCAAGGCGAACGCGTGACGCTCTCCGTCGCGCCGGAACGCGCGCTGGTCTACAACGAGGAAAAGGCATCATGAGCACGCTCTCGCTCACGGGCCCGCGCGACGCGAAAGGCTGGCTCGTCACGCCGGCGCTCGGGTTCATCGTCGCACTCTTCGTCTATCCGTTTGCCTACGGTCTCGTATTGTCGTTTCAGCCGATGAACGGCGGGAGCGCGCTCGCGAACTATGCGACGTTCTTTTCCGATAGCTCGATGTGGCCGACGGTCATCGTCACATTGAAGCTTGCCGTGCCCGCGACGCTGATCAACGTCGGCCTCTCCGTGCCCGTCGCTTTCGCGCTGCGCCGGAAGTCGCCCTATCAGAAGCTCGTGACGACGTTGCTCGTGATACCGGTGACGCTCGGCACAGTGCTAATCGCCGACGGCATGCTGACTTATTTCTCGCCGCTCGGCTGGTTCACGCAGGCCGTGAATGCGCTGCATCTTTACGGTGGAGAAGTGAGACTGACGCACAATTACTGGGGCGTTCTGATTTCTCTGGTCGTGTCGGGTTTCCCGTTCGCGTTCCTGCTGACGCTCTCGTACGTCACCGGAATCGATCCGACGCTCGCTCGCGCGGCCGCGACGCTCGGTGCAAGCCCCTGGCAGCAATTCAGGCAGATCTATCTGCCGCTCCTCGTGCCGGGACTGACGATGGCGGCATGTCTTTCGTTCGTTCAGGCGTTCTCGGTGTTTCCATCGGCGGTGCTGCTCGGCGCGCCGGCTGGGCCGACGCGCGTCATTTCGATCGCCGCCGCCGAGGCTGCCTTCGAAAGCTACGACTACTCGCTCGCTTCGACGATCGCGATCATCATGGGCTTCGTGCAGTTGATCGTGGTGGCGGCGATGCTCGGCGCGCGCCGGATGTTCTACACCGGTCCGGTGACGGGAGGGAAAGGGTAATGGCCATCGAAAATCAAACCGCGCGCACGCTGCCGATGCGGGGCGACGCGTCGCCGGTCGACGGCGGTGCGCGTTCGAAGGCGCGGCGTACCGAGAGTATCGGCGGGCGCCTTTGGAAGGTGCTCGTGCGCTGCGTCATGGCGTTCTTCCTGCTCAACGTACTGTTGCTGATCGCGACGGTCGCCGTCAATTCGATCGGTACGCGTTGGTTCGGCACGTTGCTGCCGCAAGGCTTCACGCTGCATTGGTATGCGCAGGCGTGGAGCGACTTCCAGCTTTCGAGCGTGCTCACTGTGACGGTCGAAGTGGTGGGCGCCGTCGTGCTGCTGTCGATCGGACTCGGTGTGCCCGCGGCTTATGCGTTCGCGCGGGCGACGTTTCCCGGCAAGCGGCTCGCGATGCTGATCTTCTTGCTGCCGCTGATGGTGCCGCCGGTGACGTACGGCATTCCGATGGCAACCGTCATGTACAAGGTGGGCCTCGCGGGCACGTTGGCGGGCGTGATCCTCGCGAATCTCGTGCCTGCGTTGCCGTTCGTCATTTTGGTCATGACGCCGTTCATCGAGCAGATCGACCCCAACCTCGAAGCAGCCGCGAGGATCTTCGGCGCGAATACGTTCCGCTACTTCCGCTACGTGCTGCTGCCGTTGCTCGTGCCGGGCATGCTGGCGGCCGGGCTGCTCGTGCTCGTCCGCACGATCGGCATGTTTGAGCTGACGTACTTCACGGCCGGGCCGGACACGCAAACGCTCGTCGTGGCCCTTTACTACGCGGTGTTTTCTACAGGCGTCCGCGCGCCGCAATCGATCGACGCGATGGCGATGATCTACATGGGCATTACGCTCGTCTGGGTGTTGATCGCGCTGCAGTTCGTGAGCCCGACACAGCTCGTGTCGCGCGTGAAGGAAGAACGGTAGTGAGGCCGGCGCCGAACCGCCGCTTGGCATGGCGGCGGTCCGGCGCACCCCTCGACTCGATTCTCCTTCAGCCGGCCGCCGCCTGAATCGCGGTGACCAGTGCCGCGTTGCTGTACGCCTTTCCTCCAATGCCCCACGACTCGTCCGCGGCATAGACGATATTGGTCCAGATCTGCTCGCGCCGAATGCGACCTTGCGCGGCCCGTTCCACGGCGTTCGTCGCCGCTTCGATGAACGCCTGTTTCGATTCGGATGTCGCGAGCGCAACCCCCGGCAGCTTCAATTCGATGAATGCGGCGGCGGCGGGCTCTCCGCCCGCGAACACATGACGTCTCGGCAGCACGTTGACCGTACCGACTACATTGGCGGTCATAAAGCTATTGCCATCTAGCCCGGCGACCTTCAGCAGGGCGTGGGTCAGCTCGGCAAACACTTGCGTTTCGACTTCGGGGGGCAGTAGGCCTTCCGGCACCGTAAGCGTAATCGGCATGGCGATTCCTCCAGTCAATGGATGAGTGGTAGTGGTATAAATACAGACTGCTCTCTAAGCATACATACTGATCTCTCTCTATGCAATAGAGAGTGATCTCTCTTTTTAATTTGCAGCACAGGTCACATCTATGCGTTACTCAGCGGAACACAAACAGGAAACGCGCGCGCGCATCCTCGACGCCGCAGGTCGAATTTTTCGCCGTGAGGGTTACGGCGGATCCGGTATCGAAGGCGTGACGAAGGAAGCGGGCGTCACCAACGGTGCGTTCTATGGGCACTTCAAGTCGAAGAGCGAAGCGTTCCGGACGGTCGTGTTGACCGGCCTGGAGCAGCTGCGGCTCGCGATTGCCGACATGAAGGCTGCACGCGGCAAACGCTGGCTCAAGCCGTTTATTGATTTCTACATGGGTGCGAAGCGCACTTGCGACATTGGCGAGAGTTGCGCGTTGCCGAGCTTTTCGCCCGAGGTGGTTCGCGCCGACTTCGAGACGCGCGCGGCGTATGAAGCCGAATTGCGGCGCCTGATTGATGAAGTATCGACGGGACTGGCCGGAGGCTCGGGGAAGGAGCGCGACGATGCGGCGATCGCGCTGCTTGCGATGCTCTCGGGCGGCGTCACGCTGGCGCGTGCGGTGGCGGATCCGGTTTTGTCCGAACGCATCGCGCGGGCTGTCACCAAGTATGCTCAGGGCGTAGCGGCCGATCTCGCTGAGGAGTGACGGCATGTTGGCTTTTATGACCGCTGATGGCTTCCGCCTCTTCGTTGCGAGGAGAGACCGAAGCGCTATTGGCTAGAGACCGCTCCGAGGCACTCGCTAACTGTTACCATCAGCTTTTTGTTCAACCAGTCGGGTCAGGAAAGTGCGGCCATTTATTTCTCGTGTGGTGCTACGCAACTACCGCAGCATAGGCCGATGCGACGTGGCGCTTGGTCCTTTGACATACCTTGTCGGTGCAAACGGCGCAGGCAAAAGTAATTTCGTCGATGCGCTGCATCTGGTGGTCGATGCCCTGACAAGCTCGCTCGATCAGGCGCTCAACGTCCGAGGTGGTTTGGCGGAAGTGCGGCGGCGATCCGCTGGCCATCCGACCCATTTCGGTATCCGACTGGATTTCACGCTAGGTGATCGGACTGGACACTATGCTTTTAGCATCGGATCTCTCAAGAATCGAGGCTTCGAGGTCCAGGCCGAGGAGTGCAGCTTGGGAGGACAGCGCAAAGGACCGTACTATCGGATCGAGCGGGGCCAGATCGTAGCAAGTAGCGCGGCAACGCTGCCGGCGCTAACTGGCGATCGTCTGGCACTCGTTGCGCTGTCGGGCCTGAGCGAATTTCGCCCCGTCTTCGACGCGCTGACAAGCATGGGTTTCTACAACCTCAATCCGAAACTGATGCGTGAGTTGCAGAAGGCCCAGGAGGGCCGCTTGTTGAAACCCGAAGGCGAGAACATCGCTAGTGTCATCGGTCATCTCGAGCGAGTAAACGCACCTGCGCTTCGGACTATTCAAGAATATCTGCAGACCGTCGTGCCGACCGTACATGGTTTCAAGCGCGTTCAAGTGGGACCGATGGAGACGCTGGAATTCATGCAAGACGTGTCCGGCGTCAAAGATCCTTGGCGATTCGCAGCGCAAAACATGTCGGATGGCACGCTGAGGGCAGTCGGTGTGCTTACGGCACTGTTCCAGCACAACGTCGATTTCGCTCCAACGTTGATCGGCATCGAAGAACCGGAGACTGCCTTGCACCCTGCGGCGAGTGCTGCGCTTCGCGAGGCTTTGGAGCGCGCGTCGAACAATACACAAGTCATTGTGACGAGCCACAGCCCGGAGTTGCTCGATGACGTCTCTGTCCGCGATGACCAGATTCTTGCGGTAATTTCGGAGGCTGGCGATACCAAGCTCGGGCAAATCGACCCGGCGTCCCGCGAGGCGATCCGCAAACATCTATTTTCCGCCGGCGAGCTCTTGAAGCTGGGTCAATTGCAGCCGGACCCGGAAGCTATAAAAGACCAGGTGATACATCAAGCCTCACTATTTGACGGGGGGCTCGGTTCGTGAGGGTCGCTTGTATCGTGGAGGGGCATGGTGAGGTCTCGGCACTACCCGTATTACTGCGGAGAATGGCGGAGTGGAGATATGCACAAGGATATATCGATGTTCAAACACCTATACGGGTTCACCGCGATCGCTTTCTTAATCGGGAAGAGGAGTTCGTTCGCCACTTGGAGTTTGCGGGCAATAAGGCTGGCACTGACGGATGGGTTCTAATCCTTCTCGACGCGGACGACCACTGCCCGGCTACGCTTGGTCCGGAGGTCGTGGCCAGGGCGCAGCGGGTGCTGCCGCATCGCGAAGTTTCTGTTGTGCTCGCAAACCGCGAGTTTGAGGCGTGGTTTATCGGCGCGGCAGAGTCGTTGAACGGGTACCGCGGTCTGTCAATTGCTGCGGCCGACCTTGCCATCGACGCGGAGGTACCCAGAGATGCGAAGGGTTGGCTCCGCGAGCGTATGGAAAAGCGCGCTTACGGAGAAACAACGGACCAGCCCGCACTCACGGCGCGGATGGACCTTCAGCAGGCTTACGACCGTTGCCGATCGTTCCGTAAGCTCTGTAACGAGTGGGATAAGCGGTTTCCGCGCGCATGAGTCTGCTCGTCGGCTCTAGATTGCTAACGCCCGAGCACAGGACGATCGTAATCCTGAAAGATGCGGCAGACGGCACGCGCATCGTCACACGCTTGGAGACGCTCGCGAAAGCGGTGATCGCAAAAGCGCTCGGCCACGTCGGCAAGCAAGTGCAGATGCGTCGTGTTCGCCCATTCCGGGACGAACAGCGCGACGACGTCGGTCACCGGTGCGTCGTCGGGAGCCTCGAAAGGGATGGGTTCGCGCGGGCGGACATAGAGCACGATGGGCTCGCGCAGGCCTTCCGCCTGAGCGTGCGGGACGGCGATGCCACGGCCGAGACCCGTCGAGCCGAGCGCTTCTCGCGCATTGAGGCCCGCGGCGACCGTCGCCGCCGGTAAGCCGCCGTATCGTTCAACGAAATGGCCGAGCACCGTGAAGAGCGCGTCTCGGTCGGCTACGTCGAGGCCGAGCAACACGCGTTCATCGGAGATCAATCGCGCGATCGTATCGGTGCCGCTTGCTGCCGCTGCACTTTGAGCATGCGAGTCGTCACGGAGCGACTGCTCGGGGTGCAAAAGATCACGCCAGACGCCTGTCGGCGTTTCCGGGACGTCGAGCAATTGCCCGAGTTCGGCGGTCGGCGCCAGATCGGCCACGCGCCGCATCGCGCCGTTGATCGCCGTCCTCGGGAGATAAAGCGACAACCGTACCCGAGTGGTGCCTGCGAGCGGCGTGACGCGGATAGTCCATGGCTGTCCAAGACAATCGCGAATCAATGCCTTGCGTACGGGGGTGGCATGCTGAGCGTCGAGCGTGACGCGCATCATGACGTTGCGGCTCGTTTCCCCCCGCGCGAGAGGGCGAGGGTGCTCGCGCGGCAGCTTGCCGCCTATGCCGAGCAGGGCGGCCAAGCCAGCCCATCGGTGACGCATTTCATTCTCCGGTCGATTGGTGATTACCGGAAGGATATCCGGATCGACGCAAAGGTGAATAAATGCAACGGCGTGCGATCGGTTGCCTAGAATTGATTCAGGCAGTCGCTCCGCTGGCCATGGGCTATCGATAGGACGATGCATCCGTCGCTCGCGCCCGATGCCGGCATCGTCTCAGATGACGAGCGGAGACATGGAGGCCACCATGAAATTCATGCTGACATTCACCTGGGCCCCCGATACACGGTCCAGGGCGGAAGCCATCGAGCGATTCGAGAAGACGGGCGGGCTTCCGCCAGAAGGCGTCAAGCTGCTGGGCAGATGGACACGAGCCGATCTGGGCGGCGGCTTCGACTTGCTCGAGACAGACGATGTGAAGAAACTGACTGAATTCGCCTACTCGTGGAACGACCTGATGCATCTGGAGATCGCGCCTGTGATCGAAGATGCGGAGTTCGGAGAGGTGCTCGGGCGCGTGCTGAAATAAACTTTCCATCGCGCGTTCGATATCGACGCGATTCCAAAATGAAGCCGTCCGGGCACATCGGCAGTGTTGAGTTACTGCGCCACCCAGCTTCCAAAGCGCGGCCGGCGTATTGGCGACGCACGGTGCTCGCGCTGATTGCGGCGCTGGCATCTTACATCGCCGTCGATCTCTTCTGGCCGCTCGATCGCGACCTCAGCCGCTTCGACCCGATCGCGACAGCGACGCTCGAAGCAAAAATGTGGCGCTCCTATTATGACCGCGAGCACGGCGTGCTTTTTCTGGAGCTGGCGAAGAGCCTGCGCACGCAGTATCACTTTCCTTTGCTGAGGTCGTATGTCGGCGCCTATTACGGCGCATCGGCGGCCTTCACGTTCAAGGAAGGCAAAGAGCGCAGTGACTACCTGAAAGCCTTGCCGGCATTGCAGTCTTACTTCTCAATCGTCCGTCGTACCGGCAACCGCGCTTTCGGGGTCGATCCGGCAGCCTCGCTGGAACTGGAATGGTGGATCGTGCACCGGCAACGCGACCGTTATCCGCCGGGCGCGTTGGCTGATGCATGCGCGGCGGCAGCGGCAGCGCTGTATATGGTGCCCGTCAGCGCGACGTCGGAGTTTGGCCGGCTACGTGCGGAGGCGATGCTCTTTCGCGATGCCCGCGAGGAAGCGGGCAGTGTATCGGAAAGCGATTGGGCGACGATCGAAGCGCTCTTGCGGCGGGGTTATGTGTCGCTCGGACACGCGGTCTCAATGAAGAAGAGCTTGCAGTAGTAGCGGCCCGTGCTAGAGGCCGTGCCGTATAAGAGAGCTGTCAATTATTGGTCTGCGTTTGCCGCTCCCGTCAACTCCGCGGCAAAAAAACGTCTCGGGCTCGATCCCATCAGCCGGCGGAACATAGCGATGAACGCCGACGAAGATGCATACCCCAGATCCAACGCCACAGCTTCCACGCTGCGCCCGCTCCTGAGCATCGGCAGTGCAGTGACGATCCGCACCCGTTGCCGCCATTCAGTCAGCGACATACCCAGCTCGGTCTGACAGCGCCGAATCAGCGTACGTTCGCTCAGGTTGAACGCGGCCGCCAATTCCGCGATGGTTCGATTGTCGGCCGGATCGTCGCGCAGAGGCTGCAATACGGCGTTGAGCTGTGCGTCGTCCGTGTGTGGTATGAAACTGCCCGTCGTGCGGCATGTGGACAACTGATCGACGAGAACACGCAAAAGCCGCTCGCGGGCCGGCTCGGGTTCAGGGGTATTTCCGAGGTCGCGCAAGTGCTCGAGGATGGCACGCACCAGCGGCGTCACCATTACCGCGCAGGAGTAATCGGGCATGCCATTGCACAAGTCCCGGCGAATGTACATCGAGCAATGCACGGCCGCTTGATGGTTGAAGCCAGTGTGCTCCGTCTCCGGTGCGATCCACAGTCCTAGATGCGGTGGTGCAAGGAAGTACTGGTCGCCGGCCGTCACTTCCGTCACGCCGCTGAACGAATAGACGAATTCTCCCCACGCGTGTCGCAGGATCGGGTAGCTCGCATGCGCAGGCATGCGCTCCGTCCGGAAGAACACCGGCACGGGCAATACGTCGGTGAACGGCGGTAGGCGGATGTGCGCGGTGGTCGCTGGCACCTTTGGTTTCATCGGCTGGCGGTCTCGCGGGATCGAATGTCAGTTTCTAACTATATAGTGCGAAACCCTGCGATCGATACTGTCGTCGGGATTCTTTTGGATGCGAGCAATGAGAAAAGCGGTCGATGGCCGAGCCACGCTGATGATGGTCGCACTTTGCCTGACCTGGAGCCTGCAGCAAGTAGCGGTCAAGGCTTCCATGGCGGACGCATCACCGATTCTGCAGCTCGCGTTGCGTTCGGGCGTAGCGGCGCTTTTGGTCTGGTTCTACGCGCGCTTTGTCGCAAGGGACCAGTGGCTGAGGAGGCCGATCCGGCGCGCAGCAGTCACGACCGGCAGCCTCTTCGCACTCGAATTTCTGCTCGTGGCGGAGGGCCTGAACTGGACGAGCGCCTCGCACATGGTGGTGTTCCTCTATACCGCGCCGATGTTTGCTGCCCTCGGCCTGCATCTGTGGCTGCCCGACGAACGACTATCGCGTTTGCAATGGAGTGGGCTCGGTCTTGCCTTCATCGGCATCTCAATCGCCTTTCTTGTGCCGACTTTGGGCACGGGCGGCCTCGCGCGAACGCCGGCATGGATGCTGGGCGACCTCTTGGGTTTGTGCGGCGGCGCGGCTTGGGGCCTGACGACCGTCGCGGTGCGGACGAGTCGGCTCAGCGAGGCGCCGGCCACCCAAACGCTGTTCTATCAGTTGGCCGCCGCATTCGTCATTCTGCTGCCAGCCGCGGCCGTCTTTGGCGAGATGCGTTTCCACAGCACGCCGATGGTCTGGATCAGTCTCGGGTTCCAAACATTTATCGTTTGTTTCGCCAGCTTTCTGATCTGGTTCGCGATGTTGCGACGCTATCTTGCCGCACGCCTCGGCGTGCTGGCGTTCATGACTCCGGTCTTCGGCGTGGGGTGGGGCGTGGTGCTGCTGCATGAGCAACTGACGCCTGCGTTCGTGGTCGGTGCGGTATTCGTATTCGCGGGGCTGATCGTCGTCAACGGTCATTCGTGGCTTCGGACGCTTTTGCCGCATCGGAAGGCGAAGGAGGAGCGCCCGTCGGAGCCTGCATCGTCGGCACCTTGAGCAGCCCGAGGCCGGCGTCAATCAACAAGCCTTGCTGGCGAAGGCCCACCCGCGGCTAGGACGTACGGGTAGGTCCATTCACTTCACGCGTCTCCGATCTCCGTAGCGCTGCCGCTAACATCTGAACATTGGTACGATATCGCCGCGTCTTGAAGCAGCTATAGAGTGCCGCGAATGTTCAGGGAGGACCGATGCCATACGTCGCCAACATGAGCAAGGCCAATGATCTAGTCAAGGGGAATCAACTCGTAGGTAACGGCCAATGCGTCACGTTCGTTCATGCCGTCGTCACAGTCCCGCCTACGTCGCTGTGGCGTAAGGTATCGCTCGTTCAAGGAGACAACGACATTCGGCGCGGTACCGTCATCGCCACCTTTGACGACAACGGACGCTACGGTAATCACACGAACGGTACCAGCCACGCCGCCATCTACCTGTACCAAACGCCAGCCGGCATCGTCGTGCTGGATCAATGGAAAGGGCCGACGGCGCTCCGGGATCATCCCCCGCAGCAGCGGACCATTCAATTTCGGAACGGTCATGGCAAAAAGGTCGACGACGGGACTCAATACTATGTCGTTCAATAAGCGCCTTTTGATGGCGGTCGCGCTCTGCGCATGTACAGCGTGCCATGCCACGGAACGACACCGCTATGCATGCCCGTCGCCTCTGACAGAGGGCAGCGTGAATCACGCGCTCAAGCATGTGGAGCTCTATGACGGCCCACCCAAGAACCTGGTATCGCTTCAAGCGTGGGATTCACTCAAAGACGTCGATCCCTATCTGGTGTGCAGTTACGAGGGCACGGATAAAGTTGTCACAATCCACGCGGCCGGAAGCAAAGCTTGCGACGCGACTGCCAAGCCAAAGGCCGCTTTTTGTGACTGATCGCGGCTGATTGCATGACCGCCGATGAACGGGAACGGCGCTCGTGCAGAGCATTCGATGGAGGCCGTCGCGTAGTGGTGAGTAGCCCACCTTCAACCGGCCGGATGGCCGCGTGCAGTCGCTCCACGTGGCCTCCATGGCCTGGTATCCGCATCGGATTCCGGGCTTGCCTTGCAACGCGGCTATCATGTGCGTCTATCGAATTAACCGCTGCGCCGCATCGGCTGGAGAAACTCATGGCTTTACCTCAAGAGGGCGTCAACATGGCGCTTTTCTGCGACTTCGAAAACGTCGCGCTGGGCGTTCGCGATGCGAAGTACGAGAAATTCGACATAAAGCCGGTTCTCGAGCGGCTGCTGCTCAAAGGAAGCATCGTCGTCAAGAAGGCCTATTGCGATTGGGATCGTTACAAGGGATTCAAGTCGGCGATGCACGAGGCAAGCTTCGAACTCATCGAAATACCGCATGTGCGGCAGTCGGGTAAAAATTCGGCCGACATCCGGCTCGTCGTCGATGCGCTCGATCTTTGCTATACGAAATCGCATGTCGACACCTTCGTCATCATCAGCGGGGATTCCGATTTCTCGCCGCTCGTTTCGAAATTGCGAGAGAACGCGAAGAAGGTGATCGGCATCGGCGTGAAGAATTCGACGTCGGAGTTGCTCGTCGCCAACTGCGACGAGTTCATTTTCTACGACGATCTCGTGCGCGAACAGCAGCGAGCGCTCGCGAAGCGAGAGATGCGCGATTCGGGCTCGCCACCGGCGAAACGCGCGGCCGACGAAGAGAAGCATCCACTCCAGGAGATGGAGGCACGCAAGGCGAAGGCGATTGCGATCGCCGTCGAGACTTTCGAGGCGCTTGCATCCGAGCGCGGCGAGAGCGGCAAGATCTGGGCGTCGGTGCTCAAAAGCGCGATCAAGCGGCGCAAGCCGGACTTCAGCGAGTCCTACTACGGGTTTCGAGCCTTCGGCAATTTGCTCGATGAGGCGCAAGCGCGCGGTTTGCTGGAGGTCGGGCGCGACGATAAATCCGGCGCCTTTGTCTATCGGGCCACACGGACGGGAGTCGTCGACACGCAAAAGCAAGTCGCAGCAGGGCCGGTTCTCCCGGATAGTGGTGCTGAGGTTGAAGCGACGGGCTCCAAAGGGAGGAAAAAGAGCAAAGGTGGCCGCAAGCACGCCCACGAGCCGTTGCCCGCGCCGGCGGCAGCCGAATTGCTGGTAGAGCCTTTGGTGGCAGCGGACCGACCGTCACCGGAGCACGCCATTGAGGCGATGGTCGATTTAGAGGCACAGGAGGCAGAGGCGCAGGAGGCCCCGAAGCCCCGCCGCACAAGGGCACGCAAAGCTTCCGTGAAGAACGCGGATACCGTTGCGGCCGAATCGGCGCACGAGGAGCTTTCCGCGGCACAGCCGCCAGCGGAGCCAGCGGCCAAAGCCAAAGCCCCAAAGGGAGCGCGTAAATCCACGTCGCGATCCAGCCGCTCGCGCAAGACGCCTGCGTCAGGCACCTAGACTATCGAGGCAGCCAATCTTCTAGTTCGCAATCGAAGCGACGTTTGCGTTTATTGGCGGTCGGAGGGCGGCCTCGTCCGGCGAGGCCGCCCCGCGTTAGCCTGCTGTATAAAGCTTGCCCCGTGTGCGATGGGCGGATTTCGTCCCACGTTGACTAGCGCTCACTCGGCCGCGCTGCGGCCGAGGCTCCAATCCGTGCCTCCACGTTGCCAAGTACCGAGAGCATGGCGAGATGCGGTACATCACACACAGGGCTGGCGCGTCCCTATGCCTATCTGGACCGACCTCATGCCGAGAGTTTGGAGCACCCGACTCTGACGCTAGCGATCCGTCTGCAAACGGGTAAATCGGTCTTAATTCAGTAGCGGTTAATTTTTGAAGGCTGCGATCATCGGCATGCTGTGATGCCGCCCCGAATTGTCGTGTCAGTGTCGCGGCAATTCGGGAGTTGGTCGTCGTGCCTTCGTCTTGACTTTAATTCGTCTATAAACGAAAATGACCATGTATCAAATCGAGCACTACCTGACGGCTGATGGGCAGAAGGATCTCTACATTGACTGGCTGAGCCACCTGCGGGATGGCAAGGCCAAGGTGGCGATCATCCGGCGCGTGGCTCGCATCGAGCAAGGGAACTTCGGCGATCACAGGTTCTGTCGTGATGGGGTGTGGGAGCTACGCGTCGACGTGGGGCCAGGCTACCGGGTCTATTACGCCCAGTCAGGGCGGCGGCTGGTGCTGCTGCTCTGCGGCGGCGACAAGCGTGCGCAGGACGCGGACATCGAGCGCGCGGTGGACTACTGGCAGGACTGGCAACGGAGAACCGACGAATGAGAAGCAGAACCCATGATGAGGCGATGGCCGAGCTGTACAGCAGCGACCCGGCGCTCGCGCTCGATGTCATCAATGGCATCCTCGAAGATGGCGACCAGGCCGAGCTGCTGACCGTACTGCGCCAGCTCGCACAGGCGTTCGGCGGCGTGCAGGCGGTGGCCGAGCAGGCGCACCTGAATCCGACGCAGCTCTACCGCACGCTCTCGCCGAAGGGCAACCCTGCCTTGAACAGCCTGACGGCCATTCTCAAGGCGATGGGCCTGCGTCTGGCGGTGCAGCCGCTCGCCTCGACGCCGCAGACGCACGCGGCTTGAGACGTTGATCGATTGGAGACGCCACGATGCGCCAAGACTATCCCCGGCACTGAGGGGCAAGCGATTATCACCACTCTTGAGTGGGCCTAGAAGGCAAAAAACCCCGTAAGACCTTGATCGCACGGGGTTTCTCGGGATTCAGCGGCATTCGCCGGAACAACTTCTGGTGCCCAGGGCCGGACTCGAACCGGCACGCCTTGCGGCGGGGGATTTTGAGTCCCCTGCGTCTACCTGTTTCACCACCTGGGCAGTCTTTGCCGACGCCTGATGCGCCGACGGAAGAGCGCGATTATGGCGCAAAACCGGTGCGCCGGCAAGCTGGTGGCGCCTTTGGCGTAGCGCCGGAGCCGGTCCCGATCGCACCGGACTGCCGAGGACCCCGCACGAGCGCGGGCACCGCGCTCACTGACTCAAATACACGAACTTCCCACCCTTGATGACCCCCATCACACTCGCGCGTCGATCGAGCCCCACGTGATCTTTCGCGCTGGTATTCACGACGCCATTCGGCACAACCACCTCATGCGCTTGCTCCAAAGCCTCGCGCAGCGCGACCCTGAACTGCACCGTCCCCGGCTGCGCCGCCTTCAACGCGCGACCCACCGCATCTTGAAGCCGCGGATAAACGCCGGCCGCGTCGCCGGCAAACTGCGTGACCGTCCCCGCACCGTATTTCGCTTCGTAGGCGTCCACAAACGCCATTGCCGCCTTCTTCGCCGGGTGATCCGCCGGTAGCGTCCGCGCGACGACGACCGGTTGCGTCGGAAAGAGCGTCCCTTCCACGTCCTTCCCGCCGAGCTTGATGAACTCGGGCGTCGCAATCCCGTGCGTCTGATAGATCGGCCCCTTGAATCCGCGCTCGACGAGCGTTCGTTGCGGCAGCACGGCCGGTGTACCGGCGCCGGCAATCAGGACAGCATCGGGCTTCGCGGCCATCAGCCTGAGCACTTGCCCCGTCACGCTAGCGTCGTTGCGATTGAACCGCTCCGTCGCCACCAGGCTGATATGCCGCAGTTCGGCGAACTTCGTGAACTCCTTGAGCCAGCTTTCGCCGTAGCTATCGGCGAACCCGATGAATCCGACCGTCTTCACACCGTGATTCGACATGTATCGCGTCATCACATCGGCCATGGCGGCATCGGTCTGCGCCATCTTGAACGCCCAGATGCGATTCCCCTCTTGCGGTTCGACCACGCTGCCCGAGCCGACGAGCGTGATCATCGGCGTTTGCGCGCGCGCAACGGGATCGAGCGCGGCCAGCGCGGCTGGTGTGATATTCGGCCCGACGATCACGTCGACGTGGTCCTCATCGATGAGCTTGCGGATGTTTGCAACGGCGGCCCCGGGGTCCGTTCCGTCGTTGAGCACAATGTATTGCGCCTTCTGTCCGGCGATCGTCGCCGGCCACATCAGAATGGCGTTCTTGCTCGTGATGCCGATCGCGGCGGCAGGGCCGGTCGAGGAAAGATCGATCCCGACCTTGATATCGGCATGTGCGAGACCCGCGAGCGCGAAGGCGGCGAGCGCGAGCGCGCGGCGCAGTTGGCACGACAACCGCATTCAGTTTCTCCCTTGGCGTGAAAAGCTCGTTACGTTGAAGAGCCCTCGACTCGGAACTCAGTATGAGTCAAAGCTCGTAGTTCTCATGCTCGCCCTTCAACGCTTGCTCGATGAGCTTGCGAGTGAGCGTGGGTGACAGCAGTTCGACGAGCGTATAGACATAGCTACGCAGGTAAGCCCCCTGTTTCAGCGCGATCCGAGTGAGATTCGTGCCGAACAGATGCCCGACCGGCATTCCTCGCAGGTGCTTGTCGCGATCGCCGTTGAACGCGATGTCGGCGAGGATCCCGACGCCGAGCCCGAGCTCGACGTAGGTCTTGATGACGTCGGCATCGATCGCCTCGAGGATGACATCGGGCGTGAGGTTGCGCCGATGGAAAGCCTCGTTGATCTTCGTCCTGCCCGCAAATGCGGCCTCATAAGTAATCAGAGGATATTGCGCAAGGTCCTCGAGCGAGAGCGTCTTGCGTTCGAGCAGCGGGTGGCCTTCGGGCATCACCGCTACGTGATGCCACTGGAAACACGGCAGCGAGACGAGCTCCTTATAGCTACCGATGGCCTCCGTCGCAATACCGATATCGGCCTGATCGTGCATGACCATTTCGGCCACCTGCGTCGGGCTACCTTGCAGAATCGAAAGGTGCACCTTCGGAAAGCGCTTCTTGAACTCGGCGATGGCGCCCGGCAGCGAGTAGCGCGCCTGAGTATGCGTCGCGGCGATGACGAGATTGCCTTGGTCCTGAGCGGCGAAATCCTTGCCGACGCGCTTCAGACTCTCGACTTCCTGCAGGATCCGCTCAACGGACGCGAGGATGATGCGCCCCGGCTCGGTGAGCGATCGCACGCGCTTCCCGTGTCGCGTGAAGATTTCGACGCCCAGTTCGTCCTCGAGCTCAATGATCGCCTTGGACACGCCCGGCTGCGACGTGTAGAGCGCCTTGGCAGCCTCGGTCAGGTTGAAGTTCTGCCGCACGGCTTCGCGCACGAACCGAAATTGGTGCAGGTTCATAATAACCCCATGGCATAAGGACAGAATTTTTTAGTCGTTTGAAATATAAGACGAGTTTATTACGATCTGCGCAGGTTTTTCAATATGCATAGCAGTTTCGGTCATTAGCAAATGAGCGGAGGGTCTTAGGTCCTGCCGCTCTTTGCGCGTCGATAGCGATTCGGGCGTCGCGTAACCAGGGCGCGGCGCAGAACAACCTGGGGTCCCCGAATGTACCAATACGATCAGTACGATCAGACAATCGTCGACGAGCGCGTCGCGCAGTACCGCGACCAAGTCCGCCGCCGCCTGTCGGGCGAATTGAGCGAGGAGGAGTTTCGTCCGCTGCGCTTGCAGAACGGTCTCTACATGCAGCGTCACGCGTACATGCACCGTATCGCGGTTCCGTACGGCAATCTGCGCAGCGATCAGCTGCGCATGCTGGCGCGGATCGCCCGCGAGCACGATCGCGGCTACGGCCACTTCTCGACGCGCACGAACATGCAGTTCAACTGGATCAAGCTCGAGGAGACGCCCGAAATTCTGGCGAAGCTCGCTTCGGTGCAGATGCATGCGATCCAGACGTCGGGCAACTGCATTCGCAACATCACGGCCGATCAGTTCGCGGGCATCGCGCCCGACGAAGTGGTCGATCCGCGCCCGTGGGCGGAGATCCTGCGCCAATGGTCGACGTTCCACCCCGAGTTCGCCTGGCTGCCGCGTAAGTTCAAGATCGCCGTCTCGGCCTCCAAGGAAGATCGCATCGCCGTTCAGATCCACGATCTCGGCGTCTATCTTTCGAAGAACGAGGCGGGCGAAGTCGTCTGCGCGATTCTCGCCGGTGGCGGGCTCGGGCGCACGCCGATCGTCGGTCCGGTCATCCGCGAAAATCTACCCTGGCAGCATCTGCTCACGTACTGCGAAGCGGTCCTGCGGGTCTACAACCGGTTCGGCCGGCGCGACAATCTGTTCAAGGCGCGCATCAAGATTCTCGTGAAAGCGCTCGGCGCGAAAAAGTTCGCCGAGCAGGTCGAGGAGGAGTGGCAGCATCTGAAGGACGGTCCTTCGACGCTCACTCAGGAGGAGTTCGACCGCGTCGCCCAATATTTCCAGCCGCCTGCATACGAGAAGCTTTCGGACACGGATGCTTCATACGAGAAGCATCTGCTCGAGAACCGCGCGTTCGCGCGCTGGGTCGAGCGCAGCGTGCGGCCGCACAAGGTGCCGGGCTACGCCGCCGTGACGCTCTCATTGAAGCCGACGGTCACCGCCCCCGGCGACGTGACGGACGCGCAGATGGAAGCGGCGGCCGATATGGCCGACGAATACTCGTTCGGTGAGCTGCGCGTCTCGCATGAGCAGAACCTCATTCTCGCGAACGTGAAGAAGCGCGATCTGTTCGCCGTCTGGGAGCGCGCGAAGCAGCATGGCTTCGCGACGCCCAACATCGGACTGCTCACCGATATCATCGCCTGCCCCGGCGGCGACTTCTGCTCGCTCGCGAATGCGAAGTCGATTCCGATCGCGCAGGCGATCCAGCATCGTTTCGACGATCTCGACTACGTCTACGATCTCGGCGAGCTCTCGCTCAACATCTCGGGCTGCATGAATTCGTGCGGACACCATCACGTCGGCAACATCGGCGTGCTCGGCGTCGACAAGGACGGTGCGGAGTGGTACCAGGTGTCGCTCGGCGGCGAGCAGGGCACGGGCCAGAACGGCGCGCGGCTCGGCCGCGTCATCGGTCCTTCGTTCTCGGCCGAGGAAATGCCCGATGTGGTGTCGAAGGTCATCGACACCTTCGTGGACAACCGCATCGACGGCGAGCGTTTCATCGACACGTTCAATCGGATCGGCATCGCGCCGTTCAAGGAACGGGTCTACGCGTCCCGCCAGCCGGCGCACGCCTGACCGAAGCGAACGAGAGCAAGGAACATTTGCAGATGACTTCGATTATCAGAAACCGTGAAGTCGTGGCGGACGACTGGCAGATCGTGCGCGCGGCCGAAGACGGCGGGCTGCCCGCCGTCGATGCGCTGCCCGCGGGCCGCATCCTCGTGCCGTTCGCGCTCTGGAAGGAAGCGCGCGAAGCGCTCGTGGCGGCGCGCGGCGTCGAATCGCTCGGCGTCTGGGTTGCACCCGCCGACGAACCGGCCGATCTGGTCGGCGATTTCGACAAGATCTCGCTGATCGGCGTCGATTTCCCGGTGTTTCGCGACGGCCGCGGCTACAGCACCGCGCGACTTTTGCGCGAACGCTACGGCTGGCGCGGCGAGTTGCGCGCGATCGGCGACGTTCTGCGCGATCAGCTCAATTACATGGCCCGCTGCGGCTTCGACGCGTTCGCCGTGCGTGCGGACAAGGACATCCACGATGCGCTGAAGGCATTCAGCGAGCTTTCAGTGCAGTACCAGGCCGCCGTCGACATTCCGCAGCCGCTGTTCCGCCGCCGCGCGGCGGCAGCGTCGAGCGGCGCCGAGGCGCAAGGAACGCGCGTATGAGCAGCGTCGTCGACTTCACGAAGCAGGGCGCCGACGTGCCCGAGGCCGTCCTGGCTGCGAAGGTCGAGCGGCTGAACGCGCTCATCGACGCGATCGCCGCGCGCCACGAAAACGTCAAGTTCGCGAGCAGCCTCGCCGCCGAGGACATGCTGCTCACGCATGCCATCCTCTCGCGCGGCGCGCCGATCGGCATTTTTTCGCTGAATACGGGGCGCCTTCACGCGGAAACGGTCGGCATGATCGATCGCGTGCGCGAACGCTACGGTTACGAAATCGAGCAGTTTCATCCGCGGCCGCAGGCGGTGGAGGCCTACGCCGCCGAGCATGGGCTCAACGCGTTCTACGAGAGCGTCGAGTTGCGCAAGCGCTGCTGCGAAATTCGCAAGGTCGAGCCGCTCAATCGCGCGCTCGCCGGCGTCGACGCCTGGATGACGGGGCAACGCCGCGAGCAATCGGTGACGCGTGCGGAACTCGCCGAAGAGGAGCAAGACGCGGCACGCGGCATCGCCAAGTACAACCCGCTCGCGGACTGGAGGGAAGCGGAGGTCTGGGCCTATCTGACGAAGTACGAGGTGCCGGTCAATCCGCTGCACGCGCGCGGCTACCCGAGCATCGGCTGCGAGCCCTGTACGCGCGCGATCCGTCCCGGCGAGGACAGCCGCGCCGGCCGCTGGTGGTGGGAATCGCGCGACTCGAAGGAGTGTGGTCTGCACGTCGCGCCCGCCACGCCGATCAGGATCGTATCCGACGCAGGCAAGGCGACGGCGTAACGCGCAGCCAAGGCGTAAGCTAACGGCTCCAATAGGCAAACCGAGCCCAAACAATGCAGGACCCGAATATTGCGGGTCGTCGCGGAAACGATGCATCGACCGCGGCAACCGATAGGAAAAGACTGAACATGAGCACGATTCTCGAACCCTCCGCGACGACCCCGCTCACGGTCGCATCGAACCGCATGGATCATCTCGATTGGCTCGAAGCCGAATCGATCCATATCCTGCGCGAGCTCGTTGCCGAATGCAGCAAGCCGGCTCTGCTTTTTTCGGGCGGCAAGGATTCGGTCGTCGTGCTGCACCTCGCCCTGAAGGCATTCGGCCTCGGCGCGAACCGCAAGACGTCGCTGCCGTTTCCGCTCGTCCACATCGACACGGGCCACAACTATCCCGAGGTCATCGATTTCCGCGACCGGCGCGCGGCCGAGATCGGCGCCGAGCTCGTCGTGGGCCATGTCGAGGATTCGATCAAGCGCGGGACCGTGCGGCTGCGCCGCGAGACCGATTCGCGCAATGCGGCACAGGCCGTTACGCTGCTCGAGACGATCGCGGCGCACGGCTTCACGGCGATGATCGGCGGCGCGCGACGCGATGAAGAAAAGGCGCGGGCCAAGGAGCGTATCTTTTCGTTCCGCGACGAGTTCGGCCAATGGGATCCGAAGGCGCAGCGCCCCGAGCTCTGGAGTCTCTACAACGCGCGCTTGCATGCGGGTGAGCACCTGCGCGTGTTTCCGATCTCGAACTGGACGGAGCTCGACGTCTGGCAATACATCGGACGCGAAGGGCTCGAGCTGCCTTCGATCTACTACGCCCACCAGCGCGAAATCGTGCGCCGCAACGGACTGCTCGTGCCCGTCACGCCGCTCACGCCGATGCGCGAGGGCGAAACGAGCGAGACCGCGCTCGTGCGCTTCCGCACAGTTGGCGATATCAGCTGCACGTGCCCCGTCGAAAGCGATGCGGACGATGTCGAGAAGATCATCGCCGAGACGGCCGTGACCGACATCACGGAGCGCGGCGCGACGCGTATGGACGATCAAACGTCCGAGGCGGCGATGGAGCAGCGCAAGAAGCAAGGGTATTTCTAAGCCAGCCCAAGAGGTCCGCGCCGAAAGCGCGCGCGGCCTCCGAACGAATTCCGAGCGAGTATCGAATGCAGGACATCATCACCACTCATCAACCGGCGGACCTCGGCGTGCTGCGCTTCATCACGGCGGGCAGCGTCGACGACGGCAAGAGCACGCTGATCGGGCGGCTTCTCTATGACAGCAAGGCCGTGCTCTCCGATCAGCTTTCGGCGCTTTCGCGCGCGAAGAACAAGCGCACGGTCGGCGACGAAATCGATCTGTCGCTGCTGACGGACGGCCTCGAAGCCGAGCGCGAGCAGGGCATTACGATCGACGTGGCCTATCGCTACTTCGCCACCGCCAAGCGTAAGTTCATCATCGCCGATACGCCAGGCCACGAGCAGTACACGCGCAACATGGTGACGGGCGCGTCGACCGCGCATGCGGCGATCATCCTCATCGACGCGACGCGAGTGACGTTCGACGACGGTCGCGCCGTGCTGCTGCCCCAGACGAAACGCCATAGCGCGATCGTGAAGCTGCTCGGGCTGCAGCATGTGATCGTCGCGATCAACAAGATGGACCTCGTCGAGTTCAGCGAAGCGCGCTTCAACGAGATTCGCGATGCCTACGTGCAGCTTGCCCAGCAGCTCGGGCTGGCGAACGTTCGCTTCGTCCCTGTCTCGGCCTTGAAGGGCGACAACATCGTGCTGGCGAGCGAGCGCATGCCCTGGTATGCGGGCGAGCCGCTGCTCGATGTGCTCGAGGCGCTGCCGGTCGGGCAGCCGACGGGCCAGGCACTGCGTTTCCCGGTCCAATGGGTGGCGCGCCAGGACGGCGCGAGCGCCGACGATTTTCGCGGCTACATGGGTCGCGTCGAATCGGGTGAAGTCCGCGTCGGCGATGCGATCGTCGTGCTGCCGGCGGGACGCGACGCGACCGTGGCGGAAATCATCGCGCCGGTGCCGGGTGGCACGGCCCAGGTCGAGCACGCGTTCGCGGGGCAGACGGTGACGATTCGTCTCACGGAAGACGTCGACGTTTCGCGCGGCGACACGTTCGTGTCGGCGGGGCAGGCCCCGCAACCGGCGAAGAAGCTCGAGGCGGACGTCTGCTGGTTCGACGATGAGCCGCTTTCGCCGCAGCGCAAATATCTGCTGAAGCAAACGACGAGCACCGTCTTCGCGCGCGTGGGCGCCGTCAAGGAAGTGCTCGACGTCCATACGCTCGAGCATACGAGCGAACGGCACAACCTGACGATGAACGACATCGGCCGCGTGACGCTGACGCTGCAAAAGCCGCTCGTCTGCGATACTTACGACACGCATCCGGCCACGGGCGCGTTCGTGCTCATCGACGAAGCGACGCATCATACGGTTGCCGCCGGCATGATTCGTGCATACTCGAGCTGACGCGACCGACTCCGCTATTGCGGGCCGCTCGGACGCGAACGAATGAGTCGGTAAGGAACGGAACCGGAAGGACGAACGGCGAATGGGCAAGGTGTACTTGATCGGGGCAGGCCCCGGAGCGGCGGATCTCATTACGGTGCGCGGCGCACAATTGTTGGGCATGGCCGACGTGGTGCTGCACGATGCGCTCGTCGAGCCGGACATGCTCGGATACGCGCCGCACGCTCGCAAGATCGCCGTCGGCAAGCGCTGCGGCCGTCGCTCGACGGCCCAGCAGTTCATCAACAAGCAGATCGTCGATGCGGCGCTGGCGCATGAGGTCGTCGTCCGGCTGAAGGGCGGCGACCCGATGCTGTTCGGCCGCGCTGACGAGGAGATGCGCGCGCTCGAAGAGGCAGGCATCGAATACGAGGTCGTGCCCGGCATCACGGCGGCCCTCGCCGCCGCATCGAGCCTCAAGCGCTCGCTGACGCTGCGCGGCGTCGCCCGCAGCGTCGCCTTCGCCACCAAGAGCCGCGCGGCCGATACCGACGAAATCCGCGAGCACGTCAATGCGGATTCGCTCGTCTTCTACATGGGCCGCGATAGCGCGCCGGAAATCGCTCAGCAGCTCATCGACGCCGGCAGGCCGGCCGAGACGCCCGTGGCGATCGTCGAAGCTTGCACCACCGCGCGCGAGCGAACATTGACGCTGACGCTCGAAGCACTCGCGATGGGGGAAGCCCAGCAGTGGCTCGATGCGGCGCAGCCGAGCCTGCTCATGATCGGCGACGCGTTCGCCGAGCGCGAAGCGTCGAAGCGGCTGATCGAAAGCGAGCCGGCCGACGCCAACGCGGACGGCGCCGCACCGCGTGCCGCCGGTTTTCTCAACGCGGCGTGACGTCTCCCATCTGACGCAGGCAGTACTGCGCGAGCGCATCGAGCACTGCGTCGTCCTCGCCGACAGGCTTCACGCATCGGATTTCGATGCCCGGATGAGCGGCCCGGCATCGATCGACGAGCGCCGGCAGGTCGCGCCGGATATGCCCCCCGATCCCCACGAATACCGGCACGATCGTGATCGTCGCGCAGCCGCCGGCCGCCTGCTCCGCGATCGCGGTAGGCAGGTCGGGCGACATCAGCTCTAAAAATGCCAGGCTGACCGCCGTCGATGGGCCGCATTGCGCGCGCAGCAGCTTCGCGAGCCGCTCGAAGGGCTCGGCCCAGCGTGCATCGCGCGCGCCGTGACCAAACAGGACGATGCCGTAGCGTGCCGACATGGCCGTGTCCTCTCGATGTCGATAGCGATCAATGCCGATCGACCCACCTCAGTCCGACGAAGCCCAGCACGAGGTAGATCAAGGCCGGCGTGGCGGCGGTCATCGGCGCCGGCCATGTGTTCAGCATGCCGATATGCGAAAACAGCGTATTGAAGAGCTGGAAGCTCATGCCGAGCATGATGCCGCCGAAGACCTTTACGCCAACGACGCCGGCCCGCGTGTGCAGATAGGCGAACGGAAGCGAGAGCACGAGCATCACCAGCACGGCGAACGGATAGAGCAGCTTTTTCCAGAACGCGAGCTCGTAGCGCTGCGTGTCCTGGTGATTTTCCGTCAGATGCTGAATGTAGCGGAAGAGGTTGAACATCGACATCCGATCGGGCGAAATCAGCAGCACCGAAAGGATCTGCGGCGTGAGCTCCGAGCGCAGCGAGTACTCGGGCTGCGTGATCTGGGTCGCGCGATAGACAGGATTCAGTGCATCGGCAGGCTGCGCGGACGGCGGCGGGATGGCCGTCAGCTTCGTATCGGTCACGCCCTTCAGCAGCCAGTGCCCTTTGCCTTGATAGCTTCCGCTTTGGGCGATCCGCACGTTCGTCAGCCGAAATTGCGAATCGAACTCGTAGATGCGCACCTTCGTAATCGATGCATCGGGCCTTAGCTCGCCGACGTTGACGAAGCGCGTGACCTGCTCGCCGTCTTCGCGCGCGGAAAGCGTGTCCTTGACCCAGACGCCGGACTGGAAGTTCGTCGAGACGGCCGATCCGAGCGCCTCGAGCCGCACGCGCTCCGAGAGCTGATCCGAGTAGGGACCGACGACTTCACCGATGAAATATGTGACGATGACGAGCGGAATGCCGATCTTGATGAGCGAGCGCAACGCCCGGCCCGTCGCGAGTCCCGAGACGCGAAAGATCGTGTATTCGGAGTTCGCGGCCATCTGCGAGAAGACGTAGATCGCGCTGATCAGCGCCGCGACGGGGATGATTTCGTAAAACCGCGACGGCGTTTGCAGCGCGACCCGCAGCACGGCATAGCCGAACTTGTAGTTGCCGTGCCCGACCGTGTTCAGCTCGTTGATGAGGTCGAAAAAGAAGAACAGACCTGAAAACGCGAATAGAACGAAGATGAACGCGAGGTAGACCTGCCGTGCAAAGTACTTCTCGTAGATGCGCATCGCGTTATGCTCCCTGACGTGCGAACAACGCGCGCGAAATGAGCGGCCGGTTGCGCACGCGCAGCCAGAAAACGACGACGACGATACAGGCGACGAGCGCATGCAACCCGATCAGCCCGGCGGCGAACGACATGCGTCCCTGTTCCATCCACGACTGCACCACGTTGAGCAGATTCGAATAGGTGAGGAAGATCAGCACGGCCATGACGAGATTGATCGTGCGCCCGCGCCGCGGATTTTGATAGGCTAGCGGAATGCCTAGCAGCATCAGGTTCGCCGCCATCAAAACGAGGCCCGTGCGCCAGACGAATTCGGCGAGGTTCGCGTTCGTCGGATGGCGCAGCAGCGCAAGCGTCGACATGCCCGTCGGCGTCGGCCGGTTGACGACCGGCTGCTGAGTGATTTTCACGCCATAGCGCTGAAACTCCATGATCCGGAAATCCGGCTTGCCGGGCTCGCCGTCGTAGCGCCGCCCGTTTTCGAGGACGACGAAGCGCGAGCCGTCCTTGTCCGTTTCCGTGTGACCGTTGTGCGAGACGACGACGCTGACCTTGCCGCTTTCGGTGCTCGTCACGAATACATTCTCGACATGACTTTGGTCGGGCGACATCTTCTCGACGAAAAAGACGCGGTGGCTGACGGGCGATTCGCGGAATTGCCCGGGCGCGAGCAACGAGACTTCGTCGCGCTGCTGAAAGCGCGCGCGGATCAGCTTGCTTTGCGCGTTCGACCAGGGCCAGCCGACATAGGCGAAAAAGGCGACGAGCAGCAAGACCGGCACGGCAAACTTGACGACGGGCTTGATGAAGCGCGCGAGGCTCACGCCCGACGAAAGCCAGACGACCATCTCCGAATCGCGGTACCAGCGCGTGAGCACGAAGAGGATCGACACGAAGAGCGTGACGACGAGCATCACCGCGAAGTAACCGATGACGGTCAAGCCGATCAGCACGACGACGTCCTTCGGATCGACCTCGCCGGACGCGGCGAAGCCGACGATGCGGATCATCATCGTAGTGAGGAAGATGGTCAAGAGCACCATGAATACGGCGCCGGCCGTATATGCGAGCTCGCGCTGCAGGGAGCGTTCGAAAATCATCGTCTATGAGAAAGGGCGAATGGGGCCGCGCTTGCATTGCGCATGGCGGACCGACGCCGCGAAAAAATAGCGGATAATTGCGACTTTCGTGTGAGTGATGCCGATTTTATCCGAGGACGAGCCGATGGACTTTAGCATAAAAGCCTGTGACTGGACGAAGGGCACGACGAACGTATTTCTGACCGGGAAGTCCGATTGCATCGTGATCGGCGTGTTCGAATCGCAAACGCTGTCGGGCGCGGGGCTCGAGATCGACGAGGCCACGAAAGGGCTGATCACGCGCGTCGTGAAAGCCGGCGACATGCAAGGCAAGAGCGGGACGACGGTCTTTCTGCACGAGGTCTCCGGCATCGGCGCATCGCGCGTGCTGCTCGTCGGCTGCGGCAAGCAGGACGCCTTCGGCCAGAAAGCCTACAACGATGCTGCGCGGGCGGCCTGGCGCGCCATTCTCGGCACGAAGATCGGGCAGGTCACGTTTACGCTCGCCCAACTGCCGATCAAAGAGCGGACGGCGGAGTGGGGCGTGCGCGCGGCTATCCTCGCGCTACGCACCGAGACATATCAGTTCACGCAGATGAAGAGCAAGCCCGATCCGGCCAAGCGGGCGTTGAAGCGCGTCGTCTTCAGCGTCGATACGGTCGACGAAAAGGCGGCCAAGATCGCCGCGAAGGAAGGGGAAGCGCTCGCGAATGGCCTCGATCTCGCGCGCGATCTCGGCAATCTGCCCGGCAACGTCTGCACGCCGACCTATCTGGCCGACACCGCCAAAACGCTGGCGAAAGACTGGAAGCTGAAAGTCGAGGTGCTCGGCCAGAAGCAGCTCGAAGCGCTCAAGATGGGCGCTTTCCTCTCGGTGACGCGCGGCTCCGCGCAACCGCCGCAGTTCATCGTCCTGCAGCATCAAGGCGCCGGTCAGAAGGCCGCGCCTGTCGTGCTGGTCGGCAAGGGGATCACGTTCGATAGCGGGGGCATCTCGCTGAAACCGGGCGACAGCATGGACGAAATGAAGTACGACATGTGCGGCGCCGCCTCCGTGTTCGGCACGCTTCGGGCCGTGGCCGAGCTGGGCTTGAAGATCAACGTCGTCGGCATCGTGCCGACTTGCGAGAACATGCCGAGCGGCACGGCGACGAAGCCGGGCGACATCGTCACGAGCATGTCGGGCCAGACCATCGAAGTGCTGAACACCGACGCCGAAGGGCGCCTCATTCTGTGCGACGCGCTCACCTACGCGGAGCGCTTCAAGCCTGCGGCCGTCATCGACATCGCCACGCTGACGGGCGCCTGCGTGATCGCCCTCGGCCATCACAACAGCGGCCTCTTCGCGAAGGACGACGCGCTCGCCGGCGAGTTGCTCGACGCTTCGCGCGAAGCGGTCGACCCGGCTTGGCGCCTGCCGCTCGACGACGAATACCAGGAGCAGCTGAAGTCGAACTTCGCCGACATGGCGAACATCGGCGGCCGGCCGGCCGGCAGCGTGACGGCGGCCTGCTTCCTGTCGCGCTTCACCGAGGCCTATCCGTGGGCGCACCTCGATATCGCCGGCACGGCGTGGAAGAGCGGCGCCGCGAAGGGCGCGACGGGGCGCCCGGTGCCGCTGCTGACGCAGTTCCTGATCGATCGCGCGCAGCTTTCGTAGTGGCTTGGCTGGATCATTGCCGATGACACGGATCGATTTTCATACGAACGTCGGCGACTCGCTGCTCTATGCATGCCGACTGGTCCGCAAGGCTTATCTCGCGGACCAGCCCGTCATCGTGCTCGCCGACCGGGCGAGGCTTGCGGCGTTCGACGAGCGGCTCTGGACCTTCTCGCCGCTCGACTTTGTCCCGCATTGCATGGCCGACAGTGGGCTTGCGGCGCGCACGCCTGTCGTGCTGATGGCCGACCTCGATGAGGCGCCGCATCATCAGGTGCTCTTGAACCTCGGCGCAGCGGTGCCGCCGCAATTCGCGCGCTTTGAAAGGCTCCTCGAGGTTGTCGGCGATGGGGAGGACGAGCTCGCCGCGGGGCGTGCACGCTATCGCTTCTATCGCGACCGCGGTTATGCGCTCAACAACTACAAGCAAGGCACCTGAACGGGTGCTCTATCGTTTGTCCGATGAGTGCGCAGCCGGCGTGTCATCGTGGTATGGGTCCGTTGGTTTCGTCAGCATCCACGGAAGGTGGGCCGACTAGTGGAAGAGGGGGACTAGAAGTGACCGATCCCAAACATCCCGAACGCGAACAGTTCGACGATCCGGATTCGATTCCGGTGCTGACCGATGTGATCGTGCCGGGCCGGCCATCCATGCCGCGCCGCGGCGAATCTCACGAGACGGCTCCCGAGCCAAAGGCTCAGGCGCCCACCGCGCCGCCGCAAAAGGCCGAGGCGCCGGCGGCGCCGCAAAGCTCCGGTGCGCCAGCGCAGCCGGCCGAAGGCGCGGCGCCGCGCGAGCGAAAGCCGACTGAGGATTCGATCGAGGCGACCCGCGCGGCACAGCTGAACGAATTTGCCGAAGCGGACAAGGCGGGCCCCACCGAGCCCCGCGCGACGCGCCGCCCGCACGAGCCGCTCCAGCACGGCGGCGCGCCGGAGGCTGTAGCGCCCGCCGAGGCGGCATCCACGCCTGCGGCTCCGGTTGCACGCGAACCGGGCGAGCCACGTGGACAACGCGAGCACGAAGAGCTGAGCGAGCGCGACGTCGACCATATCGCCGAGCGCCTGCGCACACGCTTCGCCGGCTATCTGCGGGACGAAGGGCGGCGCGTGATCGAAGCCCGATGCCGCGAGGCGCTCGAGGAGCACACGAGCTGGCTCGTGCGGCAGGTCACGCGCGAGGTGGCGCTGGTGCTGGAAGGAGAGGTGGTGGGCTGGGTGCGCGACGCGGTTCGTGAGGAACTTGCCGCGCACCGGGCGGCTCGCCGTTAGCTTCCACAACGAACGGGGCCGTTGGCCCCGCTTGCTGCCGCACGCCGGCCTCAACCCGTCACGGCGCCCTGGTTGGCGGGCCGCGCGAGCGCCGCATACTTGGCGAGCACGCCGCGCGTGTAACGCGGCGCCGGCTGCTTCCACGCGGCGCGGCGGCGCTGGAGTTCGTCGTCGTCGATGTTGAGCTGCAACAGCAGCCTGTGCGCATCGATCGTGATCGAATCGCCTTCCTGCACGAGCGCGATCGTGCCGCCGACGAAGGCTTCGGGCGCCACGTGCCCGACGACCATCCCCCAAGTGCCGCCCGAGAACCGGCCGTCCGTGATGAGGCCGACCGATTCGCCGAGCCCCTTGCCGATCAGCGCCGATGTCGGCGCGAGCATTTCCGGCATCCCGGGCCCGCCTTGCGGGCCGAGGTAGCGGAGGACGAGCACGTCGCCCGGCTGGATCTTATCGTTCAGGATCGCGTCGAGCGCGCTCTGCTCGTCGTCGAAGACACGGGCAGGCCCGGTGATCGCCGGGTTCTTCAGGCCCGTGATCTTAGCGACGGCGCCATCGACTGCAAGATTGCCCTTCAGTATCGCGAGATGCCCTTCCTTGTAGAGCGCCTTCTCGATCGGGAAGATCACGCTCTGATCGGCGCGCGGCGCGCTTGGCACGTCCTTCAGCTCCTCGGCGAGCGTCTTGCCCGTGATCGTCACGCAATCGCCATGCAGGAGGCAGGCGTCGAGCAGGATCTTCATCACTTGCGGAATGCCGCCCGCGCGGTGCAGATCGGTTGCCACATATTGACCCGACGGCTTCAAATCGCAGATGACGGGTACGCGCCGGCGGATCCGCTCGAAGTCGTCGATGGTCCAGTCGACTTCGGCCGCATGCGCGATGGCGAGGTAGTGCAGCACCGCGTTCGTCGAGCCGCCCGTCGCCATGATGACGGACACGGCATTCTCGATCGACTTCTTCGTGATGATGTCGCGCGGCTTCAGATCGCGCTTCACGGCCTCGACGAGCACACGTGCCGATTCGGCGGCGGAGTGGACCTTCTCGTCATCGGGATTGGCCATGGTCGACGAGTAGAGCAACGACATGCCGAGCGCCTCGAACGATGAGCTCATCGTATTGGCCGTGTACATGCCGCCGCACGAGCCCGTGCTCGGACAGGCGTTCTGCTCGACGCCCTCGAAATCCTCCTGCGACATGCGGCCGGCGGTGAACTCGCCGACAGCCTCGAACGACGAGACGATCGTCAGGTCCTTGCCCTTCCATCGACCGGGCCGAATGGTGCCGCCGTAGACGTAGATGCCGGGGACGTTGATGCGTGCGAGCGCAATCATGCCGCCCGGCATGTTCTTGTCGCAGCCGCCGATCACGACGACGCCGTCCATCCATTGGCCCTGAACGCAGGTCTCGATGCAATCGGCGATGACCTCGCGCGAGACCAGCGAGTACTTCATGCCTTCGGTGCCCATCGACATGCCGTCCGAAATCGTCGGCGTGCCGAATATCTGCGGATTCGCGCCGGCGCCTTTGACCGCCTCCACGGCTGCGTCGGCGAGGCGCTGCAAGCCGGCGTTGCAGGGCGTGATCGTCGAATGCCCGTTCGCGATGCCGATCATCGGATTGTCGAAATCGTCCTTCTTGTAGCCGATCGCGTAGAACATCGAGCGGTTCGGCGCGCGCGCGACGCCCTGGGTGATGTTTTTCGAACGACGGTTGTAAGCCATGATGGGGGACTCCGTTGTCTCCGTCTTGACGGTCACGCAGGCTTTATTCGTTGCGACCCGCCGTTATCGTGAACGTGATTTTGCCTTCCCGATTGAGGCCGACCGGCACTCGCGCGCCGGGGCGTCGTGCCAGAATGACGTTTCCCTTTGCCTGTGTCCAATATATTATTCAACATCGATTAAGTCGAAAAAAATATCGAATGGAGCCTCTTTCGTGACGCCCGATTTGCGCCAGTTGCGCTACTTTGTCGCCGTTGCCGAGGAGCGGCATTTCGGGCGGGCCGCCGAGCGGCTCTCGATGACGCAGCCGCCGCTCTCGCAAGCGATTCGTGCGCTCGAGGAGGCGCTCGGCGTGGCCCTTTTCGCGCGGACGAAGCGCACGGTCGAGTTGACGCCCGTGGGCGCCGATCTTCTGCCCGAAGTGCGCAAATTGCTGGCCGCGGCCGACGGCTTGCGCCCGCTCGCGCAAAGCCTTGCGCGCGGCGAGGCCGGCGCGCTTTCGCTCGCCTTCGTTTCGACGGCCGATTACGGCCTCTTGCCGGAACTGCTGCGCGAATTCGCCGCACGCTATCCGCACGTCAGGTTGCAGCTCGCCGAGGCGACGAGCGACGTGCAGATCGACGAGCTCGTGGCGGGGCGCATCGACGCAGGGCTCGTCATTCCGCCACTTCCCCCGCGCCATGCGGCGGCGCTGACGTACGTGCCGGTCATGCGCGAGCCGCTCGTGGCGGCGCTGCCGAGCACCATCGCGCGCAATCTCGAGACGCGGGGCAGGGGCGCCGCGCCGCCGGACTGGGACGACCGACCGGTCACGCTCGCGCAGCTCGCCGATTTTCCGCTCGTCATCTTTCCGCGCCATCTCGCCCCCGGCTTTTATGACATCATTACGGGCTGCTACGGCGCGGCCGGCCTGAGCCCGCGCATCGGACAGGAGGCGATCCAGATGCAGACGATCGTGAGCCTCGTGTCGGCGGGCATGGGCGTCGCGCTCGTGCCGCGATCGCTGCGCAACCTTCGCCGCACCGGCGTGGTCTACCGACCGCTCGCTGAGCGCGCGCCGATCGTCGAGACCGGTCTCGCCTGGCGCACGGGCGACGTGAGTCCCGTGCTCGGCGGGTTCATCGAGATCGTACGCGCGCACGCCGCGGCCATGCCCGGCCCCTCAACCCCTCAACGCCCGAAATCGAAGCCCATACGATGCTGATTCATCCCAACTTTGATCCCGTTGCGATTCATCTCGGCCCGCTTGCCGTGCGCTGGTATGGCCTCATGTACCTCGTCGGATTCGTGATGGCGATCGTCGTCGGGCGGCTGCGGTTGCGTCTGCCGCACGTCGCCGCTCAAGGCTGGACCGCGCGCGATATCGACGACATGCTGTTTTACGGCGTACTCGGCACGATCATCGGCGGCCGGCTCGGCTACGTGCTTTTCTACAAGGCGGACTACTACTTCGCGCACCCGCTCGACGTCTTCAAGGTCTGGCAAGGCGGCATGTCGTTTCACGGCGGCTTTCTCGGCGTGACGCTCGCGATGGCGCTCTTTGCCTGGCAGCGCAATCGCACCTGGATGCAGGTGACGGACTTCGTCGCGCCGATGGTGCCGACGGGGCTCGCCGCGGGCCGCCTCGGCAACTTCATCAATGGCGAGCTCTGGGGGCGCGTAACCGATCCGCAAGCGCCATGGGCGATGCTGTTTCAGAGCGCCGCGCCCGACGATGCCCTCTGGCTCGCCTCGCATCCGCAACTCGCGGCCAAGTGGCATCTCAACGAAGTTTTCGCGCAATACCACATGCTGCCGCGCCATCCGTCCGAGCTCTACGAGGTTGCGCTCGAGGGCATCGTGCTCTTTTTCGTGCTCTGGTTCTTCACGCGCAAGCCGCGCCCCGTGGGCGCCGCATCCGCGGTCTTCCTGATCGGGTACGGCCTTGCGCGCTTCATCGTCGAGTTCGCGCGTGAGCCCGACGATTTCCTCGGCTTGCTCACGTTCGGGCTCTCGATGGGGCAGTGGCTCTCGTTGCCGATGATTCTCGTCGGCGTCGGGCTATTTGCCTGGTCGTATCGGCGTGCGGCGAAAGCGAAAGAGCCCGCCGCCGTGGCGCGTTGAACGCGGACTGAGGGCAATCAACGCGTCATCTGCACGGAACCCGACACGTTGACGGTCACGCGTGACGTGCCGCCTTCGATCGGCAGCGGCGCGTTGCCGCCGGGCGCTGCCGCCGCCATGGCGCGCATCGCGATCATCGGGCGCGGCGGCCCTTCGCGGCCTACGTTGACCTCGCGCACGGTGTAGCCCGTGTAGCCGAATGCGTGGGCTGCTTCCTGCGCCTGCTCGCGAAACGAGGCGATGGCGTCGCCCGACAGTTTTTGCGCGGCGGATCGCTGCGCTTCCGGCGACAGCGAGAATGCGACATTGCCTATTTGCATCGTCGCGTTCATCTCGCCGGCGAGCTTCGATGCGGCGGCGAAGTCGCGCGATTCGAGCACGACCTCTGTCCGGCCGCGCCATGCCGAGATGCGGCCGTCGCGATCCGTCGACGGATAGACCGAATATGTGCCGGTGTGCGCGGTGACGCCGGTCACGCCCTTCGCCTGCCGCAACGCCGCGGCGGTTCGCTCGTTCAGCGCGTTCGTCAGCGACGCGGGATCTTTGGCCTCCTGCTCGTAAAAGAGCGTGATGTCGACGACGTCCTCGGGAACGTCGGCGCTCGCCTGAGCCGACAGCGAGAGTACGCCGGAAGGCACGGCCGCGCGATCGATGACGACCGGATCGGCATAGGCAGCCGAGGGTGTCACCGCCAGCGCGAAAGGCCATAAAGAGGCGGCGACGGTCGCGACAGCGAGAACGGTTGTTCTTTTCATGTGTGCGGTCCTTCTTCGGTGTTGAACGATATCCCTTGTTAGGACGGAGCAACGAACCCGGTACGCGTGGGAACGTTCGACGTCAGGTGAGCCGCTCGGTAATGAAGCGCCACTCGGCTTCGGTGACCGGCGTGATCGAAAGACGATTCCCTTTCGCGAGCACGCGCATGTCGGCGAGCTCGGCATGCTTCCTCAACTCGGCGAGCGAAATGAGCGGAGTCTTCTTGACGAACTTGACATCGACGAGCATCCAGCGCGGCTCCTCAGGCTTCGATTTCGGATCGTAGTAAGGGCTTTTCGGATCGAACTGCGTCGGATCGGGGTAGGGGGTCGAGACGACTTTTGTGAGCCCCGCGATGCCGGGCTCGGGGCAGCTCGAGTGATAGAAGAGCACGCCGTCGCCAACGCGCATCGTGTCGCGCATGAAATTGCGCGCCTGATAGTTGCGCACACCTGTCCACGGAAGCGTGCGCTCGGGGGCATTCGAGAGATCGTCGATGCTTGCTTCGTCCGGTTCGGACTTCATGAGCCAATAGCGCATAAGGCACTCGGATTCGTTGGGTGATCGTCGAACGAAAGATGCGCGAGCCTCAAAGAACCTATAGTGGGTGCGGACGTGCCGTTCGCTCGGGGGGAGCCGCCGAGGCCAATGATCGAGCCCAAATAAAAACGGCATCGGATGAACCGATGCCGTCGTCGAATAAGTCCCCGCCTTAGCCGCTAGGCCGGCATCCTGAACCTGAGGTTCAGAATTGGTCGCAGTTAGCAGCACTTCGGGTACATCAGACAGAGTGACGCGCACGCCCGTGCTACAAATTTCCGCAACCGTGCACATGGCATTGGTTCAAGGAATCTATGACCTTGGCGAACCAGGCAGGGAAGCCGTAAAAACTGGGTACAACTTGTATCGCCGCCTGCCGCTACCGCGGACGGGCAGTGTGCCGCTCTTGCTATCGTGCCTCGTGTTGCGCGAGCACGGTGCCGAGCTGCTCATTCATTTGACGCATTGTACGACGGATTTCGTCCGCGGGGAACGCCTCACCGTGGCGAATACTTTCTTGCAGCCTCAGCAATTCCGACGCGAGCGAAATGGCGGCCATCACGGCGATGCGGTCCGTGCCGCGCACGTTGCTGGCCGTGCGGACTTTCGACATTTCCGCATCGACGCGCGCGACGGCGTCCACGAGCGCGGACTCCGTTTCCGGTGAACAGGCCAGCCTGTATGTCTGGCCGAGAATCGAGGCTTCGATCTGTTTCGTCGTCATGCGTTCTCTCCGTGGGCTGCGCCGTTGCGAGCCGGCTCGCCATCACCTGCCGGCGAAAGCAGGTCGAGCTGGTTGTCGGCGTCGTATGGGCCCTTCGTACGAGGCAGTTTCTCGAGAATCGCGTTCAGGCGTACTTGCGCATCGTCGATCTTGGCAAGCAACGTATCGCGTTCGGCCTGCAGCGCGTTACGCTCGTCGCGCACCAGCGCGAGTTCGGCGTGCGCGGCGTCGTTATCCGCGCGAAGCTGGGCGAGTTGCTCTTCGAGTGCGTGACGTGCCTGCTGATGGCGTTCGTTGATCGCAATCAGCCGGCCGATGTTCTGTGACAGGATTTCGAGTTCGTTGAGCATCTGCTGCGTCCTCTAAAGACTTGCGCATTTTAGCGCGGAAAAGAGCGGTATCCGACCTCCGACTCGTATCGAGACGTAACGAAGCACCGTACATCGCCGTATTTCAGGCGGTTTTTGCCGATGGCTGATGCAACGAGGCCCGATCGGCAATTGTTGACGCACCCCGGTTGCACTCCTACACTTGCGGCACTTTGGTGCCCGCGCGCTCGCTCCGATGCGCGCGGTTAAACGGGAAACAGGGAGCATGGTCCGCCCCGGGCCAGCCAACCTGTGCTGCCCCCGCAACGGTAAGCGACATGCATCGTCAAGATCGCGATGCAAGATCGGTCCGAATGCCACTGCGCGTGTCGAGCGCGCGGGAAGGCGGACGCGATTCGTCGCCAGCCCGGATACCGGCCAAAGCGGGAGTGCGGCCGTTTCGCCTGTCGCGCGGATCACGCGCGGCAAGCGTCGCTCGGCCCGCTCATGACAAAGCGGCCTGCGGGGAGCGGGCCGCATGCCGATCCCTAGGAAAACCATACGATGCCCACGCCCCTGCTACGCGCGACGCTCGTCGCGTTGGCCGGCCTGCCGCTTGCCGCACTTGCGCAGTCCGCGCCGGACGATTCCACGTCGCCCACTTCGTCTCATCCGTCCGCTTCTTCGGCTTCTTCCGCTTCGCCATCATCCGCTTCCTTGCCTTCATCGTCGAGTGCGCCGCAGGCGAAGATCGCCGCCCCGTCCACAAGCGCCACCCAAGCGACCGAATCCGACGGCGTGCCGCTCGCGCCGATCGTCGTCACCGCGCAGCGAGGCGCGCAGCCGCTCGCCGATGCCATCCCGCAGACGACGCGGTTCGATCGGCAGGACATCGATGATTCGACCGCCACCGATCTACCCGGCTTGCTCGCGCTCGCGCCGGGCGCGCAGATCGTTCGCAACGGCGGACCCGGATCCAACGCGACGCTGATGCTGCGTGGCGGATCCGCGGCGCAGTCGCTCGTGCTGATCGATGGCGTGCGGGTCGACTCGGTGAGCCTCGGACAAGCGCAGATCGGGCAAATTCCGCTCTCGCAGATCGATCACGTCGAAGTCGTGAACGGCGACGTGTCCGCGCTTTACGGCTCCGGAGCGATGGGCGGCGTCGTGCAAGTTTTCACGAAGGACGGCGGCGACCATCCGCCGCGCTTCCATTTCTCGCTCGGCTACGGCAGTTATCACACGCAGACGCAGGCGCTCGGCGTCGACGGCGCATTGGACAAGGACGGCAAGACCACGTTCAGCGTCGACTTGTCGCGCTACAAGACCGACGGCTTCTCGTCGATCGATCCCGCGCTCGCACCCGCCGCGAATCCGAATGCGAACGGATATTTGAACGAGAGCCTCTCGGTGGCGCTGCGCCATAAGTTCAGCGAGAACTGGGACGCGGGCGTGCGCTTTTTCCAATCGGACGGTAACGACAGTTACGACAATGCATTCGGCGTGCCGACCGATGTCAACAACCTCTACAGCAAGGTACGCCAGGCATCGGTGTTCGCGAACGGCAAGCTGACCGACTGGTGGACGACGCACTTTACCGTGGCCGAAGGCGACGATCGTTCCGTCGTGAAGACGAACGACGTCTACAACAACCGCTTCGACACGAACAACCGCCAATACACGTGGCAGAACGATTTCAAGTTCGCTCCCGGCGAGAAGGTCCAGATCGGCTATGAGCGGCTCGACCAGAGTCTCGACTCCGATATCTTCGCCGCACCCGGTCGCCACGTGAACTCGTTCTTCGCAGGCTATGCCGGCCGCTTCGGCGCAAGCCAGATTCAGGCCAACGTGCGGCGCGATCAGTACTCCGATTTCGGCGCCGCGAATACCTACTATCTCGGCTACGGGTTCGACTTCACCGAGCACTGGAAAGTGACGGCAAGCTACTCGAGCGCGTTTCGCGCGCCGAGCTTCGACGATCTTTATTTCCCGGGCAGCGGCAATCCGTCGATCCGGCCCGAGCGCAGCCATTCCGTCGAGGCGGCGCTGCAGTACGCTTCGGACTCGCTCGGGGTGCTGCGGCTCACCGCGTTCGAAACGCGTTATACGGACTTGATCAACTACGTGTCGACGCAAGGCGGGCTCTTCTTCGTCGCTGAGAACGTCGGCCGCGCGAAGGTTCAGGGGCTCGAAGGCTCGTGGAGCGGCCATGTCGGCAAGACCGATGTGCGCGCCGCGCTGACGGTGCAAAATCCGGTCGACGAGGACGCGGACACCGATCTCGTGAGGCGTGCGCGGCGCTTCGCGTCGCTTTCGGCGAATCGTTCGATCGGCGCCTGGCGCGTCGGCGGGGAATGGATCGTCAGCAGCGAGCGCAACGACAACGGCGTCAAGCTCGGCGGCTATGGCCTCGTCAACCTCTCGGCGCGCTATAACATCACGAAGGCGTGGTATGTCAGTGCGCAAGTCGAGAACCTCTTGGATAAGAACTATGAGCTCGCTTATCCCTACAACACGCCAAGGCGCAGTGCGTTCATCACCGTCGGCTGGCAGCAGCAGTAGCGTATGCACGTAAGCCGCTCGGCCTCTCTCGCGCGCCCGGCCATGAGCGGCAAGCGCGCGGTCGCGATCTGGCTCGCGCTCGCCCTCGGCGCGAGTGCGATCTTCGTGGCGGCGCTGACGCTCGGCAGCGTCGAGATGACGCCGTGGCGCGCGCTCGCGGCGCTCGTCCATGCGGGCGGCGCCGGTCTCGATTCGAGCGCGGAGATCGTGCGCACGCTGCGGCTGCCTCGCGCGCTCGCCGGGTTCGCCTGCGGCGGATTGCTCGCGCTTGCCGGCGCGCTGCTGCAGGTGTTGCTGCGCAATCCGCTCGCCGACCCGTACGTGCTCGGCGTGTCGGGCGGCGCGGCCGCTTCCGCGGTGTTCGCGCTGCTCGCGGGCGCGGCATGGTGGGCGGTCGATGCGGCGTCGTTCGCCGGCGCGTTGATCTCGATCGCGCTCGTGCTCGGCCTCGCCAGGCGCGACCTTTGGCGCGGCGAGGCGCAAGAAGCTTCGCCACGGCTGCTCCTGACGGGCGTCGTGCTCGCGACGGGTTGGGGCGCGGTCGTCACCCTTCTCCTGACGCTCGCGCCCGACGAGCGCCTGCGCGGCATTCTGTTCTGGCTGACGGGCGATCTGAACGGTGCCGGCGCGCCGTGGCCGGCCGTGGCCGCGCTCGTGGTAGCCGTAGGCGTCAGCGTGCCAGTGGCACCGCAGCTCAACGTGCTGGTGCGCGGCGAAGCGCTCGCGGCGGCGCTCGGCGTGCCGGCGGCGCGGTTGCGGCTGCGCATCTATCTCGTCGCATCGCTCGCGGCCGCCGTGGCCGTGACGACGGCGGGCACGATCGGCTTCGTGGGCCTCGTCGTGCCGCACGCGCTGCGGCTTGCGTTCGGCAACGATCAACGCATGCTCGTGCCCGCGTCGGCGCTGGCGGGCGGTATCGTCGTGATGGGCGCCGATCTCGTCGCACGCACCGTCATCGCTCCTGCGCAGCTACCCGTCGGCGTAGTGACGGCGATAGTCGGCGTGCCGACCTTTCTCTGGATGCTCATGAGGAGACGCGCATGAGCGAGGGAGGGATGAACGGCGCGTTGTCGACGGAAGCGCTGGTATTGCGCGCGGGCGAGAGGCTGTTGCTCGACGGTCTCACCCAGAGGTTCGGGACGGGCGAAATCTGGTGCGTCGCCGGGCCCAATGGCGCCGGCAAGACGACGCTGATCTCGACGCTCGCGGGATTCCTGCGGCCGGCCGCGGGGCATGTCGTACTCGACGGCGAGCGCCTCGACAAATGGCCGTCGGCGCGGCTCGCGCGGCGTCGCGCGCTGATGCCGCAAAGCACGCACGACGCGTTCAGCGCAAGCGTGCTCGACGTGGTTCTCCTGAATCGCTATCCGTATTTGAGCGGTTGGGGTTGGGAGGCCGAAAGCGATCGCGCGGCTGTCCTCGCCGCGCTCGAAGCCCTCTCGCTCGGCGCGCTCGCGGCACGCGACGTGCGCTCGCTCTCGGGCGGCGAGCGCCAGCGCGTTTCGCTGGCCGCGGCACTGAGCCAGGACGCACCGCTTCTGCTGCTCGACGAGCCGCTCGCCCATCTCGATTTACATCATCAAATCGAATGCCTGACGACATTGGTCAGCTGGATGAAAGGTGCGCCGCGCACGATCGTGTTTTCATGTCACGATCTCAATCTCGCACGCCGCTTCGCCACGCATGCGCTGCTGATGGACGGCGCCGGCGCCGCCTACGCGGGGCCGGTGACGGACGTATTGACTCCCGGGCTCGCGAGTCGCGTGTTCGGCTACCCGCTCGTCCTGATCCGACAGGACGGCTATGAAGCGCTCGTGCCGGCGCTTGCTCACGTTTTGTGACCTACCGTACTGCTCATGAATACTCCACTCCCGCTGCCCGTCGTCGAACCACTCGATCGCTCGTTGGAAGGCACGCTTTCACGGATCATCGATACGAAGACGAAACCGCCGGGCAGTCTCGGCATGCTCGAACCGCTCGCGCGCCGGATCGGCATGATTCAGCAGACTGTGCGGCCGTCGATCCGGCGGCCCACGATGATCGTCTTCGCCGGCGACCACGGGATCGCGCAGGAGGGCGTGAGCCCCTATCCGCAAGCCGTCACGGCGCAGATGGTCGCCAATTTTCTTGCGGGCGGGGCAGCCATCAACGCCATCAGCGGCGTAACGGGATGCACGCTCGAAGTCGTCAACGCGGGCGTGGCGACGCCGCTCGGGGCGCTGCCGGGACTCGTCGACGTTCCGATCGGCCCCGGCACGCGCAACTTCGCTCGCGAGGACGCGATGACGCGCGAGGAGGCCCTCGCCGCGCTGCTGGCGGGCGCGGCGCGCGTCGATCATCATGCGTCGCTCGGCACCAACGTGGTCGGCTTTGGGGAGATGGGAATCGCCAATACGTCGTCGGCGGCTTGTCTCATGAGCCGGCTCGTCGGCGTGCCGATCGACGAGTGCGTCGGTCGCGGCACGGGCCTCGACGACGCGGGGCTCGCGCGCAAGCGCCATGTGCTCGCCGGGGCGCTCGCGCGTCGCCGCGATGCGATCGAACCGCTCGACGTGCTCGCCGCGTTCGGCGGATTCGAGATCGCGATGATGACGGGCGCTTATCTGGCGGCCGCGCGCGCGAAGATGACGATACTCGTCGACGGCTTCATCGCGTCCGCCGCGCTCGTCGTCGCGCACGCGCTCGCGCCCGCCGTCATCGACTATTGCGTGTTCGCTCATTTGTCGGACGAAGCCGGGCACCGGCGCATGCTCGACTATTTCGACGCGAAGCCGCTGCTTTCTCTCGGCATGCGGCTCGGCGAAGGCACCGGCGCCGCGCTTGCGCTGCCGATCCTGCGCGCGGCCGTCGCGTTTCTCACCGAGATGGCGAGCTTTGAATCGGCCGGGGTCGCGACGCGCGGCGAACTCAGCGGGGACGCCGGTGCGCGCGCCGGCCCGTCCGACGCGTTGAATCCATCCGGCGCATCGGGCACCGGGAGCCTCGGGCGATGAAAGGCGTGGGCGAACCGCCAGGGCGCGCGGACGCGCGCTTTGCCGATCCCCGCGTGGAGTTTCGCTATCTATGCGCGGCGCTCGGCTACTTCACTCGCATACCCGTGCCGCGCGGGTTCGGCGGCGACGCGTCGGATCTTGCCGGGGCGATCCGGTATTTCCCGCTCGTCGGCGCACTGGTCGGCGCCATCGGCGCCGTGACGTATCTCGTCGCGCTGCATGTCTTCCCTCCATCGATCGCCGTGCTGCTTTCGATGGTCGCGACGCTCGCGGCAACCGGCGCTTTCCACGAGGACGGGCTCGCCGATTGCTGCGACGCGTTCGGCGGAGGCGCGACGCGCGAAGACGTCCTGCGGATCATGCGCGATTCGCGGATCGGCGCGTTCGGTGCCGTTGGCCTCGTCGTCGCATTCGCGCTCAAGTGGCAAGCGCTCGTCGCGTTGCCGCCGCTCGTCGCGGCGTGGCTCATGATCGCGGCGCACGCCGCGAGCCGGGCGATGGCGGCGAGCTTTCTCGTGACGCTCGACTATGCGCGCCCCGAAGGCAAGGCCCAGCCCGTCGCCCAGCGGATGTCGCCGCGCGCCTACGGACTCGCCGCGGCGCTCGGGCTGCCTTGGCTCCTCTGGCCGGATTGGCGCGCCGGGTTGTTGGCGCTCGGCGTCGCGTTCGTGCTGCGTGTCGCGATCGCCCGGTACTTCAACAAGCGCTTGGCGGGATACACCGGCGATTGCCTCGGCTTCGCGCAGCAAATCTTCGAGCTGTCGATTTATCTCAGCGTGCTCGCATGGATCTCCTCCTGATTCGTCATCCCGCGACGGCCATCGACGCGGGCATCTGCTATGGCCGCAGCGACGTGCCGCTCGCCGGCGACGCGCGCGCGGCGTCGGATGCGCTTTTCGAGCGCTTGACCGGACTCGGCGCACCGCCGCCCCAGACGCTCTGGACGAGCCCGCTGCGACGCTGCGCAAGCGTCGCGGCGTGGCTCGCACGCGATTGCGGTTGCGTCGCGCGGGCCGATCCGCGATTGCAGGAAATCGACTTCGGCGCATGGGAGCGCATGCGCTGGGACACGATCGATCGCGCGGCCCTCGACGCGTGGGCGGCCGATTTCGTCCATGCGCGTGTGCATGGGGGCGAGAGCGTCGCGCAGTTTGCGGCGCGCGTGGCCGCCTGGTTCGAGACAAGAGTGGCGCCGCCCGGCGCTTCGGGCGCTTCCGGCGCTCGGCGTGGCTCCGGCGTAGCGGCTGCGCAAGCGCTTCCACGGTCGTCGGCCGCGCGCGTTCTGCCAGGGGCGCCCGGCTCCGCAGCCACTGGATCATCGGTTTCGCCCGGTTCGTCGGCTTCGGAGAGCCGGCTGCCTGTCGAGGCCCCCACTTCGCAAGGGGCTGCGTCTTCGATATCGCCGGCGAGCGGCGTCGAAGCGCCGACGGCCTACGTGGTCACCCATGCGGGCGTCATTCGGGTGCTCGCCTCGCTTACGCTCGACATCTCCCTCAGGGAACTGCAGGAGTGGCCTCTCGATCTCGCCGCCATTGTCTGGCTGCGCCAGGAAGGCGACGACGGCGGTTGGCGCCTCGTTCGATGGAACGCCTGAGCGCGCCGCGCCCGTAGGGGCTACCGTTCGGGATTCTGGCCGCGTTGGTTTACTTTGGACGGCGTGAACGGGCGATGTCGAGATCGCGGCACAGAGCCGCGGCACCGAGCGCGAAGCGCGGTCCGGGCCGGTCGATGAGGTCGGCGTCGAGGACGAAGAGGTTGCCGCGGGCGACGGCCTCCAACCGGGGCCAGGCGCGCCACATCGCGAACTCGGGTGCGCTCGCTTCGAGGCGGTCTTCTCGGGGGGCGCCCGAAGCGGCCGGGCTCGTCGAGGCGCCAGCGGCGAACCCCTCGGAGGCGCCCGTTTGCGTCGTTGCCGCGACCGGATCGGCCGTGACGATCGCCTCGGGGTTCGCGGCGATCACGGCCTCCGTCGAGACGGTCGGCACGAGCGGGGCGAGGTCGGCAAAGACGTTGCGGCCGCCGCAGAGGGCGATCGCATCGCTGACGATATGCGTGCCGTTCAGCGTCATGAGCGGCCGGCTCCAGACCTGGTAGAACACGTTGACCGGGGGCCGGTCCGCATACTGCACGCGCAGCTTTGCGGTCTTTTCCCGGTATTCGCGCGCGGCGGTGTCGGCTGTCGGCTCGCTGCCGAGCAGCACGCCGAGTTTTTCGAGGTCCGTGGCGACGTCGTCGACCTTCTGTGGCTCGCTGCGAAAGATCGCGATGCCGAGCGCGCGCAGCTTCGCCAGCTGCCGTTCGTCGTTGCCATGCCGCCAGACGACGATGAGGTCCGGCTTCAACGCGACGATGCGCTCGAGATCGAGTGCGGTGTTGCTGCCGACGCGCGGCAGCGCTTTCGCGGCGGGCGGATAGTCGCTGTACGAGACGGCGCCGACGAGCTTCGGGCCGCCGCCGGCCGCGTAGACGAGCTCGACCGTATGCGGCGCGAGCGCGATGACGCGCTGTGCTGGCGCTGCGAGCGTCACTGTGCCGCCCGTGTCGTCGGTCACCGTCAGCGCGGCGTGCGCGGCGAGTGAGGCGCCGAGCGCGAGCGTAGCGGTAAGGCGGGTGGAGATCGTCCGAACGCTGGCGCGGGCGGGCAACGCCGTCCGTCGGCGAAGAGACGGCTTCATCGCGCGCCTGCCCCTTTGACTGCGAGGGGCAGCCCCGCCACCATCAATGTCGCGTGTTTCGCAAGGCTCGCAACGCGTTGGTTCAGCCGGCCGAGCTCGTCCACGTAACGGCGCGTGACCGAGCCGAGCGGCACGACTCCCAAGCCGATTTCGTTGCTGACGACGATGATCTTGCCTTGTGCGGCGGTGAGGGCGGCCTCGAAGGCGTCGAGGTGAGCCGTCAGTGTCTCGGCCGCAAGCGCCACCGGCTCGTGAAGCGGAGAGTCGGCAGGCGCGTTCGAGTCCGCTGTGTCGATCGGGCAGAGCAGGTTCGCGAGCCAGAGCGTCAGGCAATCGATGAGTACACAATGACCGCCGCGGTCGGCGCCGCGCAACGCACCGGCCAGATCCGCGCCGGCTTCGACGAGTCCCCAATGCGCGGGCCGCCGCGCGCGGTGATGGGCGATGCGGGCGGCGAATTCGTCGTCGGCGCCGCAGGCCGTGGCGATGTAGGTAACGGGGCGTGCGCTCGCCACCGCAAGCTGCTCGGCGTACATGCTTTTGCCCGAGCGCGCGCCGCCGAGCACGAAGGTGATGTCCGGAATGGTGTTCATCGGCGCGATTGTATCGTTCGGCGCCCCGCATGGTCGTGCCGACCGGGACTTCCTCCGGGAGCTCCCGACGGTGCTCCCTCCGGTCATCCCCAAGGGGATTTCCTCCGGGAGCCCCCCAAAGGGTGCTCCCTCCGGTCATCCCACGGGGATTTCCTCCGGGAGCCCCCCAAAGGGTGCTCCCTCCGGTCACCCCCACGGGGACTTCCTCCGGGAGCCCCCAGAGGGTGCTCCCTCCGGTCATCCCCACGGGGATTTCCTCCGGGAGCCCCCCAAAGGGTGCTCCCTCCGGTCACTGTTTGGGGGGCGGGCGATTTGCCGATATTATCGTCAGCGCGATGCCTCTGATAAGTTGTGAGCGAAATGGCAAACCGGCCGCGCGACGCGGCCTTCTACCGGGAGACTGCATGACGGTAATCGTGGTGGCCAACCCCAAGGGCGGGGTCGGCAAGAGCACGCTATCGACCAATCTGGCGGGTTATTTCGCCGCGAACGGCGAATGGGTCGCGCTCGCCGATCTCGATCGGCAGCAGTCCGCGCACGATTGGCTAGCCCTGCGGCCACAGGGTTTGCCGCCGATCGAAGCATGGGAGGTCGATCCGGACCAGCCAGCGAGGCCGCCCAAGGGGCTCGAGCACGCCGTCGTCGATACGCCGGCCGGCCTGCGCGGAAACCGTCTCACCGCGGCGCTCGGGCTTGCCGACAAGGTCATCGTGCCGCTGCAGCCGTCGCTGTTCGATATTCTTGCAACGCAGCATTTTCTCGAGCGCCTCGCCGAGGAGAAAGCGGTGCGCAAAGGCGCGATCGAGATCGGCGTAGTGGGAATGCGTGTGGACGCCCGCACGCGCTCGGCCGATCAGCTCCACCGCTTCGTGGAAGGCTTGAAGCTTCCGGTGCTCGGCTATTTACGCGATACGCAGAACTACGTGCAACTCGCCGCGCACGGCCTCACGCTGTGGGACGTCGCGAAAAGCCGCGTCGAGCGGGATCTCGAGCAGTGGGAGCCGATTGCCACCTGGGCCGCCAAGTCCAAATAGGCGAAGGCGTCATCGGCCCGTCGGAACAACCGTCAGGTCCAGTTTTGCACCGGCACATGGCCGCGGCTGCCCTTCGCTTTGTTGTGCTCGTCGACGAAGACGAGCTTGGGCTCCCAGCCCGCTTTGAGCTCCGCTTCATCGATCATCGCGAAGGCCGCGATGATGACGAGGTCGCCGAGCTGCGCGCGCCGCGCGGCCGAGCCGTTCAGCGAGATCATGCCGCTGCCGCGCTCGCCGCGGATCGCATAGGTGGAGAACCGCTCGCCGTTGTTGATGTTCCAGACGTCGATGCGCTCGTTCTCGACGATATTCGCCGCTTCGAGCAGATCCTCGTCGATCGCGCACGAGCCCTCGTAGTGCAGCTCGCAATGGGTGACGACGGCGCGGTGGATCTTCGATTTGAGCATATGGCGCTGCATGATCGTTTCCTCAGATCTCGAGATTGTCGATGAGGCGCGTCGCGCCCAGCTTGGCGGCGCTGAGCACGACGAGCGGTGCGTCCGTTTCGTGCGCGGCCGGCGCCACGAGGTTCGAGCGTTTGCGCACGGCGATGTAGTCGGGTTTCCAGCCGCGCGCGGCCAGGCTTGCCATCGCCTCACGCTCGAGCTTGCCGAAATCGCGCTCGCCCGCGAGCACGGCCTCGCGCAAACGCGCGAGCGTGACCGCCAACATCGGCGCTTCGGCGCGCTCGGTTTCGCTGAGATAGCGGTTGCGCGAGCTCAGCGCGAGACCGTCCGCGTCGCGCACGGTCTCGGCCGCAATGATGTCCGTCTGCAGCGCGAACTGGTGACACATCCGCCGCACGATCATCAACTGTTGGTAGTCCTTTTTGCCGAAGACCGCCACGCGCGGCTGCACGCAGGCCATCAGCTTCATGACGACCGTGCAGACGCCCGTGAAGAAGCCGGGACGGAACTCGCCCTCGAGGATATCGCCGAGGTCATGCGGCGGGTGCACGCGGTACTCCTGGGGCTCGGGATACATATCGCGCTCGGTCGGCGCGAAGAGAACGTAGACGTTCTCCTTCTCGAGCTTCTCGACGTCGGCCTCGAGTGTGCGCGGATACTTGTCGAAGTCCTCGTTCGGGCCAAACTGCAGACGATTGACGAAGATGCTCGCGACAACCGGGTCGCCGTGCTGGCGCGCCAGCCGCATCAGCGACAGGTGCCCCTCGTGCAAATTGCCCATCGTCGGCACGAACGCCGTACGGTTCTGGCCGCGCAACTGGTCGCGCAATTCCTGGATCGAGCTGATGACTTTCATGATGGCCGGGTTTTCGCGCTGGCGCGAGCGGTTTCAAGGCGCGCCGATTGTAGTGGATTTACTCGTGGGTGGCACTCGAACGCAATGGAACGCTTGAACGCTGGAACGTGCCGCCGGCCGAAACCGCCCCGATGCGCACCGCGTCAAGCAGGAAAGTAAGCGAGCCGCACGTAGATCGGAGCGAATGCCTCCGCCTGCGTAATCTCGATCAGCGATTCACGCGAGAGCTCGAGCATGGCGATGAAATTGACGACGACGACGGGCACGCCGCGCGACACGTCGAAGAGCTCCGAGAACTCCATGAAGCGTGCGTTTTGCAGCCGCCGCAGGATAAGGCTCATGTGCTCGCGCACCGAGAGCTCCTCGCGCGAGATCTTATGGTGCTGCACGAGCTTTGCGCGCTTCAGCACGTCCGCCCAGGCGGCGCGTAGATCGTCCGTCGACACGTCGGGGAAGCGCGGCGCGATGCTTTGCTCGATGTAGACCTGAGCGCGCAGAAAATCGCGCCCGAGCTGCGGCAGGCGATCGAGCTGCTGCGCCGCAAGCTTCATCCGCTCGTATTCGAGCAGGCGTCGCACCAGTTCGGCGCGCGGATCCTCGGCTTCGTCGCCCGTATCGGCTTTCTTGACCGGCAGCAGCATGCGCGACTTGATCTCGATCAGCATCGCCGCCATGAGCAGGTACTCCGACGCGAGCTCGAGGTTCGACTTGCGCAGCTGCTCGACGTAGCCGAGGTATTGCGCCGTCACGTCGGCCATCGGAATGTCGAGAACGTTGAAGTTCTGCTTGCGGATCAGGTAGAGCAAAAGGTCGAGCGGACCTTCGAACGTCTCGAGGAAGATTTCGAGCGCGTCCGGCGGAATGTAGAGGTCCTGCGGCAGCTTGAAGAGCGGCTCGCCGTAAAGGCGCGCAAAAGCGACGCCGTCGACCGTGTCCGGCGTCGTATCGGTGGCTGGCGCGGTCAGCGCCGCTTGCGGCTCACGCGAGCGCTCGACCTCGTCCGCGGCGCTCACGCTCAGAAGTTCTGGTAGTAGACGTACGGCGTCTGATTTACGCGGGAAGCTTGCTGATTGGCGCGCTCTTCGAGATCGACAGGCTGCTTGTCCCAAAGCAGCGCACGGCCGCGCCGCTGTTCCTCTTCGAGCGTGGGCCGCTGCTGCTTCAGTTCATTGAGAAACTTGGTGATATCCGATTGATACATGGCTCGACGATCGCGGAAAATGGGGAAGAGTCGAGATCGGGCGTACCCTCTCGATGAATTGAGATTTTAGCGCATGCGCGGCCAGCCGGAACAACGCGCGGCGAGCGCCGTCCAATCCCGGCGCGCGCCCGGCGCGCCGACAACGAAGGGAGGGCCCGTTTGCGGGACGCCGTAACCGATTCGCCCCGTGGCTCGCGCCGCGTACGCGGGCGCGCCGCGCCGGCCGCGGCGCTCGCGCTCCTCGTGCGGCCCCTGAGGCCCCCGAGGCCCGTGACGCCCACGGGCTGCGTGCGCGGCTGGCTTCTCGCCGCCGCGCTGGGCGGATTGCTCCTCGCGCTATCGGCGCCGGCCGCCGCCCGATACCGCATCGACATCGATGCGCCGCGCTCGGTCCGCAAGCTGCTCCAGCAGCATCTCGATCTGGCGCGCTTCGCCAAGCGGGACGACGTCAGCGACGATCAATTCGAGTTCCTCATTACCGCCACGCCGCAACAGGTGCGCGATCTCGTTGCGACCGACGGTTACTTCTCGCCCGTCGTGCGCACCGACGTGCGAACCGCGGGCGGCAAGCGAAACGTCACCGTGCACGTCGATCCTGGCCCGCGCGCGACCGTTACCTCCGTCGAGCTCGAGTTCGAGGGGCCCGTTTCGACGGAGGCGCCCGCGCGCGAGAACGCGGCGCGTTTCGCCTTTTCGTTGCACGTCGGGGATCCGTTCACGCAATCGGGTTGGAGCGAGGCGAAGGACGCGGCGTTGAAAGCGCTGCAGGCGCGACGCTATCTCGGCGCCAAGATCGCCCGTTCGGAGGCGCGCATCGACCCGCTGCGAAAGTCCGCGGCGCTTTCCGTGACATTCGCGAGCGGGCCGACCTTCACGCTCGGTCCGCTCGACGTTTCCGGCGTGCGCCGCTATCCGGGGTGGATCGTGTCCAACGTCAATCCACTGTCGGTCGGCGAGACCTACAACAGCGATCGCATCGCCGAGCTCCAGCGCCAGCTGCAAAATACGCCGTACTACGCGAGCGTGGCGATCGACATCGACAACGACGTCGACAAGCCGCACGATACGCCGGTCCATGTGAAAGTCAGCGAGTTTCCGTATAACAGCGTGCGCAGCGGCGTAGGCTATGCGACCGATACGGGTGCGCACATCCAGGGAGCCTACTCGTATTTGAACACGTTCGGCGCCGCCTGGCCGTTTTCGGTGCAAGGCCGGCTCGACCAGATCCAGCAATACGGTCAGATTCAGCTCTCGATGCCGCCGGGCAAGCGCGGATGGGTCAACAGCGCGCTCGCCTCGTACACGACGACGAACGTCTCGGGCACGCGCATCTACAGCGCGCGCGCGGGCCTGCAGCGCACGCGCACGTCGCAGTTCATCGACTATGCCTATTCGATCGAGTACTACTCGGACCGGCTCGATCAGAATACGGCGGGCCCAACCACGAGCCATGCGCTCATGCCGCAATGGTCGTGGACGCGCCGACACGTCGACGACCCGCTCTTTCCCCGCTCGGGTAACCTGCTTCATGCGGAAGCCGGGTTCGCGATCAAGGGGCTGCTCTCGGATCAGACGTTTACGCGCGCCTACGCTCGCGGCGAGCAGTATCTGCCGATCGGCAAGCGCGATCTGATGGTGTTCCGAGCCGAGTTCGGCGGCGTATTCACGACGGGCGGCTCGCGCGGCATCCCCGCTTCGCTGCTCTTTCGCGCGGGCGGCTCGAACTCGATCCGCGGCTACGGATTTCAGAGCATCGGCACGACTGTCGACGGCTCGGTCTTGCCGGCGAAATATCTGATGACGGGGACGGCCGAGTATCAGCATTGGTTCTCGCACGACTGGGGCGCAGCCGTGTTTTACGACATCGGCACCGCGACCGACACGTGGCACGACAAGACGTTCTATCCGGGCGTCGGCGTCGGCGCGCGCTGGCGCAGCCCGGTCGGACCGATCAACGTCGACCTCGCCTACGGCATCCGCAACCGGAGCGTGCGGCCGTACCTGACGCTTGGCATCGCTTTTTGAGTTCCCCGGAGCATGACAAACGAATTGCCGCCCTCGCCATCCGCCGCCACGAAGCCGCACGCTCCGCCTTCGCCACCCGGCGGCGCCGCGCCACCTGGGCCGCCAGGGCGGCCCGAACCGCCGCGGCGGCGTCGGCATCGCGCCTTGCGCGCGGCGTTTTGGACGGCCGGCGTCCTCGTGGTCCTCGTCGTGCTCGCCGCGCTCGCGCTCTATGGCGCGCTCACGACCGAGCGAGGAACCCGGCTCGCCTGGCGAGCGGCAGTCGCGGTCGCGGGCGGCCGCTTGTCGGGTACGCTGATCGGCGGCACCCTCGCGACGGGCGTGCAGCTTGCCGACGTCCGTTGGCGCAGCGGCGCGACGACGGCAGCCGAGGCGCCAGCAGCAGCGGCGTCGAGTGCAACGACTGCGTCCGGGCCGGCGGCCGGCGGCACCGACATCCGAATCGATCGCCTGACGGGTCGCTGGGCGCTCACGCACTCGCCGTGGCGCTTCACCGTCGAAGAACTGAGCGCCGGCACGATCGACACGCAGCTCGCGCCGTCCGGCCGCCATGCGCCGCTGAAGCTGCCGACGAACCTCAGGCTGCCGCTCGAGCTCGAGATCCGATCGGTTGCCGTCGACAGGCTGCGCCTTCGGAACGGAACCAGCACGGAGGAGTACGATCGATTGAGGCTGCATGGGCGCAGCGACGGGCGCCATCATGCTCTGTCGCTCGACGGGATCGACACGCCCTACGGCGCGGTCACCGCGGAGCTGTCGCTCGACGGCGTTCGGCCCTTCGCGCTCGCCGGCGACGTCGGCTATGCCGGCAATGTCGACAAAGAGGCGGTGCGGGCAAGCGCGCGTTTATCGGGCACGCTCGAAGCGCTCGCCGCCGATGTCGCCGCGAGCGGCTTCAAGCTCTCGGGCCAAGCGCACGTCGAAGCCGAGCCGTTTGCTGCCGTTCCGTTGAAGCGCGTTGCGCTCTCGTTCGCCCATATCAATCCGCAGGTTTTCAGCGCGGGCGCGCCGTTCGCCGACTTGTCGATCGAGGCGCGGCTCACGCCTGTCGACGGCTCGAGCGGCGCCTCGCTCGTCGTCGCGGGACCGCTTTCCATCGTCAATGCCGCGCCCGGTGCGATCGACGCCAAGTTGTTGCCGCTGATCGACGCCCATGCCGACATCCGGTTCGACGCAAACACCGAGCGCATCGACAACCTGCGCGTGAGGCTCGTGCCCGGCGCGACGCTCACGGGCGGCGGCGTGCTGCACCGTGGGAAGGGTCGTTTGAACCTGCATGCAACGGGGCTCGACGTCAATACGTTCACGCCATACGTGCGGCCCACCGCGTTCGACGGTCCGATCGGCATCTCGCTCGACGGCGGGACGCAGGCGGTCGATTTCGATCTGGCCGACGAGCACGCGCGGCTCGGCGCGCGCGCCGAGGTGACGCTCGACCGAACGCGGATCGCGTTGCAGGGCGTGCGCGTGAGCGCAGGGGCCGGCCGTGTCGAGCTCGACGGCACGCTCGCGCGCGATACACATGAAACCTACAATCTGCGCGCGAAGCTCAGCGATTTCGATCCGCGTTTGCTGATGGCTTCTGCGCACACGACGAAGGCGCACTCGCCAGCGGGCGGTGCGAAGGTGCCCGCAACGGCGACCCGGGGCGCCACAGGCAGACCACCCAAGAAGCTACCGAAATTGCCGGAGGCCCGCGTGACGGGGACGCTGGCGGCGACGGGCGCGCTCGCGCCGGCGTTCGCGACGAAGCTGCGCTTCGAGCTCGGCGACAGCGTCTACGACGGTTTCCCGCTCACGGGCTCGGGCACGGTGCAACTCGTCGGCAACCGGCTGCTGCCGAGCGACGCGGCGGTTTCGATCGCGGGCAACGACGTCGAGCTGCACGGCAGTTTCGGCGGCCGAGGCGACCGGTTGCGCTTTCACGTTGCTGCGCCGAGGCTCGATCGGCTCGGCTTCGGCTTGGGCGGCACGATCGTCGCCGATGGAGATCTGACGGGCACATTGGCCCATCCCGATGCGACGTTGACGTACGACGCGAAGGACGTCGCGTTCGGAGAGAACCGTGTCGGGGCGGCCACGGGCCGCGCGTTGATTCGCGACGGCGCAAACGGGGCACTCGAATTCTCGACGGATGCGCGCGACGTCCATATGAATGCGGGCGACTTCACGAGCCTGTCGGCCCATGCGAGCGGCACGCGCGCAAAGCATACATTCGATGTCGCGGGCAAAGGCACGGTGCGCGGCCGGCCCGTCGACCTGACGCTGGCCGCCTCGGGCGGCTTGCAGGAGACCCCCGGCGGCCCGCGCTGGGACGGCACGGTGACGCGTCTGGCGAACCGCGGCATGCCGTCGCTCGAGCTGCAATCGCCGCTGGCGGTAACGGCGTCGCGCGACCTGATCACGCTCGGCGCGACGCGGCTCGCGCTCGAAGGAGCGCGCTTCGACCTTAAATCGTTCGCGTACGATCGCGGGGCGCTGAGCTCGGCCGGCTCCGCCACGAACCTGTCGATTGGCCGTCTGCTCGCGGTACGCGAGGAATTGACCGGCACGCCGTCGCGCGTGAGAAGCGATCTCGTGCTCGCGGGCGATTGGGACTTCTCGGTCGGCCGCACGGCGCGCGGATATGCGCATATCGATCGCGTCGGCGGCGACCTATCGGTCGATACGGGGCGCGGGGGGCTGGTGCCGCTCGGGATCACGGCGCTCAGCGCCCGCGTGGAAGCGAGCGGCGGCACACGGATCACGGCGACCCTGCACGCCGCGGCAAGCCGGGTCGGCAAGGCCGATGCCAATGCGAGCGTGCCGCTCGCGCCCGACGCGGCGCGCGGCGGCTTGCTCCGTGTCAGCGCCGATGCGCCGCTTGCCGGCGCGGTGACGGCCGACGTCCCGTCGCTGACAACGACGGGCGGCCTCATCGGCCCGAGCTACCTGCTCGACGGCCATCTTGCGCTGAAATTGACGCTCGCCGGCACCGCGGCGAAACCGGCCGTTTCGGGCTCGCTGACAGGCGACGGCCTTTCGGCGACATGGGTGGACCAGGGCGTACAACTGAAGGATGGCGTGGTGCGCGTGGCGCTTTCGAACAATCTCGTCGAATTTCGGCAGGTCGAGTTCCACGGCGGCAAGGGCACCCTGCGCGCGACGGGGCGCATCGGGCTCGATCGTGCCGAGCCCGATCTGACAGCGCAAATCGTCGCGGACAAGCTCGAGCTGTTCGCCGCACCCGATCGACAGCTCTCGCTCTCGGGCAGCGCGACGGTCGCCAATGGCGGCCCCGAAGGCGGGATGGACATCAACGGCAAATTCAAGGTGGATCGTGCCCACTTCGATATGCCCGAGCGGCCGGCGCCGAAGTTGTCGGACGATGTCGTGATCGTACGCGACAACGGGGGCCGGCCGAGCGGCGGCAATGCAACGCGCGCGTCGTCCGACACGACGCAATCGATGAACAAGCCCGTCGGCCGTTTCGCGCCGCGCGCCAACATCGATATCGATCTGGGCTCCGATTTCCGCTTCCGCGGCCAGGGCGCCGATCTCGGCCTGCGCGGCACGGTGACGCTGATGTCGGCGCCTTTGAAGCCGCTGCGGGCGATCGGCAACGTGCGCGTGACCGAAGGCTCGACTTACACGACGTTCGGCCGCAAGCTCGCGATCGAGAACGGGTTCTTCACGTTCAACGGCCCCGTGGCCAATCCCGGCATCAACATCCTGGCGATGCGGCGCAACCAGGACGTCGAAGCGGGGGTACAGGTCACCGGCACGGTCGGCGCACCGGTCGCCAAGCTCGTCTCCGAGCCGAACGTGCCCGACGACGAAAAGCTCTCGTGGCTGCTGTTCGGGCATGGGACCGATCAGGGCAACAACCTCGGCCAGCAAAGCACGATGACGACGGCGCTCGCACTGCTCGGCAGCGCGACGGGCAAGCGCGTCGCGCAAACGGTCGGTCTCGACGAGGTCTCGGTGGGACGCAGCGAGGTAGGCCTGACGGACCCGCAGGTCGTGATGCTCTCGAAGGCGATCACCGAGCGGCTCGTGCTCGGCTATGAGCAGGGGCTGCAGTCAGCGAGCAATGCCTTCAAGGCGACCGTGAACCTGTCCCGCTTCTGGTCCATTTCCGCTTACGGCGGCACGTTCGAGGGCGTCGACATCAGCTTCAGCCGCCGTTTCGACGGCTTCTGGTCGCGCTAGGGCCGATAAGCAGGGCGAGCAGGCCCTAACGCACGCGCATGCCCGGCCGCGCGCCGCTGTGCGGCTCGAGGATGTATAGGCCGGGCTCGGCTTTTTCGTCGGCAGCGGAGGCCGCGAGCACCATCCCTTCGGAGACGCCGAACTTCATCTTGCGCGGGGCGAGGTTCGCGACCATCACCGTCAGCTTGCCGACGAGATCTTCGGGGCGATACGCCGACTTGATGCCCGAGAAGACGTTGCGCGTCTTCCCCTCGCCGACGTCGAGCGTGAGCTGGAGCAGCTTGTCTGAGCCTTCCACGGCCTTGCAATCGACGATGAGCGCCACGCGCAGATCGATCTTGGCGAAATCGTCGATGCTGATGACGCCGTCCGCGTTCGCGCTCGCGACGGTCGCCTCGGCCTTGGCGCCTTTCGCGCCCTTTCCGTTGGCCTGCTGAGCCTTGCCGGCCTCGGCGGGCTGACCGCTTTGCTCAGCGGGCGCGCCGTTCGCGGGCAGCAGGCTTTGGCGATTCGCCGCGACGAGCGCTTCGATCTGCTTCGCGTCGACGCGCGTCATCAGATGCTTGTAAGCGTTGATCGGCCGTTCGGACGAGAGCGGCCGAGCGGCGTCGGCCCAGACGAGCGGCGCCACCCCGAGGAACGTTTCGACGTTCTCGGCGAGCACCGGCAGCACGGGTTTCAGTGCGATCGAGAGCAGGCGGAACGCTTCGATGCTGACGCTCACCGTCTCGTGCAGCGCAACGGCGTTCGCCGGGTCTTTCGCCTGATCCCAGGGCTTCGCTGTGTCGACATAGGTATTGACGGCGTCCGCCAACTCCATCGTCTGGCGGATGGCGCGGCTGTACTCGCGCGCTTCGTAATGCGCGGCGATCTGCGGCAGTGCCGCGCGCAACGTGTCGAGCAGCGGATGGCGCATCGCGCTGTCCTGCACGCGTCCGTCGAACCGCTTCGTCAGAAACCCGGCCGCGCGGCTCGCGATGTTGACGTACTTGCCGACGATGTCGCTGTTCACGCGCGCCTGGAAGTCCTCGAGGTTGAGGTCGATGTCTTCCATCGTCGAGTTCAACTTGGCGGCGAGGTAGTAGCGCAGCCATTCGGGGTTCAGGCCCGTTTCCACGTAGCTCGACGCGGTGATGAAGGTGCCGCGCGACTTCGACATCTTCGCGCCGTCGACGGTCAGGAAACCGTGGGCGAAGACATTCGTCGGCGTGCGGTGCCCCGAGAACTCGAGCATCGCGGGCCAAAAGAGCGTATGAAAATAGAGGATATCCTTGCCGATGAAGTGATACTGCTCGGCGTCGGAGCCTTTGCAGATCCAGCTCTCGAAGTCGAGCCCCTTGCGCGCGGCCAGGTTCTTGAAGCTCGCGTAATAGCCGACCGGCGCGTCGAGCCAGACGTAGAAGTACTTGCCCGGCGCCCCGGGGATCTCGAAGCCGAAATAGGGCGCATCTCGCGAGATGTCCCAGTCGGCGAGCTTGGCCTCGCCTGCCTCGCCGAGCCACTCCCTCATCTTGTTCGTGGCCTCGGGCTGCGCGAGGCCGCTAACCCATCTGCGCAGGAACGCTTCGCAGCGCGGATCGGAAAGCCGGAAAAAGTAATGTGTCGACGTCCTGCGCACCGGCGTCGCGCCCGAGACGACCGAGTACGGGTTGATGAGGTCCGTCGGCTGATAGGTCGAGCCGCAGACTTCGCAACTGTCGCCGTACTGGTCCTTGGCGCCGCACTTCGGGCACTCGCCTTTGATGAAGCGGTCCGGCAGGAACATCTCTTTGACGGGGTCGTACGCCTGCTCTATCTCGCGCGCATCGATGAACCCGGCGTCCCTCAGAGCGAGGTAGATCGACTCGGACAACTCGCGGTTCTCTTCTGACTCGGTCGAGTAGTAGTTGTCGTACGAGATGTGAAAGCTCGCGAAGTCACGCTGGTGCTCGCGCGCCACGCGCTCGATCAGCGCGGCGGGCGTGATGCCCTCCTTTTCGGCGGACAGCATGATCGGCGTGCCATGGGCATCGTCGGCGCAGACGTAGTAGACCTCATATCCGTGCATTCGCAGGGCGCGGACCCAGATATCGGTCTGGACGTGCTCGACCATGTGGCCGAGGTGGATCTGTCCGTTCGCGTAAGGCAAGGCGGACGTGACGAGAATCCGGCGGCGCGGTGCGTCGGTGCTGGCGGCGAATGGGGCGTGCGATGTCATCTGCGTTTCGGGACGGACTGCCGGTGCAAGGGGAAGCAGCGATTTTAACAGGCGGGGCACGCTTCATCGTGCCAGCGGCCGACGGCGGGCGATTCGCGCGGCACGGGGCAAAAGGCACGAGGCAAAAAAAACCGGGGCAATCGCCCCGGAGCAACAACGACAAGAGGAGAATGGTGACGCGGCTGGCTCGCGCCAACCACGTACCAATTCTAGTGACAGCGAATCGCTCGGCGAGTTCGAAATTTTTTTCGATTCGTTTACCGGCAGATTCCGGGCGGCTTCCGCGCCCGTCCGACGGGGCTCCCAGCCGATGTCGGCAGCGCCCCGCGGCCTCCCCTCGTTAATCCTTACTGGTAACGAGGTTGTTGACCGGGCTGAGCCGTCGCACGCAAATAGATTTCGACACGGCGATTTTGGGCACGACCCGCGTCGGTATTGTTGTCGGCGACCGGATTGTTCTCGCCGTAGCCCTGCGCGGCCAGGCGATTGGGCGAAATGCCGTGCTGGGTCAGATAAGTGGCCACGCTCTGGGCGCGATTCACCGAAAGCGTCTGGTTGTACTGAGGGCTGCCCGTGCTGTCGGTATATCCGCGAACCTCGGCGACGAGCTCGGGATGCTGCTGCATCTGCGTCGACAGCTCGTTCAGCGTCGGGTAGAGCGCCGGGTTGATCTGGTAGCTGTTCGTCGCGAACGTGACGTTGCTCGGAATGTTCAGCTTGAGCGAGCCGTCCGGCTGCTCGCTGACCTGCGTGCCCGTTCCCCTCGACGCCCCCGAGAGTCGGTTGCGGATCGCGTCCCACTTGTAGCCCGTGATGCCGCCGAGCAGCGCACCGGCGCCGGCGCCGATGGCCGCCCCCTTGCCGCCGCCCGCCAGCGCGCCGATCACGGCGCCCACGCCGGCACCGGCGCCCGTGCCGTAGGCGGCGTTCGTCTGGTCTTGCGACGCGCAGCCGGCGACGAGCGCGCCGACCACGGTCAACACTGCCAGGCGGGTCACTGTTTTCGCTTGCATTTTTCAGGTCCTCTCATAAAAACGTGTCGGAACGGCGTAACCGTGCCGCGCGCGAGCGTCAGCCGACGCCCGCGGCGCGAACCACTACAATAGCGTTTATGCGGCCGGATGCGGCCCCACGGTGTGCCGACGCGAAGGTGCCCCTCGGGCCTGTTTTTGGCAATGGCGCGCAACATTTTTTTTCAATTTTCCGCTTAACGGCGAGCGGGGCGCCGGTCGCCGCAATGCGAGCGCTGCCGATCCGCCCGTTCGCCGCAAGCCGTTTCCTTTCCGGAGTCGTCTCAATGAGCATTGATCGGGCCTTGGTCGACGCTGCCCTCGCGGCCGTCACGGACCCCAACACGGGCCGCCCGTTCTCGGCAGCGAAAGGCGTCAGGAACGTCACGATAGACGGCACGACGGTGCGTGCCGAAGTCGTCCTCGGCTACCCCGCCAAAACGCGGCATGAGTCGCTGCGCGCGCTCGTCGAGGGCGAGCTGCGCAAAGTGCCCGGCGTCGAGCGGGCCGAGGTCGCGATCTCGCAGTCGATCGTCGCCCATGCCGTGCAGCGCGGCGTCAAGCTGCTGCCGAACGTCAAGAACATCGTCGCCGTGGCCTCGGGCAAGGGCGGCGTCGGCAAGAGCACGACAGCCGTCAACCTGGCGCTCGCGCTCGCGAGCGAAGGCGCGTCGGTGGGCCTGCTCGACGCCGACATCTACGGGCCGTCGATCCCGACGATGCTCGGCATTCATGACCGGCCCGACTCGCCGGACGGCCAGTCGATGAATCCGCTCGAAGGCTACGGGGTGCAGGCGAATTCGATCGGCTTTCTCGTCGAGCAGGACAACCCGATGGTCTGGCGCGGTCCGATGGTGACCTCGGCGCTCGAGCAGCTCCTCAGGCAGACGAACTGGCGCGAGCTCGACTATCTGATCGTCGACATGCCGCCCGGCACGGGCGATATCCAGCTCACGCTCGCGCAGCGCGTGCCCGTGACCGGGGCGGTCATCGTGACGACGCCGCAAGACATCGCGCTCATCGATGCGAAGAAGGGCTTGAAGATGTTCGAGAAGGTCGGCGTGCCGATTCTCGGCATCGTCGAGAACATGAGCATCCATATCTGCTCGAATTGCGGCCATGCGGAGCACATCTTCGGCGCGGGCGGTGCCGAGCGGATGGCGGGCGACTACGGCGTCGAGCTGCTCGGCAGCCTGCCGCTCGATATCGCGATCCGGGAGCAGGCGGACAGCGGGCGCCCGACCGTCGTTGCGGAGCCCGACGGGCGCGTTGCCGAGACCTATCGCGAGATCGCCCGCAAGGTCGCGATCCATATCGCCGAGCGCGCGCGCGACATGACGTCGAAGTTCCCGAGCATCGTCGTGCAGAACACCTGAGCGCGGTTGCGCCCCGGCCGTTCGGACATGCCGCGCGCGTGCGCCGCGCGTCGCGGTATCATGTCGCCTTCGCTTGAGTCCGGCATGGCGGTGCCCGCGTGAGACGTGTAGGGTACGCGGCCGGCGTGAGGATCGCATGAGAGAACGAACCGACGGGCGGTGCGCGCATGCGCTGAGCGTCCTCGCCTGCATCGGCCTGCTGGGTCTGATGGGCGCGACGCTCGCTGGCTGCACCGCTTTTTTCGGACCCCACGAAAAGCGCGCGAACGCGCAACTGCTCCCGACCGTCGGCAACACGGCGCGCGGCTCCGTCACGTTCATCGAACGCTCGGATGGCGTCCAGGTCACCTATAACCTGACCGGCCTGCCGGCCAACAGCGATCATGCGCTGCAAGTGCACGAGCGCGGCGATTGCAACGCGGCGGACGGCTCGAGCGCGGGCGCCGTGTTCGCGCCGGCGGCATCGAGGCTCCGGGCGGGCGTGCGCGTGGAGGGCGATCTCGGCAACATCCATGCGGATGCCACGGGCGTGGCGACGGGGTTCATCGTCGCCCCGGATCTGGCGCTCGATGGCGTGCGCTCGGTGATCGGCCGTTCCGTGCTGATTCACCGCGAACCGGACGATCCGGCGTTCCCCGATCACAGTGTCGGTCCGGCGCTTGCCTGCGGCACCATCCGGTAGCGGGCGCGGCAGTGAACGACGGGCGGCGGACGCCGCGAGGCGATTGAAACCAGCGAGCAGTGAAAGGCAGTCTCCGAGGCTAACCACACCTTTATGACAATCAAATCCGACAAGTGGATTCGGCGCATGGCCGAAGAGCACAAGATGATCGAGCCGTTCACGGCCGATCAGGTGCGCACGGCCGAGGACGGCCGCAAGATCGTGAGCTACGGCACGTCGAGCTACGGGTACGACATTCGCTGCGCGGACGAATTCAAGATCTTCACGAACATCAATACGACGATCGTCGACCCGAAGAACTTCGACGAAAAATCGTTCGTCGATTTCAAGGGCGACGTCTGCATCATTCCGCCGAACTCGTTCGCGCTCGCGCGCACGGTCGAGTACTTCCGGATTCCGCGCAATGTGTTGACGGTGTGTCTCGGCAAGTCCACGTATGCGCGTTGCGGAATCATCGTCAACGTGACGCCGTTCGAGCCCGAGTGGGAAGGCTATGTGACGCTCGAGTTCTCGAACACGACGCCGCTGCCGGCGAAGATCTACGCGAACGAGGGTGTCGCACAGGTGCTCTTCTTCGAGAGCGACGAGGTGTGCGAGGTCTCGTACGCGGACCGCGGCGGCAAGTACCAGGGGCAGCACGGCGTCACGCTGCCGAAGACGTAACGCGTCGTCCGTCATACTGTTGACGCATAGCGGCGAGAAGCTGTCGGGTTGTTCGAGCGACCGCTCGGCACGGAGCTGAAACCGGGCCGGCGGTCCTTGTTTTTGGAGATGGTTCATGAAGTTTCGTTTCCCCGTCGTCATCATCGACGAAGACTTTCGCTCCGAGAACATCTCGGGTTCCGGCATCCGGGCGCTCGCCGAGGCGATCCAGGGCGAGGGTGTCGAGGTGCTGGGGCTGACTAGCTATGGTGACCTCACCTCGTTCGCGCAGCAGTCGAGCCGCGCGTCGTGCTTCATCCTGTCGCTCGACGACGACGAGCTGATGCTCGGCGAGACCGGACCTGACGGCGAGCTGCCCGAGCTCGCGACGGCGATCATCGAGCTGCGCGCGTTCGTGACTGAAGTGCGGCGCCGCAACGCGGACATCCCTATCTTTCTCTACGGCGAGACGCGCACCTCGCGCCATCTGCCGAACGACATCCTGCGCGAGCTGCACGGCTTCATTCACATGTTCGAGGACACACCCGAGTTCGTCGCCCGCCATATCGTGCGCGAAGCGAAGGTCTACCTCGATTCGCTTGCGCCGCCGTTCTTCAAGGAGCTCGTCAAATACGCGGACGAAGGCTCGTACTCGTGGCACTGCCCGGGCCACTCGGGCGGTGTCGCGTTCCTGAAGAGCCCGCTCGGCCAGATGTTCCACCAGTTCTTCGGCGAGAACATGCTGCGCGCCGACGTCTGCAACGCCGTCGACGAGCTGGGGCAGCTGCTCGATCATATCGGCCCAGTGGCGGCGTCCGAGCGCAACGCCGCGCGGATCTTCAGCGCGGACCATCTGTTTTTCGTAACGAACGGCACGTCGACGTCGAACAAGATCGTCTGGCATGCGACGGTGGCGCCGGGCGACATCGTCGTCGTCGATCGCAACTGTCACAAGTCGATCCTCCATGCGATCACGATGACGGGCGCGATTCCCGTGTTCCTCACGCCGACGCGCAACAACTTCGGCATCATCGGGCCGATTCCGCTCGACGAGTTCAGGCCCGAGAATATCCGCAAGAAGATCCAGGCGAATCCGTTCGCGCGCGAGGCGCTCGAGAAGAACCCGCGCCTGAAGCCGAGGATTCTCACGATCACGCAAAGCACTTACGACGGCGTCGTCTACAACGTCGAGATGATCAAGGAACTGCTCGGCGACTTCCTCGATACGCTGCACTTCGACGAGGCCTGGTTGCCGCACGCCGAATTCCATCCGTTCTACAAGGACATGCACGCGATCGGCGCGGGACGCCCGCGCACGGGCGCGCTCGTCTTCGCGACGCATTCGACGCACAAGCTGCTCGCCGGGATCTCGCAGGCTTCGCAAATCGTCGTGCAGGATTCGGCCGACGGTGCCTTCGATCGGCACCGCTTCAACGAGGCGTATCTGATGCATACGTCGACGAGCCCGCAATACGCGATCATCGCCTCGTGCGACGTAGCCGCCGCGATGATGGAGCCCCCGGGCGGCACGGCGCTCGTCGAGGAATCGATCGCCGAGGCACTCGATTTCCGGCGCGCGATGCGCAAGGTCGACGCCGAGTACGGCGACGATTGGTTCTTCCAGGTCTGGGGGCCGGAGGCGCTCGCCGAGGAGGGGATCGGCTCGCGCGAGGACTGGGTGCTTCGCGCGAATGATCCGTGGCATGGTTTCGGGCCGCTCGCCGAGGGCTTCAACATGCTCGATCCGATCAAGGCGACGATCGTGACACCGGGCCTCGATCTGGCGGGCGATTTCGGCGAGACGGGCATTCCGGCCGCGATCGTGACGAGGTATCTGGCCGAGCACGGCATCATCGTCGAGAAGACGGGCCTTTACTCGTTCTTCATCATGTTCACGATCGGCATCACGAAGGGCCGCTGGAACTCGATGGTGACGGAGCTGCAGCAGTTCAAGGACGACTACGACGGCAACCAGCCGCTCTGGCGCGTGCTGCCGGAATTCGTCGCGCAGCATCCCGCTTACGAGCGCATGGGCCTGCGCGATCTGTGTCAGGCGATTCACAGCGTCTACCGCGCAAACGACATCGCGCGGCTTACGACCGAGATGTATCTCTCGAACATGGAGCCCGCGATGAAGCCGTCCGATGCGTTCGCGAAGCTCGCGCATCGCGAGATCGACCGCGTGCCGATCGACGAGCTCGAAGGGCGCGTCACCAGCGTGTTGCTGACGCCCTATCCGCCCGGCATTCCGCTTTTGATTCCGGGCGAGCGGTTCAACAAGACGATCGTCAGCTACCTTAAGTTCGCGCGCGATTTCAACGAGCGCTTCCCCGGGTTTTCGACCGATATTCACGGGCTCGTTGCCGAACCGGTCAACGGGCGCTTCGAGTATTTCGTCGATTGCGTGCGGACCTGACGATGAGTGTTGCCGACCGAAGCTTCGGCCGCGCGCTGTTGACAGTTGCCGCGGCCGTCGCCGTTCTTTACGGCGCTGCCATACCCACCCTCGGGCGCGCGGAAGCCGCGCCCGCGGACCCGATCGATACGGCGATGCGCGCTTGCCTCGCGCGGGCCGATCGTTCGACGCCCGCGGGCCAGGCGCAATGCATGGACGCGGCGCGCGCTTCGTGGGAGGCGGCGATCGATTCCGCTTACCGGTCGATTATCGCCAATGCGCCGGACAAGGCACGGCGCGGCTGGCAGGAGAGCCAGAAGCGGTGGCTGACTTGGCGCGAGCAGGAGGCATCGCTCGTGCATGCCGTATTTGCCACGACAGACGGCTCGTCGTACCTGATCGCCGAAGCGAACGTGCTATTGCAGCCCGTGCGCGATCGTGCGTTGCAACTGCGGCGCGCGGCGGCGCAGTTTCAGGCGCAGGCGACGGGCGTGGCGGCCAGTGCTTCCGATCCCAAGTCGGAGAAGAAGTCTTCGCGTATGCGGTCTTGCACGGCCGATGCTGCGTGCGAGCATGCGCTATTCGATTTGAATCGCTACGTGCATCGGCTGCGCGTTAAGTTGCCGGCGCAGTCGCGCACCGTACTGACGCGCGCGCAACGCGCTTGGCGCAGCTATTTCGATGCGACCGCGGGGCTCGGGTCGGAAACCGATCGCGTCGATCTGATCGGCGGGCGCGTCGCGACGTTCAAGCGGTTGTCGGATACGGTGGGGGGGGATTGAGGAGAAGGTGTTGCCAGTAGCCGCCCCTCAAACACTGTGTCCGAGTGGTACTGCAAATCTGGGCTACTGGCTTTTCGTCCAGACTTGCTAGTCAGCGATTGGCGCTCGAGAATCTCTTCTGTTGCTGCCTAATCTCGTCCCTATCGGGGAAAGTGCAAGTCGCTTGGCCGTGTTCCTGCTGGCAGCGTAACGCGATGGTCCGGAACGTTAGCGTCGGGGTTCGGCCAGTGTGACCAGACCACGTCCAAACTTTTATCCAGAGTTACGGCTGTCCATGTCCCCGAGCTACCTTGCCGCGGAACGCTAACGTGCGGCGGAAGGTGAGGTGGCTGAACGCCGGCAGTTGGCGAGACTGGATTTCTCCCAAGCGTTAAGCTGCTTGTATCGATTTTGCTGAAATCGAAGTTCGGTATTTCCGCTTCCGGCGGTAGCACGGCGATACCCTGACGAGAAGTGGCGAGGACCAAACCGCCATCTTTCATTTTCATGATTGTGGCTAGGCCTAACCGAGGATCGTAAAATTTTTCCTGGAACCGATCTCCGTTCCAAATTCGATCATGCGTCTGGTTGTTGTTATCGATCCAATGCTGCTCTGCCAGTGGTGAATTGATGTCTGCAGAGGCATGGATCTCCTCGTAATACTTTCCATCCGGACGGACGACTTTTTCGTGCAATCGACCCGCTGAATCAACGAACTGTTCTTGATTGTTTGATGGGCGTATTTTTATCACGTCGTATTCAACCAAGTGGCCGAATTCGTCCCATGTCGCAGACTCCTTGAGCGTCCCGTCTGGATGGTAATTGAATACTGTTGAGCTGCCGTCCGCATTGAACATTCCGCGTACAGCATCTCGATTAAATTTACTGTAATCGATTTCAACTTTACTGTGGCCGCTGCCTGCATAACGTGGTAAGCCGCTTTGCATAATTTCTCCAGACGCGCTGGCGATTTTTATGCCGCCTGTATAATGTTGCAGGCTGGTTTGTATGCTTTCTTCCGATGCGTTAGTGACGATTGTTTCTAAAAATAGTGGTTTGAAATTAGTTATCGTTCTTTTGACAATTGGCCAGAGATACCGACTTGCAATGCGTCTAGATTGTTGAGCAGCGACTTGATGTGTGCCGCCCGCTCCCTCGACTTGTCGGCCAGTGCTCCAATATCATCCGCAATCTTTCGCAGTGCCTCTCCCGCTTCAGTGGAAAGCTTTGCAGCATATTTTGTGGCAGTTTCTTGCGCCGCGGTGCTTGCAATTTCTTGATGATCGATTCTTATTGACATTTTTTGCTCTGATTTGTTTAAAAATTAGGATAAATACGATAAGCGTGATTCCGATCGTCCACCACCATACGAGCCATTGCTTGACGTCGGAAAGCAGTTCGGTCGCGCTCTCGATGCAGGCTCTCACCGCCGAATCAGAGACGAGATCGCCCGAGTAGTCCGACAGGTTGCGCTGTTTGCGCAAAGCATCAAGCACGATGACCCCCTCCGCGGAAAGACCGACCGTCTTTGACAGCGTTTGAATCGCCGTCTGATGATGTCCGGAGCGACTCGTCAAAGTACGGTAGCCGTGCGCGTGCAGTGCCAACATCGCCAATTGCATGACAGCTTTATATGCAGCATCGAATCAATTTTCGCTGCTGAGGCCAGCTAGCCTCGCGTCGGCCAGATTCCGTTCGGCTGCGGCGAGAAATCTGGCAACGTGTCCGCGGTCGGGTTGAACGGCGTCGAGGCTAACGCCGAGCAAGTTCTGCAATGTCATGGTCATTACCAATCAGAAAGATTTTTGGTTTGCCCATGACATCTATCAGAAACGGCTCCAGATTACGTATAGCGTCGGTCCATTCGGACGGAGTCAGCACCTTTGGGTTGATCTCGCGACCGATGGTGGTTTGCGCCTCGTACAGTGCACGCACGGCATCGGCGAAGCTGATTGAGCCGATGATCATGACATCGACATCGCTGGCCGCGCTTTCTCGGGCGCGCGCGACTGATCCATAGATGAATGCAGCTTCGATTCCCTTCGACAGTGGGGCCAGCGCTTCGGCCAATACGTCCGCAAGCCCGGCTGTCTTGCGCATGATGCTCGCCAACTCCTCGTAAATCGGCGAGCTCCGGTTGGCGCAGTAGAGAATTTGATTGCCTCTTCGTTCGCGGCTGAGAATGCCCGCGTCGCCGAGCTTGCTCAGCTCCTTGTGAAGCGTTCCAGCGACGGTCCCCGTCAAACGAGCAATCTCGCGAACGTGATATGCCTTCTCAGGATGCAGCAGCAGGAGGCTCAGCACGCGGCGGCGGTAGTGGCTAAAAAGGACGTCCGAGGGTCTCTGTAGCATGATCGGCTACAAATGTAGCACATTTAGCTACGAATTCACGAGAAACGATACTGTCGCCGCAGGGTGGCCGCTCGCCGACACTATTATTGCCGCTCCGCCGCTATCGCCTTCCGCACCGCGCTGGCGGCCGCCCGCACCTGTTCCGGCGCCGTGCCGCCGGGGTGATTGCGGCTTGCCACAGAACCTTCGAGCGTCAGATAGTCGAAGACATCGTCCCCGATCAGATACGCGACGTTCGGCAACTCGCGACGCATTTCATCGAGCGTAAGGTCGGCCAGGTCGCACTGCCGGTCCACGCAGACGCGCACGGCGTGGGCGACGGCTTCATGCGCATCTCGAAACGGCAGCCCGCGCTTGACGAGGTAGTCGGCGAGGTCGGTCGCCGTCGAAAACCCCTGCAGAGCCGCCGCGCGCATCGCTTCGGGCTTCACCGTGATGCCCGCCACCATCTCGGCAAAGATCCGCAGCGTGTCCGCGACCGTGTCGACGGTATCGAAAAGCGGCTCTTTGTCTTCCTGATTGTCTTTGTTGTAGGCGAGCGGTTGCCCCTTCATCAACGTCAGCAATGCCATCAGATGGCCGTTGACGCGCCCGGTTTTGCCGCGCGCGAGCTCGGGCACGTCCGGATTCTTCTTCTGCGGCATGATCGACGATCCCGTGCAGAAGCGATCGGCGAGGTCGATGAAGCCGACGCGCGGGCTCATCCAGAGCACGAGCTCCTCAGAAAAACGCGATACGTGCGTCATGACGAGCGCGGCCGCGGCGGCGAATTCGATCGCGAAGTCGCGGTCCGAGACCGCGTCGAGCGAGTTCGCGCAAATGCCGTCGAAGCCGAGCGTACGCGCCACTGCGTGTCGGTCGATGGGATAGCTCGTGCCTGCGAGCGCCGCCGCGCCGAGGGGCAGGCGGTTCACACGCGCGCGGCAATCGCGCATGCGCTCCGTGTCGCGACTAAACATTTCGACGTAGGCGAGCAGGTGATGGCCGAACGTCACTGGTTGCGCGACCTGCAGATGCGTGAAGCCCGGCATGATCGTCCCCGCGTGCTGTTCGGCAAGCTCGACGAGCGCCAGACGCAGATCGCCGAGCAAACCGCGGATGCGGTCGATTTCGCCGCGCAGCCAGAGCCGGACGTCCGTCGCGACCTGATCGTTGCGCGAACGGCCCGTATGCAGACGCTTGCCAGCATCGCCGACCAGCGCCGTGAGCCGCGCCTCGATATTGAGGTGGACGTCCTCGAGATCGAGCTGCCAGACGAATTCGCCGCGCTCGATTTCCCCCTTGATCTGCGCCATGCCGCGCTCGATCGCGGCAAGATCGTCGGCGCTGATGATCTTCTGCGCCGCCAGCATCTTCGCGTGCGCAAGCGAGCCTTCGATGTCGACGAGCGCCATCCGCTTGTCGAAGAAGACCGACGACGTGTAGCGCTTGACGAGCTCCGACATCGGTTCGGAGAAGCGTGCCGACCAGGCTTCGCTCTTTTTGTGCAGTTGGGACGTCATGGTGGTGGGACCGTTCGGGTGGATCGAGGCGATGTTCGCTGATGCGGTGGCCTCAGTGGCCAGTACTCAGTACTATGCCCGCAGGGAAACGCTCGATTTTATCATTGCGCCGAGGCGCCACCGCGCAAAGCGGGGTTGCCAGGCGGCGCGATTCGTCGAGACGAAGACGCACTCAAGCCGTCGACATCAGCTTGCCCGTGCAAACGACGGGGCCGCTCGGACCGTTGGCGCTCGTCGAGCCGCCGGGCGGCTCCACCGACACGGCAAGCTTCACGAATGCGCTCATTCCGCGCACTTTCATATGAATGATCTTACCCGGCGGCAGCATGCCGAGCGATACGGGCTGTCCGTGCTCGGGGATTCCCCAAAGCTGTTCCGATTTGCCTGGTGGCGGAGCGTCTCCGCCGCTCATCCGGTGCGCGCTCATCATCGCGCTTTCGTCGTCCCACATGACGAACACCATCGTCTTGTTCGTCTGCACGTCGGCGAGGGCGGCGACATAGGAGACGCGCTCGATGACGGGGCGGCCGCTTGCAGTGGTGACTTCGTCGTTGACCACACCAGGCGAAACGGTGGGCGCCGTGGCCGGAGCAAACGGACGCACCGTCCAGGCGAGCACGACGGCGGCGACGAGTGCGAACCCTGTCGCGCCAATCGACCAGCCGCGCCAGAACGACAGGCTCTCGAACCAACGCGGGTTTCGGCGCTGACCAAGAATCGACGTTGCGGTACCGCCACGGGCTTGCTGCTGGTCCTCTATCGCCGCGTTTGCCGAAGACAGGCCGAGCCGGCGCTCGAGCGATCGCCACGCACTCGCAGGCGGCGCGATTGCCGGCGCGAGCTCGGCGAGCGCTCCGATTCGCGCGGTCCACGTGTCGATGGCGGCGCGCACGACCGGATCGCTCTGCGCGAGCCGCTCCAAACGGCGGCGCGCGCCGCCGCGCAGCACGCCGAGCGCGTACTCGCCGGCTAACCGGTCGATCAGATCGGGATACCGGTGCAGATCCATCTCACTGGCCTCCCATGCAAAGTTTCAGCTTCTCGAGGCCTCTGCGCACCCAGGACTTGACGGTGCCGAGCGGCACGTCGAGCGTCTGCGCGATCTCGCCGTGGCTTTGATCGCGCAGGTAGGCAAGCGCCACGGCCTGCCTCTGGTTCGCATCGAGCCTCTTCATGCAAATCTCGAGCTGCCGCGCCGCTTCGCTCAAGAGCGCCGACTCGGCGGGATCCCGCTCGTCACCGGGCAGCAATTCCTCGAACGATTCGCTCCAGTCCTCGAGTGCGATCGTCGATCCGACGCCAGCCGAGTTCATCCCCTCCGCACTTTCCCGCTCGACGGCTTCGGCCCGTCCGGTTTTCTGCCGGCGCAGGAAATCGAGGGCGCGATTGCGGACGATCGCCGTCATCCAGGTCAACGGCGCGGCGAGGTCTTCCCGATAGTCGCCGGCGTAACGCCAGATATTGATGAATCCGTCCTGCAATGCTTCCTCCGCCCATTCCCGCCTGCTCAATATACGAAGCGCGACGCCGAACAGTTTCGCGGCGGTAAAATCGTATAAGGTGCGCAACGCACCGGCGTCCTTCAGCGCGACACGCGAAAGCAGCGCCGCGAGGTCTCGCGGCGTGGGTTGGGGGGGCAGACGCGTCGTCATCGGGAAGGGTGAAAGGGCGGCATGGCGCGCAGTTTCGTCGGAATCCTGATCGCCAGAAAGCCGCTCGTTGCGGTCGTCGGCATTAAAGGGGCTGATCTCCACTGTCGGCCGCTATCTTAACCGCGCTTGACAACGTTCGCCCGCGCCGCGATCAGCGTCGAATCAGCACGACCAGCAGCAGGTCTTCACGGTGCGCGGGCTTGAACGTGATCTGGTCATAAACGATGCGCCCGTCGCGGGGATGATCGAACTCGCGCGCGCCGCCTTCGCGAACGCCCACGTCCTGCGATGCCCAGAAGCGCGCGAACGCTTCGCTTTCGGCTGCCAGGGTGTCGATCAATGCGCGTGTCGGCGCGTCGTTGAGGTGACGGATCGAATCGGCGCGAAACTCGGCGACCAACCGTCGCGCACGCGTTTCCCAATCGACGATCAGTCTGCGCCCGGCGGGCTCCAGAAACGCGAAATAGAGCAGATTGCGGTCGTGGGCCGGCGCTTGGGCTTTGCCGGATCCATCGTCCGGCCCGGTCGGCTCGTCGAGCCAGCCGACGAAGAGCTCGGCCGCCTGCCTGTTCCAAGCCAGCGCGTTCCACTGGCGATCGAGCACGTAGGCGGGCGTGTCTAGGTGATCCACGGTCGCGATGAGCGTAGCCGGCGCGTCGGCGGCGGCCAGTGCGGGCTCCGCCGGATCACGTTCGCCCGCGAGCTCGAAAAGATAAGCGCGCTCGGCACGCGAGAGCTGCAGCGCCACTGCGATGCGTGCCAGCGCCTCGGCCGAGGCCGACACCGGCCGGCCCTGCTCGATCCACGTGTACCAGGTCGCGCTGACGCCGCAAAGCTGCGCGACTTCTTCGCGGCGCAGCCCCGGCGTGCGCCGCCGTGGCCCGGGAGGCAGGCCGACGGCGAGCGGGGACAGACGCTCGCGATGAGCACGGATGAATTCGCCGAGCGCGCGTGCCGGAGTATCGGTGATCGGGGTGGCTTTCGAGGCGCGCGCCTTTGCTGAGCGCCCGGCGATGGTGACGTTGGCCGTAGCGGGAGGCGCCGCTCGGTTGCGGGTGGGGGGTGGGCTAGCCATCGTTTTTCTCGTTGCGAATGCCAAAACAGAAACCAAAAGCCAAACGGATCGAAGCGCAAGCCATCGCGATTTGCCTGACGATAGTCGGGTGGCTCTGATACCAGGATAACTGGTTGCCTTGTACCGGTACTGTGACGACTCTATTGTAGCGACAAGCGCATCGCTTGGATCACGGTTATGCGGACTCGGTCGATGGCAGGTTTCCGCGCCGTATGACGGGCGTCGCCCAACACAACTATCGCTGCTCGCGTGGCTAGCGCCACCGACTTTTCTGGAGGAATCTATGAAACAACACGATCAAGTCGCCGATGCCTTCGGCTCGACGGCCGCTGCCTATTTGGCGAGCCCTACGCATGCGAGCGGTGCGGATCTGGCGACGCTTGCCGCCGAGATTGCGTCGACGCCCGATGCGAAGGTGCTCGACCTCGGTTGCGGGGCGGGGCACGTCAGCTTTGCCGTCGCGCCGCATGCCCAATCGGTGATTGCCTACGATATCGCGCCGCAAATGCTCGCGACCGTCGTTCTTGCGGCGCGCGAGCGCGGGCTCGCTAATGTCGCGACGGAGGAGGGCCCGGCCGAGGCGTTGCCGTTTGCCGATGCCTCGTTCGACTGGGTGGTGAGTCGCTTTTCGGCGCACCACTGGCACGATGTGCCGCGCGCGCTGGCAGAAGTGCGGCGGGTGCTCAAGCCACGCGGGCGGGTGATCTTCGTCGATGTCGTGAGCGCGGCGCATCCCCTCTTCGACACGCACTTGCAGGCGGCGGAAGTGCTGCGCGACGGTTCGCACGTGCGCAACTATGGCGCTGACGAGTGGATCGCGTTTTTCGCGGGCGCCGGGTTCACCGCGCGCATTCGCGAGAACTGGCGCTTGCGGATGGAGTTCGACCAGTGGGTGGCGCGCATGCGAACTCCCGAGGTGCGAGCCGCGGCGATCCGTTCACTGTGGGCCAACGCGCCCGACGAAGTGCGCGAGTACTTCGGCGTACAACCCGACGGTTCGTTCATGATCGATGTTGCGATGATCGAGGCAAGCTAGGCGGTCTCTCTTCGTTCCAGCATGCTCAACCAGAATGAAAAAGCCGCCCTTTTTGGGCGGCTTTTTCGTCCTGAGCGAAGACCAACCGAATGGCCTCACTAGGATGTGTCGTGGCGGCATGATATGTAAGACCGGAGTCGGCCGCAACATTGCGCGCAACGAAAATCGGACGCTTTTACGGCACCGTCACCCCGTATTCCGCAACCCTGCCGCGATCCCGTTGATCGTCAGATGGATCCCGCGGCGCAACCGCGCGTTCGTATCCCCCGCCCGGTGGCGCTTGAGCAACTCGACCTGCAAGTGGTTGAGCGGATCGAGATAGGGGAAGCGGTTCTTGATCGAGCGCGCGAGAAGCGGATTGTCGGCGAGCCGTTCCTCCTTGCCTGTGATCTGTTCCAGTGCCTGCGTCGTGCGTTCCCACTCGGCGACGATGCGCTCGAACACATGCTTGCGCAGCTTCTTGTCCTCGACGAGTTGCGCGTAGCGCGAGGCCACGGCGAGATCGGTCTTCGCGAGCACCATGTCCATGTTCGAAAGCAGCGTCGAGAACAACGGCCAGGTCTTGTACATCTTCTTGAGCGTCGACAGGCGCCGCGTCCGCTCGGTTTCGCTGGAGGCGCCCCCGAGATGCGCGGCGACCGCGCTGCCGAAGCCGTACCAGCCCGTCAGCAACAACCGGCATTGGCCCCACGAGAAGCCCCAGGGAATGGCCCGCAGGTCTTCGATGCGGCGATTCTTCGGATCCTGCAGCTTGCGCGAGGCCGGGCGGCTGCCAATGTTGAGCTCGGCGATCTCGGCGATCGGCGTAGACGAGAAGAAGTATTCGGTAAAGCCCGGCGTCTCATAGACGAGCGCCCGATAGGCGCTCATCGCCGCGTCGGAAAGCGCCTGCATCGTCTCTTCGAAGACGGGCAGGTTCGTCGCGGGCGCGTTGCCGTGCGGCAGCAGGGACGCCTCGAGGGTCGCCGCGACGACCGTCTCGAGGTTGCGCCGGCCGATCTCGGGGTTGCTGAACTTGCTGCCGATCACTTCGCCTTGCTCAGTCAGGCGAATATGACCTTCGACCGTGCCCGGCGGCTGCGAGAGGATCGCCTGATAGGTCGGGCCGCCGCCGCGCCCGACCGTGCCGCCGCGGCCATGAAAGAGGCGCAGCTTGATGCCGTGCTCTTTGAAGAGCGTGACGAGCGCGAGCTCGGCGCGGTAGAGCTCCCAGTTCGACGTAAGAAAGCCGCCGTCCTTGTTGCTGTCCGAGTAGCCGAGCATGACTTCCTGCTCGCTCCCCTGGTGCGCGATCAGCGGCTTGACGCCGGGCAGTCCGAAGTACTCGCGCATGATGACGGGCGCGTTGCGCAAATCGGGAATCGTCTCGAAGAGCGGAATCACCATGAGCCCGCTCCGCGCGCCCGCGTGCTTGCCTGCGAGCGTGCCTTCGAGCAGACCGGTTTCCTTTTGCAGCAGCAGGACCTCGACCAAATCGCTGACTGTTTCGGTGTGCGAAATGATGTAATTGCGCACGGCGCGCGCGCCGAAGCGCTCGCGCACGACGCGCGCCATCTCGAGCACGCCGAGCTCGCTGCGAACCAGCGGCGAGTACTCGAGATAAGCGGAGCGCAAGAGGCGCGGCTGCTCGAGTTCGGCCAGCAGCAGACGCAGCTTGTCGGCTTCGGGCAGCGACGCATAGTCGTCGTGGACGTCCGCGCGCTTGAACAGTTCGGCGATGACGGTCTCATGCACGTCCGAGCTTTGCCGCAAGTCGATGCTCGCCAGGTGAAAGCCGAAGACCTCGGCCGAGCGGGCGAGGGGGGCGAGCCGCGTGCCGACGAGCGATTCGCCGTGATGCGCGTTCAACGAATCGATCAGGACGTTCAGATCACGCGCGAATTCGGCAGCATCCGCATACGGCGTCGCGCGCACGGGTGGCACGCCGGGGCTCACGCCGCGCAACGGCACCGTGCCTTCTCCGAGCCGCACGCGCACGCTTGCCGCGAGCCGCGTGTAGATGCCGATCAGGGCGCGCCGGTAGGGCTCGTCGACGCGATGCGGCGATTGATCGGGCGACGCCTGCGCGAGCGCCTTCAACTCGTCGCTGCAGCCCGAGAGCAGGTTGGACACGGAAAGCTCGGCGCCGAGCGCATGCACTTCCTCGAGGTAATGCTCGAAGATGACGGCGGCCTGGCGCCTCACTGCATGCTCGAGCGTCTCGGAGGTCACGTTCGGGTTGCCGTCGCGATCGCCGCCGATCCAGCTGCCCATCTGAAAGAAAGGCGGCAGACGCGCTTCGAGCTGATGTCGTTCGGCCAGCGCCTCTTCGATGTCGGCATAAAGGGCCGGAATTTCGCGCAGGAACGTCGCACGGTAATACGAAAGCGCGTTTTCGATTTCGTCGGCGACGGTCAGCCGTGAGTCGCGCAGCATACGGGTTTGCCAGAGCGTCGACACGCGTGCGCGCAACAGCGCCTCGTTGCGAGCGCGCTCGCGTGCGGTCAACGGCTGATCTCGCTCCGCCAGCAGCCACGCGATCTGGTGCTGCGCATCGAGAATGCTCTTGCGTTGAACTTCGGTCGGATGCGCCGTCAGCACAGGTACGATCAATGCGTCGTCGAAAAAACGCTTCAGCGCTTCGCCGTCGATGGTGCCCGCGAGCGCGAACCGCTCGAGCGCGTAGGCGATCGTTCCCGCCTGCGGCGCCGACCCCGCCAGCGCGTGAATGCGGCGGCGCCGGTTGTGATGACGATCCTCGGCGATATTGGCGAGATGCGAGAAGTAGCTGAATGCGCGCACGACGCTCACCGTCTGCTCGGGTGTGAGCGCGCGCAATTGCTTCTCGAGCGCGAGTGCGGCGCTGCTGTCGTCCTCGCGACGAAACTTCACGGCGTTCTGGCGAATCGTTTCGACGACCTCGAAGACAGCGTCGCCCTCCTGCTCGCGGACGACGTCTCCGAGCAGGCGGCCGAGGTAGCGGATGTCCTGAAAGAGCGGCTGATCCTTATCTTCGCGGCCGCGGCCGGCGGGCTTCGGTTGCACGAGCGGGCCTGCGGAAGCGGGGGGCACGGTCGCTGAAACGGGCAATGCATCGTTAGTGCGGCGGGCAGCGCGCGCCGATCCGGGGGACGTCACGATGGGTTTCCTCAGTGAAGCGCGGCGGCATCGCGGCCGTCGCGAAAAAGGGGGCAAGGCGTGCGTGCTACCATTCTTCGATGTTCGATCCCGTCATTCGAAGTATCTGTCGATGAATTCCGAGACGCATCATTGCGCGCCACCCGCCACGCTCGTCATCGCCTCGCGCGAGAGCCGTCTCGCGATGTGGCAGGCCGAGCACGTGCGCGACACGCTGCACAAATTATATCCATCTTGCGACGTGCGAATTCTAGGGATGACGACACGTGGCGATCGCATTCTCGATCGCACGCTCTCGAAAGTGGGCGGCAAGGGGCTCTTCGTGAAGGAGCTCGAGAATGCGCTCGCCGACGGTCGCGCCGATCTCGCCGTCCATTCGCTCAAAGACGTGCCGATGGAGTTGCCCGACGGCTTCTCGCTCGCCGCGATCATGGAGCGCGAGGATCCACGCGATGCGTTCGTCTCGAACGCCTATGCGGCGCTCGATGCGCTGCCGCCCGGCAGCGTCGTCGGCACGTCCAGTCTGCGTCGCGAGGCGATGTTGCGCGCACGTTATCCGCATCTCGCCGTCGAGCCGCTGCGCGGCAATCTCGATACGCGGCTCGCGAAGCTCGATCGCGGCGACTATGCGGCCATCATTCTCGCCGCCGCGGGCCTCAAGCGGCTCGGGCTCGGCGCGCGCATCCGCGGCTACCTCGATGCGGCCGAAAGCTTGCCGGCGGCGGGGCAAGGGGCGCTCGGCATCGAAATTCGCTCAGGCAGACCCGAGCTCGCGGCGTGGCTGGCACCGCTGAACGACGAGGCGACGGCCCTTGCGGTCACGGCTGAGCGAGCCGTGTCGCGCGCGCTCGGCGGTAGTTGCGACGTGCCGCTTGCGGCTTATGCGCGCTGGGACGGCGGCGTTTTACGCCTGGCGGGTCGTGTCTCGATGCCCGATGGCTCGCGCATCGCCGCGGCCGAAGCCGAATCGCGCGTTGCCGACGCCGGGGCGGCGCAGGCGCTCGGCCGTGAAGTGGCAGGCGCGCTCGAGGCGCAAGGGGCGCGCGAGATCGTCGCCGTGCTCGCGGCGCAGCGGCCGGGCGAGTCGGCTGTTTGACCGGCGCCATGTTCACGGCCGTCCTCACGCGTCCCGCCGGTCAGTCGGCCGGACTCGCGGCGCGGCTGGCCCGCGACGGCATGGCCGTCCTCGAGTTCCCGCTCATCGGGATCTCCGCGGTCGAGGACGATGCGCCGCTTCGCGCCGCGCTCGCGGCGCTCGAAACGTACGGGCTCGTCGTCTTCGTTTCGCCCAATGCGATCGATCATGCGCTCGCGCGGTTGGAGGGTGCGTGGCCGCGCGGTATCCCCGTCGGCGCGGTCGGCCCTGGCAGCATCGCCGCGCTCGCGCGGCACGGCATCGCGACACCGGTGTATGAAGTCCTCTGTCCGAGGGGAGCCGATCGCGGCGACGCCGGCTCGAGCGGAGGCGAACCTGACTTCGGCGCGCTCCCCGGCGACGACACGGCGGCGAGCGCCGGGCAGGCCAATGGGTCGGCGGGCGCGGAGGAAGGCACGCGCTTCGATTCGGAAGCGCTGTGGGCCTCGCTCGTGGCCCGATTCGGCGAACAGGGCTTCGATGGCCGCCGCGTGCTGATCGTGCGCGGCGACGGCGGCCGCGAATGGCTCGCCGATCGCTTGCGCGAGGCGGGTGCCGAAGTCGACTATGTCGCCGCCTATCGCCGCGTGGTCCCGCAACCGTCGTCCGAAGCGTGGTCGCGCATACGCGCGCTGCTCGCAGGCACGCCGCACGCATGGCTGCTGACGAGCTCAGAGGGCGTGCGCAATCTCGCGGTGCTCGCGCGTGCGCATCTGACCGAAACGGAGCGGGCGGCGCTTGCGCGCGCCCCTTTCGTCGTTCCGCACCCGCGCATCGCCGAGACGGCGCGGGAGTTGGGTTTTGATAGGATTACGCCATCCGGCCCCGGCGACGAGCGTATCGCTACGGCGTTGCGCGGCTTGTCGGCATCGTCTCGCGCATCCCTCGATCAACCGGCTCACGCCTCACCCTCGGCTCATTCGCGCATGACTGATTCGAACCACGATTCACCCAGGACCGTTCCACCGCCGCCGTCGGCCGTGCCGCCGCTGCCGCCCAATGTCCCGTTCCCTTATGACGAACCGCGGCGCCGCGGCGGTGGCGTACTGCTATGGCTCGTGGTGGTGCTCGTCGCGATCGCCACGGGCATCGGCGCCTACGCGCTCAACCGCAAGATGGACCGGCTCGACGCCCGTATGGCCGCGCGCCAGCAGGCGCTCGACACGCAAGCGGCGGAGCTGCGGTTGAAGATGGACGAAGCGCTTGCGTCCGTGCATCAGATGAGCGGGCAGTTCTCGCAGCTCGAGGGCAAGCTCGCCGATGCGCAGACGGCGCAGCAGGCCTTGCAGAAGCAATATGACGATCTCGCGCGCAATCGCGACGACTGGACCTTCGCGGAAGTCGAGCAGATGCTGTCGGCGGCGAGCGAGCAGTTGCAGCTCACGGGCAATACTCAGCTCGCGCTGGCGGCGCTGCAAAGCGCCGATGCGCGGCTCGCGGCGCTGGCGAGCCCGCAGGCGCTCGTCGTGCGCCGCGCGATTGCGCAAGACATCGACAAGCTGAAGAGTGTGCCGTCCGTCGACCTCGCGGGCCTTGCGATCAAGCTCGACGATGCGATCGCGCGGATCGACTCGCTGCCGCTCGCCGGCGAAGCCCCGGTCGTTCACGCGGCGCCGAATACGGCGGCCCCCGCGACGGCGAGTTCGGCCGTGGCGGGCGAACCGCGCTGGAAGGCCTGGTGGCGAACCGTTTCGGCTGCCGTCGGCGCCGAATTAAGAAGCGTCGTGGCGGTGCGGCGAATCGACAATGCCGACGCGATGCTGGCCTCGCCCGATCAGGGCCGGTTCGTGCGCGACAACGTGAAGCTGCGGCTCTTGTCGGCGCGCATCGCGCTGCTCTCGCGCGACCAGACGACGCTGAAGTCCGACCTGCAGGCGGCCGATGCGGCGCTCACGCGCTATTTCGACGGTTCGGCGAAAAGCACGGGCACCGTGCGCGAGCTTTTGAAGCAAGTCGGCGACGGCGCGGCATCGGTGCAGGCGCCCGACATCAACGCGAGCCTGCAAGCCGTGCACAACGCGAAGGCCGGGGGGTGACAATGGCGGTGAGGGGACTCTTGTGGCTCGCGCTCCTGTTCGTGCTGGCGGCACTGCTCGCGACGGTGGGGCGGTTCGATACGGGCCAGGTGCTGATCGTCTATCCGCCTTATCGCATCGACGTTTCGCTGAATTTCTTCGTCGTCGCGATCGTGGCGATCTTCGTCGCGCTCTATGCGCTCACGCGGATCGTCCGCAACGTCTGGATGATGCCGCAACGCGTGGCGGCCTACCGGGCGCGCTCGCGCACAGCGAAGGCGCATGCGGCGTTGCGCGAAGCGATCGGCAATCTTTATGCGGGCCGGTTCTCGCGCGCTGAGAAGGCCGCGCGCGAAGCCCTCTCGAACGACGCTAACAAGGGCGCGGCTAACCTTATCGCTGCAGGCGCCGCGCATCGGATGCGCGAGTACACGCGGCGCGACGAATGGCTCGCGGCCATCGACGCGCCTGACTGGCAGGACGCGCGATTGATGGCGAGCGCCGACATGCGCGCCGACGGCCGCGATGCCGATGGGGCGCTCGCCGCGCTGACCGAAATGCAGTCGCAGGGCGCACGCCGCATTCACGCGCAGCAGATCGCGCTGCGTGCGCACCAGCAGGCGAAGAACTGGGGCGAAGTGCTCAAGCTCGTGAAGACGCTCGAAAAGCGCGAGGCGATCCATCCGGCCGTCGCGGTCCGGCTGCGCCAGCAGGCCGCCGAGAACCTGCTGCGCGACCGGCGTCACGATCCCGAAGCCTTGCTCGCGCTTTGGCAGTCGCTATCGGCGGCCGAGCGGCAGTCGCCGCGGCTCGCCGATCTCGCGGCCGAGTTGCTGATCGCGCTGAACCGGCACGAGGAGGGGCGCAAGATCATCGAGGACGCGCTGCAGCACAACTGGGACGCGCGGCTTTTGCGCCGCTACCCGGACGCCGTGGCGGGCGATGCCCTGCCGCTGATCCAGAAGGCCGAGACGTGGCACAAGACGCGGCCCGACGATGCGGACCTTCTGTTCACGCTCGGCCGTCTGTGCCTGAAACAGCAGCTCTGGGGCAAGGCCCAATCGTTCCTCGAAGGCGCGCTGCGGCTCTCGAACGACAATGAAGCATTGACGATCCGCACGCATCGCGCGCTCGCGCGGCTTTTCGAGGAGCTGGGCGATACGACGCGCGCGAACGAGCATTACCGTGCGAGCGCGCTCGCGATGAACGTCGTCTAAGGTGTCTGCTTCGGAGCGCGCGGCGACATCGAAGCCGCGGCTGCGGGGGCTCAGACGCAGCGGCCGCCGTCGACTTCCAGGCAGACGCCGGTCACGAATTCGGCCTCGTCCGAAGCGAGAAAGAGCGAGGCATTGGCGACATCCTGCGGCGTCGAGAACCGGCCGAGCGGAATCCCGGCGAGAAAGCGCCGGCGATTCTCGGGCGTATCGTCCACGCCCATGAACTCGGTGAGGAGGGCCGTTTCGCCCATGACCGGGTTGACGCAGTTCACACGGATGCGGTCCGGTCCGAGCTCGGCGGCGAGCGCCTTGCTCGCTACGATGACGGCGCCCTTGCTGCCGTTGTACCAGACGAGGCCGGGGCGAGGCCGCACGCCCGCCGTCGACGCGATGTTGACGAAGACGCCGCCCCCTTGCTGACGGAAGTAGGGGACGAACGCCTGCACGCTCCAGTAGATGCCTTTGACGTTGACGGCAAAGACGCGATCGAACTCGGCTTCCGCGACTTCGAGCACGGGCTTGTTGCGATGCGTGGTGCCCGCGTTGTTGACGACGATCTGCACGCTGCCGAAGTCCTCGAGCGCCGCTTGGCGCAATGCCTCCCAATCGGCGCGCTGCGTGACGTCGCCTGCAACGGCGATCGCGCGCGCGCCGCCGAGCGCGATTTCGCTCGCCACGCGTTCGGCCGCGGCGCCGTTCAGATCGTTGACGACGACGTTCGCGCCTTCACGCGCGAACGTCTTTGCGATGCCCTCGCCGAAGCCCGAGCCGCCGCCCGTGACGATGGCCGTCTTGCCTTGCAGTCTCATCGGGATGTCTCCTGGTTGTCTTTCTTGCTCTGGCTCGTTGATTCGGGGTACTGACCGTCTCTGCGTCCCAAACCGTCGTTATCCGTGGCGAATCGCGATCGTTTTGAGGACCGTGAACCCGTAAAGCGCCTCGAAGCCCTTCTCTCGGCCGTAGCCCGATTGCCCGGTGCCGCCGAACGGCAGTTCGACGCCGCCGCCGGCGCCATAGTTGTTGACGAAGACCTGGCCGGCGCGCAGGCGCCGCGCGAGCCGCAGTTGGCGCGCGCCGTCGCGCGTCCAGACACCGGCCACGAGCCCGTAAGCCGTGCCGTTCGCCAGCGCGATCGCATCGGCTTCGTCTTCAAATGGCAAGGCAGCGAGCACGGGCCCGAAAATCTCCTCGCGCGCGATGCGATGCGTGCGCGGGACGTCGGCAAGAAGCGTCGGCGGCTGGTAGAACCCGCCTGTCGGCGCTTCCTCACTGACCGTGCCTTGTGCGGCGATGCGGATACCGTCGCGCTTCGCCTCGTCGATGAACTGCGCGACGCGTTGCCGCTGCTTCGCGTTGATGAGTGGCCCGCAATCGGGATCGAGTCGTGCCGGCCCCGCGCGCAACCCGGAAAATGCTGACGAGAGCCGCTCGACGAGCGGCTCGTAGATCGCTCGCTCGATCAGCAATCGGCTGCCCGCCGAGCACGTCTGGCCTGCGTTTTGGAGAATGGCCGACATGAGCGCGGGCATCGCCGCATCGAGGTCGGCATCGGCGAAGACGATCTGGGGCGACTTACCGCCGAGCTCGAGCGTTACGGGCGCATGATGCTCGGCGGCCATTCGCGCGACGAGCGCGCCCACCTGGGGTGAACCCGTGAACGAAATGTGGCCGATGCCCGCGTGCTGCGCCAGCGCCGCGCCCGCTTCGGTGCCGTAGCCCGTCACGATGTTGAGCGCGCCCGCCGGCAGCCCGGCTTCGGCCGCAAGCGCGGCGACCCGCAGCAGCGAGAGGCAGGCGTCCTCGGCCGGCTTGACGACGCAGGCATTGCCGGCCGCGAGTGCCGCGCCGACACTGCGTCCGAAAATCTGCATCGGGTAGTTCCACGGCACGATATGGCCCGTGACGCCGTGCGGCTCGCGCACGGTGAGGACGGTGTAGCCGGTTTGATAGGGGATGGTCTCGCCGTGCAGTTTGTCGGCGGCGCCCGCATAGAACTCGAAGTAGCGCACGAGCGCGGCCGCATCGGCACGCGCCTCGCGCAGCGGCTTGCCTGTGTCGCGCGCTTCGAGTTCGGCGATTTCGTCGCGGCAGGCGGCGACGAGCATCGAAAGACGGTAGAGCAGACGCCCGCGCTCGGCGGCGCTCAAGGCGCCCCAGTCGCCTTCGAACGCCGTGCGTGCCGCGGCGACGGCCGCATCGATATCGGCGGCGCTGCCGCGCGCAATCCGTGCGAACGGCAAGCCGTCGGCTGGATCGATCACATCGATGGTCTCGTGATTCGACGGAGCGGCCCACTGTCCGCCGATGAAATGCTTCGCTTCCTCCATGCAGGCTCCTCCTCATCGAAAGGTAGAACCGAGCGGCAATTATCGCGCCGATCGGCGCCGATGTGGCGTGAGCTACGGGAATGCCCGCAGACACTGAAAGACGCATGCGCGAAAGCGGGCATGCGAGCGCGCAGTGGGGGGCATGGAAGCCGGGCGTTTGCGGCGGACAATGGGGCGGCAGGGGCGTCACATGCGCTCGGCTATAATGGCGCGCATCGCCTTCGTCGGGCCGCCGCACTATTTTTGCGTCCTTCGCCGCCCGTCGTCACCACGCTTCATCAACGTTTTGTTTCCACCGTCCGTCGAGAAAACGTCATGAGCTTCAACAACGTCCCCGCAGGCAAGGATTTGCCGCACGACTTCAACGTCATCATCGAAATCCCCGCGCAGAGCGATCCGGTGAAATATGAGGCCGACAAAGAACTCGGCCTGCTCGTCGTCGATCGCTTCATCGGCACCGGCATGCGCTATCCCGTCAACTACGGCTACATTCCGCAGACGCTGTCGGGCGACGGCGATCCCGTCGATGTGCTCGTCATCACGCCGTTTCCGCTGATTCCCGGTTGCGTCGTGCGCTCGCGCGCGCTCGGCATGCTGCAGATGACCGACGAGTCGGGCGTCGATGCGAAGCTCGTCGCCGTGCCGCACGACAAGCTCTGCCCGATGACCGCGCACATGAAGTCGATCGACGATGTGCCCGCGTACTTGAAGGATCAGATCAAGCATTTCTTCGAGCAATACAAAGCACTCGAGAAGGGCAAATGGGTGAAGGTCGAGGGCTGGGCCGATCTCGATGCAGCACACAAGGAAATCACTGAAGGCGTCGTGAACTTCAAGAAGTAATCGCCGAAGCTTCACCGGAGGCGAGCCTCGCGCCGAGGGGTTCGCCGATCTACCGCAACATCGCCCTGCCGCGCGTCTTCTTCGCGGCCCGGTTCTCGCCCCAATCCCCCTCTCCGCAAGCAGGTCGTTACCCGGCGTTCGTGACTTCGGCGTCCAGAGCATTTCCTCTAAATCTGTTACTAGAAATTACCGGTGCGCTCCAAATTGGTGCGTTTCGGTCGCTCGTCCGCGAGACGACTGCGCCGCTGCATGCGCCTCTGCACGCGCCACGGACCGGTCCGTCCATTTTTTTTGCACTAAAAGCGTGCACAAAAAGCGCGCACTGCACCTTAAAAGATTTTTATTCCATCAAACAAATTTTGACGCCTTGTTTGTGTCTTGATATGTTCGCGTCCATCTCGCGGCCGGGCAATTCGAGTTGAGCCAGCGAAACGAGCGGAAACGTTGGCGTCGGCTATTTGAATAGTAGTCCTAATTAATTTGTAAGCTAGACCGCGATGGAGAAGACGAGGGGATGTCGGCGTATTGAATAGGACTCCTAATTAATTTGTAAGGAACGACCGACGTAAATGGCTAGGCATGCAGCGGCATGCCGACGGCCCTTGCTCGCCGGTACGTTCCTGCGCGACAACGGCATAGAAGGGGTGAAATGAAACTAACGATTTTGGGATCGGCCATACGGAAAATCCTATGGGCGGAAATGGCGCTGACGGCGGCATTGGGTGCGAATGCGGCGTTCGCGCAGACGGAGCCCGCCGCGACAGGGAATTCGAATGCGGCCCAGGCCGAGGCTCCGAAGGCTGCATCCGGGGCGGCGGCCGCTGCCCCGGATGCGGCGTCGGGGGCCGCGGCAACCGGTGCCGTTCACAAGATCCAAGGCATCCAGGTGACGGGATCCTTGATCCGCAGCTCCGACAAGGTCGGCTTCAACCAGGTTCAAACGATCACCCCCAAGGACATCCAGCAAAGCGGCGCGACGACTGTCGCCGACTTTCTGCGCAATGTCTCGGCCAATTCGGCCAATAGCTGGAGCGAAGGCCAGGCGGGCAACTTCGCGGCCGGCGCGGCCGGCATCGCGCTGCGCGGTCTGTCGGAGAAGTACACGCTCGTCTTGGTCGATGGCCAGCGCGTCGCGCCGTTCGCATTCTTCTCGAACAGCGTCGACTCGTTTTTCGACTTGAACACACTGCCGCTCAACGATATCGAGCGCATCGAGATCGTCAAGACGGGCGCCGTCTCTCAGTACGGCTCGGATGCGATCGCCGGCGTGGTCAACATCATCACCAAGCACAACTTCCACGGTCTACAGCTCGACGGCAGTTACGGCAGCGCCATCAACGGCGGCAATGGCGACGGCACGACGAAGTTCGGCATCCTCGGCGGCTTTGGCGATCTGAACGCGGATCGTTTCAATGTCACGGTGGCCGCGAGTTACTATAAGTCGAACGGCTTCACGCTCGCCGATCGCGATTCCACGCGCAATCAGGATTTCACGAACAAGCCGGGCGGCTTCTCGCTGCTTGCGCCGTCGTACTGGAACATGCCCGATGGCAGTGCACAGGCCCTGAGCGGGTGCCCGTTCGGCGGCTCGGTGCACCCGGCGGCGACCAACTCGCTGACGGCGGGCTTGCCGGGCACGGTCTGCTCGTACAACACGGCGGAAAGCACGTCGATCGCGCCGATGACGGAGCGCCTCAACGCAAAGCTTCACGCGGACTTCAAGATCAACGACACCACGACGGCGTTTGCTGACTTCCTCGAGAGCAACAACAGGACGACGACCAACGACGGCCTATGGAACAACGTCATCGGGAATCCGCAGAACCCGGCGCTCGTCTGGAACCCGCAGACGCAACTGCTCTCGCCGTTCAACACGGTCGTGCCGGTCACGAACCCGTATAACACCACGGGCGCGGCGACGCCGTTGACCTATGCGTTCCCGGGCGCCGTGGCGGAAAAGACGTACTCGAACTATTGGCGCGCCGCCACCGGCGTGAAGGGAACGTTCTCGCTGCCGTACGGCGACTGGGACTGGGCAACGTCGGTCAGCCACTCGCAAAACACGGTCTCGAACGTCTTTACGAACCAGCTCAACGTTGCCGCGCTCAACAATATCTATCAGAACGGCACGCTGAACTTCGCGAATCCGGCGGCCACGCCGAACGCGTTCAACGGCTTGTACCAGGACGCGAACACGCTGGGCATCTCGAAGCTGGACACGATCGACGCGACGATCTCGACGCCGAACCTGTTCCACCTGCCGACCGGCGATGTCGGTATCGGCTTCGGCGCTCAATTCACGCACCAGAGCGAAGCGCTGACGCCGGGCGCGGAGTATCTGTCGGGTGCCGTCATCACTCCGAACCTGCAGACGGTGAACGGTTCGCGCAATGTCGCGGCCGTCTATTACCAGGTCGACATTCCGGTCGTGCGCAACCTGACGTTCAGCCAGTCGGGCCGCTACGACCATTACACCGACGTGGGCGGCGCGTTCTCGCCGCGCTTCGCGCTCCGGTATCAGCCGGTGCAGGCATTGACGATGTACACGTCGTATAACCGGGGCTTCCGCGCGCCGACGTTCGTCGAAGACAGCAAGTCCCAGACGCTCGGCATCCAGGTCGACCCCGCCACCGGTCAGAACTATACGTCGATCACCGTCGGCAACCCGAACCTGGCACCCGAGCGCACGCGCAACCTGAACATCGGCTTCCAGCTTTCGCCGAGCCGTTACACCGATTTCGGTCTCGACTGGTACAAGATCCGCATCGACAACGTCATCGGCCAGGGGGCGCCTTCTCAAATCGCCATCGATCCGACGACGGGGCAACTTCTGTACAAGGTGATTCCGTACCAGAACCTTGGATACCTCGACACGAACGGGTTCGAAGCCACGTTCCGTCAGTCGGTGCCGGTCAAAACGCTGGGTACTTTCACGCTGTCGGGCGACTGGGCCTATGTCAAGAACTACCGCCTCGGCATTCCCGGTCAGGCTCCGGTCGACGGCGCGGGCAACAACTTCACGCTCACGCAGCCGTTCGGCGGCAGTTTCCCACGTTGGCGCGGCAATACCACGCTGGATTGGAACTACCACCGCTGGGACGCCGCTCTGACGTGGCAATTCACGGGCCCTTACGCGCAGAACCTCTTCGCCGCGCCGGCTCCGACCAAAGTGGGTTCGTACAGCCAGTTCAACCTGATGGTGACGTACACGGGCTTCAAGCATTGGACGATTTACGGCGGCATCGACAACATTTTCAATCGCACGCCGCCGTATGACCCGATCTTCGCGAACGGCACGTTGGATCAGACTGGCTACGACACATCGCTCTACTCGTACATCGGGCGATTTGCGCAGATCGGCGCGACCTACAAGTTCTAAGTCCCGAGCCGAGTATGAAAGAGCTTGCCGCCCGCCCGCGCGAATTCGGACGCAGACAGCAGAACCCCGCGCGCCGCTTCGGCGGCCTCGCGGCTGTCATCGCGCTGCACATCGTGATCGTCTACGCGCTCGTCAACGGCCTTGCCAACAAGGTCGTGCGCGTGATCGAAAAGCCGATCGAGACGAAGATCATCGAGCCGGTCAAACCGCCGCCGCCTCCGCCGCTTCCGCCCGTGCAGCTTCCGCCGCCGAAGTTCGCGCCGCCGCCCCCGCCGTTCGTGCCGCCGCCGGAAGTGCCGGTCCAGGCGCCGCCGCAGCAGACGATCGTGCATCAGGCCACGCCGGTCGAGACGCCGAAAGCGGTGCCGCCCGCGCCGCCGGCCGCGCCCGCGCCAAAGCCCGCACCGTTGCAGACCTCGGTTGGCGTCGTATGTCCGAATTCGGACGAGGTCCGCAATTCGATCGTCTACCCGAAAGACGCGCAGGAAAACGGCGATACGGGCAACGTCGTGATCGAGTTCACCGTCGATCCGCAAGGACACATCACGAACGAGCACGTGGCGCAATCGTCCGATCACGACAGTCTCGATACGGCTGCGTTCCGGGCGGTCAAGCGATTCAACTGCATTGCGCAAGGTCAGGCCGTTCGCGTCCAGGTGCCGTTCTCGTTCAATCTCAATTGAGCATCGAACGCCTACGGACGCGCGCAACGCCTACCCAGCATTCGCGGCCGCCGTTGCGTCGTGCTATCGACAGCGGGCAACGGCGGCGCATTGATCAACCGATCTTAGACCGGCTCATCGAGCGAGCCGGATTGGAGCAGAAGATGAAAAAGCGTTCCCTTACCGCACTGGCTGCCAGCCTCGTGATCGGTTTCGCCGCTGCCGAAGGTATCGTCGTGCCGACCGCAGCCCATGCGCAGGCCAGCGACGCGAGCGCCGCGGCGTCCGCCTCGAATGCCGCCACGGCCGCCGCGTCCGCGCCGGCGCCGCAAAGCGCCGCCCCGTCCGCCGACAACACGGCTGCGCCCGACGCCTCGCCCGCGGGCGAGACCGTCACGAACCCCTACGGGCTCGGGGCGCTCTGGAAGAACGGCGATTTTGTCGCGCGCTTCGTGCTCGGGCTGCTCGTCATCATGTCGATGGGCAGTTGGTACATCATGATCACGAAGTTCTTCGAGCAACTGCGCGCGAACCGCCGCGCGAAGCATGCCGACGAGCAACTCTGGAGCGCGCCATCGCTTGCCGAAGGCGTCAAGCAGCTCGACGAGTCTTCGCCGTTCCGCTTCATCGCCGAGACGGCCATCGAGGCCGGCGCCCATCACGACGAGGCGCTGCTCGAGGCCGTCGACCGCAACACGTGGATCGACGTCTCGATCGAGCGTGCGATCACGAGCGTCTCGAATCGCCTTCAAGACGGCCTCGCGTTCCTCGCGACGGTCGGCTCGACTTCCCCGTTCGTCGGGCTCTTCGGTACCGTCTGGGGCATCTATCACGCGCTCACCGCGATCGGCATCGCCGGGCAGGCATCGATCGACAAGGTCGCGGGCCCCGTCGGCGAGGCGCTCATCATGACCGCGATCGGCCTTGCCGTAGCGGTCCCGGCCGTGCTCGGCTACAACTTCCTCGTGCGTCGGAACAAATCCGTCATGGAGCGCGTGCGCGCGTTCGGCGCCCAGCTCCATACGGTGTTGCTCGCGGGCGGCAAACGTCCGGCGCGTGCCGCGCAAAAATCGCCCGCGGCCGTCGAGTAAGCGAGGTCAGTCATGGCAATGAGCGTTGGAGAGAGCGACGACGAAGTCATGTCCGACATCAACACGACGCCGCTCGTCGACGTCATGCTGGTGTTGCTGATCATCTTCCTCATCACGATTCCCGTCGTCACGCACACGGTACCGCTCCAGTTGCCGAAGGAACGGGTCCACCCGCTGCAGACGCAGCCGAAGAGCATCGAGATTGCCGTCAATCGCGACGGCGACGTCTTCTGGAACGAAGCGCGCGTCGACGCGCCGACGCTGCTCGCTCGCCTGAAGGCGGCCTCGGTCTCGACGCCGCAGCCGGAGGTGCACGTGCGCGGCGATCAGGAGACGCGCTACGAGTTCATCGGTCGCGTCATCACCGCATGCGAGCGCGCGGGCATCGCGAAGGTCTCATTCATTACGCAGCCGCCCGCGCGCGGCGAGTAGGAGATACGAACGATGGGAATGAACGTTTCTTCAGGCGGGCGCGGCGGCGAACCGGAAGTGATGGCCGACATCAATACGACGCCGCTCATCGACGTGATGCTCGTGCTGCTGATCATGCTGATCATCACGATTCCGATCCAGATGCATGCTGTCAAAATGGATCTGCCCGTCGGCAATCCGCCGCCTCCGGCCACGCCGCCGCAGATCGTGCAGATCGATATCGACTTCGACGGCACGACGACGTGGAATGGTGTCGTCGTGCCCGATCGCGCGACGCTCGAAGCCAAGTTCGCGCAGGTCGCGGCCCAGCCCGTCCAGCCCGAGATTCATTTGTTGCCGAACAAGCTCGCGCCGTACAAGACGGTCGCCCAGGTGATGGCCGCCGCGCAGCGCGAGGGCGCGACGAAGATCGGGCTCGTCGGCAATGAGCAATACATGCAATAAGCAATACGCGCAATAAGGATCTGGCAATGCATAGGATTTACCAAGGGTTCCGCCTCGCGGCCGCTGCCTCGGTGATCGGCGGATGCATCGTGCTCTTCGGCGTGTCCAACGCGGGCGCTGCCGACGCGTTGCACCCCGACGTCGCGAAGCCGCTCAACGCCGCGCAAGATCTCTATCGCGCGCACAAATACAAGGATGCGCTCGCGAAGATCGCCGTTGCGGCGGCCGTGCCGAACAAAACGCCGTATGAAACGACGATGATCGAAGAGATGCGGGGCGCGGCCGCTATGGCCGCAGGCGATACGGGCACTGCCACGCAGGCTTATGAAACGTTGCTCGCCTCGGGCCAATTGAAGGGCGACGACGAGCAACGGGTCACCGCCGCGCTCGCCGGCATCTATTTTCAGCAACACGCCTGGCCGAAGGCGATCGCGACGGCGCAACGCTACCTGAAGGCGGGAGGTACCGACCCGCAGATGCGCACGCTGCTGGTCGAGGCCTATTACGAATCAGGCAACTATGTCGATGCCACGAAGCTGCTCGAAGCGTCGATCGATGCGCAACTGCATGCGGGCCGCGCGCCCGACGAGTCCGAGCTGCAATTGCTCGGCACTTGTGCTCAACATGCCAAGGACGATGCGGCGTACCGCGGCGCGCTCGAAGCGCTCGTCGCCTACCACCCGAAGCCCTCGTATTGGCAAGATCTCTTCGCGGCCATACGGAGCAAACCCGGTTACTCGTCGCGGCTCGACATCGACATGTATCGGCTGCGACGCGCGACCGGTTCGTTGAATACGGCCGACGATTACATGGAAATGACGCAGCTCGCGATCGTGGCCGGCAGCACGGCCGAGGCGAAGCAGGTCATCGACCAAGGTTTTGCTTCCGGCGTGCTCGGGCACGATGCCCAGGCCGAGCGCGAAAAGCGGCTGCAAGCCCTCGCGGCGAAGCGCGCCCAGGGCGCGGCGCCCGACGATGGCGCCCATCCGGTCGCGCCGATCGACGAGGGGCTCAACCTCGTCTTTGCCGGCAAGGCCGGCGAGGGCATCGCGGCGATCCAATCGGCGATTGCGAAGGGCGGCCTCGATCATCCCGATCAAGCGCAACTGCATCTCGGTGTCGCCTATTACGTTGCCGGACAAAAGGCGCGCGCCGTGCAGGCGTTCCGCGCGGTGAAGGGTAACGACGGATCGGCCGATCTCGCGCGGCTGTGGCTGCTCGTCGCGTCGAAGTGAAGCGCTTCGATTTCCTCATGCGGATCGTCCACTCTTTGGCGTTCAGCCGGGCACGCCGCGGGTCGATCCGTGCCGGCGCCAGCGCCGGTGGCGGCGCGGGCCGATGGGCTCGCGCCACGGTCGCGGTGCTTGCAGCGTCGCTCGCGCTGCCCGCGCTGCCCGCGTATGCGGCGCCCGGCATTGCGCAATTCGGCACGCCGAAATATCCGCCGAACTTCACGCACTTCGACTACGCCGATCCCGATGCGCCGGCGGACGGCGAGCTCGTTTTCCAGAACTACGACCAGCCGCAGAGCTACGATTCGCTGAACCCGTTCATCGTGCGCGGGCTCGCCGCGCCAGACATTCAGAATCTGATGTTCGATACGCTGATGCAGCGCAGCTGGGACGAGCTCGCATCCGAGTATCCGCTGATCGCGGACGACGTCGAAGTGGCGGCCGACGGGCGCTCCGCTACGTTCCATATCAATCCGGCCGCGCGCTTCTCGAACGGCGATGCGATCACGGCCGCGGAGGTCAAATATTCGCTCGATACGCTGAAAAGCCCGCAAGCGTCGCCGCTCTTCGCGTCGCAATTCGCCGTCATCAAGGACGCCGTCGTTCTCGACCGGCTCACGGTGCGCTTCGACTTCGGCGATGCGTCGCGCGCGAATCCGCTGATCGCGGGCGATTTGCCCGTCTTTTCGCCGAAGTGGGGCGTGCAGCCGGACGGCAGGCGCTTGCCGTTCGATCAGATCGCCACCGATTTGCCGATTGCAAGCGGTCCGTATCTGATCGAGTCTCGCAAGAACGACAAGACGATCATCTATTACCGCAATCCAAAATACTGGGCGGCGGACTTGCCTGCGCGTCGCGGCATGTATCGCTTCCGCCGCATCACCTTCAAGCTGTACCTCGACCAGTACACGAAGCTCGAGGCGTTCAAGGCCGGCGATGACGACGTCGACGTCGAATACAGCGCAACGCAATGGGCGCGCAAGTACGTCGGCAAGAACTTCGACAACGGCATGCTCGCGAAAGGCATGTTCCGTGAAGGTCCGGCGCAGATGCAAGGCTTCCTCATCAATACGCGCGAGCCGCAGTTCCAGGACGTGCGCGTGCGGCACGCGCTCGCGCTGGCCTTCGACTACGACTGGATGAACCGGATGATGTTCTACGGCCAGTATCGACGTCTGAACAGCTATTGGGAGGACAGTCCGTTCGGTGCGACGGGCGTACCGAGCGAGAAGGAGCTGAAGCTGCTCGAGCCGTTCCGCGCGACGCTGCCGCCCGAGGTGTTCGGGCCGATGGTGCGCCAGCCGAGCACACTGCCGCCCAATTCTCTGCGGGGCAACCTGCGCCACGCGCGCGAACTGCTGGCTGAGGCGGGCTGGCATTTCCGCGACGGTGCGTTGCGCGACGAGAGCGGCACGCCGATGCGGATTGAGATCATCGACGATCAACCGGGCATGGACCGTCTTATCGTTCCCTATACGCAGGCGTTGCAGACGCTCGGTATCGACGCGCATATGCGCGAGCTCGACAGCGCGCTTTATCAGAAGCGCCTCGATAACTTCCAGTACGACATGACGACGTTCATCTACCCCGAGGTCACGATTCCGGGCATCGAGCTCATACGCCGCTTCACGAGTGAGGCCGCCGCGCAGGTCGGGTCCGAGAACTATCCGGGTATTCGCTCCAAAGCCGTCGACGCGCTCGTTCATGCGGCCGTCGGCGCGACCACGCTCGACGATCTGGAAGCGGCCACACATGCTCTTGACCGTGTGCTGATCAACGAGTACTACCTCGTACCGCAGTACTACATGCCGCATGCGCGGATCGGCTACAAGACCACACTCGGCCACCCGAACGTGGTGCCCGTGAGCTACCGGTACGAGGACTGGGTCATCGACTACTGGTACCGTAAGCCGCCGCGGCGTACGCAGACCGCTTCGTCTGCGTCTTCCGCCACAGCGGTCCACTGAGGCGCATCATGCTTGCCTACCTTCTCAGACGCCTGCTGCTGATGGTGCCGACGTTGCTCGGCGTCGTGACGCTGACTTTCATCGTCACCCAGTTCGTGCCAGGCGGCCCGGTCGAGCAGATGGTGACGCAACTGCGTCATGGCGCGCATCGGGGCGATGGCGGCGGAGGCGGCGGCTATCACGGCAGCCAGGGCGTCGACGCCCAGCAGATCGAGCAGATCAAGAAGCAGTTCGGCTTCGACAAGCCGCCGCTCACGCGCTACGTCCTCATGCTCGAGCATTACGCGACGTTCGATCTCGGACAGTCGTACTTTCAGCACGACAGCGTCTGGAACGTGATTCGTGCGCGCCTGCCCGTATCGGTCTCGCTGGGTTTCTGGACGATCGTGCTCACGTACCTCGTCGCCGTGCCGCTCGGCATCGCGAAAGCCGTGCGCAACGGCTCCCGCTTCGATACGGCAACGAGCGTGCTCGTCCTCGTCGGCTATGCGATTCCCGGCTTCGTGCTCGGCGTCTTGCTGTTGATGTTGTTCGGTGGCGGCACGTTCTTCGAGCTCTTTCCGATGCGCGGCCTCACCTCGGACGACTTCGACACCTTGAGCGCGACGGGCAAGGTGCTCGACTACGTCTGGCATATGGTGTTGCCGGTCTGCGCCTCGGTGGTCGGCAACTTCGCGATCGTGACGATTCTCACCAAGAACACGTTTCTCGAGGAAATCGGCCGGCAGTACGTGCTGACGGCCCGCGCCAAGGGTGCCCCGGAGCGCGACGTGCTCTGGAAGCACGTGCTGCGCAACGCGGCGATTCCGCTGCTGACGGGCTTGCCGGCCGCGTTCGTCGGCGCCTTTCTCAACGGCAACCTGCTCATCGAGACACTGTTCTCGTTGAACGGCATGGGCCAGCTCTCTTACGATGCGGCGATTCGCCGCGACTATCCGGTGGTGCTCGGCTCGCTGTTTCTGTTCACGCTGATCGCCCTGGTCACAAAACTCATTGCTGACGTCTGCTATGTCCTCGTCGACCCCCGCATTCAATTCGACAGCGTCGATCGTTGATCCGATGCGGCCAGTCGCGCCGGTGTCGCCGTGGCGGCTCACCTGGTTGCGCTTCAAATCGCAGCGGCTCGGCTATTGGAGTCTCGTCGTCTTCGTGACGCTCTTCGTCGTCAGCCTGCTCGGAGAAATGCTCGTCAACGACAAGCCTCTCCTCGTTCGGTACGACGGGCACTATTACTTCCCGATCTTCAAGACGTATCCCGAGACGCGGTTCGGCGGCGACTTTCCCGCGAAGGCGAACTACCTCGATCCCTATATCCATTCGCGGGTCACGTCGAACGGCAACTTTGCCGTTTACCCGATCGATCGCCACTACTACGACACGATCGACTATTTCGCCTCGCGACCGTTTCCGGCGCCGCCGTCGCCGGAGAACTGGCTCGGCACCGATCAGTTCGGGCGCGACGTTCTTGCGCGGCTGCTGTATGGCTTTCGCGTATCCGTGGTGATGGCACTGGCGCTGACCGTATCGGGCGTTTTCTTCGGAGTCCTGACGGGTGCGCTGCAAGGCTTCTATGGCGGCCGCGTCGATCTGATCGGGCAGCGCTTGATCGAGATCTGGGGCTCGATGCCCGATCTCTATCTGCTCATCATCTTCGCGTCGATCTTCGAGCCGACGCTGTGGCTGCTTTTTGGCCTGCTGTCGCTCTTCGGCTGGCTCGTGCTCTCCGATTACGTGCGAGCCGAATTCCTGCGCAATCGCTCGCTCGACTATGTCAAGGCGGCGCGCACGATGGGACTCTCGAACTGGCAGATCATCTGGCGCCACGTGCTGCCCAACAGCCTCACGCCCGTGATCACGTTCCTGCCGTTCCGAATGAGCGCCGCGATTTTGTCGCTGACGAGTCTCGACTTCCTCGGCCTCGGGGTGCCGCCGCCGACGCCGAGCCTCGGCGAGTTGCTGCAGGAGGGGAAGAACAACCTCGACGCATGGTGGATCTCGATCTCGGCATTTGCCGCGCTCGTCGTGACCCTACTGCTGCTGGCGTTCATGGGCGATGCGCTGCGTACCGCACTCGATACGCGCAATCGCGGTTCGGCTTTCGGCGGGGTCGGGCGATGAAATCGAACGCGAGCGTGGACGGGAAAGCGAAGCCGGATCCGAGCACGAACGCGCGCTCGCTGCTCGATATCGAGAATCTCTCGGTTTGCTTCGGGCAGAAGCTCGCCGTGCGCAATCTGAGCCTCTCGATCGCACGCGGCGAGCGCGTGGCGCTCGTCGGTGAATCGGGCTCGGGCAAGAGCGTGACCGCGCTCTCGATTCTGCGGCTGGTTGGGCATGCCGCATTGAGCGGGCGCATTGTGTTCGACGGCGAAGACCTGCTCGGCAAATCGGAGCAGCAGATGCGCGGCATTCGTGGCGCCGACATCGCGATGGTCTTTCAGGAGCCGATGACGGCGCTCAATCCGCTCTATACCGTCGGTCAGCAGATCGCCGAGAGTCTGCGATTGCACGAAGGCTTGCGCGCCAATGCCGCGCGCGCACGTGGCATCGAGCTCCTAGCGCGCACGGGCATTCCGGAACCCGAGCGGCGCATCGATAGTTATCCGCATCAGCTCTCGGGCGGTCAGCGCCAGCGCGCGATGATCGCCATGGCGCTCGCTTGCCGGCCGCGCTTGCTGATCGCCGACGAGCCCACGACGGCGCTCGACGTGACCGTGCGCGAGCAGATCGTCGACTTGCTGATCGACCTGCAGCAACAAGAAGCGCAAGAGCGCGGAATGGCCGTGCTGCTGATTACGCACGATCTTCACCTCGTGCAACGCTTTGCGCAACGGGTGGCCGTGGTGGAGAAGGGCGTGCTCGTCGTGACGAACGCGACGGACGAACTCTTCGCCAATCCGCGCCATCCTTACACGAAGCGGCTGCTCGATAGCGAGCCCGCGCGTGTCGTCGAGCCGGTTGCCGAGCACGCGCCTCGGATATTGGACGTGGTCGAGCTTGCCGTCGATTACCGCACGCGCGCGAAGGGGGTCGCCGGCATGTTCGGCAGCGCGAGGTTTCGGGCGCTGCACGAGGTCGGACTCTTCGTGAGGCAAGGCGAGACGCTCGGGATCGTCGGCGAGTCGGGCTCGGGCAAATCGACGCTCGCCGCGACGGTGCTTGGGTTGCAGCGTATCGCGCAGGGCGACGTCAAAATCGGGGGCCGGTCGCTGGCGACCTATCGGACGTCCAACGACGAACGTCGCAAGCTTTGCGGTCGCATACAGGTGGTGTTTCAGGATCCGTTCGGTTCCCTGTCGCCGCGCATGACGATCGAACAGATCGTCGGCGAAGGGCTGCGTGTGCATCGCCCCGAGCTCGGTGAGAAAGCGCGTTCGCGACGCGTGGCCGAGCTGATCGCGGAGGTGGGCCTGCCCGACGATGCGTTGCCGCGATATCCGCATGAGTTCTCGGGCGGCCAGCGTCAGCGCATCGCAATTGCGCGCGCGCTCGCGGTGGAACCGGAGCTCGTCGTGCTCGACGAGCCGACGAGCGCACTCGACGTATCGGTGCAAAAGCAAGTGCTCGGCTTGCTCGCGCGATTGCAAAAGCGCTACGGGCTCAGTTATTTGCTGATCACGCACGACCTTGCCGTCATTCGGGCGATGGCGCATCGCGTCGTCGTCATGAAGTCAGGACGCATCGTCGAATCGGGCGAGACGCTGGCGCTCCTGAGCGCGCCGTCACGTCGGTACACGCGAGCGCTCGTCGCCGCGTCGCTTCAATAGAAGGGAACATTCGATGACCTCTTCGGCTTCGCAGTCACGCGCATTCGCCACGGTCTTCCTCGTGGAAATCTGGGAGCGCTTCGGCTTTTACGGCATGGCCGCGCTGCTCGTCCTCTTCATGGTCGAGCGCGCCGGCTTCAGCGACGGCGAGGCCAATCTCGTCTGGGGGTCGTTTACGGCACTCGTCTATGCTGCGCCCGCAATAGGCGGCTGGATCGGCGACAAGCTGCTCGGCGCGCGCCGCACGATGCTGATGGGCGCCTTCGTGCTCGCCATCGGCTATCTGATGCTCGCGCTGCCAGACGACCGCATTTCGTTCATGTACGTCTCGCTCGGTGTGATCGTGGTCGGCAACGGTCTGTTCAAGGCGAATTCGTCGAATCTCGTGCGCCGCATCTATGAAGGCGACGACGCAAGCCTCGACAGCGCATTCACGATCTACTACATGGCGGTCAACATCGGCTCGACAGTATCGATTCTTGCGACGCCGTGGATCAAGGATCGATGGGGCTGGCACGCGGCTTTTGCTGTCTGTTGCGCGGGGATGGTCGTCGGGGTGGTCAACTTCCTGACGCGCTACCGCTCGCTAGTCCATGCCGGCTCCGCGCCCGATGACGCGCCGATCGACTGGCGGCGCGTCGGGCTCGTCGCCGCCGGGGGCATTCTGCTCTGGCTCGCGTCGACCTACGTGCTCGCGCACGAAGCCCTCGCGCTCGCTTGCGTCGATGCGGCCGCCGCCACGGTACTCGTCGTTTTCGGCTATCTCATCGTCAAGTGCGAGCCGGCCGAGCGCGCCGGCCTTATCGCCGCGTTGATCCTCGTTTTGCAATCGATACTGTTTTTTATCTTCTATCAGCAGATGTCGACGTCGCTCACGCTCTTCGCACTGCGCAACGTGGACCCCGACTTCACGCTCGCCGGCGTTCGGCTTTTCACCTGGAGCGCGGCACAATTCCAGGCGCTCAACCCGATCTGGATCATGCTGCTGAGCCCCTTGCTCGCCTTCGCTTATACGCGCCTTGGCCGGCGTGGCCGCGATTTGTCGATTGCGGCCAAGTTCGCGGTGGGGTTTGTTGCGGTCGCGGCCGGCTTTTTCACCTACGCGCTGAGCGGCCGCTATGCGGTGGACGGGCGCGTCTCATCGTGGTTCATGGTCTGGGGATACGGACTCTACTCGCTCGGCGAGCTGCTCGTGAGCGGCCTCGGCACGGCCATGATCGCGCGCTACACGCCCGTGCGAATGAGCGGCTTCATGATGGGGGCCTACTTCATCGCCACTGGCGTGTCGCAGTATCTCGGCAGCGTCGTGGCGAATTTCGCGCAGTTGCCGTCCCAAGGAATCGAAGCCGAGCAATCGCTGCGCATCTATACGCGGCTCTTCGCCGAGTTGGGCTGGCTCGCCACCGCGGGCGCCATCCTGACCATCGCAATGTTGCCGCTGATGCGAGCCCTTTCGAATCGGCACCGTCTCGCCGCATCGTCGAGCGCGGTGGCGCTTGCGGCCGCGAGCGAGTGAGGAACGCGAGCGGAATGCGCGCCGTCACGCCGTCGCGCCGGCGTCAGAAAAGCCGCGGAGAGCCAACCCACAACAGCGTCGTCTCGACGCTGCCCGTGTTCGCCCAGCTGTGCGGGACCGTGGATTCGTAATGGGCGCTGTCGCCGGTGCGCAGGCTGAACGTCTTGCCTTCGAGCGTCAACTGCAACTCGCCCTCGATCAAGTAGACGAACTCCTCGCCAGCGTGCGTCGTGACTTCCGACGCCTTCTTCTGCCCGGCGGGCAGCTTTACGAGCAGGCTCTCGAGCTGGCTTCCGACCGATGAACTAGTTAGGCGTGCAAACAAATTGGCCGAGCCGGCGAAGCTGAAGAACCGCAGCTGCTCGGCGCGCCGCACCGTGCGCTCTTCGCTCGGCGTATCGACGAAATACTGCAGCTGAACGCCGAGCGCGTGAGCGATGCCCGCCAGCGAAGTCAGCGACGGCGTGGCGAGCCCGCGTTCGACCTGCGATAGAAACGGCTTGGAAATGCCTGCGGCGGTAGCGGTCTCGTCGAGGGTGCGCTTGAGGCGCTGCCGCAAGGCGCGGATTTTTCCCCCTAAATTCGGCGCCTGACGGGCGCTTTCGGCGGTCGAAACCATGAGGTGCTCGGATTTATAGTGAAGTCAACCACGCGCCGTATGTTGCCAGAGCCGCGGCGCCAAATGCAAAAAAGTATTACGTCCCCGTACCATTGCGCAGTTTAGCGCATCTATACAGCCCGACGTTCTGCGATGCGGCCGTTACGTTGACAACACTGAGGCAAGCGAGCACTCGCCGGCGGCAAGCGCACGCTTTTTCGCCGCGGTGAGGCGCTTCACGCGAAGCTCGGCACGCAATGCGCTCGAGCGGTCGCCGACTTCGAACGATGCGAGCAGGGCCACGGCCTTTTTCGCGCGTGTATACCGTGCGCCGATTCCGTTCGCATGTTTCTCGAAGCGCGCGGCGACATCGGTTGCGATCCCCGTATAGACGCTGCCGTCCGCGCATTCGACGAGGTAGAGAAACCAAGTCATCGTCAGCACTTGAACGGATTGTGCTCGCGCAGCTCATCGACATGCGCGTGGATCATATTGGCCTCGTTGGCGAGAAAATGCGCGACCGCATCGGAGAACGCGGGATGCGCGAGCCAATGCGCGGAACGTGTGACGGTCGGCATGAAGCCGCGCGGCATCTTGTGCTCGCCTTGGGCGCCGCCTTCGAAAACGGCGAGCTTTTCCTCGATGCAGAACTCGAGCGGCTGATAGTAGGCCGTCTCGAAGTGAAGGCAGGGGACGTGCTCGAGTGCGCCCCAATAGCGCCCGTAGAGCGCGCCGCCCGTTTGCCCGTTGCGCTCGTAGACGACGAGTGCGCTCGCAATCGGCTTGCCCCGGCGCTCGGCCACGACGAGCAGCAGATTCTCGGGCATCGTCGTGCCGATCGTGCGAAAGAAGTCGAGGTTCAAATACGGTTGCGAGAAGTGCTCGCGATAGGTCTGCCGATAGCAGCGCGTGAAAAAGCGCCAGTCGTCGTCGGTGGCGTCCTCGCCGCGCACGCGTCTGAACGTGATCCCGGCTTCGCGCACCTTGCGCCGCTCGGCCCGGATGTTCTTCCGCTTTTTCTGCTCGAGCGTGAAGAGGAAATCGTCGAAGTCGCGGTATCCCGCGTTGAGCCAGTGAAATTGAATCCCTTCCCGTCGCATCATGCCGAGCTCGGCGAGCGTGTCGCTTTCGGCCGGGGTGGGAAAGAGGACGTGCAGCGACGAGACGTCCGATTGCTCCGCGAGCGCGATGAGCGAGGCCGCGAGCCGCCGGCGCGCGGTATCGTCGACGGCGATGAGCCGCGTGCCCTGCACGGGCGTGAACGGTATCGCGCAAAGGAGCTTCGGGTAGTACTCGAGCCCGTTGCGCTGGTAGGCGTCGGCCCAGGCCCAGTCGAAGACGTACTCGCCATAGGAGTGGCTCTTCAGATACACGGGCGCCACGGCCGCGAGCGCGTCGGTGCGCGCGTCGACGAGCGTGACGAAGCGTGGTGCCCAGCCTGTGCGCTCGGTGGCGCATTGGGTGGTCGCCAGCGCGCTCAGGAATTCATGGCGCAAGAACGGCGTGGGCTGATCCTGCCGAGCGAGCAAGGCGTTCCATTGCGCCGCGTCGACCTCCTGAACGGAGGCGAGAAGACCCATGCGATAATCGATGCGTTCCTGTTTCAACTGTGTGACCGTGTCAGCGAAGCGGGCGGCACATCGTGTCGATCGATCGCCGCCCAATTGACCATGAAGACCCGAATCGCTCTCGCCCAAATCAATACCACCGTTGGCGACTTCGCCGGCAACATCGCGAAGATCGTCGAGGCCGCGCGCGCGGCGCATCGCGACGGCGCCAGGCTGCTCGTGACGCCGGAGCTCGCGCTCTCGGGCTATCCGCCCGAGGATCTGCTGTTGCGCCCCGCGTTCTATGCCGCCTGCGCCGCCGCGCTCGCCGAGCTGGCCGCGCAGTTGAAGCCGTTCACGGGCCTCTCCGTCGTCGTCGGTCATCCCCACCGGGATGGGGCCGAGGCCGACGGCATCGCGAACGCCGCGAGCGGTCATGGTAATGCAAACCGGCCCATCGAGCGCGGGCTTCCTCCCGTCGATACCTACAACGCCGCTTCGCTCGTCGTCGACGGGCGCATCGCGGGCACCTATCGCAAGCAGGACTTGCCGAACACCGAAGTGTTCGACGAGAAGCGCTACTTCGCTTCCGACGCGGCGCCGTTCGTGTTCGAGCTCGACGGCGTGAAGTATGGCATCGTGATCTGCGAAGACGCCTGGCATGCCTCGGCCGCGCAATTGGCGAAGGCCGCGGGCGCCGAAGTCCTGCTGATCCCGAACGGCTCGCCGTACCATCTCAACAAGGACGCGACCCGCATCGACATTTTGCGCGCGCGCATCGCCGAGACCGGGCTGCCGATGGTCTACGTGAATCTCGTTGGGGCGCAGGACGAGCTCGTTTTCGACGGCGGCTCGTTCGTGCTCGACGCGAAAGGCGAAGTCGTCGCGAAAATGCCGCAGTTCATCGAAGGCCATATGGTCGTCGAATTCGACGGCGCGCATCCGCAAAAAGGCCGGATCGCCGCGAGCGAGTCGCTCGAAGCGCAGGTCTATGCGGCGCTCGTGCTCGGCGTGCGCGACTATATCGGCAAGAACGGATTCCCGGGCGCGATCGTGGGTCTCTCGGGCGGCGTCGACTCGGCGCTCGTGCTGGCCATTGCCTGCGATGCGCTGGGGCCTGAGCGCGTGCGCGCCGTGATGATGCCGTCGCGCTACACGGCCGATATTTCGATGCTCGATGCGGCCGACATGGCCCGGCGCCTCGGCGTGCGCTACGACGAGATTCCGATCGCGCCGATGGTCTACGCATTCCGCAGCTCGCTCGCGCGCGAATTCGAAGGGTTGCCCGAAGATGCGACGGAAGAAAACATTCAGGCGCGCATTCGCGGCACGCTGCTGATGGCGCTTTCGAACAAGTTCGGCTCGCTCGTGCTGACGACGGGCAACAAGAGCGAGATGGCCGTCGGCTACTGCACGCTTTACGGAGATATGGCGGGCGGCTTCGCCGTCATCAAGGACATCGCGAAGACGCTCGTCTATCGGCTCTGCCGCTATCGCAACGAGGCGGCGCTCTTCGCGCAACGCGACGTCATTCCGGAACGGATCCTCACGCGCGCGCCGTCGGCGGAATTGCGCGAAAACCAAACCGATCAGGACAGCCTGCCGCCCTACGACGTGCTCGACGCGATTATGCAAATGTACATGGAGGAGGACAAATCGCTCGCCGACATCGTCGCGGCGGGCTTCGCGCGCGAAGACGTGACGCGCGTCACGCGCCTGCTGAAGCTGAACGAATACAAGCGCCGTCAGGCGCCGATCGGCATTCGTGTGACGCACCGTGCGTTCGGTCGAGATTGGCGCTACCCGATCACGTCGCGCTACACGGAACCGATTCAGTAACTCGGCGATGGCGGGCGACCGTGGCGTAGAATCGATTTATTCGTTCCAGAGAAAATGAGGAAGCCATGAAACGCGTCACAGCGATCATCAAACCGTTCAAGCTCGACGAAGTCCGCGAGGCGCTGGCCGAGGTCGGCATGACCGGGCTTACTGTCACGGAAGTGAAGGGGTTCGGCCGGCAGAAGGGACACACGGAGCTCTATCGGGGCGCCGAGTACGTCGTCGATTTTCTGCCGAAAGTGAAGATCGAGGTCGTGGTGCCGGACGGGCAGTGCGATCAGGTCATCGATGCCATCGTCGGCGCCGCGCGCACGGGCAAGATCGGCGACGGCAAGATCTTCGTCACCGACGTCGAGCGCGCCATTCGCATTCGCACCGGCGAAGAGAACGAAGCGGCGATTTGACAGCGTCCCTGCCCCCCGGGGGGGGAGGGATTCACACTACTGACGGTATGCCCGCGGTCTTCTCCTGCGGGACGCACACCGCGCCGGCATGCCTCATTCGGCTCAAATGCGCGCCATAAAAAAACGGTGCGACGCCCTGACGGACACCGCACCGATACGCGCCTCTCGCAGCAGCGTTAAAACTTGGATCTGTGAAGCAGTTAGGTTCGCTACGTCGTTCGATTAGAACACGTGCTGGATGCCGACGTAGGCACCCGATTGGCTGTGGCCAGGCAGCGGGTTCTCGTCATAGCTGCCGGCAGGCGAAACGTTCGGGTTGCCCGTACCACCGACACCGAACGTGTTCGCGTCGAGCCCGAAGTTGGCCGACTTGCTGTTGCGAACCGTCGCGATTTGCAGGTCGAGCAACGTGCGCTTGGACAGGTTATACGTGCCGCCGATCGTGTAGATCGTCGCGTTGCCAAAGCCGTTGTTCGCGTTGACGTGATAGACGGCAGCGATAGCGGCTGCAGCCGGCGTCGCTTGCCAGGTGATGCCGCCCCACTCATGATCGAGCGACGTCGGAGCCGACGCTCCAGCTGTGAAGCCGGACGTGCGGATTGCCTGATATGCGCCCTGGATCTTGAACGGTCCGAGGAACACGTTGGCAGCAGCCGTGTACTCACGCGAGAACGAGAAGGCGCCGTCACCGCCGTTCAAGAGGCCGTTCTTCGGATTGCGGATTTCGTCATAGATGCCGCGAACTTGGAAGAGCGGGTTCGTGTAGGTGATCTGCAGACCGCCTTCACGGCCTTGCGACGTGGTGCCGTTGCCGTTCCAGTTCGTGGCGTTCGACAGAGCGTATTGGCCGTAGACGTCGAATCCAGCCCACTTCGGCGACTGATACGAAATGTTGTTGCTCGACTGCGGCCAGTTACGTCCACGGACGAGCGAAGCCGACGACCAGTTCGACTGGCCGAACGGATCGAAGTCCCACACGCCGTTCGAGATGAAGAGCTCGCGGCCCAACAGGAACGTACCGTAGTTGACGTTCGAGAAACCGACCGTCGCCCAGCGATTCCAGATGGAGCCGGCCGAGCCGAGGTTGCCGTTCATGGTATTGAACGCGCCTTCCAATTGGAAGACGGCCTTCGTGCCGCCGCCGAGATCTTCAGCGCCCTTCAAGCCCCAGAGGCTCGTGCCCCAGTCGCCGCTTTCCGCGCGCCAGCGCGAAACCGAACCGGTATAGCTGTTGTTCGGCAGGCCGCTGATGTACTCAATGCCAGCGTCAAGGCGCCCGTACAGCGTCACGCTGCTTTGCGCATGTGCGATCACGCCAGCAGACATCAGCGCCGCGGCGAGCAATGCTTTCTTCATCTTCTCCTCCGTTACCCTGTCAAAAAGTGAAGCCACTACTGCGAATAGCGCCCAGGCGTTGTAAGGCGCCTGGGCGGGAATCCGTACTCAGGGAGATCGCTGCGGAACACGCGGGGGCTTCTCCGCTTATCAGCGTTCCGGTTCGCTGTTATGGCAGCGCGGCGTCTCCTTGGTTGGAGTAAAACTACATTTGCAGCACTGCGTTTTGCTACTTTGGTTACTAATTTAGCAAAAATACACTTGCGTGGCGAAAGAAATCGTAGTCCGGCTAGCGCCCTGTCTCTAAATTGCAATACTATTGTGGTCCGCTGCACTGCAGCACGTCCCAAAAGAGGGCGCCAAGCCTTGTGGAATAAGGGGATTAGGGGGCTTTCGGCGTTGAGTCAAGGAATCCCGGTATTGACTGGCCGGTGAGACGGCGTTATAAGCGCGCGCCGGCACCGCAAAGGCGCGGGAATCGCGAAAACCATAAGAACCAAAAGCGGAAAACGGAATGACAAAGGGCGCCGGATGCGCCCTTGATCTCGTTGCCGTAGTCGGCCGCAACGCGCCGTGGAACGGGATTGCCGACGGCAATGCCGGCGAAGCGCCTATTTGAGACTGCCCGAAAGAAACTGCCTGAGCCGTTCGCTGCGCGTATTGCCGAATACCTCGGCGGGAATGCCTTGCTCCTCGATTCGCCCTTGGTGCAAAAACACGACGTGATTGGAAACATTGCGCGCGAAGCCCATCTCGTGCGTCACGACGATCATCGTGCGGCCTTCCTCGGCAAGCTTCTGCATCACCTTCAGCACTTCGCCGACGAGCTCGGGATCGAGCGCCGAGGTCGGCTCGTCGAAGAGCATGACGTCGGGATGCATCGCGAGGGCGCGCGCGATTGCCACGCGCTGCTGCTGGCCGCCCGACAGATGCGACGGGTATTGCTGCTCGAGCCGCGGCGCCAGGCCCACCTTTTCGAGGTACGTTCGCGCGCGCTCCTCCGCCTCGCGGCGCGAGAGTCCAAGCACATGAATGGGCGCCTCGATCACGTTTTCGAGCACGGTCATGTGCGCCCACAGGTTGAAGTGCTGGAAGACCATCGCGAGCTTCGTGCGCATGCGCTGAAGCTGCTTCTGGTCGACGACGCGCAGCGCGCCCGCTTTGTCCTTGCTCGTGCGGACCTCTTCTCCGTCGAGAAAAATGCGGCCCGCGCTCGGCTGCTCGAGAAAGTTGATGCAGCGAAGCATCGTGCTCTTGCCGGAGCCCGACGAACCGATGACGCTGATCACGTCGCCCGCGTTCGCCTTGAGCGAGACGCCTTTGAGGACCTCGTGGTCGCCGTAGTGCTTATGGAGTTCATCGATGAAGAGCTTTTGCATCGGGGAGAGTCCGGATTACTTGGCTGGTTACCTGCCTTGCGGCCGCAGAAAAGCGAGCCAGCGTCGCTCCGCGCGGCGGAAGAGCCCGACGAGGGCGAACGAGATCGCCAGATAGAGCAGCGCGGCAATGCCGAATGCCTGGAACGACATATAGGTGGCCGAGTTGGCGTCCCGCGCGATCTTGAGAATGTCGGGCACCGTCGCCGTGAACGCGACCGTCGTGGCATGCAGCATGAGGATGACTTCGTTGCTGTAGAGCGGCAGCGCGCGGCGCAGCGCCGACGGCACGATCACGCGCCGGTAGACGGTGAAGCGCGACATGCCGTACGCGCGCGCCGCTTCGATTTCGCCATAGGCGGTCGCTTTGATTGCGCCCGCGAAGATCTCGGTCGTGTAGGCGCAGGTGTTCAGCGTGAAGGCAAGCAGCGTGCAATGCATGCCGTCGCGGAAAAAGTCGTTGAGCACCGCGTGGGAGCGCACGACTTCGAGGCTGTAGATGCCCGAATAGCAGAGCAGCAGCTGCACGTAAAGCGGTGTGCCGCGAAAGATGTAGGTATAGAGCCAGACGGCGCCGGCGAGCACGCGGTTTTTCGATACGCGCGCGACCGCGAGCGGCACCGACAGGCAAAAGCCGATGCCGATGGAGACGACGAGAAGCCAGAGCGTGACGACGAGGCCTGTTGCGCGGTAGCCGTCCGTGAAAAGGTAGTTGCGCCAGTAGTCGTGGATGAGCTCGATCATGGGTAGGGAGCGGAGTCTATAGCTCGGCTTTGCGGACGCCGATCGAATAGCGCTTTTCGAGCCAAAGCAGCACGACGTTCGAAATCGTCGTGATCGCCAGATAGACCGCGCCGGCGATCAGCGTGAAGAAGAAAAAGCGCAGCGTGCCCTTGCCGGCGTCCTGCGATGCCTTGACGACGTCGGCGAGGCCGATGATCGAGACGAGCGCCGTCGCCTTCACCATGACCTGCCAGTTGTTGCCGATGCCGGGCAACGCGAAGCGCATCATCTGCGGGAACATGATGCGGGCGAACGTCTGCCAGCCCGACATGCCAAAGGCGGCGCCCGCTTCGAGCTGCCCGCGCGGCACCGACAGAAAGGCGCCCCGGAAGGTTTCGGTGAAATAGGCACCGTAGATGAAGCCGAGCACGATGACGCCGGCCACGAACGGATCGATGTCGATCTGATCCCAGCCGAGAAGATCGGTCAGGTTATTGAGCCAGATCTGGATGCTGTAGAAAAGCAGCAGCATCAGCACGAGGTCGGGCACGCCACGCACGAGCGTCGTATAGGCCGTGCCGAGGCCATGTGCAAGGCGATTCTTCGCAAGCTTCGCCGCCGCGCCGATGAGGCCCAGCACGAACGCGAGCGCGAGGGAAAGGATCGCGAGCTTGACGGTCTGCCAGGTGCCGGCGAGGATCTGCGGGCCGTAGCCTTCAAGAAACATGGTCTGGAGTGGTAGTCCTTGGGCGGCGCGCGAGGGTAGCGCGCGCCGCGAAAAATTCTAGCCGGCCAAAAATGGCCCGCCGCGAGCGCGGCCTACGGTTAAAGCCGGATATCGAGCGCGTCCGGCCCGGCGTCGGGGCCTCGCGGTGGTTTCGACATCCGAAAAGCGCGGTATTTTACCCGAAGCCGACTGGCGCGCCACCGCGGCGAACTTTTAGCCACCCGCGCGCCAGCCACGCATGCGGCCAAATGGAGATGCGGCGGAAGACTCTGAATGAGAAACGCTGAATTGAAACGCCGAATGAAAAACGCCGCGGCCCGAAGGCGCGCGGCGTTGCCGGCGGGGAATCGAGGCGGCCCGTCCCGCGCTTCGCGTTGCACGGACGCGAGCTCCGTGCGCGGCGGACGAGCGCGCGAGGCCGGGCCGGACGGCTTACTGACTCATCGAGGGACTGCTCGCCGCGGCGCCGTCGTGGTGCTGCTCCCAGCGCTCGCGCATTTTCTCGTGCCGGGCCTCCATCCGCGCGAAGTGGCGCTTGAGCTCGGTGCTGACCGTCGTCTTCTGCTGGTCGTTGAGGCTATCGTAAAAGGCCAGCCAGGCCGTCGCCGTCTGTTCGCGCAGCTGCGCGTTTTGCTGCTCGGCCTGCTGATGGGCGGCGTGGAGCGCGTCGAGGTCGAGAATCGGCTGCTGCTCGGCAGCCTTGAACTGCTGCCGCATTTTTTCGTGGCTCGCGTGCATCGCTTCATGGTTCTGCTTCATCGTCGCCAGGGCGCTCTGCCACTTCTGCTCCTGATCGGGTGTGAGGTGCAACTGGGCGTGCAGCGCTTCGAGCTGATGCATCATCCCGCCGCGTTGGCCGCCATGCATGCCGGCACCGTCCGCCGGCATGCCGTCGCCGGCCGCGTACGCGGCGCCGAACGTGACGGCGAGCGCCGCGGATGCAACGGCGAGGTAGCGTGCCGTCGTACGGAAGATCGGGTTCATCGACAACTCCTGTCTATCTATGAATGAGAAAGGTCGCTCACGCGAAGGCGCGCAAGCGGCGCGGCCTTCGTTGTCGATAAGGCTAGTCATCGGCCGCCGACATCGTGTTACGCCACCCGTCGAGGCGATTACGCGCCATTACGCCCTGGTTTGACGGTAACGTTCCGTAACCCTTTCGTCAGGTGGCGGCTTTCCGTGCGGCAGGCGGCTCGCGCTAAACTTCAGCGCATGACCACGCAAATCCTTATCGTCGACGACGACGCCGAACTGCGCGACCTGCTGCGCGACTATCTCGTCAGGCAGAGCATCGAAGTGTCGGTGCTGCACGACGCCGCAAACCTCGAGCGCCGGCTTGAGCGCGAGCGTCCCGATCTCATCGTGCTCGATCTGATGATGCCGGGCGTCGACGGGCTGACGGCGCTGCGCAAGCTGCGCGCGGCGGGCGACGACATTCCTGTGATCATGTTGACGGCGCGCGCCGACGACGTCGATCGCATCGTCGGCCTCGAGCTCGGCGCGGACGATTATCTCGGCAAGCCGTTCAACCCGCGCGAGCTGCTTGCGCGCGTGCAGGCCGTGCTGCGGCGTCGCCGCACCGTGCCTTCGGCCGCGCCGGAGCAGCGCGAGCCGTTCTCGTTCGGGCGCTTCGTGCTCGACTTCGAGACGCGCACGCTGAATATGGACGGCCGTCCGCTGACGCTCTCGGGCAGCGAGTTCGCGCTGCTCAAGATCTTCGTCAACCACCCGATGCGCACGCTCACGCGCGAACGACTGCTCGAATTGCTGCACGGCCCCGAGTACGACGGGACCGATCGCGGTATCGACGTGCAAGTCTGGCGCTTGCGTCGCATTCTCGAATCCGATCCGTCGACGCCGCGGTTCGTGCAGACGGTGCGCGGCCGCGGGTACGTCTTCGTGCCGAACGGCGAGCCCAATGCGCCGGCCAATTGATTCGCTGTTCGGGCGGCTCGCGCTGCTCGTCGTCGCGGTGCTGCTCGCATCGCATGTCGCCGGCTACCTGATGTTCCGGTGGGACAAGAACCACTCGCAATCCCGCTATGCCGTCGAAGAGGCCGTATTTCTCGTCGAGGCCGTCCGCGAGCACGTGGCCCGCGCCGGCAGCACGCCATTGCCGCCTCGCGTGCGCGTCGTCGGCCTGTCGGCCGCCGATCTCCCGGCGGCGCAGAACGATCTGTCCGAGTCGCTCACGCGGTTCATCAGCGACCTGAGCGAGCGGATGCCGCCTGGCTCGCAAGTGCGCGTGGCACCGGGACATCCGCCGATGCTCTGGGTTCACGAGGCGGCCGACTCGCATTGGATCGTCGTGCCGATGATTCCGATGCACCCGCCGCGCTCGCTCGATCGGCTCTTCATCTGGCTGACCTCGATCCTGACGATCGCCGTCATCTGCGCGCTGTTCGTCGCGTGGCGGCTGCAGCGGCCGTTGATGGACCTCGCCCAGGGCGTCGCGCGTTTCGGCCGCGGCCAGCCTGTGCCGCCGCTCCCCGAGCGAGGCCCGCGCGAGGTCCGCGATCTCACGCACGGCTTCAATCAGATGGTCCGCGAAGTGTCTCGCACCGAGAAGGACCGCGCGGTCATGCTCGCGGGCATCGCGCACGACTTGCGCACGCCGCTCGCCCGCATGCGGTTGAGGGCCGAAATGATGGAGGACGCGAAGCTGCGCGACGGCGTGGTGCGCGACGTCGACTCGATGACGCACATCGTCGACCAGTTCCTCGTATTTGCGCACGATGGCGTGGACAGCAGCGAAATGGTCGAAGTCGACGATCACTGCGAGCGCATCGCGCGCAGCTATCGCGCGGTTGCGCCCGGCACGCCGACCGTGCGGACGGATCTCGCGGCCGGCGCCGGCTTTCGCCTGCCTACCGCGACGCTCGATCGCATCCTCTCGAATCTGCTCGACAATGCGCACGCGTACGGCGCGCCACCCGTCGTCGTCAGAACGGCGCGCACGTCCGATGGCTGGCTCCTCTCGGTCAGCGACCATGGCCAGGGCATCGCGCCGCAGGATTTGATTCAGGCAAGCCGCCCCTTCGTGCGGCTCGATCCGGCCCGCGGCGGCAACGGGCACAGCGGGCTCGGGCTCGCCATCGTCGAGCGGCTCGTGCGCCGGCTCGGCGGCGGCTGGGAGATCGGCAACGCCGAAAACGGCGGCCTGCGCATCGTCATGACGTTCCCGCGCGACACGCTGGCGAGCGTCACGGCCCAATCGGAGGCGGCCTGGTAGACGTCGGCTTCCGCTCGCGCCGGAATCGCTAGGAAAAAAGGGCGTCGAGCGACGAGGCCGCTTCGTTGTCGACGGTGTTATAGGTCACGCTGTCGGCGCCGAAGATGTAGTGCGTCGTGTACTTGCCGAGCCTTGCCAGAATGTCTTCCTGCACGTTCTCGGGCGCGGTGTCGAGTTTCAGGTACCACGCCGTGGAAGAGAGCTTGACCTGATACGCGCCGTACTCGGCCATCAACTGATCGAACGCTTCCGCGTCCTGGTCGCGACAAACGATGACCAGATTGCCCTTCATGCGCACCTCCAGGTAGTCGGCGGCTCATCGCCATCAAAACGCCGATGATACCCGGTCTTTCCGGCGCGCTGCGCGTTGCGGTGGCGGCGTGGGTTTTCCCAAAGCCTGGTTCCCGGCATAATTCGCCGTTGTATCGGCGCAACGGCATTTTCCGCCAGCCCGGCCGGCCGTCGTCGGCTGGCGCGTGCGCCGTCTTGCGGTTGTGCCTGTCACAAAGGTTGTAGTAGTGTCGTGCCGTCAAAAAAGAGATCGAACCGCTGGGCAGTCATCGATCCGCACCCAACGAATCACTATTTACTCCGTCATGCTCTTACTCCGCACTTCGGTCCGCCCAGACTTTTCGCGTGCCGCGCACCTCGCACGCTGTTTGCCCGCATGCCATCACGTGGCCGCAGCCGGGGCGGCCCCGGTGACCCGAAGGACGTTCCATTGTGGACGGGAGGCTCGCTGATGGACTTCAGTTTCGATCCGAACCGCACGGCGAACGCGTCGGCCTGGCGGCTGTTGCCCAACCGCTGGGACTTCGTCGCGTTTCCCCTCATCATCTGCCTGATCGCGATGACGGCCATCGGCTTTCACCAGACGATGGCGCCGATCTCGACGCTCAAGACGCAGGTGATCTCGCTCGACCCGGCCAATCTGCCCGAGTACGCGCTGCGCACGACGCTGCGCATGCTTGCCGCGATGGTGGCCTCGCTCGTCTTCACGCTCGTGTACGGCACGCTCGCCGCGAAGAGCCGGCGCGCGGGCATGGTGTTGATCCCGATCCTCGACATTCTTCAATCAGTGCCGGTGCTCGGATACATCTCGTTCACCGTGACGTTTTTCCTCGCGCTTTTTCCGAAGCAGGTGCTCGGCGCCGAGCTCGCGGCCGTCTTCGCGATCTTCACGAGTCAGGCCTGGAACATGACGTTCAGCTTCTACCAGTCGCTGCGCACGGTGCCGCGCGATCTCGACGAGGTCTCGCGCGGCTTTCACCTGACCGCCTGGCAGCGCTTCTGGAAGCTCGAAGTCCCGTTCTCGATGCCGGGCCTCATCTGGAACATGATGATGTCGATGTCGGGCGGCTGGTTCTTCGTCGTCGCATCGGAGGCCATCACGGTCGGCAACAACACCATCACGCTGCCCGGCATCGGCGCATACCTTTCGCAGGCGATCACGGAGCGCAACCTGGGCGCCATCGGCTGGGTCATTGTCGCGATGTCGGTCGTGATTCTGGCCTACGATCAGCTCATGTTCCGGCCGCTCGTCGCGTGGGCCGACAAGTTCAGGATGGAAACGACGAGCTCGGGCGATGCGCCGGAATCGTGGCTGCTCGACCTCGTGCGCCGGACGCGGCTCATTCATCAGCTGCTCGTGCCGGCCGGGTGGGTCTTCTCAAAGCTCGCGCGTGTGCCGCTGCGCGTTTCGCTTCCGCAAGGCCTGCGGCTCGGTCAGCCCGCCGTGGCGAAGCGCGCGTCGTCGCTGGCGGGCGATGTCGTTTGGGCCCTGGTCCTGATCGCGGCAACGATCTACGTGGTCTGGCGCGTCGTGGCCTACGTCAGCACGGGCGTGACGGGCTCGGAAGTCGGGCATGTCTTTCTGCTCGGCGTCTTCACGTTGCTGCGCGTCGCCGTGCTGATCGTGATTTCATCGCTGATCTGGGTTCCGCTCGGCGTGCTGATCGGCCTGCGGCCCGCCGTCGCCGAAAAAGTTCAGCCGCTCGCGCAGTTCCTCGCCGCGTTCCCCGCCAATCTGCTGTTTCCGGTGTTTGTGATCGTGATCGTCCGCTTTCATCTGAATCCGGACATCTGGCTCTCGCCGCTCATCGTGCTCGGAACGCAGTGGTATATCCTCTTCAACGTGGTCGCGGGCGCGACGGCCTATCCGAACGACTACCGCGAGGCCGCCACGAACTTTCGCATTCGCGGCTGGCAATGGTGGCGCCAATGCATGCTGCCGGGCATCTTTCCCTACTATGTGACCGGCGCGCTCACGGCTTCGGGCGGCGCCTGGAACGCGAGCATCGTCTCGGAGGCGGTCCAGTGGGGCGATACGCACGTCACCGCGCATGGGCTCGGCGCCTATATCGCCGAAACCACCGCTGCGGGAGACTTTCCGAAGATCATCCTCGGAATCGCCGTAATGTCGCTGTTCGTCACGTTGTTCAACCGAAGCGTGTGGCGGCCGCTTTATGCTTACGCGGAATCGAAGCTCCGGCTCGACTGATGCGAAAAACACCCGATAGGTCCATTCGAGAGTGAAGCGCAATGCAAAATCCCAAAGCTGAACTGAGCCCGGCGTCGTCCGCCTCTCCCGCATCGGTCGGCGCCGGTGCCGCGCCTCGTCTCGGCGAGGAAGTGCTCAACGTGCGCGGTGTGCGCCGCGGCTTTTCAAAAGCGCAAGGCGAGCTGCTCGTGCTCGACGACGTCAACCTCTCGCTGCGCGAAGGGGAGATCGTCGGCTTGCTCGGACGCTCGGGCTCGGGCAAGTCCACGCTTTTGCGCATCATCGCCGGGCTGATCAAGCCGACGGACGGCCAGGTCGACTACCTCGGCAAGCCGCTTTCGGGTCCGGCCGAAGGCGTCGCGATGGTGTTCCAGACGTTCGCGCTCTTTCCCTGGCTGACGGTGCTGCAGAACGTCGAGGCGGGACTCGAGGCGCAAGGCGTCGGGGCGCGCGAGCGGCGCGAACGCGCGCTGGCCGCGATCGACCTGATCGGCCTCGACGGCTTCGAGAACGCCTATCCGCGCGAAATGTCGGGCGGCATGCGCCAGCGCGTCGGCTTTGCGCGCGCGCTCGTCGTCGATCCGACGCTGCTGCTGATGGACGAGCCGTTCTCTGCGCTCGACGTGCTCACCGCCGAAACGCTGCGGACCGACCTGCTCGATCTCTGGACACAGCGACGCATGCCGATCAAGTCGGTGCTGATCGTCACGCACAACATCGAGGAAGCGGTGTTCATGTGCGACCGGATTCTCGTGCTTTCATCGAACCCCGGGCGCGTGATCGCCGAGATCAAGGTGCCGTTCGCGCATCCGCGCAACCGGCTCGACCCGGCCTTCAAGCGTCTCGTCGACGACATCTACGCGAAAATGACGGCGCGGCGCACCGACGAGGCGACGAAAAAGGGGCTCGAGCTCGGCAGCTGGCTGCCGAGCGTCTCCACGAACCTTATGGCCGGTCTCATCGAGACGCTGGCCGCGCCGCCCTATCATGGCCGCGCCGACATGCCGGAAATCGCCCGCTCGCTGCATCTCGAGGTCGACGACCTCTTTCCGATCGCCGAAGTGCTGCAGCATCTCGGGTTCACCGACGTGCGCGAGGGCGACATTTTCCTGACGCCGCCGGCGCGCGTGTTCGCCGAGTTCGGCACTCAGGAGCGCAAGATGATGTTCGCCGAGCATTTGCTGCGGCACGTGCCGCTTGCCGCGCGGATCAAGAAAGTGCTGAACGAGCGCCCCGGCCATCGCGCGCCGCGCGTGCGCTTCGAGCAGGAGCTCGAGGACTTCCTATCCGACAGCGCGGCCGAGGAAACGCTCGACGCCGTCATCAACTGGGGCCGCTACGGCGAAATCTTCTCGTATAACGACCAGACCGAGATCTTCAGTCTCGAGGACGTCGAGTCGTAACGCGGAGGGCGGTGCACGGTGCCTGAGCGGGCTCAGCCTTCGCCCGCGGGCGGGTTGTCGTCCTCGTCCTCGTAGGCGCCGAGCCGGTTATAGAGCGTTTTCAGGCTGACTCCGAGCGCCTTCGCCGCGCGCCGCTTGTCGCCGCCGCAGTACTTGAGCGTGCCGAGGATGATCTGCCGCTGAGCCTCGGCGAGCGGCGTGCCGACCCAGATGCTCATCGCATCGCCTTGCGTGACGGCCTTCTTCGAGCGGGCGGCCAGACGCGGATGCTCGATCTCGACCGTCTTCTCGGCAAGGATGAACGCCCGATAGACGCTGTTCTTCAGCTCTCGAACATTGCCGGGCCACGAGTACGTGCGCAGCGTCTCGCGCGCACGCTTGCTGAACGACTTGTTCGTGTTTTCCTGCGCGTTGAGCTCGGCAAGGAAGTGCTGGGCGAGCAGCTCGCGGTCGCCCTCGCGCTCGCGCAGCGGCGGCACGCGCAGCGGAAAGACGGCGAGCCGGTACATCAGATCCTCGCGCAGCCCGTTCTCCTTGACCGCGACCATCGGATCCCGGTTGGTCGCGGCGATCACGCGGACGTCGCTGTGCAGGAGCTCGGTGCCGCCCACGCGATAGAACGTGCCGGTTTCCAGCGCACGCAGCAGCTTCACCTGCCGCACGGGCATCATTTCGGTGATTTCGTCGAGAAAGAGCGTGCCGCCGTTGGCATTTTCGAAATAGCCGGCGCGGCCCTGCACGGCGCCGGTGAAACTGCCGCGCTCGTGGCCGAAGAGCTCCGCCTCGATGAGGTTGTCGGGAATCGCGCCGCAATTGACGGCGATGAAGGGGCCGTCGCGCCGCGCGCCCCGATCGTGGACCGTGCGGGCGATCAGCTCCTTGCCCGTGCCCGATTCGCCGACGATCAGCACGGTTGCATCGGTCGCGGCGACGCGCTCGATCTGCTCGTACAGTTCGAGCATTGCGGGCGACGAGCCGTAAAGCATCCCATACGATTCGAGCCCGGCCGAATCGCGCGCGAGAGCTTTGTCGAGTCGCCGCGCGGCATCGCTCATGTCGGCTGCCGCGGGTGTGTCCAAGTCGCTTGACGACGCCATGTATCGCAATCTTCCGCGAGCGGCGGCCACGGCGGTTGAGCCGTTGTCGCCGCTCCGAAAAGGGTGGTTGCAAACCCCTATTTAACCACGCATGACGGGTCCGACGCCCGCCAGTCGTCATGGCGGATATGGCATGAATCGTGCGGCACGTTCGGGTTCCGCACGGAACTCGCGGACGCGGAATCGATCGGAATGAGAGTCGGCAGCCGGACGCCGGTGCTGGCGGCTTGGCCGTATCTTTCATACACTTCGGGCAAATTACGAAGGGGGTCAGATGGCTCGTCCCAAAATCGGCATCTTCGGCGCGCTCGTCGCGGTGGGGGGCGTGATCGCGTGGCGCTGGTCACAAAAGCACCGCGCGTCGCAAGCGCGGCTCGCCAGCGAATTGAACCGTTGGGAAGGCGAGGGCGGCGCAGTGGCGTCCGTGACGCAAGCGGCACCGTCAACACCCGCGTCGGCGTCGGCGCCAACGGGCGGCCCGATCCCGGACGGGGCCGCCCGGGTGGGCGGTACGCGCGACGCCTGGGTTTTCCCGCACAGCTGAGAAATGGGCGTCGCTCGTCGATGCTCTGGCTCCTCCAGGGCGGCGAGCGGAGGCAAAATATCGATCTGCTTCGAGCGCCGGCACATCTCGCCGGCGTGTCGATCTTCTTGACCCTTTTATACGCGATCCAACCCGATGCCACATGTGCTGATTGTCGACGACGACCCGGACACGCGCGAAGCGCTCGTGTCGATCATCGCGGAGGATGGCCTCACCACGGCCACCGCCGGCGACTTGCGCGAGGCCCGCATTCAACTCGTGCGGCAAACGCCGGACGTCGTCTTCACCGATTTGCAGTTGCCGGACGGCAGCGGGGTCGACTTGTTCGAAGACCTCGATCCGCGCTCGGGCGTCGAGATCGTCGTCATCACCGGCCACGCGACGGTCGAATCGGCCGTCTCCGCGCTCAAGATGGGTGCGTCCGACTACCTCGTCAAGCCGATCAACATGCAGCGCGTGCGGGCCGTGCTCGATCGTTTGCCGCGCGCGGGCGATTTGAAGGCGCAAATCGGCACGCTGCGCGGCGAGCTGCGGCGCATGGGCCGCTTCGGGCTCATGCTCGGCAGCTCGCCGGCGATGCAGTCGGTTTACGATCAAGTGAGCCGCGTCGCGCCGACCGCGGCGTCGGTGCTGCTCGTCGGAGAGTCCGGGACGGGCAAGGAGGTGGCCGCGCAGACGATTCACGAGTTGAGCCTGCGCCGCAAGCACGCGTTTCTCGCCGTCAACTGCGGCGCCATCTCGCCGAATCTGATCGAATCGGAGATGTTCGGACACGAGCGCGGCTCCTTCACGGGCGCGGACCGTCAGCACAAGGGCTATTTCGAGCGCGCGAACGGCGGGACGATCTTTCTCGACGAAATCACCGAAATGCCGGCCGAATTGCAGGTCAAGTTCCTGCGCGTGCTCGAGACGGGCATGTTCATGCGCGTCGGCACGACGAAGGAAATCGAGACCGACGTGCGTGTCATCGCCGCAACGAACCGCGATCCCGAACAGGCCGTGCTCGAGGGCAAGCTCAGGCTCGACCTCTACCATCGGCTCAACGTCTTTCCCATCAGCCTGCCACCGCTGCGCGAGCGCGGCAACGACGTCTGGTTGCTCGCCGAGGCGTTTCTCGCCGAGCTCAACGAGCGTCACGGCACGAGCAAGCAATTTCCGCCCGCGACGAAGGAAATGCTGCTGTCGTACCCCTGGCCCGGCAACGTGCGCGAGCTCAAGAACTACGTGCAGCGCGCCTACATCATGGCGGGCGCCGACTCGAACACGACGGCTGCCGTACCGCTGCAGATCTCGCTATCCAAGCCGTCGACCGGGACTGCGGTGACGATTCCGTTCGGCACCTCGCTCGCCGCCGCGGACCGGCAATTGATCCTCGCGACGCTAGAGCAATGCGGTGGCGTCAAAACGCGCGCCGCCGAAATCCTCGGCATCAGCTTGAAGACGCTCTACAACCGGCTCGTCGAATACAGCGACGAGGCTGGCAAGCCACAGGCCGGCGAAGGCGATGCGGCCGGCGAGCCCGGGGAAGCCGGCGAGCCGGCGGCCGGCAAATGAACGGCTCGCACGCTCGCGGCGCTGCCCGTACCGTCTGCTGAGTAGCCCAGCACTAGGCAAACCGATTGCTCGCATCGTCAACGTAACGAACGGCGGAGTTGGCGCCGGGCGCGACGAGTGCGCCGACGGTGAGCGTCGGCCGCGCGACCCGCGACACGCCAAGGGGAATGTTCACGATGTCAGCATCCACGAGCGAGCCGTTGCGCGCGCATACGCCCGAGCCCGACCCACCCGGGCCTCCACCGACGAAGGAACCGCCGGGGCCGCATCCCGAGCCCGAGCGTGAGCCCCCGGGGCCGCCGCATCCACCGATCGGCGATCCGCCGCCCAATCCTCCAGACATTCCGCAGTGAAGGCGGCAAATCCGGGGATGGGCCTCTGTATGAGTTACAAATCTGACGCACTTGTTACCGAGCGAAACCGATTTCCGCGTTCTAGACTTCTAGTTCGATGCACCCAATTCGGGCCCGCCTTCTCGAAGGAGGCATTCGATGAGACATCCAGCGTTGCGGCGCTCTCCGCGCCACGCATCCAAGCGTGCGGCAAAGCAGGCGGACACGACGGCCGCGTCGCCTTCGCAGCCGCCGCACGATCCTTCCGCGCAAAATCGCGTCGCGCCCAATGCGCCGCCCGACGGGACCTATAACCAAGGCGGCGCACGCCCTGAAGGGCTCGATTATCAGCGCGATTTAGGCGCCGAGCAGGACGCCTGAGCGCGCCGGAAGCTTGTTGCACGTTCGCCCGGCGCTCGCCCGTCGGCGCGCGCTGGCTTTTTCCGCTCGCCGGTCGGAGAGCGGGGCGTCGCCGCATTGCGGTTGCGGATCGGGGCATGCTGCTTGCACACGACCAACCGAGCGGCGATCGTCGTCGCCATGCGAGTCAGCAACCCGAGAGGTGAAGCCGCAATGAGTAGACTTATCGTCGTCTCCAACCGCGTCGCGCCGACGCAAGAAGGATCGCCCGCCGCCGGCGGGCTTGCCGTTGGTGTACTGGACGCATTGAAGGAGACCGGGGGGCTCTGGTTCGGATGGAGCGGCGAAATCGTGGGGCATGGCGGTGCGCCGTCGATCGACCAGCAGGGTACCGTCACCTATGCCACCGTCGGCCTGACGAGGCGCGACTACGATCAGTACTACCGAGGATTCTCGAACGCGACGCTCTGGCCCACGTTTCACTACCGCACGGATCTCTCGCGCTACGACAGACGGGAGTACGCGGGCTACGTGCGCGTCAATGCCATGCTGGCCAAGCAGCTCTCCACGCTCATCAAGCCTGACGACGTAATCTGGGTGCACGACTATCACCTGCTGCCTTTTGCTCGAGCGCTGCGCGATCTCAACGTGACGAACCCGATCGGGTTTTTCCTCCACACGCCGTTTCCGGTCGGCGAAGTGCTGCGCACGGTGCCGCCGCATGAAGAGCTCGTCAAGGCGATGTGCAGCTATGATGTCGTCGGGTTTCAAACTCACTCGGACCGGCAATCGTTCGTCGATTACATCGAGCGCGGCCACTTTGGCGTTTCGACCGAAGAGGGGGTGATGCAGGCGTTCGGCCGCGTGCTGAAAGTCGGCACCTATCCGATCGGCATCTATCCCGATGCGATCGCGAAAGCGGCCGAGCAGCTTTCCGATCGCAAGGCCGTCGCCGAACTGCGCGACGCGATGCGAGGCCGGCGCATCATCATGAGCGTCGACAGGCTCGATTATTCGAAGGGGCTCGTCGAGCGATTCCAGGCGTTCGAGCAACTGTTGACCGATGCGCCCGAGTGGCAGGGAAAAGTGTCGCTCGTTCAGATCGCGCCGCCGACCCGCTCGGACGTGCAGACCTATCAGCGCATTCGGCAAGCGCTCGAAGGCGAGGCGGGGCGCATCAACGGGCGTTTCGCTCAGCTCGATTGGACGCCGATCCAGTATCTGAACCGCAAGTACGAGCGCAATGTGTTGATGGCGCTCTTCAGGCTTTCGCAAGTCGGCTACGTGACGCCATTGCGCGATGGGATGAATCTCGTCGCGAAGGAGTATGTCGCGGCGCAGAATCCGGAAGACCCAGGCGTGCTCGTGTTGTCTCAGTTCGCGGGTGCCGCGGAGCAGATGCCGGGCGCGCTCGTCGTCAATCCTTTCGACCTCTCACAAATGGCGGCGGCGCTCGCCAGTGCATTGTCGATGCCGCTCAGCGAACGCAAGGCGCGCCATTCTGACATGATGGCGCGCTTGCGGGCGAGCGATCTGTCGACGTGGCGAGATGCCTTCCTCGATGACTTGCGTCATGTGGCCACTGCCGCATCGGTGACACGCAAGGCGGTGAAGCTGGCCGATTTCGCGGCCTGACATCGTTGCCGGCTCGCGGCCGGTTTTCCGAAGGCTTCCGAAGAAGGAGAAGGCTCCTTGGGCAGCGCCCCTTTTTGGGGGGGCGCATACCAAGGCGAGACGCTATCCCTGCTTGCGCAGTTGAGCGGGCGGAAGCTTCAACAGATTGCGGTACTTCGCCACCGTGCGGCGCGCGACGATCATGCCCTCCTGCGTGAGCAGACGAGCGAGCGTGACGTCGGACAGGGGATTGCGCGGATCCTCCTGCTCGATCATCTCCTTGATGAGCGCGCGGACCGCGGCGGCCGAACACCGGCCGCCCGTCTCGGTCGCGAGCTCGCGCGGGAAGAAGTGGCGGAACTCGAAGATGCCGCGCGGCGTGGCCATGTACTTGTTGCTCGAGGCCCGCGAGACCGTCGACTCGTGAAGCCCGAGCTCTTCGGCCAGCTTGCTGAGCACGAGCGGCTTCAGTGCGATTTCGCCGTACTCGAAAAACGCTTTCTGGTACGAGACGATGCATTGCGCCACGCGCTGGATCGTTGTAAAGCGCTGCTCGGCATTGCGCAGCAGCCAGCGCGCTTCCTGCAACTGTTGCGCGAGCGGCGTGCCGTTGCCGCCCGATTGGGCGAAAAGCTCCGCGTAGACGCGGTGAATGCGCGCGCGCGGGAGCACCGCGGGATTGATCGTCGCGACCCAACGGTTCTTCACCTTGCGCACGATGACGTCGGGAATCACGTAGTTGTCGTCGGTGCGTCCGTAGTATTCGCCCGGCTTCGGGTCGAGTCGGCGCACGAGGGCGCAGGCGGTGCGCAACGCTTCGGCCGAGCAGCCGATCTGCTTTTGCAACTCGGCGTGTTCGCGCCGCGCGAGCTTTTCGAGGTGATGCAGCACGATTTCGCGGGCGACGGCGCGGCCCGGCGTATCTTCCGGCAGCGCGTCGAGCTCCAGGCTCAGACACTCGGACAACGAACGTGCTCCGACACCGGGCCTGTCGAGCGTTTGCACGAGGCGCAGTGCGACGCGCAGCTCCTCTTCGGTCAATGGCGGGTCGGCTTCGAAAGCCTCGGCCAGATCCGCGAGCGAATCACGCAGATAGCCGTCGTCGTCCAATGCTTCGATCACGACTTGCGCCGCGGCACGGTCGCGCTCGTTGAGCGGGTAGAGCTGAAGTAAGTTGTGCAAATGCTCGTGCATCGTCGGCTGAGCGCGCGCCCATGCACCGGGATCCACGTCGTCGGCATCGCTGTTATGGCGCGAGGCCGCGCGCATCGACCAGTCCTGCGCGAATTCGCCGGCCGCCTCATCGACCGGCGCGGCGGCCGCCGTCTCGGCGCCCGCCAGCCCATCGAAGCCGTCGACTGCCTCGGTCGGCGCGGGCGTATCGCTGACGACGTGCGTTTCATCGGCGCCGTGACCGGGAAGCACGCCGTTCGTTGGCGGCTCCGTATCTTCGCTTTGCGGCTCGTCGTATTCGAGGAACGGATTGCTGTCGAGTGCCTGACGCAGTTCGCGCTGAAACTCCAGAGACGACAACTGCAGCAGCCGTACCGATTGTTGCAGGCGCGGGGTCAACGCGACGTGTTGTTTGCTGCGCAGTTCAAGAGTAGGCGGCATATCGATGTCCTCGCGAATGGGTGCTCCCACTCAAGCAACGGACATACCATGCAGCGCTTCATACGCTTACTGCGCCACGGGCGCTGGCAATGAGGCATTTGCTCAGCAGCTTTTACATCCGCCGTGCAAAAAACGCGCCGCGTTCGCTATGGAATCCCCCAGTTGCATTGAAAACGCGCTCCACTCTCATCACCGCGGCGGCCATTTTCGGCACGAGGCTTGCGGAAGAAAAGGAGGGTACGACGGTGCGCGCCAAGTTCGCGCGTGGATCGGCGGGCCCGACAGTCCTTTCAATCATTGAGCAGGAGTCACTGTGAAAGCGCTTCAGTCATTGAAAATCGCGTCCATCGTCGCCTCCGTCCTCTTTGCCGTCGGCGCGAGCGCGCAGACGACGAGCGGCGCATCGTCCCAACGGACGGATTCAGCCTCGAATGGAACGTCGGCCTCGTCGGAGTCGCTCGGCCAGCACATCAGTGACGGCGCGATTACGGCCAAGGCCAAGGCCGAACTCATCGGCGCGAAGGATGTCCACGCTTCGCGCGTCCACGTGAAGACGCGCCATGGCGTCGTCTGGCTGACGGGATCGGTGCCGCGCGCGGCCGACAAGCAACGCGCGCAGGAGATCGTGCGAGGCATCTCCGGCGTTCAATCGGTCCATAACCGCCTGAAAGTCATCGAAGCGGGATCCAGCGAATAAGCCAGCGGCGGTAATCGATTTGGCGGGCCAGCGCGCGCCTCGGGGCGTTGCCGCGATTGAGTGCGCGCGGGGGGCGCTCGTCGCTCAGGCCGCCGCGCGCCGCGGCTGCCTCAAGCGCATGAGGCTGACGCCCGATGCCAACGCGGAGAACGCGGCGGCGAGTTCGAGCGAGATCGTCGGACCGCCGGTCGGCGCAATGCCGAAGATCAGCGCGACGAGCGCCGCGCCGAGTGTTTGTCCGGTCAGACGGGCGGTGCCGAGCATGCCGCTCGCGCCGCCGCTGCGTTCGCGCGGCGCCGAAGACAGCATTTGCCGATTGTTGGGCGATTGGAACGTGCCGAACCCAACGCCGCATACCGCCATGCGCCATGCGATGTCGAAGGCGCTCGGATGCGGGCCGAGCGTCGCGAGCAGCACGAGGCCGATCGTGAGAACGACGAGCCCAATGCCGCCCAGTATCCCGGCAGAGAAGCGATCCGAAAGGGTGCCGGCGATAGGCGCGGCGAAGACGATCGCGCATGGCCACGGCGTGATCAGCAGACCGGTCTCGACTTGGCTCATCCCGAGCGTGTTCTGAAACAGGAACGGCAGCGAGACGAACGCCAGCATTTGCGCGGTGAACGAGCAGATCGAGGTCGCGACCGAGAGACCGAAAACCGGAATCTTCAGCAGATCGACAGGCAGCAGCGGCGCCTTTTGGCTCAGTTGGCGACGCACGAAGAAATATCCCACGACGACGATCGCGATGAACTGCGCGGCCGTCCAGCGATGCGCTTCGCCGTGGCCGAGACCGTCGATCGTCACGATGAGCAGGCCGAACACGAACGCGTTCATGACCGCGCTGATGTAGTCGTACGGAGTGTCGTGGCCGATGTTGCGCGGTAGCGCCTTCACGGAGACCGCGGCGGCGACGATGCCGATCGGGACGTTGATGGCGAAAAGCCATGGCCAGGAAGCGACCGAGAGGACGGCCGAAGCGACGGTCGGCCCGACCGCGGAGGACACGGCGACGACCATCGCGTTGATCGCGACCCCGCGCCCGAGCATATTGCGCGGGTAGATTGCGCGCACGAGCGCTGTATTGACGCTCATGATGCCGGCCGCACCGAAGCCTTGCACGACGCGTGTCGCGGCGAGCGCGGCGAGCGACGTCGATAGCGAGCAGCCCAGCGAGGCGATCGTAAAGACAATCACTCCCGCCGTGTAGACGCGTCGGTAGCCGATGCGATCCCCGAGCGACGCCAGCGGCAACAGCGAGATCGTGATCGACAGTTGGTAAGCGTTGACGACCCAGACGGATGCGGAAGCGCTCGCGCGCAGTTCGCGCGCGATGGTCGGCAGCGCAACGTTGGCGATGGCGCTATCGAGCACGGCGAGGGTGATGCCGAGCGCGATGACGACGATGGCCCAGTAGCGTTGGGGGAGGGGGAGGCCCTCTTCCGGTTCCATCGTCGGTGGGGCCGATGACGCTTGCGCAATACGTGTCACTTCAGCTCGTATAGGCCGGTGTAGGTCGCCGAGTCGATTTCGTTGAGGTGGATCATGAAGCGCGCGACCGCGTTCGTCGTGTCGGGCGTGATCGGCAGATGTTCCGCCTTCAGCGCGTGCACACGGAAGATATAGCGGTGCGGCTTGTCGCCGCGTGGCGGCGCGGCGCCGCCGAAGCCGGGCGTGCCGTAGTCGTTGCGGACCTGGATCGCGCCGGCTGGCAGGAGCGAGCCGTCGGCCTTGCCGGCGCCTTGTGGCAGCGAGCGCAATTGCGGGGAAAGGTTGACGACGACCCAATGCCAAAAGCCGCTGCCTGTCGGCGCGTCGGGATCGTAGACCGTGAGCGCGAGGCTCTGCGCGTCCTCGGGGGGCGCTTCCCATTGCAGCGCGGGCGATGCGTTGCCGCCGCTGCCATCCACGCCGAACAGCTTGTCGGCAAATTCCTGCGCTTTCGGCATGAAGCCGTTATTCGGGAAGTCGTCGGACCAGATTCTGAAATCAGCCATCGGAAGCCTCCTGAGGGAAACGATTCGATCTTGAGCGCGGCCGCGAGGCGGCGGGCGAGGCGAGTGTATCACCGCGGCGCTTCCCGCGCCGGCAGCCGATCGTCCGGCACCACCCGGCCGTTGCGGGGAAAGCGCAGAGAGAACGCCGTTCTCACGCCCGGCACGCTCGTCACCTCGCATTCCCCGCCGTGCTCGTCCATGATCGACTTGACGATCGCAAGTCCCAGGCCCGTGCCCGAGGCGGAATTCTGGCGCGCCGGATCGGGGCGGTAGAAGCGATCGAAGATGCGTGTCAGATGCTCGGCGGCGATGCCGGGCCCCGTATCGACTACGCGGATGACGGCAAAGTCGCTGCGGTTGGCGCATTCGATCGTTACGGTCGAGCCGGCCGGCGCATGCACGCACGCATTCGAGAGGAGATTGCCGATCGCGCGCTGCACGAGCAGTGGCTCGCCATCGAAGATGCACTGCCCTTCGACGCTGATCGCGATATCGCGATCTTCGGCGATCGATTCGTAATAACGGGCGACACGCAACGCTTCGCCCGCGCCGTCGACGCGCCGCAGCCGCGCCGTGCGTTGACGGGCGTCGATGCGAGCCAGGAACAGCATGTCGTCGACCATGCGCGAGAGGCGCTGCAATTCTTCGATGCTCGATTCGATGATCGCGCGATATTGCTCGTTCGATCGAGGCTGCACGAGCGCCACCTGCGCTTGCGCGAGCAGATTCGTGAGCGGCGTGCGGATATCGTGGGCAAGGTCGGCGGAAAACTGCGTGAGACGTGTGAACGATTCGCCGAGGCGAGCGAGCATTCGGTTGAACGCCAGGCTCAGTTCGCGCAGCTCTCCGGTCATGAATCGATCCGGCAGAGGATGCGCGAGCCGGCTCGTCGAAATCTCGTCGGCGCATGCCGCAAGCTCGGCGAGCGGCTGCAGCGCGAACGCCGCGATTCTGTGCGCCACCACTGCCGCGACGAGGGCGCCGCAGAACGTCGCCAAGGCGATGCAAATGGCGCAAAGGCGCAAGAACGCGCGCGTGCTGCGATAGCTGCCTTGGACGACGATGCGTGCGTCGCTTGAAACGTCGTCGTCGAGATGCGCGGTGGCGACGAGGTACCGCACCGCCCGACGCGGATCGTCGATCCAGGTGGGCGTCGCGCCGGCGCGTACTCGACCGATTTCGTCGGCGCCGCTGAAGCCGTCGCTTTTGACGACGACATTACCCTTACCGTCGAGTATCGCGAAATCGAGATTCTCGTGGTCATCGGGCGCGGCATGCGCGGTCACGCCGCCGCTTCGCAACTCGTCCCAATCACGGGCCGCGGTGACGTGCGCGGTCGTGCTGCGAACGCTTGCCTGCATCTCATGCGCCAGCGAGTGGGCCGTGGAAGTGACGAGCGCCCTGTAAAGCAAGGTCCCGCTTACCGCGAGGATGATCGAGGTGGACAGCGCGAACAGCACGGCGAGCCGCGCTCGCATCGTATTCGGCCACCGCCACCTCATTGCGACGGCGCGCGCTCGCGCTTCTCGAGGACATAGCCCATGCCGCGCACGGTGTGAATCAGCTTCGGCACGAAGGGATCGTCCACCTTCGCGCGGACTCGGCGAATGGCGGCGTCGACGATGTTCGTGTCGCTGCTGAAATTGATGTCCCATACCTGCGAGGCGATCAGCGAACGGGACAGAATCTCGCCCTCGCGCCGCATCAAGAGCCAGAGCAGGGAGAACTCCTTGGCGGTGAGCAGAATCGTATTGCCCTGGCGCCTCGCCTTGCGCCGAACGAGGTCGAGCTCGAGGTCGCCCACGCTGAGCACGGACTCTTCGCGCCCTTGGCCGCGGCGCAAAAGCGAACGTACTCGAGCGAGCAACTCGATGAAATCGAACGGTTTGGCCAGATAGTCATCGCCGCCCACCTCGAAGCCTTTCACGCGATCGTCGACGTCATCGCGTGCCGATAGGAACAGCACGGGCGTCCGATGCGTCTTGCGCAACTCCTGCACGATGCTCCAGCCGTCCTTGCCCGGCAACATGATGTCGAGAATCGCGAGGTCGTACTCCTCGGTTTGCAGCTGATGGAGCCCGGTGACGCCGTCAGCCACGCAATCGCATACGAATCCTGCCTCGGTCAGTCCCTGTCCCAGATACGTTCTTGTCTTCCCTTCATCCTCGACTATCAGGATTTTCATTTCGGTTTTCCCTCAATTCCTTCAATATCTTTTGGGGACAGTTGCTCGGAATAACGGTAACTGAATTAGAAGAAATCAGGGACATCGATTTATCTCAATAGTTCCGGGCGAATGTTGGAGAAGATTCCATGTGACGCAGGATCGAGGCGCCCGACGGGCCTGCCGCGGACAATTCAGAAAATTCGCGTTGAGCGTCGCGAGAAGATGTACATCTCGAATTGTGAAAGATGACGGGAATTTCATGCGAGAAACGTCATCTTCTCGTCATGTCGACGATCCACCCAATCGAGACAATTGCTCCCATCGACGTCGCAATCGCGATGTCCCTGATAAAGGAGTGAATATGAAAACCCGACTACTCGTTGCAGCGCTTCTCGCGGCGGCCGTGGCTGCACCCGCGCACGCCGAGAGCATGACGGGGAAAACGCGCGCTCAGGTCTACGAGGAGCTCATCGAAGCCCAACGCAACGGCCTGCGATACATCACGAACACATCGTACCCGGACGTATCGCGGATCTACGCTCCCCAAGCGGCCAAACGGGCCGACGAGACGCTCGTCGCCGATGCGAAGGGGCCGTCGCCGGCAGCGGGTGCCGAGGCGTCGGGTTCACCTGCGCGGGCCGTGCATGCGGCGCCAGCCTGCCAGGGTCCCGCCTTTTTCTGCGAACCGTTTTTCGGTTCATAGCAGCGCGCTTGGCAGCCCCGTCAGGGGGCCTGCCGCTCGCATTTCATCGCAAACGTAAGCCTCTTCGGTAAGGGATAAACATGGACTTTGCTGAACAAATGCTCTCGCGGAACAAGGCATGGGCGCACGAGACGGCCCGTCGCGACCCCGCGCTCTTCGGCCGCATGCGGCAAGGGCAGCGGCCCGCGATTCTCTGGATCGGCTGCTCCGACAGCCGGGTGCCCGCGGAGATTGTGACGGGCGCGGCGCCGGGCGACCTTTTCGTGCATCGCAACGTGGCAAATCTTTTTTTGCCTCACGACGACAATTCGATGAGCGTGCTCGAGTACGCCGTCCGCGTCCTCGAGGTCAGCGATATCGTCGTTTGCGGGCATTATGGCTGCGGCGGTATTCGAGCCGCGCTCGAAGGTACGACCGGTGGGATGCCGCACGTCGAGCGGCGGATCGTCGCGCTGCGTGAGCTCGTTCGGCGCGAGCGAGAGGTGCTCGCGGCGATTCCAAGCATCGAGGAACGGGCGAACTGGTTGGCCGAGCTGAATGCCGTCGAACAGGCGAGGACGCTCAACCAGATGCCGCTCGTGCGCGACGCGGTATCGCGGCCCCGCGTGCACGCCTGGATCTTCGATATCCGGAGCGGGCTGATCCGCAGGCTCGCATCGTCCGGCGATTCGTCGCTCGGGATCAATGCCCAAAGGCCGGCTGCCAATGATCATCGCGAGACGACGTCCGTGTGGACGATCTGATCGCTTTCACGGGTTCCTACGATGACGAATGCCAAGTTCATGGCGACGCTGCCGCGCGATTGCTGCGCGGGCGTCGCGGTATTTCTCGTTGCACTGCCTCTTTGCCTCGGTATTGCACAGGCATCGGGCGTCAACGCCATCGCCGGTCTTCTCGCAGGCGTGATCGGCGGCCTCTTTGTCGCACTTCTGAGCGGATCCCGCCTGAGTGTCAGCGGGCCGGCCGCCGGATTGATCGCGATCGTGGTCGAGGGCCTGGCCAATGTCGGCGGCTTTTCCGCCTTCTTGAGCGCTGTTTTCGTGGCCGGCGTGGCGCAATTCTGTTTCGGCGCGTTGGGATTGGGCCGTTTCGCATCTTGCATCCCGTCGACGGTGATCAAGGGTATGCTCGCAGCCATCGGCCTGTTGCTGATCGTCAAGCAGTTCCCCGTTGCGTTCGGCTGGTTCGACGCCGATGCAAATCCCATGGGCGGCGGCACCGATGCACGGCTGGATACCCCATTCGGCTCCGTGTCGCTCGTCGCCTGCGCACTGGCGCTTCTCTCGTTCGCCGTTCTCTGGGCATGGGACACGAAGTGGGTCCGCCGCAGCGCGTTGCTCCGCTCAGTCCCGGCGCCGCTCGTCGTCGTTGCGCTCGGCATCTTCGCCACGGTGGCAATCGATGCGTGGTCGCCGCAACTCGCGCTGCCCGCCGACCAGCGCGTGAATCTCGCGCCGATCGATTCCTTGGCGGCATTGGCGCAATGGCTCACATTGCCGGATTTCTCGGCATTGACGAGTGTCGAGGTATGGCGACTCGCGGGCACGCTCGCGATCGTCGCGAGCGTGGAGACGTTGCTGAGCCTCCAGGCCATCGAGCAGATGGATCCCATGCGGCGCTCGGCGTCGCTGGACCGCGAGCTGCGGGCGCAAGGCGTCGGCAACATGTTGGCGGGCATGCTCGGCGCACTGCCGATCACGGCGGTCATCGTCCGCAGCACGGCCAATCTGCATGCGGGCGCTCAAACCCGGGCGTCGGCATTCGTTCACGGCGTGCTGATTCTCGCCAGCCTGTTCGCATTGACTTCGGTTCTGAACTTGATTCCGCTCGCATGTCTCGCCGCGATCCTGATCGCGACGGGCGCCAAGCTGGCCAAGCCTTCGGTTTGGTTCGAGACGGCCAAGAGCGGCGTGGATCGATTCGTGCCGTTCATCGCCACCATCGCCGGCGTGATGGCCACCGACTTGCTGATCGGTGTCGCCATCGGGGTGGCCTGCAGTGCCGTCCTTGCGCTTCGGTCCACGCTCAAGCAGGCATTCGTCATCGAGACACGAGCGGGCGAGTTCGTCCTGCAGTTTCGCAAGGACCCTTCGTGCTTCATCAAGGCGGGCCTGAAGGACAGGCTCGGCGCGCTCCCGGACGGCTCGACGCTCGTGGTCGACGCTTCGCGTGCCGACACGCTCGATGCCGACATTCGCGAGTACATCGGCGAATTCGCGCGGCGCTCCGCCGAACGAGGAATCAAAGTGCGGTGGCGCGACGCGGCCGCACGCGCGCCGGCCGAGCTCGCGCGCAATGAGCATGGCGAATGGGGACGGCCGTCGCCGCGCGGCAACCGCGCCTTCGACCATCGGGTTCTCGAATAACTCAAATCTGGGCGGAACTGGCCGCGCACCGGCGGCCAGTTCGCTCGCCGCGGCGTTCATCGTCCCATATGTGGGCTCGTGGCGGAACGGTGTTTTTTCTCTTTGCCGAGGCGCGGCACCCTCAGAAGCTGTACGACGGACCCGGTTGAAGCGGATAAACTCTCGCCAACGCAACCGGAATGAGCCGCATAACATGCATCAAAGAAAAGCCCTCGAAATCGTGCTGGAACGCATTCTGTTCAAATCGCGCTGGCTGCTGGCGCCGTTTTATGTCGGCCTCGTGCTGTCCCTCGTGATGCTGCTCGTGGCATTCGTCGGCGACATCGCTCACGTCCTGCCGAATCTTCTTTCGGCGAGCCCGGAAGAAATCATTCTCGCCGTCTTGACGCTCATCGATCTTTCATTGGCGGGCAACCTCGTCGTGATCGTGATGTTCTCCGGCTACGAGAACTTCGTCTCCAAGATCGATACCGGAACGAGCGAGGATCGCCCCGATTGGATGGGCACACTCGATTTCTCGGGCCTCAAGATGAAGCTGATCGGCTCGATCGTCGCGATTTCGGCGATCTCGCTGCTGCGCGCGTTCATGAAACTGACGGAGCCCGGTGCCGTGATGGACGAAGCGCGCATCCGCTGGCTCGTGATCCTGCATGTGACGTTCGTGGTGTCTGGACTTCTTTTCGCCTTGATGGACTGGGTGGCCGTGCAGGCGGAGAAACACTGATAGCGCCATTCGGCGACGATAGAAGATCGCCTGCGAGTGCGGGCCGCGATGAAGCTGGCGTCGGTGGCGTTTCGGTTCAGTCTTGCTTTTCGATGGCGGATGACCGAAGCGCGGATCGAATGGCATCGACGATGAATGCCTGCCTTTGGCGCGACATTCGCTCGGTAGGCGCCGCGACGCTGATCGCTGCGATCGGATAGCCCCGACGATCGCACACCGCGACGCCCACGCCGAGCGCGCCCTTGGCCGCATGATTGCCTATCACGGACCAGCCACGCTCACGCGCTGCCTTGACGAGCAGACGCAACGTCTCGCTGTTGAGCCCGCCGTAGCTCGACAGGGCGTCGCCATGCTGGACGATGACGGCTTGCGCCTCGTCGTCGGGCAGTGCGGCGAGCAACGCAAGGCCCGCGGCGCCGACGCCGAGCGGCTGGCGCGTCCCGACGTCCACGGCGAGGATTTGCACCGGGTAGCTCCCGATCCGGCGCGCGATGCATGACGACATCCGTCCTTCGCGAACCACGGCGAATGCGGCGTCTCCGCTCTCGGCGCTGACGTGCTCGAGCACGGGCTCGAGCCGTTTTGCAATGATCGATTGCGTGAGGACATTGTCGGCGCGCCACCGGCGTACGGCTTCTCCCGCCACATATCGATAGCGGCCGCTGATTTCGACGTAGTCCGCCTCGACGAGCGTTTCCAGGATGCGATAAACCGTTGCCCGTTCCAATTGGCAGCGGCGCCCTATCTCGGCCACGCGCAGGCCCGCGCTACCGGCTTCGATGATGGCGGCGAGTACGTCGAGGCCGCGACGGAGCGCGCGCAAGCCCCCGCTTTTGTTGTCGTCCAAAACGCCCGTCAGGCGAACGGTTGAATCGGCAGCGGTCGATTGCATGAAAGAAGTCGTCGTGAAATGGCGGCCCACCTTTGCAGATGCCGAATGGAGTCACAAGCAGGGAAAACACTAGTCGGCGAATCGGATGTCATGCCCCCAAAACGTCCGCTTGACGGACGATTCGATTTCCCGTCACCGAAGTGCGCCTGGAGAATTGCCGCTGTCGAAGGCGACGGCCGACCAGAGGAACGCCGTCGATGGAAGGGGCTATGTGCACGTTCACCGCGTGCATCTCTGGGATTTCGTACATGTATCCGATTGATTTTTTCTGGCGCGCCGTGCGCCGCTGGCCGGACCGGACCGCGATCGACGCACCTGACGGCGCCGTTCGCTACCGCGATCTCGGTCACGCTGTTGCCGCGCTCGCCGTGGCCTATCAGACCATCGATCCGGCACCGCAAAGCCGCGTCGGGATCTGCGCAGGCAACGGTAAGGCGCACCTCGTCGCGCTGCTTGCGACGCTTGCGAGCGGCAAGGTGTGGGTGCCGCTCAATCCGCGCAGCACGCAACCGGAGATTCGCCGAATCCTCGATACCACGGAGCCGACCATCGTCGTGACGGATGCGGCATCCGAGCAGCTGGTCGCGGGCGCAGCCGGATATCGGATCTACTGCGACGAGCGGCAGCAAGAGCCGGGCGAAGACGCGGGGACAGGCGCGTCGCCGCTCGGGCCGCGCGTATCGTTGAGCAGGCTCATCGCGGCGCATGACGGAGCGGCGCCGCGCACCTTCGATCTATTGCGCGACAGCGCGACGCAGGCCATCAAGTTCACGGGCGGCACGACCGGCATTCCCAAGGGCGTGATGCAGCCGTATCGTGCCTGGATGGCCAATGTGGCCAACCAGATCCAGACGTGGCGCCTCACCGAGCATGATCGTTACGTCGTTGCGGCGCCGATTACGCATGGCACGTCGACGTACGTTCTCCCGATTCTCGCGCAGGGCGGGTGTCTCGTCATTCCGTCAGAAGCGGGTGCGCCCGGCGTTCGCGAGGCGTTCCGCGATGGCGGCGGCACCGTTTCTTTCATGCCGCCGACGTTGATCTACAAGCTGATGGGCTTATCGGGCGTTTCACGCCACGACTTTCCTCATCTGCGATTGCTGATCTACGGCGGCGCGCCGATGCCCGAGGAAAAGATCCGCGAGGCGCGCGCGTTTTTCGGCCCCGTCCTCGCGACGCATTATGGCCAGACCGAAGCGCCTCAGATACTCACTGCGATGCGTCCCGAAGATTTCGCCGATCCGGCGCGCTGGTCGTCCGTCGGCGCGGCGACCTGGTTCTCCGAGGTGGCGATCATGTCGGCCGACGGCAAGCGCTTGCCGCCGGGCGAAATCGGCGAGGTCGTCGCGCGCGGCGACTTGCTGATGACCGGATACTGGAGACTGCCTGAGAAGACCGCTGAAACGTTGATCGACGGCTGGTTGCACACGGGCGATCGCGGGTATCTCGACGAAGCGGGTTTCCTGTATCTGAAAGATAGAATCCGCGACGTGATCATCACAGGCGGGTTCAACGTCTATCCGATCGACGTCGAGAACGCGCTCGGTCAGCATCCGAGCGTGTTCGAGTGCACGGTGTTCGGCGTGCCGGACGACGTCTGGGGCGAAGCCGTCCAGGCCGCCGTCCAGTTGCGGCCTGGCCGGTCCGCCACCGAAGCCGAGTTGACTTCGTTCGTGCGAGAAAAGCTCGGCGCCGTTCATACACCGAAGCGCATTCACTTTTTCGACGATTTGCCGCGGTCCTCCGTGGGCAAGGTGGCGAAGAACGCAGTGCGGGACCAGGTGCTGTCCGGCGGCCAGCCCGTCAATGCGAAAGCTTGAAGATTTGTGAGGTCTCACAAAACCTATGAAGCCTGAACTCAAGACCGAACGTAAGGGGCCCGTGACGCGGCTTTGCACGCATACGCTGACTTCGCTCAAGTACGGCGAAGCCGACCTTGTTGAAGAGTTGATCGGGAAGCAGACTTTCACCGAGGTCCTGTTGCGACAAATTCTCGGCCGCCCCATCCGTCCCGTGGATGTGCGGATCGCCGACATGGCGCTCGTCGTGCTGATGGAACATGGACTCACGCCGAGCTCCATCTCGACACGCCTCGTCTACATGAGCGCCCCGGAGAATCTCCAGGGCGCCGTGGCCGCAGGGTTGCTGGCGGTCGGCAGCCAGTTCGTCGGGACGATGGAGAACTGTTCGCGCCTCATCGACCGGATCCGCGATTCGGATGACGCGCGAGCCGAAGCGTCGGCGATCGCGCGCGAGTATGTGCAAGCTCGCAAGGCCATTCCGGGATTCGGCCATCACTTGCACAAGCCTGTCGATCCGCGCGCCTACAAGCTGCTCGATCTTGCTCGTGCGGAGCCCGAACTCGCGGGAACGCATATCGAGACGCTGATGCTGCTTTCGCGCGAGATCGACGCCACCTTTGGGCGGCCCATCACGATCAACGCGACGGGTGCCGTTGCCGCACTACTCGGCGAAATCGGCGTAGCCACCGAGGTCATGCGCGGATTCGCCGTCATTTCGCGCGCGGCCGGCCTCGTATCGCACGTGGTCGAAGAGCGGCAATCTCCTTCGGGACGCTTCATCTGGGAAACGGTGGAAGACGCCATTCCTTTCGTTTCGGGGGAACCGGGCCCGGCCTGACCGGCCGGCCTCGGCAAGACAGACAACATACGACAAGCGAGGAGACGATTCATGAGCGCGATATCGGAGCAGACCGTCGCGGACCACGCGTTCCAACAGCGCACGATGGCGAAGGTCGCGTGGCGCATCCTGCCCTTCCTTTGTTTCTGCTTTCTCGTCAATTACATCGACCGAACGAACGTGAGCTTTGCCGCGCTCACGATGAATCGCGATCTCGGCGTGACGCCGACGGGATTCGGCTGGATCGTCGGTGCGTTCTTTTTCGGCTACTGCATCTCGGAGATTCCCAGCAACCTTGCTCTGCAGCGATTCGGCGCGCGAGTATGGCTTGCCTGCATCATGATCGCCTGGGGATTCATGACGATGGTGTGCGCGTCCGCTCGCACGCCCGCGGAGCTGATGGCCGCGCGCTTTCTTCTCGGCGTTGCCGAGGGGGGCTTCTCGCCGGCCGTCTTCATCTACCTTGCCCATTGGTTTCCGTCCCGATGGCGCGCCAAGGCGATCGCGACGTTCCTGCTCGGCGTTCCGCTCGCCGCCGTGATCGGCGGGCCGCTCTCCGGCGCGATCTTGTCGCTCGCGGGGGTAGGGGGCTTGAAACATTGGCAGTGGCTATTCGTGCTCGAAGGAATCCCGGCGCTGGGTCTCGGCGCGCTTTGCTTGCGCACGCTGATCGATTCGCCTTCGAAGGCGGGCTGGCTCGATGCCGGCGAGAAGGCGTGGATCGAGTCCGAGCTGCGCGTCGAGCGCGCGGAGATCGAACGAGCCGGGCATATGACGCTCGGGCAGTCGCTGACCGATTTTCGTGTCGTCGTGCTGTCGCTCACTTACCTCACGGGGTTGATCGGCCTCAATGGCGTCTATTACTGGATGCCGCAGATCCTGAAGTCGTTCGGTCTCGATACCGTCACTGTGGGCTTCGTCAGCGCGATACCGAATTTCGTCAGCGCGGTGGGTATGGTGCTCTGGGCCCGCAGCTCGGATCGCACCGGCAAGCGGGTCGGGCACGTGATCGCCACGTGCATCGTCGGGGCGGCCGCGCTTGCCGCCAGCAGCGTTCTCACCGATCCCAAGTGGGTGATGGTCGGCCTGACCGTCGCGCTGATCGGCGGGTTCGGGTTCCTCGCCACCTTTTGGGCGGTACCGTCGACGTTCCTGACGGGGCGCGCGGCCGCCGGCGGATTCGGGCTGATTCTGTCGATCGGCAACTCGTCCGGCTTTTTCGGACCGTACATCGTCGGCTGGCTCAAGGAGGAGACACACGGGTACGGCGGCTCGTTTTTCGCCTTGTCGGGGTTCCTGCTCGCCGCGGTGCTGCTCTCGCTGACGTTCGCATACCGTGCGAGGGCGAGCGGCGCGGTTGCGGCAGCGGAGTCGTAACCGCGGGTGACCTATCCGGGCTCGATTTGGCCACGGGCAGCGGCTATCCTGGTGGTTTGAGGTTGCGCTTGCAAATTGCCAAACCGGGAGGCTGTCAATGTCTCAACCGCTTTCCTCGCACGATTGGCGCGAACATGGCGTTCGCGTCATCTCGGGCAATCAACTGGATACAAACGTTCCGCAGACGCCCGGCATGAACCGGGCCGCGGCGATCAATTACGCGCGCGTCGGCGCCGAGAAGATCTGGGCGGGGACCGTTACGATCGAACCGAGCGCGAAGACCGGTGCCCATCACCACGGGCATGTCGAAAGCGTCATCTATGTCGTGCGCGGCAAAGCGCGCATGCGCTGGGGCGAGCAATTGGAATTCGTCGCCGAGGCGGGGCCGGGCGACTTCATCTACGTGCCGCCCTATGTGCCGCATCAGGAGATCAATGCCGATCCGAGCGAGCCGCTCGAATGCGTGATCGTGCGCAGCGACAAAGAACCTGTGGTCGTCAATCTCGACATTAAAGCCGTCGAGCCGCCCGAGGCTGTGTACTGGGTCGATCCAGGGCATCCGCGGCCTGGCGATGCCTAAGGGCGAAAGCGGGGCTGCGCCTATCGGCATTGGCCGGGCGCAGCGGGACCGCTATCACCGGTGCAGCGAACTTCCATTCGTCCTGGCGATGTCCCGGGTCGTACCTATGCGATTGCGACTATCGTAGAGTGTGTCGCTGTGCGACCGAGGGTCGCTCGCGGGAACCCCCGCTGGTCATATCGGGTATACGGGTTGATGAGCGTGCTTTCACGAGAAGAACTTGATGCGCGCCTCGAGACGATCGAGGCGCGGATGGATGCCAGGGTCGCTAATATCGAGGGCCAGGTCGCCGCTTTTATCGCTCGAGCCAATGAGCGTGACCTACGGCTGGCCGAGCACGAGGATCGGCTGAACTTCATGTTCGAGGAACGGGACAAGCGGCTCGCGGAGCGCGACAAGCGAATCGAATACCTCGCCGAGCAAGCGACCTCGGCGGCCCAGAGTGCCTCGACATTGAAGGCGAACTTGTGGGCGGCGACATTGACGATCATCGTTTCGGTAGCGGGGATGGTCATGGCCGCCTACCACGCAAACCAGTCGTCCAACCTCGCGCTGATGCAAACGGTGATTTCAGCGTTTCAGCACGGCCAGCAAACGCTGCCGTCGAACCAATGAGCGCTTGGATTTTTGCTGGCTTTTCAATGCGCTAATTTCGCTCGTCAGTCGTATCCTATCGCTCGCCTGCAGTAAAGAACGTCGGCGGCAGTCAGATAAAAAACATGAGAGAGAGCATATGGGCCAAAACTGTGTGGCGGGGTTTTATCCCGCATTCAAAGCCAATATGGAAGCGCTCGGCCTGCAAGTGCCGACCGGTCTGTTCGCGACCCAGGAGAAAGCGCTCGGGACGATCACTGTGCTAACCGGCTTTGTGAAATCGTTCGGAATGAAGGTGACGATTCGTGAACTGATCGGTGCTGGGAAGCTAACCGAAATCCTTTCTGTCGCAGGAGCGTACTACGTCTCCTACTACCTCGGCGCCGTACTTGGCAGCTTGCTCGTCGCAACAGACGAGGCCTACGCGTGCTAGTCGGGTGCGGCCGCATCGGCGCGCTTACATCAGAAGCTCATGAGTGTCGGCCTGCCGCTGCCTGCGTCGATCACACTCTTGCTTGCCCACCACCCAGAAGTATTCAAGCCGTTGCCGTGGCGGGCCGTGTATCGTGTTCGTGCGACCGCACCATCTGGGGCGAAATGATGAAATGGTTGATCGACCGCGGATTGCTGTTGCTAACCGGCCTGGTCTTTGTCACTTCTGCATGGTTTTTCACGCATTGGCTCGGGAGCGACCGCTTTTACTCGATCGTTAATACGGTCATGGTTGCAGCGCTATGGTTCGAAGTCGCGCGCCTTCGAAAGATTCTTCGGGAGAACGGCATTGACCCGAATATGAGACGGAAGGGCGGCGACGATGGAAAGCGCCAAAAGTGACGAACTGCGGGCACCCTGGCGAGCACGGGGGCGTTTTGCCTTGCTGGCCGGCGGCTGAGACTTTCTTTGGTCCCCCCGACAGGAATCGAACCTGTATCTAGCGCTTAGGAGGCGCTTGTTCTATCCATTGAACTACGGGGAGCGGACCGGATAGGGCGCGTGGCGCCGCTTGAATGTGCCGATGCGGCCAGAGTATAGCAAACATGCCGCAGACGCTTACCTGCGCATCGGCGCTACGTTCGACCCCCGCTACGCTTGCTCGGGCGCGCACCGCCCGCCAGACGCGCTCAAAACTCGACGACGCTGAATTCGCTCTTGCTCACATCGCAAAGCGGGCAGCGCCAGTCGTCGGGGATGTCGGCGAAACGCGTGCCCGCCGCGATGCCTTCGTCGGGAAGACCTTCCTCTTCGTTGTAAATCCAGCCGCAGATCAGGCAAACCCAACTCTTGTACTCGGCTACATCACTCACAGCAAACCACCTTTCTCTATCCCGAAAATCGATACGATAGCGTCTTGGAGCCACATCCTCGATCGGTCCAATCGTCGCATCCTCGACTGCGTACAGCGCTTTCACGCCGGCCGGGATGCTCCCGGCCTGATGCCCAACATGCGTGGCGATTGATCGCGCGGCGCACGCGGCGCGCCATTTTACCCGAGCGTCGGTGCCGAAGCGCCAATCCGTATAGCCGTACAATCGGGCTTTCGGATTTTTTCAGGCAGCGCTTTTCCATGTCGCTTTATTCCATCGCCGATGCCCAGCTTGCCTTCGGGCACGTCGCCCTGCTCGACCACGCCGATTTCTCGCTCGAGGCGGGGGAACGCGTCGGGCTCATCGGCCGCAACGGCGCCGGCAAATCGTCGCTTCTGAAGATCGTCGCGGGCCTCATGCAGCCCGACGATGGGCTCGTCTCACGCCAGCAGAACCTGTCGACCGTCTATGTGCCGCAGGAGCCGGAGTTCGCCCCCGACATGACTGTCTTCGACGCAGTGGCGGCCGGGCTCGATGAAGCGCGCGCGGCGCTCGACGAATACGATGCGGTCGCCCACGAGCTCGCGGCCACGCCCGAGGGCGCGGCGCACGACACGCTGCTCGCGCGCATGAATGCGTTGCAGTCGAGGCTCGACGTCACGAACGCCTGGAACTGGCGCACGCGCGTGGCAACGACGCTCGCGCAATTGAGCCTCGATGGCGACGCACGCGTCGGCGCGCTATCGGGCGGCATGCAAAAACGCGTCGCACTCGCTCGTGCGCTCGTCGTCGATCCTGATGTGCTGCTGCTCGACGAGCCGACCAACCATCTCGACTTCGACGGCATTCGCTGGCTCGAGGATCTGCTCGTCGGGGCGCGCGCGGGACTCTTTTTCATCACGCACGATCGCGCGTTTCTCGATCGCGTCGCGACGCGCATCGTCGAGCTCGATCGCGGCAATCTCCTGTCCTATCCGGGAAATTTCTCGGCCTATCAGACGCGCAAGGCGCAGCAGCTTGAGGTGGAGCGAGTCGAGAACGAGAAGTTCGACAAGCTGCTCGCGCAAGAGGAGGTGTGGATCCGAAAGGGCGTCGAGGCACGCCGTACGCGCAGCGTCGGACGCATCGCACGGCTCGTCCAGATGCGCCGGGAGCGCGCCGAGCGGCGCAACGTGCAAGGCAACGTGAAGCTCGACGTGGGGCAGGGCGAGCGCTCGGGCAAGATCGTCGCGGAGCTCGTCGACGTGACGAAGCGCTACGGCGAGCGCACGATCGTCGATCGCTTTTCGACGACGGTGATGCGCGGCGACAAGATCGGCTTCGTCGGTCCCAACGGCGCCGGCAAGACGACGCTGCTCAAGCTGATCCTCGGCGAAATCGCGCCCGACGAGGGCACGGTGCGCGTCGGAACGAATCTGCAAGTGGCCTACTTCGATCAGATGCGCGCGCAACTCGATCAGGAAAAGAGTCTCGCCGACACGATCAGCCCCGGCAGCGACTGGATCGAGATCAACGGCGCGCGCAAGCACGTCATGAGCTATCTCGGCGATTTCCTGTTCGCGCCGGAGCGCGCACGTTCGCCGGTGAAGTCGCTCTCGGGCGGCGAGCGCAATCGCCTGCTCCTCGCGCGGCTCTTCGCGCGTCCCGCGAACGTGCTCGTGCTCGACGAGCCGACGAACGATCTCGACATCCCGACGCTGGAGCTGCTCGAGGAATTGCTCGGCGATTACGACGGGACGGTGCTGCTCGTCAGCCATGATCGCGCGTTCCTCGACAACGTCGTCACTTCGGTCATCGCCTCGGAAGGCGGTGGGCGGTGGCGCGAATACGTCGGCGGCTTCACGGACTGGCAGACGCAGCACGAGCGCGCGACCCGGCTCGCCGAGGAGGCGGCCGCGGCGCGCGCGCCATCCGCGCCGCCGCGCGCGGCGCAAGCGCAAGAGGCCGCGGCGGGCCGCGCCGCTCAACGCGCCGCGAAGCTCTCTTACAAGGAACAGCGCGAGCTGGAAGCGCTGCCCGAGAAGATCGCGGCGCTCGAGGCCGAGCAAAAGGCGATCGGCGCGCAGCTCGAGGACGGCTCCATCTTTGCGAAGGACGCGCGCGAGGGCGCCCGCCTGACCGAACGGTATGCCGCCATCGACGACGAGCTCATGGCTGCACTCGAGCGATGGGAGGAGCTGGAAGCGAAGCGCAAATGAACGCGAAACGAGCGGCTCGACGACATTCGGGGCCGGGCCACCTGACCGTTGAGCCGAATTGCTCCGCACGTCGAACAAAGTAAAATACGCCGCGTTTCCCGGGACGCCAGGGCGCGGCTCGGCTTGTCTTCGCCTGATTCGCCCGTTGCGCAGGCACGCCCGTCGCACCCTTTGTTCCGATTCGTTTTTTTTGATCTTTCAACGTTTTGTCCACGCGGATATCCACAACCGCTGTGGACAACGATGACTTAACGACACGATGCCCACGAAAAAGCCAAGCGCCGCGTACAGCGAGGCGTCGATCAAGGTGTTGAAGGGCCTGGAGCCGGTCAAGCAGCGGCCCGGCATGTACACGCGCACCGAGAATCCGCTGCACATCATTCAGGAAGTCATCGACAACTCGTCCGACGAGGCGCTCGGCGGCTACGGTCGACAGATCACGGTGACGCTGCACGCCGATCACTCGGTCTCGGTAGAGGACGACGGCCGTGGCATTCCGTTCGGCCTGCACCCCGACGAGGGGGTGCCCGTCATCGAAATCGTGTACACGCGCCTGCACGCGGGCGGCAAGTTCGACAAGGCGGCGGGCGGCGCCTATACGTTCTCGGGCGGCCTGCACGGCGTCGGCGTTTCGGTGACGAACGCGCTTTCGTCGAGGCTCGACGTGACAGTCTGGCGCGACGGCAAGGTCGCCCGGATCGGCTTTGCGCATGGCGATGTCGTGGGTCCTCTCGAAGTCCGCGCGGCCGAAAAGGGCGAAAAGCGCTCGGGCACGCGCGTCACGGCGCTGCCCGATCCGAAATATTTCGATTCGTCGAACGTGCCGCTCGGCGAGTTGCAACGCCTCTTGCGTTCAAAGGCGGTGCTTTTGCCTGGCGTGGAAGTGACGCTCGTGATCGAGAAGACGGGCGAGCGTCAGAGCTGGAAGTATGAGGACGGCTTGCGCGGCTATCTGCTCGAGGGCATGGCGGGCAGCGATCTCTTGATCCCGCTTTTCGAGGGCGAGCGCTATGCGGAAAGCGCGCGCACGACCGAAGACGCGTTCGCCGAAGGTGAAGGCGCGGCATGGGTCGTCGCCTGGAGCGAGGAAGGCCCGCTCACGCGCGAGTCTTACGTCAACCTCATTCCGACGCCGGCAGGCGGGACGCACGAAGCGGGCCTGCGCGACGGGCTCTTTCAGGCCGTCAAGAGCTTCGTCGAACTGCACAACCTGCAGCCAAAGGGCGTGAAGCTGCTCGCCGAAGACGTGTTCGCGCGGGTGTCGTTCGTGCTGTCGGCCAAGGTGCTCGATCCGCAATTCCAAGGGCAGATCAAGGAAAGGCTCAACAGCCGCGACGCCGTCAAGCTCATCTCTTCGTACGTCAAGCCCGCTCTCGAGCTTTGGCTCAATCATCACGTCGAGCACGGCCGGAAGCTGGCCGAGCTTGTCATCAAGCAGGCCCAGGCGCGCACGCGCGCGGGTCAGAAGATCGAAAAGCGCAAGAGCTCGGGCGTGGCCGTCCTGCCGGGCAAGCTGACCGATTGCGAGTCGACCGACATTTCGCGCAATGAGCTCTTTCTCGTCGAAGGCGATTCGGCCGGCGGCTCGGCGAAAATGGGTCGCGACAAGGAGTACCAGGCGATCTTGCCGTTGCGCGGCAAGGTGCTCAATACATGGGAGACGGAGCGCGACCGGCTCTTTGCCAACAATGAGGTGCACGACATCTCGGTGGCGATCGGCGTCGATCCGCACAACCCTGACGACGAGGTCGATCTATCGAACCTGCGATACGGCAAGATCTGCATCCTGTCGGACGCGGACGTCGACGGCGCCCACATCCAGGTGCTGCTGCTCACGCTCTTCTTCAAGCATTTCCCGCAGCTCATCGAGCGCGGCAACGTCTACGTGGCGCGGCCGCCGCTCTTTCGCGTCGACGCGCCGGCGCGCGGGAAGAAACCCGCGCAAAAGCTCTATGCGCTCGACGAAGGCGAGCTGGAGGCTATCCTCGACAAGCTGAGGAAAGACGGCGTGCGTGAATCCCAGTGGTCGATCAGCCGCTTCAAGGGGCTCGGCGAAATGAGCGCCGAGCAGCTTTGGGATACGACGATGAATCCCGACACGCGGCGCCTCATGCCCGTCGCGCTCGGCGAGCTCGATTACGATTCGACGGTCTCGCGCATGACAATGCTGATGGGCAAGGGCGAAGCGGCCGCGCGCCGCAGCTGGCTCGAAGAGAAGGGCAACGAGGTCGAAGCCGACATTTGAAGCGAATGGCCACGGCCGAACACGCTCCTCCTGAATACGGACACCATTTTCGATGGCTCAACAAGACGATTTGTTCGCCCCGGCCGTTGTGCCCGACGGCGAATCCCTGACGCTCGGTCACTATGCCGAGCGGGCCTATCTCGACTACGCGGTGAGCGTCGTGAAAGGCCGCGCGCTGCCCGACGTGAGCGACGGCCAGAAGCCCGTACAGCGGCGCATCCTCTATGCGATGAACGAAATGGGCCTCGCCGCCGATGCCAAGCCGGTGAAGTCGGCGCGCGTCGTCGGCGATGTGCTCGGCAAGTACCATCCGCACGGCGACCAATCGGCCTACGACGCGCTCGTGCGCCTTGCGCAGGATTTTTCGATGCGCTATCCGCTCATCGACGGCCAAGGCAATTTCGGCTCGCGCGATGGCGATGGCGCGGCGGCGATGCGTTACACCGAGGCACGGCTCACCCCCATCGCGCGGCTTTTGCTCGATGAAATCGACGAAGGCACGGTCGACTTCATGCCGAACTACGACGGCTCCTTTCAGGAGCCGAAGCTTTTGCCGGCGCGCTTGCCTTTCCTGCTGCTGAACGGCGCGTCGGGCATCGCGGTCGGCCTCGCCACAGAGATTCCCTCGCACAACCTGCGCGAAGTCGCGGCAGCGGCCGTCGCGATGATTCGGCATCCGAACATTTCGCACGCCGAATTGATGGATCACCTGCCGGGCCCTGATTTTCCGGGCGGCGGTCAAATCATCTCGAGTCCCGCCGAGATCGCGGCGGCCTACGAGACAGGACGCGGGAGCCTCAAGGTACGGGCGCGCTGGAAGATCGAAGAACTCGCGCGCGGCCAGTGGCAACTCGTCGTCACCGAGTTGCCGCCGAATACGTCGGGACAGAAGGTGCTCGAGGAAATCGAGGAACTGACGAACCCGAAAGTCAAGCTGGGCAAGAAGACGCTGACACCGGAGCAGTTGACGCTCAAGCAAACGGTGCTCGCGCTCGTCGACACGGTGCGCGACGAATCGGGCAAGGATGCGCCGGTGCGGCTCGTCTTCGAGCCCAAGACGAGTCGCATCGATCAGACCGAGTTCGCGAACTCGCTGCTCGCGCATACGAGCCTCGAATCAAACGCGCCGCTGAACCTAGTCATGATCGGTGGGGACGGGCGGCCGAAGCAAAAGGGCTTGACCGAAATCCTGCGGGAATGGGTGGGGTTCCGTTTCGCGACCGTCACGCGGCGCACGCGTCATCGCCTGACGAAGGTCGACGATCGCATCCATATCCTCGAAGGGCGGATGATCGTCTTCCTCAATCTCGACGAGGTCATCCGCATCATTCGCGAATCCGAGGAGCCGAAGCAGGCGCTCATCGCGGCGTTCGGTCTCTCCGACCGTCAGGCCGAAGACATTCTCGAGATCCGGCTGCGCCAACTCGCGCGGCTCGAGAAGATCAAGATCGAGAAGGAACTGCAGTCGCTGCGCGACGAGAAGGCGAAGCTCGAGGAACTGTTGGCGAGCGATACGGTGATGAAACGGCAGATCATCAAGGAAATCGAAGCCGATGCGAAGCAGTATGGCGACGAGCGCCGCACGCTGATTCAACAGGAAAAACGCGCGACGTTCGAAGCGCGCGTCGTCGACGAGCCGGTGACCGTCGTCGTTTCGCAGCGCGGCTGGGTCCGTGCGCTCAAGGGGCATGGGCTCGATCCGGCGGGCTTTTCGTTCAAGGACGGTGACAGCCTCTATGCGGCGTTCCAGTGCCGCACGCCCGATACGCTGATCGCCTGGGGCAGCTCGGGACGCGTCTACTCGGTTGCCGTCGCGATGCTGCCGGGTGGGCGCGGCGACGGCGTGCCCGTGACTTCGCTCATCGAGCTCGAAGCGGGCACGCACTTGCTCCACTACTATGCGGCGAATGCCGAGCAGCCGCTTTTGCTGGCATCGAGCAACGGCTTCGGATTCATCGCCAGGGTGAGCGACATGGTAAGCCGCGTGAAGGCGGGCAAGTCGTTCATGACGATCGACGCGGGCGCCGCGCCGCTCGCGCCGATGCCCGTGGTGCCCGACGCCGTGCAGGTGGCCTGCCTGTCCAGCTCGGGACGTCTGCTCGTGTTCGGAATCGACGAGATGAAGACGCTGACAGGCGGCGGACGCGGCATCACACTCATGATGCTCGACGAAAAGGAGACGCTCGTGCAGGCGCTCGCGTTCGGTGCGGCCGGACTGATGCTGCTCGGCACGGGGCGCGGCGGCAAGCCGCAGGAGGAGACGTTCGCGGGTGCGGCGCTCGAGCCGCACGTCGGCAAGCGCGCGCGTCGCGGCCGCGCACCCGACACGCGGCTCAAGGTGAGCGCATTGCGGCCGGCGCTCGGCTGATACGGCTCGCCGCATGCCGCGAGCGGTATCGTTCGTTCGGACACCTCAATTTCGGAGAGACGCCTGATGTCGATCGCCATGAACGTTGCGTTGTTTCTACATCTCGCCGCCGTCGCGGTTTGGGTCGGCGGGATGATCTTCGCGCAGTTTTGTCTGCGCCCGTCGCTCGCGGACGTATCGCCGCAGTTGCGGCTGCCGCTGATCGAAGCGGTGTTCGGGCGATTCCTGACCTGGGTCGGCGTCGCCGTGATCGCGCTTCTGCTCTCGGGTGGCTTCATGATGGCGCGCTTCGGCGGCAGTCATGCACCCTGGCCGTTGACGCTGATGGCGGTGCTCGGCGTCCTGATGATGCTGAACTTTGGGCACCTGCGCTTCGCGGTCTTTCCACGCATCCGGCGCGCGGTGCAGGCGCAGAAGTGGCCCGACGGGGCCCGGGCCGTCGACACGATGCGGAGGCTCGTGGCGATCAATCTCGTCCTTGCCGTCGTCACCATCGGCGCGGCCGTCTATTCGCGCGGCTTTTGATCGCGAGGCATCCGTCGGCTCATCTCACTTTGCGGGAGCTCTGTCTGCGCGCGCTTCATCGGGGCGAGAGCGCTGTCGACGCGGTGTAGATGATCGCCACGATCAAATAGACCGCATAGACGGGCATCTTGAACCGGGCAAGCGCGATCAGCGAGAACAACGCGGTGCCGAGAGCGGGGCCCGTGAACGGCACGTGTCTATAGACGTGCGCGACGGCGGCGACGAGAAATGCCGTCGTCGCGGCCCGCAGCACGCGCATCCCGTGCTCAAAGCGAATATTCGTCTCCAGCCGCTGCAAGTGTCGCCGTGCGAATACCACCAGTGCGCCTGAAGGGACGAAGTACGCCAGCGTGGCGGCGGCGGCCCCCGCCATGCCGTGAATCAAGTAACCGAGAAACGGCACGACGTTGAGAAGCGGCCCCGGCGATACAGGCGAGAGCGCAAACGCGAGCGTGAAGTCGCGCAACGTCACGCCGACGCCAGGCGCGACGAAGAGCATCTTCAGCACCGGCAACGCGGAGAACCCGCCGCCGAAGAGCGTCAGCGCCGCCCCCGCGAGCCGTGGCAGCACCAGGAGCGACTGATAGTGCGCCGGGAGGGGCAGCGCGAATATCGCGATCAATGTTGTCAGCGCCGCGAGCAGCAGCTTGTCTCGACGCGTGAGCGAGAACGCCAGCCGTCGTCCCGTGCGCTCGGGGCTCGCCGCCCAGCCGGCAAAGAAGGCGCAGGCGAGCAGCAGCACGAACACGCTGCCTATCTGCGCGAATAGAAGCACCGCCGAGGCGAGCACAGCGGCGATCCATTCGATTCGGGAATGCATGAGCGTGCGCACCTGACGGTACCAGGTCAGGGCGATCAGCGTGCCCAGTACGACGGCGAAATGATTGATCAGCGCAGGCGTCGCGAATGCGCGAACGACCGGCGAGTGATAGAAGGCGGCAAACGCGGTCATCGCGCAGAAGAAGGGCAGCACCGACGCCGCGCCGGCTATCCAGGCTCCGGCGCCGCCGGCCAGCGCGTGACCGACGAGCACGGCGACATTGCAGCCGACAGCACCGGGCGACATCCAGGCGAGCGCGACGAGATCGGAGAATTCGCTGCGTGTCAGGCGGCGTGCCCGCTCGACATATTGGAGCTCGAGCTGTGCGATCAGCGCGATCCCGCCCCAGGAAAGCGCCGAGAGGGCGAAGACGGAACGAAAGAGCGCCCAGCGGGGCTCGCGCCGCGGCTGCACGGCCGCGCTCGGCGTTGTTTCCTCGGGCGTGGCCGCGGCGCGACGTTCGGCGCTGCCCTGTTCGGTCTCGGTTGTTGCTTCCTCGGACATCGGCTCGGTCCTCGCGCAGCGCGCGGCGAACATCTCGTCGCGGGCGCCCCGCGATCATGTTTTCAAGCGGACTGTCCGCTCGTGCTCTTTTGACTGCTGCCGCTGCCATAGACAGCAAGCGGCTCACGCATTCCACATACGCCGAATCGATCGAGCAACGTGGAGATACCGTCGGCCGGGACTGGGCGTGAGAAGAGAAAGCCTTGCGCCTGGATGTTACCGAGCGCGGACAGCCACGCGATCTGCTCTTCGGTTTCGGTTCCTTCCACGACAACCGTGAGCCCGAGCGAGCGCGCAAGGTTGACGATGGCCGACACCATCACGCAAACGCTGCGATCGGCAGGAATGGCCTGCACGAACGATCGATCGACTTTGAGCGTATCGACCGAAAAGCGGTTCAGGTAGGAAAGCGACGAGTAGCCGGTGCCGAAATCGTCGAGCGCAATGCTGACGCCGAGCCGTTTTTTGAGCGCCGCGATTTTCTCGGATACGAGATCGGGGTACTCCATCATGGCGGTCTCGGTGATCTCGAGCTCGAGCCGGTGTGCGGCGATCCCTGTTTCTTCGATTGCACGAGCGATCGTCTCGTAGAGATCGCCGCGCCAAAACTGCACAGCGGAAATGTTGACGGCGAGCGTCAGCGTCTCGTGCCCCTGACTTTGCCACGCTGCCAGCTGCCTGCAGGCCTCGGCGATGACGAAATCGCCAATCGGCACGATAAGGCCGGTCGATTCGGCCACGGGAATGAACTCGCTCGCCGAGATCACGCCTTGCTGCGGATGATTCCAGCGCGCGAGCGCTTCGAAGCCCGTGATACACCGCCGCGCAAGATCGATCTTCGGCTGATAGACGAGGAAGAGCTGGCGTTCCGTGAGCGCGACGCGAAGCTGCTGCTCCCACTGCATCAAGTGATCGGCCCGGTGCGACAAGTGCGGCGAGTAGAACTGATAGCAGTTCTTGCCTGCGTCCTTGGCGCTGTACATCGCGAGATCGGCTTTTTTGAGCAGATCGATCTCGCTTTCGCTCGCGACCGAATAAAGTGCGATGCCGATGCTCGCATGCAACACGAACGAAGTGCCGCGGACATCGAACGGTTGTTCGAACACGTCGCGCATGCTTTCGGCGAGCTGAACGGCTTGCCGCTCGACGTCGCCGCCCTTCAGCACGACGACGAACTCGTCGCCGCCGATGCGCGACAGCACGCCCGCGTTCCCGACCGTATCGGCTAGCCGCGAGGCCGTCATCTGCAACACGATGTCGCCCGCGTTGTGGCCGAGCGTGTCGTTGACCGTTTTGAAGTTGTCGAGATCGATGAAGAGGATCGCGAGCCGGCCGACGTTGGCGGGATCGCCTACGTCGTGGCGCAGACTCTGCAGCGTGGCGTAGCGGTTGCGCAGGCCTGTCAGCAGATCGTATTCGACGAGATGCGTCATCTCCCGCTCGCGGCCGAGCAGTTTGCCGATGAGCCCTGTCGCGACGGCGAAGAACCCCAGCATCGCGAGCGAGATGAAACCGGCCATCAGCAGATAGACGTTGCGCGTGTGATGGTAGTCGGCGAACTCTTCCGCTTGGGAGAGCCCGACGAGCACGCCCATCGGATAGCCGTCGATATGTCGATACGACACGATGCGCTTGATGCGGTCGATCGGGTCGACCTGTGTGCCCGAGACGTGCTCGGAGATCGGATAGACGCCCGTTGCCGAAAACGCGGTGGCCGATCGCGCGGCGCCGGTGCGGCGCGCGAGCACGGCTCCGCTGTCGGCCACCACGGCGATCACGCCGTCCTTGCCGATTGCCGCGTTGTTGTAGAAGTCGCTCGTGAAATACCCCGGATTTTCCGATACGACGACGACCCCGGCGAACGAGCCGTCCAGGTGGTTAAGGCGGCGCGTCATCTGCAGCGTCCATTGATGGGAGACGCGGCCGAGAACGGGCGTGCTGATATAGAGCTGGTCGTCGTTTTCGTGCTCGTGCACCTTGAAATGCTCGCGATCGGAGAGGTCGATCGGCGCCGGATTCACCTCGGCCGTCGACGCAACGAGCGTGCCGTGCTCATTGATGATCGAGACTTGGACGAGCGTATCGCTCTGGACGACTCCTTTTTCGACCGTGCTGCGCAGGTCGAAGTGCTCGGGATTTTTCTCGAACTCGAATTTGACGAACCGCGTGATCTGGTCGACCTGATGGATCGCCTTGATCGTGTGCTGCTCCAGCGCGGCGGAGAGAATGGCAGCTGAAGCGGCCGCTTCCCGGTAGGTCGACTCGCGCTCCACTGAAAGGCGCGCCGAGATGACGGTCCATAGCAGCACGAGCACGAGCAGGCCGAGCACCGGGATCGCGACGAGCGCACGGCGTCGCGAGCCGACCGGGTCGTGCCTTGTGCGCGCGTCACGGGCGGAATGGGACCGGGAAAAGTTCATCGGGGCCGGGGCCTGGCAAGCGGCGAGAGCGAGAGCGGGTGTCCTACTAGCATGGCAGATTCATTCATTGGCTGCATGGCGAGCATCTGCGTGGCTGATCGCGGCGCCCCGTGAAAGACATCCACAGTCGCCGGCTCACCGCGCGAGCCCCGGACGGAGCACCTTTTCGTAGGCTCCCTGATGAAGTCCTCGCGGGGGCTCCCCGACTCGAGCATCCTATCGGGGCTTTTCAAAGAAGTCCTCTCGGGGGTTCCCGGAGAAAGTCCCCGTTTGGAGCAGGCAGTCTTCAGAAGGATATTACTGAATGGTCAGCAATTTAGATAGCCTGACTTAATCGGGTAAACGTGTGCAATGGCGGGCACGTTTCCGGCGCCGGAGGCGTTTTTGCTCATGGAACGCGCTTTTTGTCCGGCTCATGCCCGGCAGCGCCTGCTTCGGGGCGGCACTGCCTCAACGTTGGGCAGCGGCGCACCGGCGCTGAAGAGCAATTCCTCGGCGCCGTGGCAACTCGTGATTGTGAAGAAGGACCGCCGGGGGCGCGGCGGGGGCCGCATTGGAGCGGAGCCGGCGGTACGGGCCGAGTAGAGGAGACGCCCGATTCAGGGCAGCTGGATCGTACCGTCGACGATCGTCGCTGCGGCCCCGCCGATCCAGATTTTGCCGCGTGTGTCGTCGTATTCGACGAAGACACGACCGTCGCGTCCGAGCGCGGTGCCCTGCCGCACCGTATAGCGCTCGCCGTGGCGGCGCCCGTGAGCGGCGAAAAGGCTCGCGAGCCCCGCGTTGGCGCTTCCCGTCACAGGATCTTCATAGATGGAGAGGTTGCCTTCGACGACGATGCAGCGCACCTCGAGCGTCGCGGGCCCGCCGTCGCCGTGGGAGGCGTATAGGGCGACCCCGCTGGTGCCGGTGCGCTCGGCGATGCGGGCGAGCGCGCCGGCATCGGGAGCGAGCGCGACGCACGTTTCCGGCGAATCGATGCCGACCATGAGCCAGTGCACGCCATTGTCGACGGACGTTGGTGCAATGTGGTGGAAATCGATCGTCTCCGTACCCAGCGCTTCCCTCAATGCGGCCCAATCGGCTTCGGCCAAAGGCGTGAGCCGGGCCGGCGGAGCGCTGAACGCTCGCACGCCCGCTGCGCGCTCCTCGATTTCCACGAGGCCGACGCCGCACTGCTGCACGAGACGGCCCGCCGTTTTGGGGCGGTAGCCACTATCAACGAGCGCGTGCGCCGTGCCGAGGGTCGGATGCCCCGCGAACGGCAGTTCATGGACCGGCGTGAAGATACGCACGAGGTAATCGGCCGACGGGTCGGTCGGCTTGCAGATGAACGTGGTCTCCGAGAGATTCGTCCATCGTGCGATCGCCCGCATCTGATCGGTGTCGAGCCCGTCGGCATCGAAAACGACCGCCAGCGGATTGCCCTTGAAGGGCGCCGCTGAAAACACGTCGACCTGCTTGAAGCGAACCTGGCGTGAAGGCATCCAGCCTCTCCCTTATGCCACTTCGGCGATGAGCTCGATTTCGACGCAGGCGCCGGTCGGGATTTGCGCGACGCCGAAAGCCGAACGTGCGTGCTTGCCGGCTTCGCCGAAGACGTCGACGAAGAATTCCGACGCGCCGTTCGTCACGATGTGCTGCTCGGTGAACTCGAGCGTCGAATTGACGAGGCTCATGACCTTGACGATCCGCTTCACGCGATTGAGATCGCCCGTGAATGCGTGGAGCGTGGCAAGCAAATCGATCGCGATCGCGCGGGCGGCCTTTTGGCCCTCTTCCGTCGTCATCGTCGAACCGAGCTTGCCCACCCACGGCTTGCCGTCCTTCCTGGCGATGTGGCCGGACACGTACACGGTGTTGCCAGTTTGCGCGCACATGACATAGGCGGCGGCCGGCGTAAGTGCCGTGGGCAGCTCGATGCCGAGCGACTTGAGCTTGTCGTACACGTTTTGCTGAGCCATGAGATGTCCTTGAAAATTCATTGAATTGAACAACCGGCAAAGCGCCTCGGCGGCCTTCGCGCGGACCGGAGCCCTGAGCGAGAAAGCCGCCGTTGCGCCGCCGATCAGAGGCGTTCGCGAGTCAACGCGGCAAGGCGAGCGATGCCTTCGTCGATGCGTGCGGGCGGAACCGTCACGAACGAGAGGCGCAACGTATTCGATGCGGCTTCATTCGCGAAAAACGGTGCGCCGGGCACGAAGGCCACATCATGCGCGATGGCGGCTTCGAGCAACTGCATCGTGTCCATGCCTGCCGGCAACGTGACCCAGAGAAACATGCCGCCCTCGGGCCGATTCCAGCTCACCCCCTGGGGCATATGGCGCGCCAGCGCGTCGAGCATGGCCTCGCACTGGCTCGCATAGAGCGCGCGAATGGCGGGCACTTGCTCGTCGAGGAAGCCGTCCTTGATCACTTCGTGGACGATGCGCTGCGTGAGGCTCGGCGTATGCAGATCGGTCGCCTGCTTGGCCTGCACGAGTTTGTAGTGGAGCTCCTCGGGCGCGACGATGTAGCCGAGCCGGAGCCCTGGAGCCAAAATCTTCGAGAAAGTGCCGCAATGGGCGATATGGTCGGGCGCCATCGAGAGCAACGTCGGCAGCGGCTTGCCTGCGTAGTCGAGGGCGCCGTACGGATCGTCCTCGACGACGGGAAAGGCGCTCGTCTTCGCGAATTGGGCGAGCGCCAGACGCCGCTCGAGTGTGAGCCGGCGGCCCGTCGGATTCTGGAAGTTCGGCTGCGCGTAAAGCAACCGCGCACCTTTCACGAGCTCTGAAGTCAGCGCCTCGGGAATGAGCCCATCGTCATCGGTCGGCACCTGCACGTAGCGCGGCTCGTAGAGCGAAAACGCCTGAAGCGCGCCGAGATAGGTCGGCGTCTCGACGAGCACGGGGCTTGCCGGATCGATGAGCGCCTTGCCGATCAAATCGAGCGCCTGCTGAGAGCCCGTCGTGATCAGCACCTGCGATGGGCGGATCGTCGCGCCTGCCGTCGAGCATCGTGCGGCGATCCATTCGCGCAGCGGCGCATAGCCTTCCGTGGCGCTGTACTGCAACGCGGCGGCCGGCGCTTCGCGCAGCACGCGATCGGTGGCCGCGCGGATTCGCTCAGCGGGGAAAGTGGACGGCGCGGGCAAGCCGCCCGCGAACGAAATGACCTCGGGCCGTTCGGTAACTTTCAGGATCTCGCGGATGGCCGAGCTCGTCAGCTTGCGGGCGCGCTCGGAAAGCTGCCAGTTGCGGTGTGGCAAGTCGCTTTGATCCATGAAAGTCTCCTTATAGCGGTTGGGGAAGCGGCGGCAAGCGCATCGGCGAGCGGCCCGCTGCGTTGCTTGGCGAAAGCCGCGATTATCGCTCCAGTCGCAGGCCCGGGCGAGCCGGGCTTGCCGTGCGGACGGCCGCCTTTCGGCCGATGAGTACGGTCGCGATCACCGCGGCGGCGAAAAGCCACGTGGACGGCGCGACCGACTCGCCGAAAAAGAGCGTTGCGAAGGCGATCGTGAAAAAGATCTGCAACAGCTGCACTTGGCCGACGCGTGCCGTGCCGCCCATCGCGAGGCCCGCATACCAGGCGAAAAAGCCGATGAACTGCGAGAAAAGGGCGACATAGCCGAACGCAAGCCAGGTTTTGAGCGCGACCGGACCGGGGTGATGAACATGCTGCTCCCAGCCGAGCCAGCCGACCGGCACGACGAGAAACGGCGCGGCGACGACGAGCGCCCAGCAGATCACCTGCCATCCGCCCAGTTGACGCGCGAGGCGCGCGCCCTCGGCATAACCGAGTGCGCCGACCGCCACCGCCGCGAGCATCAGCGCATCACCCGGGGCGAGCGCGCCGCCGCCGGCGTGAAGCGCGTAGGCGACGACGAGTGCGCTGCCCACCACCGCGCTCGCCCAGAAAGCCGGCGATGGCCGCTCGTGCGAGAGCCAGGCCGCGTAAAGCGCGACGAAGATCGGCTGCAGTCCGACCACGAGCGCGCCGTGTGACGACGGGACGGTCTTCATCGCCCAAGCCGAAAAGACGGGAAACGCAACGATGCAACCCAGCGCGACGACGAAAAGGCCCTTCAATTGCGCGCGCGTCGGCCATGGCTCGCGTCGCCAGGCGAGCAGCGCGCCCGCCGGCAGTGACGCGGCGAGCGCCCGGCCAAGACCGTTGAGCAATGGATGGAACTCCTGCACCACGATGCGCGTCATCGGCAGCGTCAGGCTGAAGACGATCACGCCGACGAGACCGAGCAGCATGCCTTGCGATTCGCGCGAATTCATCCTCATGAAAGTCCGGACCGTTGCTGTTGGAAAGAGGTTGAAAGGAAGAAGCAGCGTCCACTTTAATCGCCCGCGCCAGCACAGTAACGGTACAATTGCAGCGATACTTTTCTGTACAGTTCATGGTGCCGCCATGTCCGTTCCCCTCGATCTGATTCCCGCTCCGCACGGCGCCGCGTCGCTCACGCTCGTCGATCAGCTCGTCCAATGGGCCCGCCGCCGCATCGACGAGCGCGTGTTCAGGCCCGGCATGCGCATGCCGTCGATCCGCAAGCTCGCGCAGGACAAGGGCGTCTCGCGGTTTACCGTCGTGGAGGCGTACGAACGGCTCGTCGCGCAGGGCTATATCGAATCGCGGCGAGGCTCGGGCTTTTACGTGCGCGAGCGCTCGGCCATCGGCGCGCCCGATGCGCGGCGCCGGCAGGAGACGCGCGCGGAGCCGGCCCGCAGCGCCATCGACGTGGCCTGGCTCGTGCGCAATACGCTGCAAACGAGCAGCCCGGAGAAGGGGCCGGGGCTCGGTTACCTGCCGGCGCGCTGGCTCGACGGCGAGCTCGTGGCGAGCGCGCTGCGCACGCTCGGCCGCCAAAGCGCCACGCAGTGGCTCGGCATGGGTACGGCGCAGGGCTTTTTGCCGCTGCGTCAGCAATTGCAGACGCGCCTCGCGGAGCTCGAGATCGGCGCAACGCCCGAGCAGATCGTGCTCGTCTCCGGCATTACTCAAGCGATCGATCTGATCGCGCGGCTCTATGTGCAGGCGGGCGATACGGTGATCGTCGGCGATCCGGCCTGGTTCCAGATGTTCGGCCGCTTCGCCTCGCAGGGCGCGCGGCTCATCGGCATGCCCTATACCGCGGCCGGGCCCGACGTCGATGCGCTCGAGGCGCTGGTCGCGACCTGGCGGCCGAAAATGCTTCTGATCAATTCGGTGCTGCACAACCCGACGGGAACATCGGTGTCGCCCGCGCAGGCATTTCGCATTCTGCGGCTCGCGGAGGAGTACGACTTCGTCATCGTGGAAGACGACGCCTATGGCGATCTCGTGCCGCCGGGCTACCCCGCTACGCGCCTTGCAAGCCTCGACCAATTGAAGCGCGTCATCTACCTCGGGAGCTTTTCGAAGACCCTGACCGGCAATTTGCGTGTCGGCTTCGCGGCATGCTCGCACGAGATGGCGCGGGTGCTTGCCGATCAGAAGCTGCTCGTCGGCATGACGACACCCGAGCTCAACGAGCGGCTGCTCTACAAGGTGCTGACCGAGGGGCACTACCGGCGCCACGTCGAGCGGTTGCGCGCGCGGCTCGACGGCGTGCGCGACAAGGCGGCGCGGATGCTCGAGACGGCCGGCATGAAGCTCTTCACGATGCCCGCGGCCGGCATGTTCCTCTGGGCCGATACGGGCGTCGACGCCGACACGCTCGCGGCGGCCGGGCAGGAGGCCGGATTCGTGCTTGCGCCGGGAAGCCTCTTTTCGCCGCACCAGTCGCCGACGAGCTGGATGCGCTTTAACGTCGCCAACTGTGGCGATCCGGCGCTGCCTGGATTTCTCGCCGGCTATCTCGATGGCCGGCGCGGCGCGAAGCCCTTGAAAACGGCGGTGGCCGTCCCCAGTTGAGCGCCGGTCAATCCTCTTTCACCAAAAAATTGGGAACCGAGAGCATGGCACAAGAAACCCTCAGCTTTCAGGCGGAAGTGAAGCAGCTTCTGCAACTGATGATCCATTCGCTCTACAGCAACAAGGAGATTTTCCTGCGCGAGCTGATTTCGAACGCGTCGGACGCGGCGGACAAGCTGCGATTCGAGGCGATCGCGAAGAGCGAGCTGTTCGAGGACGATCCGAATTTGCGCATTCGGGTTTCGTTCGATAAGGCCGCGCGGACCGTGACGGTCGACGACAACGGGATCGGCATGAGCCGGGATGAGACGATCGCGCACCTCGGGACGATCGCGCGCTCGGGGACGAAAGAGTTCTTCGCGCAGCTCTCCGGCGATCAGCAAAAGGACGCGGCGCTGATCGGCCAGTTCGGCGTCGGTTTCTACTCGGGGTTCATCGTCGCGGACAAGATCACCGTCGAGACGCGCCGCGCCGGACTGCCGGCCGCCGAAGGCGTGCGCTGGGTCAGCGCGGGAGAGGGCGACTTCACCGTTGAGGCCATCGAGCGCAAAGCGCGCGGCACGACCATCACGCTGCATCTGCGCGAAGGTGAGGATGAGCTGCTCTCCGGGTACCGGTTGCGCTCGATCATCCGCAAATATTCCGATCACGTCGCGCTGCCGATCCTCATGAAGAAAGAGGAGTGGGACAGCGAAAAGGGCGAGCTCGTCGAGAAGGAGGAGGACGAGACCGTCAATCAGGCGAGCGCGCTATGGACTCGTCCGAAAAGCGAGATCACCGAGGAGCAGTACAAACAGTTCTATCAGCACATCTCGCACGATCACGAGGATCCGCTCTCGTGGACGCACAACCGCGTCGAGGGCCGCAGCGAGTACATCCAGTTGCTGTATGTGCCGAAGCGCGCGCCGTTCGATCTCTGGAGCCGCGAGCGCCACGGCGGGCTCAAGCTCTATGTGAAGCGCGTCTTCATCATGGACGACGCCGAGCAGCTGCTGCCGTCGTATCTGCGCTTCATCAAAGGGGTCGTCGATTCGAGCGATCTTCCGCTCAACGTTTCGCGCGAAATTTTGCAGGAAAGCCGCGACGTGAAAGCGATTCGCGATGGCGTGACGAAGCGCGTGCTGTCGATGCTCGAGGAACTCGCGAACGCCGAGAGCGATGAGGACAAGGCGAAGTATGCCGCGTTCTGGAAGGAGTTCGGCCAGGTGCTGAAGGAAGGGCTCGGCGAGGATTTCGCGAACCGCGAGCGGATCGCAAAGCTCGCGCGCTTTGCGACGACGCACACGGACACGCCTGAGCAGACCGTTTCGCTCGCCGACTACGTCGCGCGGATGAAGCCCGAGCAGACGAAGATCTACTACGTGAGCGCGGACAGCTGGCAAGCGGCGAAGAACAGCCCCCATCTCGAAGTGTTCCGCAAGAAGGGCATCGAGGTGTTGCTGCTGTCGGATCGCGTCGACGAATGGGCGCTGGCGTACTTCACCGAGTTCGACGGCAAGCCGCTGGCGAGCGTTGCTCGCGGCGACCTCGATCTCGCCGCCTTCGACGATGAGGAGAAGAAGGCGCACGAAGCGATGAACGAGACGATGAAGCCGCTCGTCGAGAAGATGAAAGACGTGCTCAAGGACAAGGCCAAGGATGTCCGCCTCACGTTTCGCCTGACCGATTCTCCGTCGTGTCTCGTCGCCGATGAGGGGGAGATGAGCGGCTATCTGCAGCGGATGCTGAAGGCGGCGGGGCAAAACACGCCCGAGTTCAAGCCCATCCTCGAAGTGAATCCCGACCATGCGCTCGTCAAGGCAATCTCGCCGGAGCGCGGCGATTTCGGCGACTGGTGCCACTTGCTGTTCGATCAGGCGATGCTGGCCGAAGGCGGTGCGCTCGAGGATCCGGCGAGCTTCGTGAAGCGCACGAACGCGCTGCTGCTCGCCCGATGATCCGTGCAGGACGGCTGCGTCTTGCGGCCGCGCGCGGAGCGTGGCGTGCCACGCCGCGTCCGTCGTTCACCTTCGACCAGAAGGATTGGCTTACGCGCGGTGGTTCCTTGACGGCGCATTTGAGGATGCTCGGCAGCGTCACGTTGCGCGTGACGCGCGAGGCGGTTGCCTGCGCCTGGGCCGATGAACGGGCGGCGCTCGGGGTCGCGCGGCGCGAACGGGTGTGGGTGCGCGAGGTCGTCCTGCTCGTGCAGGGGGTGCCGTTCGTCGCGGCGCACAGCATCGCACCGCTCGCGGCGAGCCGCGGCGTCTGGCAGTCGATGCGTCGGCTTTCTTCCCGGCCGCTCGCCGAGCTGCTCTATGACGATGGCAGCGTGTCGCGCTCCGCGCTCGTCAGCGTGCGGTTGACGTCGCGGCATCCGCTGTTCGACTTGGCGCGGCGCGAGATCGCGGCCCAGCCGCCGCATGGGCTCCTTGCGCGCCGCTCGGTGTTCCTGCGCCGCGGAAAGCCGCTGATGGTGACGGAGTGCATGCTGCCGGCGCTATGGGCGCATCTCGAAGCGCGGAACTCGCGCGAGAAGGGGGCGTCACCTGCCGTGCGGCGGTTGGCAGGAGACACAGCGGCGACCGCTCACGACAGGCGCGGACGGCTCGCGCGGCCGTTGCATGCGCCGCATCCGCATCCGCATTCGGTTCGCCCCAAGTCATCGTGATGCTGAAGCGTTCGTTTGCACCGGTCGTCGACGAGCACACTCGCGTCCTAGTGCTCGGCAGTCTGCCGGGCGAAGCGTCGCTTGCGCAGGGGCAGTACTACGCGCATCGGCAAAATCGATTTTGGCATTTGATCGGGGATGTGATTGGTGAGCCGCTGCCGGGTATGGAGTACGAGGCGCGGCTGCAGGCGCTGGTCGATCATCGCGTGGGGCTGTGGGATGTGATCGCGAAAGCGAAACGCGAGGGCAGTCTTGATAGCCGGATTCGTGATCATGCGACGAACGATCTGGCTGCGCTCGTGGCGGCGTTGCCGAATCTCGCGGCGGTAGCTTTCAACGGCGGCACCGCAGCGAGGATCGGGATGCAAGCGCTGGGGGAAAGCCGGGTATCGCTCGACCTCGTCAAATTACCGTCGAGCAGTCCGGCTTACGCGGCCGTACCTTATGTCGAGAAGCTGCGGGCGTGGGAAGCGTTGCGCAAGTGGTTGGTGGTGTAGGCCGCCGAAAGACGGTTCTCTGCGCAGTTCGGGGAGTGTTTGCTCGCCTGAAACGTCCTGATACATCCAGAGGCGCGCTTGTCCAAAATTCCTAACCAGCGATTCGGTAATTCTGCTCGTTCGACCCTAGTCTACGGGGTTCCTTTGCTCCTGGTTTTGAGATGTATCCGATGATAGGGTGACGCTTTTGACCGCAGTGCGGGACAGCGAGGGACAACACACATCGAGCACTGATCCTGCCCATAGGGTGGGGCGCGTCCTACCCGTGTATGATACTGTCATACTGGAACGGATAGGGAGCCAAATCATGGCTAGCGAACGCTTGACGATTACGTTGACGCCTGAACTGCTCGACTTCGTCCGCGAGCAAACCGCGGGCGGGGACTACAACAGCGATAGCGAGGTGATCAGAGACGGGCTTCGGTTGCTGAAGGAGCGGGACAAGGCTGTTCGGCAATGGCTAGCCGAGGAGGTGGTGCCTGCCTACCTCCAATACAAAGCCAACCCGGGAACTGCGATGACCCGGGAGCAGATCGAGGAAAAGCTGAATCGTGAGCGCCGCAAACGTCGTGGGAATAAAACGGGACCTACTGGGTGAGGAAGTATAAAGTTCAGTACTTGCAGTCGTTCTATGAAATGCTTCAGAACATAGAGTCCTACATGGTCGACCATGGTCGCTCGGATGCTTCAATCGATCGCTACAGGTCCACCGTGTTCGATACGTGCGAAACGTTCGCCACATTTCCGAATCGTGGCACCAGTCACGGTGACCTGATGTCTGGGCTTCGAACGTGGAACATCGAAGGGGAGACTATCCTCGCATACGCTGTGGATGACTCGGCGTCGACGGTTACGTTCGCGGGCATCACGTACGGCGGTCAAAACTGGACCGAAATCTTCTCTTTGCATCCGTCCGGATTCTGGCCTGCACGCCATTGACGGTCGCGTCGATGTGGGAACGTCGGCGATGCGATCGCATCTGCTATAAAGCAGCACTGACAGAACAGTAGGCCGGCTATGGCCGTCAGCCAACGAATCTGGCTTTGAGAATTCGTGATTGTTACGCAAAAGGGTGACTTGGCGGCACGCTCAAGATGCATGCGGGTGAGCGGCTGCAATCGACCTAGGGTGTGTGAAAACGCGCTGATCGCCTAAACTTGATCAACGCATTCACGCTCGGGTGACCGGATGAAGAGATTCATTGAGGGCGAAGACCGCAAGCAAGTCACGTTGCTTCCAGAGTGCCTCGATGATATGGCACAGTGGCCGATGGGTCAATTTCGAACATGCAGACTATGAGTAGAGAATACAAGCTGCACTGCTTCGCCCAGTCGGGCAACGCTTATAAGGTGGCGCTGATGCTCTCATGCGCCGATGCCGACTGGGAGTCGGTATTTGTCGACTACATGAGTGGCGCAACGCGTACGGCCGAATGGAGACAGGACGTCAACGAAATGGGCGAGGTTCCGGTTCTCGAACATGCTGGCAAAAAACTGTCGCAGTCGGGGGTCATCCTGCACTACCTCGCCGATCATCTCGAGAAGTTCGGTGCAAAAAGCGACGACGAAAAGCACGAAGTCTTGCGATGGATGCTGTTTGACAATCACAAGTTCACGAGCTATCTCGCCACTTACCGATGGATCCGGTCATTCGCTTCAACCCAGCCACATCCAGAGGTCCTGGTTTTTTTCAGGGGCCGTGCCGAAGCAGCGTTTGCTGTTGTCGATCGCCATCTTGCCGACAACAAATTCATTGTGGCGAACAGGCCGACCATTGCTGATATCTCGATGGCCGGATATGTTTTCTATCCGACCGAGGAGACGGGCTTCGACTTTTCCGCAACACACCCGAACATCGCCCGCTGGATGGACCGAATTTCATCGCTACCGGGTTGGAAGCAGCCGTACGACCTGATGCCCGGCGAACGGATCCCTCCGCGTCATTCATAGCGGCAAGCTTGTCGCGCCAGAGGGAACGTACGGAGCACACAGCTTGCCGCAAGAGACGGCGATAACATCGAGGACAGTGACGCGAACGCTATTGGCACTTCGTTGATGGCCGGGGTCGCTCCGCCAGATGTCAAATTGAACAAAACACCAACCGGTTTTGGCATTTGATAGGCGATGTAATCGGGGAGCCGCTGCCCAGCATGGAGTACGAGGCGCGGTTGCGGTTGCTGCTCGATCATCGCGTGGGGTTATGGGATGTGATCGCGCAGGCAAGGCGGGAAGGAAGCCTCGACAGCCGGATTCGCGATCATGCGACGAACGATCTCGCGGCACTCGTGGCCGCGTTGCCGAATCTCGTCGCGGTCGCATTCAACGGCGGCACGGCGGCGAAGATCGGGATGCAGGCGTTGGCGGAAAGTCGGGCGTCGCTGGACCTCCTCAAGCTGCCGTCGAGCAGTCCTGCGTATGCGTCTGTGCCTTATGCTGAGAAGTTGAGGGCGTGGGAGGCGTTGCGTAAGTGGTTGGCGATCTAGCTTTGCTCAAATCACATTGTTGTGCGCCTCAGTAGCGGCCGGACGAGTGCCCCCGCGAAGCGGCATCAGGCAGGCGGCAGCAGATGTTCGAGTGCGGAGACCGTGTCAATGAGTTCAGCAGTGAGCCGAACCAACTCAGCGGTGAGACTCGCGGGAAGATCGATATTGCCTTCGTATTCGGCCGCATTGCGCCTCCGATGGCAGTTATCGAGTACGCGCCATTTTCCTGTTGGCCAGCCAATCGTGTGTTCGAGGCATTGAAAGACGAGGTATCGATCGTCGCTCCGATATCCGTGAGCGCGTAACGCTGCGCGTGATGCGGCATGAGCGGCATCGTACGCAAGGATGAACTGACTCTCCGTGGCCATCGAGGCACTGCTCGTGACTGTGCCCAGCAGTGTCCGGGGCGAGGCCAAGTAGATGCTCGAATTCGCTGCGGTTCGCCCGGAAGGGCTTTAGTTTCCCTATGGGTACGAGGTTATCCAACGTTGTCAATGTCATCCTCTGTTCCTATGACCATCAGCTTCGGTTGGCGAAGCACTTCCGCGAGGAAGGGATGATTGCTGCGCTTGCGGTCGAGAAATTCTTCGAGAGTGTACTGGGTAATCTGCACCGCGCGACCTAGCTGCTTTTCAGCAGACCCGAGTGCGGCCATGATTTGCCCATAGCTGAGGGTTTCGCTGATCAACATGAAGTCGATATCGCTGCTGGCGCGGTCACTGCCTTGAGCCACCGATCCGTATACAAAGGCGAGCTTGATGTTGGAAGCGAGCTGCGCTAGCGCTTCGCGGAGAACCTCGACGACGCCAAAGGTCTTGATAACAATGAGACGTAGCTCATCGAAAATGGGGTTGTGTTCGCAGGCTCGTACCTGTTTGAGGTTTGCGATGCGTCGCGTTTCGATGAGACCGCCCTTTTCGAGACGGTTGAGTTCGCGTTGGACGGTGGCGCTGCCGAGATTGGTCAGCCGAATCAACTCTTGGACGTGGAACCATTGCTCGGGCCGCCCAAACAAGCATGCCAAGATGGGTTGCTGCGCGCTGGAGAAGAGGGCATCACCAAGTTTTGTCATGTGCTAAATTCTAGCATGACCAAGCTAAAATCTAGCACGACGGCTCCTAACCTCTTCCAAATTCACGACGCAACCGCGGACAGCTTGAGACAACATTCCTTGCGCGCCGACGGGAGCCGATCGAGGAAAAGCTGAATCTTGGGCGCCGCAAACGTTGGAATAAAACGGGGTCTATGTAGCGATCGATCGAAGTATCTGAGCGCCCATAGTCAACCATATAGCCCTCTCAGCCACACAGTGGACCTGTTGGACGCAGCGCGACGTTGAGTCGTAACCGGTCTACAACTCGCCGTGTTGCCCGTGGCTAGCGATGGATCGTTTCCGCGTGATGAAAAATCTTTGCGACAATCATCCAATGCCCGTCGAATTTCAGTAGATTGAGGTTATCGACGTAGACCTTCTCGAAGATGCGAACGCGAACCTGCGCGAACGCAATCTCGGATGACAGCACCTGGATCTGCAGAATGTCATCCATGCGCGGTTGTTGCACGCTCTTCGGCGGCGTTCGGGCGGCAATCTCTTCACGATACTGAGCAAACGGACGCAGGTTGAACTCACCATTTCTCATGGTGAAGAGTGAACTGGATGGATGAAATACCTGATCAAATTTTTTCAGGTCGCATTCGTACATCACGTCGAAGTAGGTTTGTAAAGCGTGCTGAATGCTGTCAATTTCCATTGCGTGTCCTCCTGCATGAGTGAAATTTGCGAGGTATTGCATCGTGTGCAGCAAAGCACCCAGTCTGCAGACGGCTCAACCTGGTCGAAGACCAATTCCGCACGGGATCACAGTGCTAGTATCGGCGAAACAAGTCCTCGAACGTTTCATCGGACGGTGAACTATGGACGATACGCCTAATATTGCACGGGTCGCCAGACCCCTTGCTGACGCGGCACGCACGAGGATCAGAGCGTCGCGTGTTTGCACGGCCTTGTGCCGATCTTACGCAACGGCAGCCGCATCTGGGCGGCGCCTTGGGAACGCACATGCTCCGACTCTACGTCGATCAGAGCTGGATCGTGCGCTCGCTGAAGTCTCGCATTGTCAGCGTAACGCCAAAGGGAAACGAGATGTTTCGGAAGCTTCTGGAACTCGCTTGAGCTTACGTCAGCTTGGGTGGTTATCGAGCGGGGAATCCTTGACGCTCGAGAAATTCGGATACCAGGGGCTCCCAGACGTCGGTACCGTGCGCGAAGAGCATGTGCCCGTTTTTCTCAAACGGTGGGAGCAGCCGATAGTCGGCGTTGCCACCGGCTCGGACGAATGCATCGTGCCAGGCGCTGCTATAGGCCGGAGAGAAGTACTGATCGTTTTCGGTATAGATCCAGAGCATCGGGACACGAGCCGTTTTTCCGAATTGCGAATACATGGCTTCGAGGCGTTCACCCTGACATGGCACGCCGGGATGCTCGACGGGATCGCCGCCGGAACCGCCGGCGAAGTTGATTGCCCCGACTACGCCGTCCGGATTTTCGGCCGCCATGGCCGTCGTGACGAAGCCACCGACCGATTGGCCAACAATGACGATTCGATGTGGGTCAACATGGGGCTGCCGCCTCGCGTATTCCAGTACGGCAAGCTCTTCGGTGCGCGCTGCATCGATCATCGGTGCATAGTCTTTCTGACGACATTTGCCGCTGTATTCCGGATCGAATTGCGTGCCGAACTGACCGTAGCCGATACGCGTAGGCTCGAATACGGCGAAGCCTCGTTTCACGAAAAAGGCAACTTGTCGGGTATAGCGAAAACGCGGCGGCGTGCCGCGATCTGACGGACTGCGACCATGATTGAGAATCAGGATCGGGAACGGCCCGTCGCCGTCCGGAAGGAATTGCGTTATGACAACCTTGCCCGTCTGTTCCGTTCCGTAAAAATCCTTCACCGTCACGTCGATCGTCGAGACAGATTCGTGCAGCTCTGATCTAAGCTCTTCGGCTCGGACGCCGGAGACAAGCAGTGCAAGGCAGATCCATAACAGGCGTCTGGTAATTGTCATAGTCATCTGCATTTCAAAAATAGATGGACCCAGCATGGCAACAAGCGAAGCGTGAAGCGCGGCCGTCAAAGCAACTGTGCATAATGGCTCCGTTCGGGCAATACCAGTAACGGATCTTATGCCGACTACCGGCGAGTGTCTTGAACGATCGTGACATGCTCTGCGCTAGCCGGCGCGCCGAGCGTGCATCAGGGGACGGGCTTGCATCGTCTGTTCGTCATAGTCGCGCATATGCTGCCTGCCTGACGGCTAAAATGGCGTGCGTTGTGCCGAATGCCTTCCACGAAACCACTGACCTGCAATGACCGATAAGTCCGTTCCATCATCCGATCCCGCCACCGATCTCATCGCCGATTCCGCCGCTGAAAGTCCGGTCTCGGAAACCCCGGAAACGCTGCACGAGGACGGTCTGTGGCGCGACGGCGGCTGGACCGCGCGCGTCATCAAGAACGAGGACGACGATGGGTGGGCCGTCGAAATGATCAAGGACGGGGAGCCCGAGCCCGCGCTTGTCGGTCCATGGACGATGGGGCGCAACAAGAAGGATCCGAAGCCGCTCGATGCTTCTGCGTTCAACACGCTCGTGAAGACGGCGTCGGAGGTATTGCGCCGACATGAGCAGCAGCTTCGCGCGCAGTTGCATAAGAGCCTGACGGTGCCGGCGGCAACAGGCGATGGCGAATTGGAAATCACGCTGGACATCGTGCCCGACGAAAATGAGCCTTATGCGCTGCTGACTGCCCTCGACGCCTTCGGAAAGCAGCTCGCTCAGGTTCAGGTGGCGCCGAACTTCAAGCTCAGCAAGGCGAGCGCCGCGAGCTGGGTGGAAAACGAGTTCCGGCGGCCAAGCGGATCGTGAATGATTTGACTGATTCGACGCAGATTTCCCGATTAGAACGACGGAGCACTACCGGATGGCAATGAAAAAAACCGACCTTGAAAAAAACAAGGCGCTCAAACTGACCCACTCGATGAAGCAGACTCGATCCGAACGTTTCGGAAAAGGCGCGACCGATGCGCCGCTTGGCCGGCGTGAGCAGCGGAAGCTGGACCAGGAAAAAGGGCTCGTGCCATTTGCCTGCAAGCTCGATGGCGAGTTGGTGCGCGAGCTCAAGGAACGGGCCGCCACTCACCCGGAGGGTATGACGGGCTTGCTCGACGAGTTGTTGCGGCAAGCTCTGGCGGCGACGAGCGGCGGCGCCTGAGCGAGGCTGCTATCCTCTCGTCCGTTCCAACGAGGCGCAACGCAGCGCCACCAAGATCCCATGACGAACCTCATCAAGCGTGCTTCGGCTGAAGCACGCGCGTTCCGCCGAAGCGGCAAGACCCGGATTCACGACGACACCGCCCCGACGCGAAAGCTCAAACGCGCGAACGGCAAACCGGCGCTCGATCTCGATGCCGGTCCGCGTATCGACATGCCGCGCAAGCCCCGCTTCGCTCCCGTGACGTTCTCGGAAGAGGGCGGCGTTCGCTATCTGCACTTCGGTACCGAATGGGTGCAAGGGGCGATGCGGCTAAGGAAGCCCGACCATATCGAGCTCGAGTATGCGCAGCAGATGATGGCATGGCTGCTCTTTCTCGAAACGCCGAAGCGCATCGTGCAACTGGGCCTCGGAGCGGCGGCGCTGACGAAGTTCGCCCATCGCTTCCTGCCGCGCGCCCGCGTGGACGCGGTCGAGCTCAACCCGGCCGTCGTCGTGGCGGCGCGGACCATGTTCGCGTTGCCGCCCGACGATGCCCGGTTGAGCGTCCACGAAGCCGATGCCTGGGATTTCGTCAACGATCGCGCCAATCACGGCACCATCGGCGCACTGCAAATCGACCTCTACGACGCCACGGCCCGCGGACCGGTGCTCGATAGCGTCGCTTTCTATCGCGCCGCGCGCGCATGTCTGACCGAAGCGGGCGTCGCGACGATCAACCTCTTTGGCGATCACCCGAGCTTCGTGCGCAACATGAAGCATCTAAACACCGCCTTCGAAGGCCGCGTGATCGCGCTGCCCGAGGTCCACGAGGGCAACCGCATCGCGCTCGCGTTCTCGGGACCGGCGCTTTGCGTACCATTCGCCGCCCTCGCGACTCGCGCGAAGCTGATCGAAGAGAAACTCGGCCTGCCGGCGCGCAAGTGGGTCAAGGGACTCGTCGCCTCGCTCGGCGAAAAACCGGACTTTTTCGAGATCTAAATCCGGCGCCGACCGGAAGCGCCGCATGCCGACACCCTTGCGGCTGCCCCAAGCCGGGCCGGACGCCCCGGGTCCGCCCTGCTTGACCGTCGGTGTGGCACTCCTATACTCTTGCCAGACTTTTGAGAGGCCGGAAGGCTGCTGTAAGCAGGGCCGGCCCGACATCGGTCGATACGGGTAGCAGGTTCGATAACGAGTAAAAGAGGAGACGTCATGGCTCATAACGCCGACGCTCAACGAGCCGCCAAACGCTGGCTCTGGCTGCTGGTTCTTCCCTGGATCGCGATGATCTGGGTACCGTCCTACAACAGCATGGACCCGCAGCTTTGGGGATTTCCGTTCTTCTACTGGTACCAGTTGTTGTGGGTGCTCGTGAGTGCGGTCATCACCGGCGTGGTGTACTTCAGGACCAAGCCGCGTTCCAGCGGGCCGGCCTCCCAACGCAAAGGAGGCGCGCAATGAATGCAACCGCTACTGGCGTCTTCGTCTTCTTTTTCCTTGCCATCACGGTTCTCGGCTTCGTCGCCGCGCACTGGCGGCGGGGCGACCTCGCCCATCTCGAGGAGTGGGGGCTCGGCGGCCGGCGCTTCGGCACGATCGTTACCTGGTTCCTCGTTGGCGGCGATCTTTATACGGCCTATACGTTCGTTGCCGTGCCGGCGCTCGTCTTCGGCGCCGGCGCGATGGGCTTTTTCGCCGTCCCCTATACGATTCTGATCTATCCGTTCGGCTTCCTCGTGCTGCCGAAGCTCTGGAGCGTGGCGAAGCGCCATGGCTACGTGACGGCCGCCGACTTCGTCAGTGCGCGCCACGGCAGCCGCATGCTTGCGTTGGCCATCGCGGTCACGGGCATCATCGCGACGATGCCCTACATCGCACTGCAGCTCGTCGGCATCGAGGTTGTCATCGGCGCGCTCGGATTCGATACGTCGGGCTTTGCCGGCGACCTTCCGCTCATCATCGCGTTTGCGATTCTCGCCGCCTACACCTATACGTCGGGGCTGCGTGCGCCGGCCATGATCGCCATCGTGAAGGATCTGCTCATCTACATCACGATCATTGCGGCAATCATCGTCGTACCGGTGCAACTGGGCGGCTTCAGCCATATCTTCGCCTCCGTGCCGCCGGCCAAGGTCCTGCTGAAGGCGCCCGACGCGGCGAACATGAACGGGTTCTCCGCTTACGCCACGCTGGCGGTGGGTTCGGCCTTCGCGCTCTTCCTCTATCCCCACTCGGTCACGGCGGTCCTGTCGTCGTCCTCCGGCAACGCCTTGCGCCGCAACATGGCGATGCTGCCCGCGTACTCGCTCGTGCTGGGCCTGCTCGCGCTGTTGGGCTTCATGGCGCTGGCCTCTGGTGTGCAAAACATGCCGGAATTCCAGCCGTACTTCAAGGCGTTCGGCCCGAACTTCGCCGTGCCCGCGCTGTTCCTTCACTTCTTCCCGTCGTGGTTCGTCGGCCTCGCATTCGCGGCGATCGGCATCGGCGCGCTCGTGCCGGCCGCGATCATGTCGATCGCCGCGGCCAATCTTTACACGCGCAACATCCATCGCGAGTTCGTCAATCGCAACATGTCGCATGAGCAGGAGACGCATGTCGCGAAGCTCGTCTCGCTCGTCGTGAAAGTGGGGGCGCTCGTCTTCATCATCGGCCTGCCGCTCAAGTTCGCGATTCAGCTCCAGCTGCTCGGCGGCATCTGGATCATTCAGACGCTGCCCGCGATCGTGCTGGGACTCTATACGCGCAAGCTCGACTACCGGGGGCTCCTCGCCGGTTGGGCCGTCGGCATCGTCTCGGGCACATGGATGGCGGCCACGCTCAAGCTGACGAGCTCGATCTACACGATCCATCTCGGCAGTGTCGCGATTCCGGGCTACGCGGCGCTCTGGTCGCTGATCCTGAACCTCATCGTGGCGGTGATCGTGAGCGTCGTCGTGCGGGTTGCCGGCATGGCGGCCAGCGAGGATCGCACGCGGCCCGAAGACTATCTCGACGTACTCGAGAGCTGAAACATCGCGTCCCCGCGCGCCGCCGTAGCAGCAAGGTGGCGGCGTGCGCCGCGGACTGCCCGCATCGCTCGACGACGGACCGGCTTTCGTCGACAATGAGCGGCCATGGCCGCTCTTCTCAGTCCCCAAATCCTCGTCGCCCGTGCGGCGCGTGCCATCAATTCGCCGTATTACCGCTATCGGTACGCGAAAGTGCTGCACGCGGTGCGCGTCGGCTTGGCGATGCTCGTGTCGATCTTGTTGACGACAGGCATCGACGTGCCGAACGGCATCTGGGCGTCCGTGACGGTCCTCGTCGTCATCGGCGGGCTCCAGCATCAAGGCAATATCCGCAAGCGGGCCGCCGAACGTGCACTGGGGACGGCGCTCGGGGCGGCCGTCGGTCTCGCCATGCTGATCCAGCTGGACCTCGTCGGATCCGCGACGCTCACCTATGTGCTGATGTCGATAGCCGCCGGCATTTGCGGGTATTTCGCGATCGGGCGGCCCGGCTATATCGCGTTGTTGACGGCGATTACCATGCTCATCGTCGCGGGACATGGCGACAATTCGATCGCCACGGGCCTATGGCGCGTGCTGAATGTACTTGTCGGCATCGCGGTTGCGCTCGTTTTTTCGTTTGCCCTGCCGCTTTATGCGACCTACTCGTGGCGCTACCTCCTCGCGCGCAACCTCCGCGAATGCGCCCGGATCTATTCCCGCATCGCAACCGGCGCGGCGATCGACTCGGGCGAGCAGCTGACTGCGTTCGCGGCGCTCGGCGAGCGGCTCGTCAAGCTGCGCTCGCTGATGCCCTCGGTAGCGAAAGAGATCAATACGCCGATCAAGCAGCTCGAGGCCGTGCAGCGGCTCCACCGATCGATGCTGAGCGCGCTCGAGATGCTTTCGACAGCAGCGCTTGCCGAGCCGGAGCGCGCAGCGTCGGCGATCGGCTCAGGCAAGCGCGACCCGCAGGTCTACGCGGTGCGCGCCACGCTGCTCGCGATGGCTCGTGCGCTGCGCTTCGGCTCCGAGTCGCAAGCGAGGTTGCAAACGACGGGCAGTTGGCCTCCCGGTGCCACGGCCATCGTTCTTGGCGACACGGAAGACCTCAAAGGCCAGGAGTGGATTGCCCAGCGTTTCGCCGAGCAGGTCGATCGCCTGCGCGCCTTGCTCGCGGAAAGCGAAACGCAGTGGAACATCGAGCGACGCTCCGCGCTGGGGCGGCTGCATTGACAGCCGCGCACGGCACTCAAGTTTTCTTTGCTGGTGGCGGGCGCTCACCAGCGCGCCGCATCAACGCAGTGCTTCGATGAGTTTTTCGAGCTTGACCGCATCGGCCGCGAATGTGCGAATGCCCTCGGCGAGCTTTTCAGTTGCCATCGCATCGTCGTTCAGCTGATAGCGGAATGCAGGCTCGTCGATGGCGATCCGTTCGACGGTCTCGTTCGCGAGCGCCTCGGCCGAGAGCTTGCGTTCGACCGGCTGGTCGCTCTCATAGAGTTTTTGCAGAAGATCGGGGCTGATCGTCAACAGATCGCAGCCGGCGAGCTCGACGATCTGATTCGTTGTGCGAAAGCTTGCGCCCATCACTTCGGTCTCATAGCCGAACTTCTTGTAATAGGCGTAGATGCGCCGCACCGACTGCACACCAGGATCGTTCGCACCGCCCATTTTCGCTTCGTCCCACTCGCTGCCGGCCTGCTTCTTGTACCAATCGTAGATGCGGCCGACGAACGGGGAGATCAGCTTCGCGCCCGCTTCCGCGCAAGCGGCTGCCTGCACCGGCGAGAACAGCAGGGTCATGTTGCAGTTGACGCCTTCTTTTTGCAGGACTTCAGCGGCGCGCACGCCTTCCCACGTCGATGCGAGCTTGATCAGCACGCGCTCACGATCGATCCCGGCCGCCTCGTAAAGCTTGATGAGCTCATGGGCCTTGTCGATGGAGCCTTTTGCATCGAACGACAGGCGCGCGTCCACTTCCGTCGAGACGCGTCCCGGAATGATCTTCAGAATCTCGCAGCCGAACGCGACGAGCAGCTCGTCGATGATCGCGCGGGCCGGCTTGGCGGCATGGTCGCGCACGGTTTCCTCGAGCAGCGGCTTGTAGGCATCCTTTTGCACCGCCTTCAGAATCAGCGAGGGGTTCGTCGTGGCGTCGCGCGGCTTGTACTGGGCAAGCTGCTGGAAGTCGCCTGTGTCCGCGACGACGATCGTGAATTGCTTCAGTTGGTCAAGAGCATTAGTCATGGCAGATATAGGGCGCTGGCGCCCTGACGAAAAAACGTAACGGGTTGACGGGACGCTCGAATTCGGAGCGATAGCCTTGGAGCAACAGCCGTACGGCGATTCGGGCCGCGTACGGCAGCCAACATCCCCTATTTTATTCCCCGGCGGGCGCGAGGCGCTTTGCGTTCTGCCACGAGCCGCCGTGCGCGCACTCGAATTCGTCGACGAGAGCCAGCTTTGGTCCTTTTTCTGTGGCCCTTTTTATTTGCTTAGCGTGCGCATCGCTGCTTCCAGTCCGGCGAGGGTGAGCGGATACATGCGATCGCCGAGCAGCTGGCGAATGATCGCGATAGATTGCCGATACTCCCAGAGCCCCTGCGGCTCGGGATTGAGCCATACGTGATGCGGGAACTGGTCGGCGAGGCGGCGCAGCCAAACGGCGCCCGCTTCGGGGTTGTTGTACTCGACGGATCCCCCCGGCTGCAGCACTTCGTACGGGCTCATCGTCGCGTCGCCGACATAGATCAGCTTGTAATCAGACGTAAACCGGTGCAGGACGTCCGACGTGGCGATCCGTTCGACATGGCGGCGGCGGTTGTTCTTCCACAGGTGATCGTAGACGCAGTTATGGAAGTAGTAGAACTCGAGATGCTTGAATTCGACCTTTGCCGCGGAGAACAGCTCCTCGGTTCGCTTGATGTGGTCGTCCATCGACCCGCCCACATCGAGCAGCATAAGCACCTTCACCGTGTTGTGGCGTTCAGGCACCATCTTGAGGTCGAGCCAGCCTGCGTTGGCCGCTGTGCTGCGAATCGTATCGGGCAGGTCCAGTTCTTCGGCCGCTCCTTCGCGCGCGAAGCGGCGCAGGCGTCTCAGCGCGACCTTGATGTTGCGGGTGCCGATCTCGACCTGATCGTCGTAATCGCGATAACCGCGCGCTTCCCATACTTTGACCGCGGTGCGGTTGCCGGCCGATTCGCCGCCGATGCGCACGCCTTCAGGGTTGTAGCCGCCATGACCGAATGGCGACGTGCCGCCGGTGCCGATCCATTTGTTGCCCCCCTCGTGGCGCGCCTTCTGTTCATCGAAGAGCTGCTTCAGGCGCTCCATCAGCTTGTCGAGGCCGCCCATCGCCTCGACTTGCGCTTTCTCATCGGCCGTGAACTCGCGTTCGAGGCGCTTCTTGAGCCACTCGGGCGGTATGTCGAAGGCGGTCTCCGTCAGCGCCGCGACGCCATGAAAGTAAGCGGCGAACGCCTGATCGAACTTGTCGAAGTAACGTTCGTCCTTCACGAGCGTCAGGCGAGCGAGGTAGTAGAACTCGTCGAGCGACGGCGCGATCACGCGCTCGCGAAGCGCCTCGATCAGCGTCAGGTACTCTTTCACGGAAACAGGCAGCCGTGCTTCTCGAAGCGTATAGAAAAAGTCGATCAGCATGCCGCCCGTCCTCCTCCTTTGTCCCCCGCACTCGCCGTGCCAATTGCGCTGCTGGTGTTTGCTAGTCCGTGCCCGTGACCTCGAGCGCTCTTCGTCGAGCGCCTCCGTAACCGCGTGCTACCGGTTATGACGATTCATGAAGACAAGGCGCTCGAAGAGACTCATGTCCTGCTCGTTTTTCAGCAACGCGCCCGCGAGCGGCGGAACGATCTGCTTGTGATCCGGCGAGCGCAGCGCTTCGGGCGGGATCTCTTCGGCAAGCAGAAGCTTGAGCCAGTCGAGCAATTCCGACGTCGAGGGCTTCTTTTTCAGGCCCGATACGTTGCGCAACTCGAAGAAGCTCTCGAGCGCCGCGCGCAGCAGGTCCGCCCGGATGCCGGGGTAGTGCACATCGACGATTTGCTGCATCGTCGCGGGATCGGGAAACTTGATGTAGTGGAAGAAGCACCGGCGCAGGAACGCGTCGGGCAGTTCCTTTTCGTTATTCGACGTGATGACGACGAGCGGACGATGTTTCGCGCGCACGATCTCGCGCGTTTCATAGACGTGAAACTCCATGCGGTCGAGCTCGCGCAGCAGATCGTTCGGAAACTCGATGTCGGCCTTGTCGACTTCGTCGATGAGTAGGACGGCCGGCGAGTCCGATTCGAACGCCTGCCAGAGCACGCCTTTCACGATGTAGTTGGCGATGTTCTTCACGCGCTCGTCGCCGAGCTGTGAATCGCGCAGTCGCGAAACGGCGTCGTATTCGTAAAGGCCTTGTTGCGCTTTTGTCGTCGACTTGATGTGCCACTGAAAGAGCGGCATGCCGAGCGAGGCGGCCACCTCCTCGGCGAGCATCGTTTTGCCGGTGCCGGGCTCGCCCTTGATCAGCAGTGGACGCTTGAGCGTCATGGCGGCATTGATGGCGAGCTTGAGATCGTCGGTGGCGACGTAGTGCGACGAGCCTTCGAAACGCATGGGTACGCTCTCTCGGGAAATTCCGGTCAGTATAGGGCAGAAGCCGGTTCGATCTGCGGCATGATGTCGCAGGCCGTCCGCCGGCCGGCCTTGCGGGGGGGCGTCGGCCGGGCGCGCGGGGCCGCGCGGGCCTTGTGGACGTGCGGCTGAGCGTCGCGGTACAATTGCCGCGCTTTTTTGGCCTCTATTGGGGCAATTTCGACAATGAATGGCGGCGTGGCGATGATCCGCGCCGTGGCCCGCCGCGGTCAAGCGGGCGCTCGTTTCCCCTCAGCCAGGTTGAACAGAATATGACTTCTATCGTCGGCAAACATGTCGTGACCGCGACGCTCGCGGTGCTTGCGGGGTTTGCGCTGAGTGCCCACGCTGCCGATGTCGTCGGCAACGCGAAGGCAGGGCGCGACAAGGTCGCGATGTGCATTGGGTGTCACGGCATTTCCGACTACCGCACGGCCTACCCCGAGGTGTACGACGTGCCGAAGCTCGGCGGGCAGAACGAGAAGTACCTCGAGAACGCGTTGCAGGGCTACAAGAAGGGCGACCGCCACTTCCAGACGATGCACGCGATCGCGTCGTCGCTGACGGACCAGGACATCGCCGACATCGCGGCTTACTACGCGGCACAGACGCCTTCGTCGCCGAACAATCCCGAAAAGTGACCCCTGTGCGGGACGCTTTCAGCCTTCCAACTTCGCGGGATAGGAGAATTCATGAACAAGCCTGACCAGGCCCTTCGGACGGTTATCAAGGCTGCGGGGGCAGCCATCGCCATCGGCGCTCTCGTGGCTTCGAATCTGGCCCTCGCCGCCGACGCGTCGAACGGCAAGACGCTCGTCGAGAGCCACAACTGCGCGGCCTGCCACGGCGCGGGCCTCAATAAGCCCGTGAGCCCCGAATACCCGAAGCTCGCCGGGCAGCATGCCTCGTACGTCTATTGGGCGCTGCGTCAGTACCAGATGGGCAACGGCAACCCGAATTTCGGCCGCAATAATCCGATCATGCAGGCGCAGGTGCAGTCGCTCTCGCAAAGCGACATGAAGGACATCGCGGCGTATGTGGATTCGCTGTCAGGGGATCTGGTGCAGAAAAAGTAAGCGGCACGCGCGCTGCGGCGCGCGCGACGCACCTGATCTGATAAACGCCCCGCTCGCGCGGGGCGTTTGCTTTGCACGGGCGCTCTTTTGGCTATGAATCGGCCTGACTGCCGCTCTCTATCAATCCCGCGACGCCCGTCGCTCGATGCGGGCCAGATAGGCGTCGGTGTCCGGCGGCATGTTGCTGCGCTGAGCTTCCCAGATCATCTCGCCGAGGCATTCCATGATGGCGTGCTGCGCCTCGTGTGTGGACCCTAGACGGGCGACGAGCCGCTCGTGCGCCGCCCGGATGCCGGGCGGCTGATCGATCGAAAGCTGCTCGCTGATCGCGAGATGCATCGACAAGTGCAGGAACGGATTCGTCCTTCCCGCTTCCGGCGCGTACTCCGCCGCTGATGCCACTGCCTCGTCGGACAATTCGGCATGGTACTCGGGATGCTCGACGATCCAGTCCGCCGCTATGGCCTCGAGCGGCGTGAGAATCTCGCCCGCGCGTTGCTTGCGCCAGGTCTCGGTAAAAAAGCGTCTGACTTCTTCTCGGCTCGGATTGAACATCTCTGAGGGGGTTTCGCTTCAATTGTGCGCGGCTGCGCGGCGCTCGGCAACGGCGATCGCTTCGCCAGGTCCTCGTGCGCGCCGCGGGCGTTTTCGGTGAATCCTGTATTTTACGCCCCTGCAGAGTCGCACCGGGTAGACCCCTTCGGATGTCCTGGATCATCCATGCCGCTCCCCTCGAACGGCTAGAATCGCTCGATCGCTTTATCCCTCTATCGCATGCGACCCCGATCCGCTCGCGTCGTCGTCGGCCGCGGAGCCGTATCGTCCGATTCCAACCAATGACCGCTCTCTCCGCTTCCTCCCGCACCGAGACACTCTTCGGCGCGTTGCTCGTCGCCGTCTCGGCCAGCGCGTTCGGCGCGATGCCGATCTTCGGTCGGTACGCCTATGCCGGCGGCACCGACGTGCTCGGGCTCCTCACGCTTCGGTTCGGCATCGGCGGCATCATCCTCGGGCTCGTCGCGAAGCAGCGCGGTGTAGTCTGGCCGCGCGGCCGTGCGCTCGCTTTCATTGCCGCGATGGGTGCATTCGGGTACTTCGGCCAATCGCTTTGCTATTTCATCGCGCTGCAGCACGCACAGGCCAGCCTCGTCGCGCTGCTGCTCTACCTCTACCCGGCGTTCGTCACGCTGCTCGCGGCAATGTGGCTCGATGAGCGCCTCACACGCGTGAAGTGTGCGGCGCTCGTCCTTTGTCTCGCGGGCTCCGCGCTCATGGTCGGCGGCGGGCACGGTGAGCCGCTCGGCATCGCGCTCGGGTTCGCGGCGGCCATCGTCTATTCGCTCTACATCGTCATCGGCGCGCGCGTCACGCGCGGCGTCGATCCGCTTGCCACGACGGCCGTCGTCTGCCTCGCGGCCGCGGCGATGTTCAGCATGCTCTCGATCGCGCGCGCGGCCGCCGGCATGCCGCCGCACTGGCCCGGCACGTCCGCCGCATGGGCCGCCGTCATCGGCATCGCGCTCCTCTCGACCGTGGCGGCGATGCTCGCCTTCTTCGGTGGCCTTGCCCGCTTGGGCGCGGCGCGCACATCGATGCTGTCGACGCTCGAGCCCGTCGTCACGGTGACGCTCGCTTCGCTGCTGCTCGGTGAAACGCTGGGGTGGCTGCAGTGGATGGGGGGCGCTTCGGTTCTCGGGGCCGTGCTCTGGCTGGTCCGCTCGGGAGGCGGGGCGCGCGACGAGGCGGTTTCGCTCGAGGCGAATCAGTAGCGCAAGCCGCAGCTTGCGCGGCCCGACGCTCAAAGCTCGGGCGGCGGCGTCTTCGGCTTGTATTCGCAAAGCGGCTCGATCACGCAGTGCCAGCATTCGGGCCGCCGTGCCTTGCAGACATAGCGCCCGTGCAGGATCAGCCAGTGGTGGGCGTCGTGCCGGAACTCGGGCGGCGTGAATTTCTCGAGTGCGGCCTCCACGGCACGCACGTCCTTGCCCGGAGCAAGGCCGGTTCGATTCGCGACGCGAAAAATATGCGTGTCGACGGCGATCGTCGGCTGGCCGAACGCCGTATTGAGCACGACGTTCGCCGTCTTGCGGCCGACGCCGGGCAGATCCTCGAGCGCTTGGCGCTCGGCGGGCACTTCGCCGCCGTGCTGCTCGAGCAGAATCCGGCACGTCGCGATGACGTTCTTCGCCTTCGTGCGGTAAAGGCCGATCGTCTTGATGTACTCGGCGACCCCTTCCTCGCCGAGCGCCAACATCTTTTGCGGCGTGTTTGCGACAGCGTACATCTTGCGCGTCGCCTTATTGACTGAAACGTCGGTTGCCTGTGCCGAGAGCATCACCGCGATCAGCAACTCGAACGGGGTCGTGTATTCGAGCTCGGTTGTCGGATGCGGATTGAGGCTTTGCAGCGCCTCGTAGATGGCACGGCGTTTAGTGGCGTTCATTCGCGGCTAACGGGGTTTGTCGTTCGTTGTCGGACCACGGGTGTCGGATCGCGTATTGTTCTCAGCTGCGTCGTCGCCGTCCGTAGCCGCAGGCTCGCCGCCAAGGCCGAGCCGGCGCCGACGGGCCTCGGCGGCATCGATCTGAGCCTGCACGGCCGGCGAAACACCCGTGACGTTCTTCGGCGCCACACCTCGAGCGGCGAGCTCGGCCTTCTTCTGGCGTGCGCGCTTGAGCGCGGCTTCGATGATGGCCCGCTTTTTCGCCTCGGCATCGTCGACGGTGGCCGGCGGGTCCGCTTCCGGCGCCGCGGGAGCGGGTACCGAGGCTGCCCGGCGCGCCGCCGCGCGCTCTTCGGCCGCTTCGCGTTCGCGAGCGAGACGAGCAAGTCGCCGGTCATGCCGGACGCGCGCGGCCGCCGCCTGAGCGTCGCTCCACGCCTGCCATCCCGTTGCCTCGCCCGTTACCGGAATCATCGCGATGCAATCGACGGGGCAGGGGGCGACGCAGAGGTCGCAGCCCGTGCAAAGCTCGGCGACGGCGGTGTGCATGAGCTTCGGCGCGCCGACGATGGCATCGACCGGGCACGCCTGCATGCAGAGCGTGCAGCCGATGCAAAGCGATTCGTCGATGAAGGCGAGCGGGCGCGGACGCTCCGCCCCGTTGGCGGGATTGAGCGCAATCACGGGCTTGCCGAGCAGCGCGGCGAGCCGCGCAATGCCCTCCGCGCCGCCGGGCGGGCACTGATTGTATCCGGCGGCACCGTTCGCGACGGCTTCGGCGTAGGGACGGCAACCGTCGTAGCCGCACTTCGTGCACTGGGTCTGAGGTAGCAGATCTTCGATGCGATCCGCGAGGGTCTTTCTATCGGTCACGTTCGGAAACGTCATGACGCAGCCCGTGGCGCTTGCCGCCAGCCAAGCAGCGGCGAAGCTCCGGGCGGTCGGCCCCGCTTGGCGGCGAGCCGCCTTGGCGCACTTGTCCGTCCAAGCGGGCGGAAGGTGGGCGACATGCGGGCAAAGTGCGCATTATCGCCGATTTCCCGGGTTGCCATCGGCAAGCCATGTGCCATAATCGAAGCGCTTTTCGCATGACCGCTTAAAAGGCACGGGGGTATCTCCGACGAGTAATGGTAAATGGCGCGTCCAGCGCACGCACCGGCGTACAGGTCCAAGGAGGGGCCGGCGGCGTGACGCGGACGACACGGCTATCGAGAAAACGCCGGGCCGCCCCAGTATTCCGTCCCGCACGGAAGTCCCCTTTGGGGGAAGACCCTTCGGGGGACTTGGCGTTCAGCGCCAGGTCTGGGGGCCCTCAATATGCAAAAGGCCACCATGAATCAGCTGAAAATCAAAAGAGATCCCGAAGGCACCCGGCGGCGCATTCTGCTCGCGGCGGCCGAAGAATTCGCGAATGGTGGCTTGTTCGGGGCCCGCGTCGATCAGATCGCGCGTCGCGCCGAAACGAACGAGCGGATGCTCTACTACTATTTCGGCAGCAAGGAGCAGCTCTTCACGGCGGTGCTGGAGCATGCGTTCGGCGCACTCACGGAGGCGGAACGGGCGCTCGATCTGTCGGGGCTCGCGCCTGTGGAGGCGATCACGCGGCTCGCCCATTTCGTCTGGGACTACTATCGCGACCATCCCGATCTGCTGCGGCTCGTGAACAACGAGAACTTGCACGAAGCGCGCTACATGCAGAAATCGACGCATATCCGCGAGATGATTTCACCGATCGTCGCCACGCTTTCGTCGATTCTCGAGCGTGGCCAACGGGCCGGCCTCTTCCGCACGAACGTGGATCCGTTGCGTTTTTATGTGGCGCTTTCGGGGCTCGGCTATTACATCGTCTCGAACCGCTTCACGTTGCAAGCCACGCTTGGGCGCGACTTCAGCACGCCCGCCGAGCGCGCGGAAATGATCCGCATGAACACGGAGCTGCTGCTCGCCTATCTGATGCGGCGCTGACCCACACCACGCTGGCCCGCGCGGCTTGCATGCTCGCGCCGACCGCCCCAGCAACGGCCGACGCGAGAATGCGTGTTGACACGTCTCAAGCCTCGACAGGCTCGGCAGCGACCGTCGTTTCCTGGTTGTTCTCGAGGATGAAGTCGCGCAGTTGCGGGTAAATGATCGTGCGCCAGCGGCGTCCTGAGAAAATCCCGTAATGGCCGCATTTCTCGGCCGTGAAATGGCGCTTCTTGTCTTCCGGAAGGCCCGTACAGAGCCGATGCGCGGCGCGCGTCTGGCCGGTGCCCGAGATATCGTCGAGCTCGCCCTCGATCGTAAAGAGCGCCGTCTTTTTGATGTCGGCCGGGCGCACGAGCTCGCCTTCGATCTCCCAGGTGCCCTCGGCGAGCCTGAACTCCTGGAACACGATGCGAATGGTGTCGAGGTAGTACTCGGCGGCCATGTCGAGCACCGCGTTGTATTCGTCATAGAAGCGGCGATGCGCTTCGGCGTCTTCCTCGTCGCCGCGCAGCAGACTCTGGTAGAAGTCCCAGTGCGACGCCGCGTGCCGTTCCGGGTTCATCGCGACGAAGCCGGCGTGCTGCAGGAAGCCCGGATAGACGTGACGGCCGATGCCAGGATAGTTCGGCGGAACGGTGTAGATCACGTTGTTCTCGAACCACGAGTACGAGCGTTGCATGGCGAGGTTGTTGACCGACGTGGGACTGCAGCGCGCATCGACCGGGCCGCCCATCATCGTCATCGTGCGCGGCGTGTCTTCGCCGCGGCTCGCCATCAGCGAGATCGCCGCGAGCACGGGCACCGTCGGCTGACAAACGCCGAGCACGTGCAGATCCTTCGCGCCGATGTGGCGGATGAATTCCTGAATGTAGGCGACGTAATCGTCGAGATGGAAGGGGCCGTTTTCGACGGGCACCATCCGCGCATCGATCCAGTCCGTGATGTAGACCTTGTGGTCCTGCAGCAGCGTGCGCACCGTATCGCGCAAAAGCGTCGCGTGATGGCCTGAGAGCGGTGCGACGACGAGCACGACGGGCTCGTCCTTCAGTTGGGCGACGGCCTCGCTGTCATCCGCATAGCGCTTGAACCGCAACAACCGGCAGAACGGTTTTTCGATGATCGTTTGCTCGACGATCGGAATGTTACGGCCGTCTTTGACGATTTGATGAAGGTCGAATTCGGGTTTTTCGTAATCCTTGCCGAGACGGTAGAGCAACTCGTACGCAGCCGAGTAGCGCGACGCGCCGGGCACGTAAGCGAATGGACTCGCGGGATTGGCGAACGACCTCGAGGCGGCTTGCGCCCACGCCGTGAGGGGATTCAAGAGCGCGCGCTGAAACTCGTAAAGCTGGTAAAGCATGATGGAGGGCTCCCACATCTGGGGCGAAGCACTTGAGGCGCCGGCGTCGCGGCATGCTATGCCGAAATCGATTCGCGCGGGTGAAACTGACTTATTCGATGATAAAGGACAAACATGACCGGTTGCAACGCAGCAACTTGCACTGTGCAGGAAATGTTTCCCGCATTTATAGCAGCCAGAAACGTGCCGGCGGGTGTCAATAATCCGTCAGTATGAGCGCAAGCGAAACGAAAGAATGCAGCCATGCCCGGAATGGCGCAACGGCTGCACGATTACAGTGCAAAGCGGCCGCACCCGCCGGCTATAGCAGGTTCTGGCGCGGCATGCGTAGCGGCTTCCGATCACTCTTTCGGGTGCCCCGTCACATGCGTCATTTCCTGTTCATGGCGCATTAGATTGAGCCCGGTATGAATGAGTGCGACATGCGAAAAGGCTTGCGGGAAATTTCCCGTGAAGCGTTTGTCGCGCGGGTCATATTCCTCGGACAGCAGCCCGACGTCGTTGGCGAGGCCGGCCAGCCGCTCGTACATCGCGTGCGCTTCGTCGAGCCGACCCTGCAGCGCGAGATTGTCGACCATCCAGAAGCTGCAGGCCAGGAATGTGCCTTCGCCGGGAGGCAGGCCGTCGTCGACGTCGGCCGTGTGGTAACGCAGCACGAATCCGTCACGCATCAACTCCCGCTCGATCGCGTGCACGGTCGAGGCGACGCGCGGATCGTCCGGCGGTAAAAATCCCATGAGGGGCACGAGCAGCAGGCTCGCGTCGAGGTCGTCGCTGCCGTATGACTGCGTGAATGCGCCTACTTTTTCGTTCCATCCCGAGCGGCAGACGTCGGCGTGTATTTGCGCGCGCAATTCGCGCCAGCGTTCGACGGGTCCGTGCAGCTTGAACGATTCGGCGGAGCGGATCGCGCGGTCGAATGCCACCCAGGCCATCACCTTCGAGAACGTGAACTGGCGGCGTCCGCTGCGTACCTCCCAGAGACCTTCGTCCGGATCGCGCCAGATTTTCTCGAGGTGGTCGAGCATCGCGCATTGCACCGCCCAGACGGTTTCTTCGGTATGGAGGCCGCCGACGCGCGCGAGATGCAGCGCGTTCATGACTTCGCCGTAGACGTCGATCTGAAGCTGGCCGACGGCGTTGTTGCCGATGCGCACCGGCTTCGACCCCTCATAGCCCGGCAACCAGTCGATCTCCATCTCGTGGAGCCGCCGCTCGCCGGCGAGCCCGTACATGATCTGCACCTGTGCGGGAGAGCCGGCCAGTACACGCCCGAGCCATCCGCGCCACGCCCGCGCTTCGTCGTAATACCCGCAGCGCATCAGCGCGAGCAGGGTGATCGTCGCATCGCGCAGCCAGCAATAGCGATAGTCCCAGTTTCGCTTGCCGCCGATAAGCTCGGGCAGCGACGTCGTGGGCGCCGCGACGATGCCGCCCGTCGGGGTGTAGGCGAGCGCTCTGAGGGTGATCAGAGAGCGCAGGATCGGTGCCGCATAGCGGCCCGTGACTTTGCAGCGCGCGGACCATTCGCGCCAATGCGTCTCCGTGCGTGCGAGCGCCGAGAACGGATCGTCGGCGGGTGGCACGTGCTGATGCGAAGACGAGTAGGCGAGCGTGAACGGCACCTGCTCACCCTCCGAGACGACGAAGTCCGCTTCCGTGTGCATGTTGGCGCCGCGCAGCTCGACGTCCGTGCGCAGCACGACAGTATCCGGCCCGACGGTCGCCTTGATCCCCTTGCCGTGCGAAAGCCGCGTGACCCATGGCACTGAGAAGCCGTAGTCGAAGCGCAGCGTCAGCGCCATGTGCATCGGCACGGTGCCGCGCCGTCCGACGACCATGCGCACGAGCTCGGACCAGCCGTTGCCGGGCGGCATGAAATCGATGACCGTCACCGCGCCTTCCGGCAGCTCGTAATCGGTCTCGAGCACCAGCGTGCCGTCGCGGTAGCGACGCGTGATTTTCGACGCGGCGGCCGCCGGCGCGAGGCGCCAGCAGCCGTGCTCCTCTGTGCCGAGCAGTGCGGCGAAGCAGGCCCCTGAATCAAAGCGGGGCCAGCACAGCCAATCGACGGACCCCTCGCGGGAAATCAGCGCGGCCGTGTGGCCGTCCCCGACGAGGGCATAGTCTTCTATTCGAGCAGGCATGTTAACGATTTCAGAACGATTCGACGTTGTCATGATTCGATGTCACTGGCTACAATCGTGCCTCGGGGATCCGGGCCGCGCGCCGCACGAAGTCGAGCACCCAATGCGCTACGACTACAAGAACGGAAAACATTCCGCTGCGCCAACCAACCAGTCTCGCACGCGACGCATCTTTGGCCCTCAACGCTTATGTGACGTTCATTCATCGAGAGGATTGACGCCATGCAGCACCCGTCCAAAGTCGATTGCATCACCATTCTTTCCGCCGCAAGCAAGCTCGACGACAACGCCTTGCTTGCCCTCGATTCCAGACTGCTCGGCCTGACGCGCAACGGTATGGATACTGCTGCCGCGTTTCTCATCGAGCGCGCGTGCTTCAAGCAGCACCGCGACGGTGGTGGACATTATGAGGTCGGCGGACTGTCGCTGCAGGGCAAGCTCCGCCTCGAGCAGCTGAGGCACGGTTGAGCGCATGGCCATCGTCAGAGCCTGAGGTGCTCCGCGCCGGGGCCCACGAGACCCAGAATGCCGATGATGATGAGGTACAGCGCAACGATGTAATTGAGCAGGCGCGGCACGGCCAGAATCAAGATGCCGGCGATCAGTGCGGCAAGCGGTCCGAGGCTGATGGAAATGTTCATGGCGGTTCCTCGCTCGTGGCGAATCGAGAGGGCTTTTCGTGCGTACGACCATTTTGCCGCGGCACAGCGATTTGCGTGCCACCTCGCTGCCACCGGCGCCCAGCCGCAAAAACTGCGCGGCGATGGCTGCTTGGTTGGCCGCTTTAATCTTGCTGAGCGCTTCATTGACATCGGGCACAGCCATGGCTCAAACAACTGGAACGGCCGGCGGCGACTACGATCTGCTGATCGGCACGTACACCGCGCCGGGCAAGAGCGAGGGCATCTATGTCTATCGCTTCGACACTCGCTCGGGCCGCGCAAGCCCGTTGTCTGTGCTGCGAACCGTCAATCCGTCGTATCTCGTGCCGAGCCGCGACAACCGCTATGTCTATGCCGTCAACGAATTGCCCGGCGACAACGGCCCCGCTAGCGTTCGCGGCGGCATTACCGCCATGGCTTTCGATGCCGCAAGCGGTCGTCTGACGCTCCTCGATCACGTGTCGTCCGAGGGGAACGATCCCTGCTATCTAAGCATCTCGCCCGATGGCAAATACCTCTTCGCGGCAAACTACTCGGTCGCGGCCGATCCCGGCGGCAGCTTCGCGGTCTTTCCGCTCGAAGCCGACGGACGTGTCGGCACGGCGGCACTCGTCGTTCATCACGAGGGGAGCGGGCCTGTCAAAGGCAGGCAGGACAGCGCGCACGTCCATTCGACGGTCTTCTCGCCCGATGGCCGCTATCTGTTCGCTCAGGATCTCGGCCTCGACAAGCTGTTCGTCTATCGCTATACGCCGAATGCGGGGCAGGGCGCGATCGTGAGCCCGACCGAGCAGCGCTATGTGCAGATGCCCTATGGGTCCGGACCGCGCCATCTCGTTTTCGACGCGAAAGGGCAATACGCCTATCTGACGAGCGAGCTTGCCGGCACGGTGACGGCTTTGCAGTACTCGAACGGCACGTTGCGCTCGCTGCAGGTGCTGAAGCTTGCGGAGCCCGGCTTCACGGGGAAAGTCGGAGCCGGCGCGATCCATTTGTCGCCCGACGGCCGGTTTCTCTATGCGACCAATCGCGGCGACGCCAACGAGATCGTCATTTTCGCGGTCGATCCCGACGACGGTCTTTTGCGGCTCGTCGGGCGCCAATCGACGCTCGGCCGCACGCCGCGCGAGTTCTCGATCGATCCGACCGGACGGTGGCTCATCGTGGGTAATCAGGATAGCGATACGGCTTACGTTTTCAGCCGCGATCCCGAGACGGGGCGTCTCGGCCCGAATCCGATCCGGCTCGATATCGGTTCGCCTGTCGACTTCAAGTTTGTGCCCGCGTCGTGACGCCGGGGCGGCTCGGGGCGGTAAAGATGCGGGCGCGGATACAAAGAGAGCCCACGCGTCAGAGCAAGCACGTGGGCTCGAATCTACCGCCTCACGGGGGGCGGGGCGGCAGGGGATGACAGCGGTTCGGACAATGTATCCCCAACGAAGCAATGGCTATGCCGGGGCGTGCTGGCGCCGCTCCTCCAGTGCTTGCTCGCCCGAGTAAGGCGCCGATTCGCCGGTGCGGCGCACGAAAGGACTCGCTACTTCTTGCAATCGCCGAGCACGTTTTACCTTGACTATGCTATGGCTATTGATCGGGGCCGGGCGGGGCGAGGACTTCACGGCTGCCGTTGACGCTCATCGACGAAACGAGTCCCGCCGCTTCCATTTGCTCGACGAGTCGCGCGGCGCGGTTATAACCGATACGCAGCTGCCGCTGGACGGCCGAGATCGAGGCGCGGCGCGTGCGCACGACGAACGCCACCGCCTCGTCGTAAAGCGGATCGGCCTCGGCATCGGGTGCGTCGCCGAAGAGATCCTGTGCCGCGCCTTCGGCGGCGGGGCCATCCAGAATCCCTTCCTCATACTGCGGCTCGCCGAATTGCTTCAAGTGCTCGACGATCCGATGCACTTCCTCGTCGGCGACGAACGCACCGTGCACGCGCTGCGGGTAGCCGGTGCCGGGGGGCAGGAACAGCATGTCGCCCTGCCCGAGCAGCGATTCGGCGCCCATCTGATCGAGAATCGTGCGCGAGTCGATCTTCGATGAAACCTGGAACGCGACGCGTGTCGGAATGTTGGCCTTGATGAGCCCCGTGATCACATCGACGGACGGGCGCTGCGTCGCGAGGATCAGATGGATGCCGGCGGCGCGCGCTTTTTGCGCGAGCCGCGCGATGAGCTCTTCGATCTTCTTGCCGGCGACCATCATCAGGTCCGCCAGCTCGTCGATGACGACGACGATGAGCGGTAGCGTCGAAAGCGGCTCCGGTGCATCGGGCGTCAGTGAAAACGGGTTCGTCAGCTTCTTTTCCGCGGCCTCGGCGTCGCGGATTTTCTGGTTGAATCCGGCAAGATTGCGCACGCCGACAGCCGACATCAGGCGATAGCGCTTCTCCATCTCGCCCACGCACCAGTTCAGCGCGTTCGCGGCAAGCTTCATGTCGGTGACGACGGGCGCGAGCAGATGCGGGATGCCCTCGTAGACGGAGAGCTCGAGCATCTTTGGATCGATCATGATGAGGCGCACGTCCTCGGGCGTCGCTTTGAAGAGCAGGGACAGGATCATCGCGTTGATGGCCACGGACTTGCCCGAGCCGGTCGTGCCCGCCACGAGCATGTGCGGCGCTTTGGCGAGATCGGTCACCACAGGCTGCCCGGTGATGTCCTTGCCCATCGCGATCGTGAGGTTCGATGGGGAATGGCGGTAGGCGTCCGCCGCGAGGATCTCCGAAAGCCGGATCGTCTGACGTTTGGCGTTCGGCAACTCGAGCCCCATGCACGTCTTGCCCGGAATCGTTTCGACGACGCGGATCGACGTGAGGCCGAGGCCGCGCGAAAGGTCCTTCATGAGGCCGACGATCTGGCTGCCTCGAACGCCGAGCGCGGGCTCGACCTCGAAGCGGGTGATGACGGGGCCGGCCGACGCGCCGACCACCGTCACGGGCACCTTGAATTCCTGCAGGCGCTGCTCGATCAGCTGGCCCGTTTGCGTCAGTTGCTCGGCCGGGATCGGTTCGGCATCGGACGACGCCTGCACGAGCAGGTCGATCGACGGCAGCTCGACGGCAGCGGCCGCCGGCGCATGAAACGCGAACTCCGCCGCGGCATGGCCGCGGATCGGCGCGGGGGGCGATTCGGGGGATGCGGCCACGCCCGGCGCATCCGCGTCGTTTGCGCCGGCTGGGGGCTGTGGCGGGACAAATGCGGTCGGCTCGGCAGGCGGCGGATCGTCCCACGGGTCCACGGCCTGGAAAGTGGACAGTTGGCGCCCGATCGGTTGCTCCACTGGCGGTTCGACAGGCGGGGGCAGGGCGGCCGGCTCGGACGGTTGCGGCTCCACGGGCGACGGAATGGGCTCTGAGAATCGCGTTTGCTCAGGCCAATCGGGTGGCTCGGGGGAGGGTTCTTGCGCAGGCCAAGCGGCTGAATCGGAGGATGGCACGCGCGTCGGTCGGTCCGTTGGCTCGGAGGGCGGCACTTCCGTCGGCGAATCGGTTGGCTCGGGGGATTGTTCTCCCGCGGACGAAGCGGCCCGTTCTGAGGATTGCACCGGCATCGACCAGCTGGCTGGCTCGGCGGAGCGCACTTCCGTAGCCGGCGCGGTTGGCTCGGGCAGTCGCACTCCCACAGGCGAGGCGGCTGGCGCCGGGGGTTCCGGCTCCGCGGGCGACGACGGCGAGTGTCGGTGCGGCGAGAGGGAGAAAACCGTTTCCAGCTCACCGCTCACGGTCGGCTGCTCGTCAGCCGTGCTGTTGCTGCTCCCCATCGATGGCGCCGACGCACCGCGGCGCGCAAGGCCGATCCCCGCAAGCGCGGTCCACTGAGCTGTGTTTGCTTCGATAGCACGCAATGTTTCTTCGACGCTTTGCGCCGGAAGAGCGCTGCCTGGTCGATCCGGTTCCGGCTGGGGGCGCTCGCTCTCCGCGGCCGGCGAAACGGTTGCCCGGCGCGTCGTTGCGTACGGTCGCGGGGGCGGTGCCGCAGGGGTTCCCGCGAACGACCGGGCGGTCTGGGGGTGCTGCGTGGGGCGGTGGTGCGGCGCGCCAGTCGCACGCGTCGTTTCAGGCGCTGCGGCGGGCGGAGCGGGCCGTGCGGCGCTCGAGCGCGCGGCGGACTGCTGCGGCGACGCCGGCCGGCGAGGTTCCGTTTGGTGGCGCGTACCGATGATCGAATTGTCCGCGCGTTGACCGCCCTGAGTTTTCATCGTTGCGACGCCCGAGGCCCCGCGCGATACCGACGGCGGTTGCCAGACGGTGGGGCGAGCGTAGCGTCCCCCCGATTTCGGCGCCATCGTATTCACCGTATTGACGGCCGATATGCTGCCCGTCGCGACGCGCGCCGTTCCGGTGGTGCTCGGGTGCGCGTCCCCTGCGCGCGCGGCGACTCGCTCGTGCCGGGTGCTCGATCGCGTCGCGACGTTTGCGGCCTGATCGCGCGACGAGGCGAAATCGAGTCCGAGCCCGAGCGCGCGGTCGGCGGCGCCGAGTGCATGACGCCAGCTGAATCCGATCAGCCACGGCAGGCCGGCGATCAAGAGCGGGAGCGCGCCGACCGAAGCGACGAGGCGGCCGGCCGCGCCGAACGCGTGGTCCGCGGCGGCGACGAATGCGTGGCCAAGCACACTGCCGGAGGCAGGCGCGAGCGCGGCCTCGAGCGTGCTGCTCGCCGCAAGCGCGCAAGCGAATCCGAACCAAAGGCGGATCGTCCCAGGACCGCCGAGGCCGCTGCCGCCAGGCAGGAGCGCCTTCGCGAGGCGCCACGCGAGAGGAACGAACCAGACGGCGGAGACGCCGAACCAGCCGGAAACAACCGTATGCATGCTAGTGGGAAAGAAAGGCAGAGGGCGGCGCTTCGCGCAACGCGGCGAGTTTAACCTTTCGGGACGTCGTGCGGCTTCGATGTTGCGCGCATCGCATGGCGCCTACCGGCTCGCGGCGTCAAAACGCAGGATGGCGCCGTCTTGCGTGACCAGTTCGAGCCGAAGCGGCGCACGCCATTGCACGCCTGTTTTCGCGATATGGGCGAGCGCGTCGAGGTAGGCGTGTTCGAGCTCGCCGCGCGATCCGGAGCAGGCCATCCGCGTCGTGGCGAGCGGCCCCAACGTGAGCGCGCCGCTTTTGAGGGCATAGGGCCCGCTGAAGCGGTTGCAGCCTGCGAAGCCACTTGCACGCCGCTGGCCGGTCGCCGTCGACAACACGAGGGTCGGGGCGGCTTCCCGGTCGGCGCCCGTCGCGTCCTTCGCGCCCTCGGCGCCCTCGGCGCCGGCGATCTCGCGCGTCGCACCGCCGGCCGTCTGCCAGCTCGCGAGCGTCCACGAGGTGTCGTCGAGCAGCTGCGTGGCCGCGGGATTGAACGGGTCGCTCGGCGGCGCTGCCGACTCGGGATGCGTCGGCAGCGCGCAGGCCGCGAGCATCGCGCACACCGCGACGAGCGGCGCGGCAGCCAGCGCGCCGGCGCGGCGCCGCGCCGGACGGACGCGCGAAGCTGCGCGCCGCCGCGCGATCGACGGATTCGACATGGGTTCGTTCCTCTTCTTCTATCGCTCGAAAGGCGTAAGGGTAGCGTACTCGGCCCGCGAGGCGTAAGCGAGCGCGGGCAGCAGGTTGCGCGCGGCGCAAATGGCATCCCAGGCAACGCGATGAAACGCGCGGCGCCGCATGCTAGCATCGCGGCTTCATCGAGCTTCTCTTCTCGAACGGATATTCGTCATGCAGATCGGTCAACGAATCGGTACGCCGCTTTCCGCCTCCGCCACGCGCGTCATGCTGCTTGGCGCGGGCGAGCTCGGCAAGGAAGTCATCATCGCGCTGCAGCGGCTTGGCGTTGAAACGATTGCCGTCGATCGTTATCCGAATGCGCCGGGCCATCAGGTCGCGCATCGTTCGCACGTGATCGACATGACGGACGCGGCCGCCCTGGCCGAACTCGTGCGCGCAGAGAAGCCGCACCTCATCGTGCCCGAGATCGAAGCGATCGCGACGGATGCGCTCGCCGAAATCGAATCGGCGGGGCTCGCCGAAGTCATCCCGACCGCGCGCGCGACACAACTGACGATGAATCGCGAGGGCATCCGGCGCCTCGCGGCGGAAACGCTCGGTTTGCCGACGTCGCCCTACGCGTTCGCGGATTCGCTCGACGAGCTGAAGGCGGCCATCGATCGGATCGGCTACCCGTGCGTCGTCAAGCCCGTGATGTCGTCGTCGGGCAAGGGCCAATCGGTGTTGAAGAGCTCGGCCGATATCGATGCGGCGTGGCAGTACGCCACGGCCGGGGCGCGCGTCAATGTGGGCCGCATCATCGTCGAAGGCTTCGTCCAGTTCGATTACGAGATCACGCAGCTGACGGTGCGCGCCGTGGAGCCGACGACCGGTAGCATCGATACGTACTTTTGCGAGCCGATCGGCCACTTGCAGGTGGCCGGCGATTACGTCGAGTCGTGGCAGCCGCAGCCGATGTCGGCCATCGCGTTCGCGCGCTCGCGCGAGATCGCGCGCAAGGTCACGGAGGCGTTGGGCGGCCGCGGCGTGTTCGGCGTCGAGCTGTTCGTGCGCGGCGACGAGGTCTGGTTCTCGGAAGTGAGCCCGCGTCCGCACGACACGGGGCTCGTGACGCTTCGCTCGCAGCGCCTGTCGCAGTTCGAGCTGCACGCGCGTGCCATTCTCGGCTTGCCCGTCGATCCGTCGCTCGCCGCGCCAGGTGCTTCCGCCGTGATCTACGGCGGGCTGGAGGAGTCCGGCATCGCGTTCGAGGGCGTGCGCGAGGCGCTCGCCGTGCCCGGCGCTGACTTGCGGCTCTTCGGCAAGCCCGAGAGCTTCAAGAAGCGCCGCATGGGCGTGGCGGTCGCGACGGGGGCCGACATCGACGAAGCGAGGCGGCGAGCGAAGGCGGCCGCGGCGGCGGTGCGGCCGGTGTCGGCTGCCCGCAGCGCCGACGCGTCCCGGTAGCGCGTCGTCGCGCCAGCACGGGTGGGCCAGGAACTGTCACAGTCCGTGCAACAGCGCGGTGCTACAATACCGGCCTTTCCGGTGGCGCGTTTCGTCGACTTCCGCCACTGGCCCGAGCCGGCCGCTCGCACTCGGCGTCACATGACGCTTTGCGGTGCGGCGATGCGCGCGTGCGCAAGCGCACGGCGTCAGGGGCGGTCCTCGCTGGCGACAACCGCGAGCTTGCCCTGCCGCGCAAGGCTGGCCGCCTCCGTCGGCTCACGGCCGCGCGCGAACGACGCGGCGCCGTCGACGGCGCATTTTTAGCGAACGCCACTATGTCCGATCCCGCTGCGAAGCCCCAGTCAGCCCCTACGACCATCGCCAATTTCGACCAATTCGGCCTCGGCCCTGACATCCTGAAGGCCATTGCCGAGCAAGGCTATACGACGCCGACGCCAATCCAGGCGCAGGCGATCCCGGTCGTGCTTTCGGGCCGCGACGTCATGGGCGCCGCGCAGACCGGCACCGGCAAGACGGCCAGCTTTTCGCTGCCGATCATTCAGCGGCTCTTGCCGCTCGCGAGCACGAGCGCTTCGCCCGCGCGCCATCCCGTGCGCGCGCTGATCCTCACGCCGACGCGCGAGCTGGCCGACCAGGTGGCCGCGAACGTCGAGGCGTACGCGAAGCACACGGCGCTGCGCAGCGCCGTGGTTTTCGGCGGCGTCGACATGGGACCGCAAGAAGCGGAGCTGCGGCGTGGCGTCGAAATTCTGATCGCGACGCCTGGACGCCTGCTCGATCATGTCCAGCAGAAGACGACGAATCTCGGTCAGGTTCAGATGCTCGTGCTCGACGAGGCGGATCGCATGCTCGACATGGGCTTCCTTCCGGACTTGCAGCGCATCCTCAACCTGCTGCCGAAGGAGCGCCAAACGCTGCTCTTTTCGGCGACTTTCTCGCCCGAGATCAAGAAGCTCGCCGCGACTTATCTGCGCAACCCGCAGACGATCGAGGTGGCGCGCAGCAACTCGACGGCGGCCAACGTCACGCAAATCGTCTTTGAGGTTGCCGAGGGCGACAAGCAGGGCGCCGTCGTCCAGTTGATTCGCGAGCGCGGCCTGAAGCAGGTCATCGTCTTTTGCAACAGCAAGATTGGCGCAGGGCGCCTTGCGCGCCAACTCGAGCGTGACGGAGTCGTGGCGTCGGCGATTCATGGCGATAAGTCGCAACTCGAGCGGATGCAGGCGCTCGACGCGTTCAAGCGCGGCGAAATCGAGGCGCTCGTCGCCACCGACGTCGCCGCACGCGGCCTCGACATCGTCGAGTTGCCGGCCGTCATCAACTTCGACTTGCCGTTCAACGCCGAAGACTATGTGCACCGGATCGGCCGCACGGGCCGTGCCGGCGCATCGGGCGACGCGCTTTCGCTTTGCAGCCCGAACGAGCGCAAACAACTGGCCGATATCGAAAAGCTGATCAAGCGCCCGCTCGAGATCCGGCCGCTGCAGGTGGACTCGCCCGTCCGGCATCACCGCGACGAGCATGGCCGCCGCGAGCGCGACGAGCGTTCCGGGCGCCGCCGCGGTGCGCCCGCCTATGAGCGCCCGGCGCACCGGCACGCGCCCGTCGACGACTTCTTCTACAAGCCGTACGAGCCGTCGCCGTCGGCGAGCAAGGGCGAGGAGCCGAAGAAGCCCGAGCCGGTGAGCAAGTCGGCACAGAAACAGCCGCTCGCCGCGCTGCTCGGCGGCTTCGGCATGCCCCGCCGCAATACGTCGTCTTGAGTCGAGCGGCACCCCTCGGCCGCGTCAGAGCGGAAATTCCGTCGTCGACAAGATCTCTTTCAGCACCATGAAGCTCCGTATCTGCCGCACGCCGGGCAGATAGAGCAATTGCTCGGCGTGCAGCCGATTGAAGCTGTCGCTGTCGCGCGTGCGCACGAGCATGAAGTAGTCGAACTCGCCCGTCACCACATGGCACTCCATGCAGCCGGAGATGTTGCGGGCGGCCTTCTCGAATTCGGCGAAAGTTTCCGGTGTCGACCGATCGAGCACGATGCCGATCACCACGAGCATGCCCGCCCCGATCGCCTTGGGCTCCAGCAGCGCGACCACTCCGCGTATCAGACCTGACTCCTTCAATCGCTCCACGCGCCGCAGGCACGCGGGCGGGCTCAATTTCACCTTCGCGGCCAGGGCGACGTTGGAGATGGAGGCGTCGTGCTGCAAATGCTTGAGGATCGCGCGATCGATGCGATCCAGTTGAACGGGCGACATCGGCGCCGACTCTTGGGCCGTGGCGGGACGATGACGTAATTTTGTTGCGCACATGGATGGTCAGGGTAAATTTCGTTACGCAACGAGGCTGCATTCGTCAGCAAACGTACGCCACGACCGATTATTTCGCAACCTCATTTCTTCAAAGGTTCCCTATCATTTTCTCGTCGCACGACACGGGATCCGCTTCGATCGAGCGGCCGCCGTCGCGCCGCTTTCTCACATCGACGATTGGAGCCTCGCCATGAATCTGCAACGGTTTTCCCGCTATCCCCTGACGTTCGGCCCGACGCCGATTCAGCCGCTCAAGCGCCTCTCGGCGCACCTCGGCGGCAAGGTCAATCTCTGGGCTAAGCGCGAGGACTGCAACAGCGGCCTCGCGTTCGGCGGCAACAAGACGCGCAAGCTCGAATACCTCGTGCCCGATGCGCTCGAGCAAGGTTGCGACACGCTCGTCTCGATCGGGGGGATCCAATCGAACCAGACCCGTCAGGTGGCGGCCGTCGCGGCGCATCTGGGCATGAAATGTGTGCTCGTCCAGGAAAATTGGGTCAACTATTCCGATGCCGTCTACGACCGTGTCGGCAACATCGAGCTGTCGCGCATCATGGGCGCCGACGTGCGTCTCGTGCCGGACGGGTTCGATATCGGCATTCGCAAGAGCTGGGAGGACGCACTCGCGAGCGTGCGCGAGGCTGGCGGCAAACCGTATGCGATTCCGGCCGGTTGCTCCGAACACCGGCTCGGCGGTCTCGGCTTCGTCGGATTCGCCGAGGAAGTGCGACAGCAGGAGGCCGAGCTTGGCGTCAAGTTCGATTACATCGTCGTCTGCTCGGTGACGGGCAGCACGCAGGCGGGGATGATCGTCGGCTTTGCGGCGGACGGCCGCGCGGACCGGGTCATCGGTATCGACGCATCGGCAAAGCCCGACGCCACGCGCGCGCAGATTCTGCGCATCGCGAAGCATACGGGCGAGCTCGTCGATCTGGGGCGCCCGATCGTCGATCAAGACGTCGTGCTCGACACGCGCTACGGCGGCCCCGAATATGGGCTGCCGAACGACGGAACGCTCGAGGCGATCCGGCTCACCGCGCGGCTCGAGGGCATGCTGACCGATCCCGTCTACGAAGGGAAGTCGATGCACGGCATGATCGACAAGGTCCGTCTCGGCGAATTCCCGGCCGGTTCGAACGTGCTCTACGCTCATCTCGGCGGCGCGCCGGCGCTTTCCGCTTACAGCTTCATCTTCCGCAACGGCTGAAACGCGCCGACCAGGCGGCGGTGGCCTCGGCGTAGAACGTCTCCAGTGTCACGCTCGATGCGACGGCCGTCGCGGCCAGCCCGAGATGGCGCGCGGCCGCTTGCAGCGCGGGCAGCGGCCGGCTCGCGTCGAGCTCGGCCGCGCCCGTCTGCTTGCTGAGCTTCTCGCCATGCGCGTCCACGACGACGGGCACGTGCAAATAAGCGGGCGTCGGCAGGCCGAGGCATCGCTGCAGGTAGATTTGACGCGCTGTCGAATCGATGAGATCGGCGCCGCGTACAGCATCCGTGATGCCTTGGTCGGCATCGTCGACGACCACCGCGAGCTGATAGGCCCAGTGGCCGTCGGCGCGCTTGAGGACGAAGTCGCCGACCTCGGTGGCAAGGTTTTGCGTGCGCGGGCCCTGCCATCTGTCGCTGAACGTGACGATCGCATCGGCGCCGTCGGGCACGCGCACGCGCCAGGCGCGCGCGGGCTTGCCGCTGAGGCCTTGGCGGCACGTGCCGGGGTAGGCGAGCGTCGTATGGCGCGCGTGCGCATTGGCGAGCGAGTCGGCGATTTCCTTGCGCGTGCAGCCGCACGGATAGACGACACCGGCCGCCTCGAGGCGCTCGAACGCGTCTTGGTATAGCGCGGTGCGCCCGCTTTGCCAGACGGGGGGCTCGTCGGGGTGCATGCCGAAGCGCTCGAGCGTGGTGAGGATCCGTTCGTCGGCGCCGGGCACCGTGCGCGGTCCGTCGATATCTTCGATCCGAACGAGCCAAGTACCGCCATGTGCGCGTGCATCCAGGTAGCTTGCCAACGCGCCGACGAGCGAGCCAAAGTGCAAAGGGCCCGTCGGCGAAGGGGCGAAGCGGCCGCGGTAGGGGGCGCTCATGGACCGGGTTCCGCGGGGGCGGCAAACGCGTGCACTGATGGCCGCCTGTCAGCGCATGAAAGCTCTGCCTGGCGAGCGTTGGCGGGCGTCGCGGCCATCTTTACGCGGCCTGCGCGCGCTCCCGGTCCGGGTGACACGCGGGACATGTCTTGCCTGGCATATAGAGCGGCGAGCGCTGCGCGTCGGGCGTGACCACAGCGCGGCAGCCGAAGCACTGCAGCGTCTCGGTGGGCTCGAGTCGCGGGTTGAGCGCCGTGCGGTAGTCGAAGACGAAGCATTCGCCCTGATAGTGAGCGCCGCCGACTTCTTCGAAGTACTTCAGGATGCCGCCCTCGAGCTGATACACATGGTCGAGGCCGACCTCCTTCATGTGGATCGCGGCCTTTTCGCAGCGGATCCCGCCCGTGCAGAACGACACGATGGTTTTACCGGCGAGCTCGGCGCGGTGCGCCTCGATCGCCTGCGGAAACTCGCTGAATTTCGTAATCCGATAGTCGACGGCGTCCCGGAACGTGCCGACATCGACTTCGAACGCATTGCGCGTATCGAGCATGACGACGGGGCGCCCCGCATCGTCGCGGCCGCTGTCGAGCCAGCGCTTCAGCGTGGGGGCGTCGACGGACGGCGCGCGGCCGAGCTCAGGCCGGATCGCCGGCTTTTTCATCGTGATGATTTCGCGCTTCAGCTTGACGAGCATTCGCCGAAACGGCTGCGTCGGCGACAGGCTTTCCTTGAACTGCAGCGCCGCGAATTTGCCTTCGAAGAGCGGATCGTGGCGGAGGTAGTCGATGAATGCGTCGGCGGCCTCGCGGCTGCCGGCGACGAAGAGGTTGATGCCTTCGGGCGCGAGCAGGATCGTGCCGCGCAACGCGAGCGCGGCGCAGCGCTCGGCGACGAGAGGGCGCCATGCGCGGATCGCATCGAGCGCGACGAACCGGTAGGCGGCGAGATTGACGATGCTCATGTTGATGGTGCGGGCGAAACCCGTATTATCCCGCAAATGGCCCGGGCGGCCCGGCAGCTGCTGCTGGCCCGGGATGTACAATACCGCCCATGCCAGATCCCCGCTTCGTCCATCTTCGCATCCACTCCGAATTCTCGATCGCCGACGGCATGGTGCGCCTCGACGATGTCGTCAAGGCCGCGGCCGACGACGGCCAGGGCGCGCTCGCGTTGACCGACCTCGCGAATGCGTTCGGCCTCGTGCGCTTTTACAAAGAGGCCCGCGGCAAGGGCGTAAAGCCGATTGCCGGATGCGACATCTGGGTGGCGAACCCTGACGATCGCGACAAGCCGTCGCGTCTTTTGCTGCTCGTCAAGGACCGTCGCGGCTACCTCAATCTCTGTGAGCTGCTGACGAAGGCCTGGCTCACGAATCAATACCGCGGCCGCTCCGAGATCGACGCGCAATGGCTCGACGGGCCGCTCGCGGAGGGACTCATCGCGCTCTCGGGGGCGCAGCAAGGCGATATCGGCCTCGCGCTCGCGGCGGGCAACAAGGAAAGCGCCAAGCGTCACGCGATACGCTGGGCCGAGCGTTTTCCGAACGCGTTTTACATCGAGCTGCAACGCTGCGGGCAGCCGGGCGGCGAAGCGTACGTGCAGGAGGCCGTCGCGCTCGCGGCGGCGCTCGAGCTGCCCGTCGTCGCCACGCATCCGGTGCAGTTCATGACGGTCGACGACTTCACCGCGCACGAGGCGCGCGTCTGCATTTCCGAGGGGGACATCCTCGCGAATCCGCGTCGGCAGAAGCGCTTTTCGACCGAGCAGCGTTTCGCCACGCAAGACGAGATGGCTGCGCTTTTTGCCGACATACCGTCCGCCGTCGCGAACACGGTCGAAATCGCGAAACGCTGCAACCTGACGCTCGAGCTCGGCAAGCCGAAGCTGCCGCTTTTTCCGACGCCCGACGGCCTGTCGCTCGACGATTACCTCGTGCAGCTTTCGAAGGAAGGTCTCGAGCAGCGTCTGGTCGAGCTCTATCCGGACAAGGCCGAGCGCGATGCCGAGCGTGAAAAGTACTACAACCGTCTCGAGTTCGAGTGCGGCACGATCATCAAGATGGGCTTTCCCGGCTACTTCCTGATCGTGGCCGACTTCATCAACTGGGCGAAGAACAACGGCGTGCCCGTGGGGCCGGGCCGCGGCTCGGGCGCCGGCTCGCTCGTCGCGTACGCGCTCGGCATCACGGATCTCGATCCGCTGCGCTACAACCTGCTGTTCGAGCGCTTCCTGAACCCGGAGCGCGTGTCGATGCCCGACTTCGACATCGACTTCTGCCAGGAAGGGCGCGACCGCGTGATCCAGTACGTGAAGGGCAAGTACGGCGCGGACGCCGTCTCGCAGATCGCGACGTTCGGCACGATGGCGGCCAAGGCGGCTGTGCGCGATATCGGGCGTGTGCTCGATCTCGGCTACAACTTTACCGACGGCGTCGCGAAGCTGATCCCGTTCAAGCCCGGCAAGCACGTGACGATCGCCGACGCGATGGAGGAGGAGCCGCTTCTCAAGGAGCGCTACGAGAACGAAGACGAAGTGCGGCAGTTGCTCGATCTCGCGCAGCGAGTCGAGGGCTTGACGCGCAACGTCGGCATGCACGCGGGCGGCGTGTTGATCGCGCCTGGCAAGCTGACCGACTTCTGCCCGCTCTACACGCAAGGCGATGATGGCGGCGTCGTGAGCCAGTACGACAAGGACGACGTCGAAGCGGTCGGCCTCGTGAAGTTCGACTTTCTCGGGCTGACGACGCTCACGATTCTCGATTGGGCCGAGCGCTACATTCGCCGCCTCGATCCTTCGAAGGCCGACTGGTCGCTCGCGCAGGTGCCGCTCGACGATCCCGCCGCGTTCTCGATCCTGAAGAAGGCCAACACGGTCGCCGTCTTCCAGCTGGAAAGCCGCGGCATGCAGGGGATGTTGAAAGACGCGCAGCCCGACCGCTTCGAGGACATCATCGCGCTCGTCGCGCTTTACCGTCCGGGACCGATGGACCTGATCCCGAGCTTCTGCGCGCGTAAGCACGGGCGCGAGAGCGTCGAGTACCCGGATCCGCGCGTCGAGCCTGTCCTGAAAGAGACCTACGGCATCATGGTCTATCAGGAGCAGGTGATGCAGATGGCCCAGATCATCGGCGGCTACTCGCTCGGCGGCGCGGATCTCTTGCGCCGGGCGATGGGCAAGAAGAAGCCCGAGGAGATGGCCAAGCACCGCGAGCTCTTCCGCGAAGGCGCGGCGAAGAACGGCCTCACGGCCGAGAAGGCCGACGAAATCTTCGACTTGATGGAGAAGTTCGCGGGCTACGGCTTCAACAAGTCGCATGCGGCGGCCTACGCGCTGCTCGCTTACTACACGGCGTGGCTGAAAGCGCACCACCCGGCCGAGTTCATGGCTGCCAACATGAGCTTGGCGATGGACGACACGGACAAGGTCAAGATCCTTTACGAGGACTGCAAGACCAACGGCATGGCCGTGCTGCCGCCCGACATCAACCGGTCCGCGTATCGCTTCGAGCCTGTGGCCGAGGCGGACGGCAAGCGTTCGCGCACGATCCGCTACGGCCTCGGCGCCGTGAAGGGCAGCGGGCAGAACGCGATCGAAGAAATCCTGCGCGCGCGCGAGGCGGGCCCGTTCACGGACCTCTTCGATTTTTGCGCACGCATCGACCGGCGCGTCGTCAATCGCCGCACCGTCGATGCGCTCATTCGCGCGGGGGCCTTCGACGAGCTCCATCCGAATCGCGCGCAGCTGATCGCCTCGGTGCCGCTCGCGATGGAGGCGGCGGATCAGGCGAGCGCCAACGCGATGCAGGCGGGTCTCTTCGACATGGGAGACGCGGCGGCGGACGTGCACGAACTCGTCGACGAGCCGGCGTGGCCCGAAAAGCGCAAGCTGCAAGAGGAAAAGACCGCGCTCGGCTTCTATCTTTCGGGCCATCTTTTCGACGCTTACAAGGACGAGGTGCGACGCTTCGTCCGCCTCAAGGTTGCCGATCTGAAAGAGGGGCGCGACAAGCTCGTGGCTGGCATCATCGTTTCGTTGCGCACGCAGATGACGCAGCGTGGAAAGATGCTGATCGCGCTCATCGACGATGCGACGAGCCAATGCGAGGTCACCGTATTCAACGAGCAGTACGAAGCCAATCGAACGCTCTTCAAGGAAGACGAGCTCATCGTCGTGCAAGGACAGGCGCGCAACGACGCATTCACGGGGGGCATTCGCTTCACGGCCGATTCGGTGATGGACCTCGAGCGCGCGCGTAACCGCTATGCGCAAGGCGTGAAGATCAGCATGAACGGCAATGCCGATGCCGCGGCGCTCAAGCGTGTCCTCGAGCTCTACTGCGCGCCCGCTCAGGAGCCCGAGGCGGCGAGCGCTGCGCCCGTGAACGGAGCGGCGCGCAATGGGCGCGGTGCCGAGAATGGGCGTCAGCGTGCGCACGCGCCGATTCGGAACGGACTCGCGGTACAGATCGTCTACAGCAACGAGCGGGCGCAAGGCGAGTTGCGCCTCGGGGACGCATGGCGTGTGCGGCCGAGCGACGAACTGCTCGCCGAGCTGCGCAACACCTTCGCGGGCAGCGCCGCGGAAATCGTTTATTGAAGGACCGTCCAGTCCCTACAAGACCACAAGAAATGATGACCGGCTATATCGACAACTGCGTCGAAAAACTGACGAAAATTCCGTACCCGCTCGTTCCGCATGACCCAGATAGCTTCCTGAGGACGCAATCTCGTCTGAAGCTCGTGAAGAAGTACCTCCATCGCGACCTGGCACTGCGACTGGGCGGCCAGTCGAAGCGCGAAATCCGGCGAATCGAGAAAGGAATGCGCGTGCTTTGGCTGTACACGGGTAAGGCCAACTTCGGCGACGCGATCATGGAAATGTCCGGCCGCGCATTGCTGCCGGGCGCGGATTTCAGCGTCGACCTTCTCACGCTTCCGAAGCTGCATCCGTTGTTTTGCGAGGACGACATCTTCGAGAACGTCTACTCGCACGTCGATGCGCTGGAAGACCGGCGATACGACGCGGTCGTATTGAACGAGTTCAACTATCCGTCGATCGAACTCAAAAAGCGGCACTTCAGGAAGACGCCGTTTGCGTGCCTGTTTCAGTACTTCCATGGGCCGTCGCGCAACCAGACATTGTTCAGTTTCGCGGCCGTCAACGATGTATTCGGTATCGGGCTCCGCGACGAGGCGCTCGTCCAGATCGCCAAGCCTTATCTTCAATGCAACGACGCGACGCGGCGTGCCGTCAGCGGCAAGCGGCCCGAACGTACGGCCATGGCGCTTTCCGTCGGCGGGATCGATCAGAATCGGTCCTATCTCCACTGGCCATCCTTGCTTGCCATGCTCGACGCGATGGACGACGATCGCGTTCCGCGGCAGGTCGTGCTGCTGGGATCGGACAACGGCCTGCAGATGGCCGACGAAATCATGCGGAAGACGTTTCGTCGCCTCGAGGTCGTGTCGCACGTCGCACGCCTGTCGTTGCTCGAGGCGCGCGAGATCATCGCAGGCTGCCGCTTGTTCGTCGGCTGCGACGGCGGTCTGATGCATGTCGCGCATTCCACCGAGACGCCAAGCGTCACGATCTTTTCGCATCGTGAGCCGATGCGTTTCTTCCTTACCCGGCGCTGCCACTCAGTCGGCCTTCAAAGCCCGGGTGGTGCGAGCGAAGTGCCGCCGGATGCCATCGCGGATGCCGTCCTGCGGCAGTTGGGAGTGACGGCGAGCCTGTCCGCCGATGCAGTCCAGGCGCGGTGATCCGTCTGACCAGACAGATCACCGCACAGTAGCCGCCATGTATACTAGCGGGTCTTCACTGACAGGCGGGGCACGGACCTGACGCGATGCGCACGGTCTGCTCCAGTTTGCAGTCGCGCGTCGCTTCGCGTGAGCTTTGCCGCCTGGTGCATCTCCCAATCAGATTTTGCGTGCGTCCGCGCGGCGCGCGCCGAAGTCCTTCGACATGAACCGTTCGACCATCAGCCCTGCATGGATTTCGCGCCCGAGCAACGCTGCCGCAGCCTTATTTCTGCTTTCTTATCCGACGGTGACGCTCGTTGTTCATGGCGGCGCGAGCGCACTTCAGCTCGCGGCGACCTTCGTCTCGCTCATTGCGCTCGCGCTGCCGGACAACTCGGAAACGCCGGGTGTCGATCGGGTAACGATTGCCACATGCGTGGCGCTGGCTAGTCCGCTGGCCGCGACGTTGATCAGCGAGCTCTGGTACGGCAATCTCGTTTTCAGCCTGCTCGACGCGCCTTCGCGCTTCGTGGCCGCCGTGCCGATCCTGCTTGCGATGCGGCGCGTGCCGGCCAAGATACTACGTTGGAGCGATCTTTCGTTCGCGATAGGTGCTATCGCAGGATGCCTGGTGCTGCTCATTACACAGCGCGCGGAAGACGATCGGCTGGCCGGCCCGTTTCTCGACGCCATCCATTTCGGTGACATCGCGCTGGTGTTGGGCGCGCTCTCGGCTTTGTCGCTGAACTGGTGGAGAAAGGACGCCGTTCCCGTGCGGTTGGTCAAGATCGTCGGGTTGCTCGCCGGGCTCTATGCGTCCGCGCTGACGGGAACGCGAGGCGGCTGGCTTGCCATACCGGCCATCGCGCTGATCGTTTATCTGCGCAAGAAGAAGTCCGCCGGAAGGCGCGTGCTGATTCCGCTCGCCGTCTTCGCGGCCATCGTCGTGGTTGGCGCGAGTTCCGCCGCCGTGCGCGATCGCGTCTTGCTCGTCTGGTCGGACCTCGTTCAATACACCCATGGTTACAAGGATACGTCGACGGGTGTGCGGCTCCAACTCTACGAGGCCGCGTTGATGCTGATGCGAGAGCATCTCGTGTTCGGCGTCGGTCCGAATGGTTTTGCCGACAGTATGCATGCGCTCGCGAGCGCAGGCAGGCTGACACCGCTCGCGGCCGCTTTCGGCCGCGGGGAGACGCACAACCAGATGCTCTTCTACGCGGCCAACTACGGTCTTATCGGCGGACTCGCCGGTATCGCGCTCCATCTCGTTCCGTGCCTGATGTTCGGGAAGTACTTGAGAGCGTCTACCAGTCAAGTGCGCGGCGCAGCGCTCATGGGTCTCACGTTCGTCGTCTCGTTCTGGATATTCGGGCTCAGCGTCGAGACCTTCGATTTGAAGATGGTGGCGTCGTTTTATGCTGCCGTCATCGGCATCCTCGGGGGCATCGCGACCTCGCCGGCGCTCGCGCCAGCAGCGGAGCGCGGCGCCAATCCGTCCATCAGCGGCTCGCAATCCTCATGTTCAGCATCCTGATCCCTACGTGGAACAATCTGCCGTACCTGAAGCTCTGCATCGAGAGCATCAGGCGACACTCCGCCTTCGATCACGAAATCATCGTGCACGTCAACGAAGGGACGGACGGAACGCTCGAGTGGGTTCGCGCCCAAGGGCTCCGGCATACATGGAGCCGCGGCAACGTCGGCGTATGCATCGCCCTGAACGACGCCGCACGGCTCGCCACGCGCGATTGGATGCTGTTCATGAACGACGACATGTATTGTCTGCCCGGATGGGATCTTGCTCTCGAGGCGGCGGCACGTCCGTTCGGCGACACCCCCGTCTATCTCGCCGCGCGACTCGTCGAGCCCCTCGATACGGGAAACGAGCTCGTCGGCGTCGCCAACTTTGGGACGGGTCCTGACAATTTCGACGAGGCGGGATTGTTGAGCTACGCCAAGGGCCTCGGTTTCGCGGATCGCAACGGCGTGGCGTCGCAGCCGATGCTGACTCAGCGGCGCCTCTGGCATATGGTGGGCGGCTACAGTATCGAGTTCGGCCCCGGCATGAGCAGCGACGACGATTTCCTCATGAAGATCTGGCTCGCCGGCTGCCGCGTTTTTCGCATCGTCGGGTCGAGCCATGTCTATCATTTCGCTTGCGCGACCACGCGCCGGGTCCGCCGCAATAAAGGCGGGCGCACGTTCATCCTCAAGTGGGGCATCTCGCAACAGGACTTCATGCGCGACTATGTCAGAAGGACGGCGTCCGTCGATGCCGCGTCGCTGCCGAACGTTCCGCGGCCGAGCCTCAAGCGGCGGCTGAAGCGGGCGGTCTATGCGTTCGGCCGCTACCCCACCGGCGATCTCCAGGCCTGGGAGCCTGACTTGCCGCGGCAGATCGTCATGGACAGCGCGGCCGATCAACCTGTCGGTACCGAATAGCCATGGCCATGCGTGACGACAGCGCCGGTGCGGGGAGGCGCATGGAGACGAACGTCGAACTGGCCGCTGGCAAGACGCGGGCTGCCGGAAGGCGATCCGGCGAGAATGCGCGCGGCTTTCTTCCGAGGCCGCCGCGCAGCATCCTCGTCGTGTGTACACGCCGGATCGGCGACGTTCTGCTGACGACACCATTCGTACGGTCGCTGAAGGCTCAATGGCCCGACACGCCGATCGACATGCTCGTCTTCCGCGGCACGGAGGGCGTCGTCGAGCACAACCCCGACATACGCCGGGTCATCACCGTCGCGCAGCGCGCGCGCTTTCGCGAGCGGCTTGCCGATGCCATGCGGATGTGGCGCCGTTACGATCTCGCCTGTGCGGCGATCAGCTCCGACCGTCCGCGTTTCTATGCGTTCTTTGCCGGCAAGAAGCGCATCGGTCTCGTCGATCCCGATCGGTTGACGCTGCTCAACCGTTTCATGCTCCATAGGATCGCGCTCAACGAGCATCGATCGGTTCACACGGTGAGAAGCAGCCTGGCCCTGGCGGCGGCGATCGGTATTCCGCTTCATGCCGAAGTCGTACCGCCCGGCATCGGCGATGATCCGGCAAGCGCCGCGCGCTTCGACGCACGCTTCGATGAACCGCCGGCCATCGTGCCCGGCGAGCCGTTCGTCGTGCTTCATCTGCTGCCGATGTTCGAGTACAAGCGCTGGTCTTTCGAAGGCTGGATCGACGTCATTCGCTGGCTGCGTGCGCGCGGATTCGCAATCGTGCTTTCGGGCGGTCCGGCGCAGGCCGAGCGGGATTACGCCGAGCGCGTCGCGGCTGCGACAGGCGAGCCCGTTCTGAACCTGGTCGGTCGGCTGTCCTTTGGTGAAAGCGCCGAGCTTTACCGCCGCGCGCGGCTCTATATCGGGCCGGACACCGGTGCGACGCACGTTGCGGCGGCGACGGGCACGCCAACGCTGGCCATCTTCGGGCCTTCCGACCCCGTGCGCTGGGGCCCTTGGCCCCGGGGTTGGCCTGCCGACCGCGATCCGTGGCCGCTGCGCGGCTCCGACCGCAAGGGCAACGTCTACCTGCTGCAGGGGGAAGGTGCGTGCGTTCCCTGCCGAGAGGAAGGGTGCGATCGCCATATCGGCAGCGCGAGCGCTTGCCTCACGGGCCTTCCAGCGAGTCGCGTCATCGCGGCCGCGGCGCGGATGCTCGGGCTCGAGACGTAGCGGGCCTGGCTTGCCGTTATGCGGCGAACACAACGCGAGGGGCGGGGAGGCGTTGGCGAGTTCGTGCCGTCAACGCGTCAATTCGAATGCGTGGACTCCTGGAGGCCGCGTTCGGCACGAGTGGTGCGATCGGCGAGCCGCGCGAGGACGCGCGCGTAGTTCGGCCCCTCGCGGTCGCGAGGCGCTTCCGCATGCCACAAGTGCAGCACTTCCGTCGACCAGAAGCCATTTTTTCGAACGACGCCCGCGTTGTGCAGCCTGGCGACGAGATCGGCGTCTTCGTGGCCCCATCCGACGAAGGTTTCGTCGAACCCGTTGACCGCTTCGAGGTCGCTGAGCCACGCGGCGAGGTTACAGGTTTTGATGCCGCGCCAGACGAAACCGTCGACGCGCCGCAACGGAAGATCCGGCAGGTGGATGGCTAGCGGCAGAACCTTGTTGACTTGGGCGGCGGCACGCTGGCGCAGCCAGAAAGTCAGCGCTTGCCGCTGCAGCGGCAGGCGTTGCGCGAGCACTTCGTTCGTGAGGCGAGGCGCCAACAAAATGCGGCTGCCCGTGACGACGGTGCGCTCGCGCGCCAATGCGCGATGGCGCGCCACGAAGTCGCGCTGCGGCACGCAATCGCCGTCGAGAAAAATTACATAGTCGCCGCGCGCGCTCCGCAGTGCCTTGTTGCGGCTCGCCGCTGCCCGAAAGCCCTCGTCGGGCTGCCAGACATGGTTGATCGAAATGGGCGACGTGCGTGCGATGTTCTCGATGAGCGTTCGCGTCGCGGCTCCGGAGCCGTCGTCAGCGATCACGATCTCGAAGTGGCGATCGGTCTGATCGAGGCAGGCGCCGATGACAAGCTCGAGCGCGTCCGGCCGATTGTAGGTGGTGACGATTACAGTGATGAGTTTGTCATGAGACATGGCGGTCGTCGTCCGACGCGTGCTGCCGTTCGAGCGCCAGCATCAGCTTGAGGTATCGGTAGTAAGCGCCCTCTGCATTCGAGACGGCGAGTATAAACCCCATCCTTCCGTCGAGGAATCCGCCCTTTATGAGGTAGGTTTTGACGAACGCCCACAAGCCATGCGTGAGCGCCTGGCGCACTCCGCCGCGTTTGCCGTTGACAGCCAGTCGCTGCCGCGCGCCGGCGCTCGAGTAAGCATCGATTTTGCGCAGCACGGTTTCGAAGTCGTCGAAGGAGTAATGGAGCAGCTTGCCGCTCAGTCGGCCGGGCGGACCTTCGAAAACGAGCCGCTCGTGGACGAGATCGTCCGAGAAGCGGGCCGCGCCGCGCCGAAAGAGCCGCGGCACCCAGTCAGGAGACCAGCCGCTGTGCCGCATCCAATGGCCGCAGAAGTTGGAGAGGCGGTCGAGTTCGAAGACTTCGGCCTGCTCGGCGGCGATGGCCTCGCGGATGGAAGCGGCAAGTTCCGGTGTCACGACCTCGTCCGTGTCCATCGAGAGGATCCAGTCAGTGGCGAGCGCGGCTACGGCGCGGTTCTTCTGCGGACCGAAGCCTGGCCATTCGCGCTCCACGACGACGCGAGCGCCATGCGCTTCGGCAATCCGTGCCGTGGCGTCGCTGCTGCCGCCGTCCACGACGACGATCTCGTCCGCGAACGAGACGGCTTCGAGGCATTGCGCCAGCCGCGCCTCGCTGTTGAGCGCGATGATGGCGACGCCGAGAGTAGGGCGCGGGCGGTCGGACGACGGGACGGTCACGGTTCGGTTCTGCGGTGACGGGTGAGCGGAGTCGGAGTATACCGGTCGGGCCGGCGCGCGGTCGAATACGCCGAGCGGGGCGCGCGTCTGCCGGGAGTTTTCTGCCTTTGGACGGCACCGGCCCGCGCGAGCCGCGCTTCGCATGGCAGCCGGCTATAATGCATCGATTTTTCCGGGTGAGGGCGAAACCAGCCCCTCCGTTTCGGGCGCGCTATGGCGCGCCCCGGCAAGCGCAGCGAGGCGAGGTCAATTCAGCCGAACGCGAACGCCTCGCTTCGCCGCCTCGAGCCGCTGCAAAGGGAATCCGTTGGACACCAGAAATACCTTGCGCAAGACGATCGGCGCGACGGGCACGTCGGCCGCGTCCGTGATGAAGCGGCTCTGGCCGTACGTGAAGCCCAATTTGTGGGTCATCGTGCTGGCCATCGTTTCGATGGGCGCGAGCGCGGCGACCGACGCCGGCATCCCCGCGCTCCTGAAGCCGCTGCTCGATCATGGCTTCGGCGCGAAGGCCAACGTGAGCGCGCAGTGGCTCGTGCCGCTCGCGGTGATCGGCCTTGCCCTGGTGCGTGGCGTCGCGCAGTACGCGTCGGGCTATCTGCTCTCGTACGTCTCGAACCGGATCCTGCTCGATCTGCGGCTCCGGATGTTCGAGCGGATGATCCATACGAGCGCCTCGTTCTTTCAGCGTGAAACGGCGAGCACCGTCATCAACGCGATCGTGTTCGAGGTCAATCAGATACTTTCCGTGCTGACGAGCGTCATGATCACGCTCGTGCGCGATTCGCTGACGGTGCTGTTCCTGCTCGGCTATCTGTTTTATCTGAACTGGCGGCTGACGCTCATCGTCGCCGTGATCCTCCCCGGCATCGGCTGGATCGTGAGCAAGATCAACCGCCGGCTGCGCCGCCTCGGCCGCGAGCAACAGACGCTCACGAACGAGCTGTCGTACATCGTCGAGGAAACCGTCGGCGGCTATAAGGTCGTCAAGGTGCACAACGGCGAGTCCTACGAGATGAACCGGTTCGCGGCGATGAGCAAGCGCCTGAGAGGGTATGCGATGCGGATGACCGTGTCCGGCGGGCTCGCTCAGCCGATCACGCAGTTTCTCGCATCGATCGCGCTTGCCATCGTCATCACGATCGCCGTCGTGCAGTCTGCCCATGACCAGACGACCGTCGGCGGCTTCGTCGCATTCGTGACGTCGATGCTGCTCGTGATCTCGCCGCTCAAGCATCTGATGGACGTCAACCAGCCGCTGCAGCGCGGAATGACGGCGGCCGAGCTGATCTTCGGGCTCATCGACGAGCCCTTGGAGCCTACCGGCGGCACGCGCAAGCTGCCTGCCGCGCGCGGCGACATCGAGTTTCGCAATGTGTCCTTTGCCTATGCGGCGAGCGAGCGTCCGATACTGGACCGGGTCTCCTTCAAGGCGGCGCCGGGCGAAATGATCGCGCTTGCCGGCCCCTCGGGCAGCGGCAAGACAACGCTCGTGAACTTGCTGCCGCGCTTTTTTGATCCGAAAGGCGGGACGATTTTGGTCGATGGCGTGCCGATCGACGAGTACGACATTCACGAGCTGCGCGGTCAGATCGCGATGGTGAGTCAGGACGTCGTGCTCTTCAATGACACCATCGCCGCCAACGTCGCGTACGGAGAGACGGCGGACCGTGCACGCGTCGAGGCGGCATTGCACGCGGCAAACCTTTCGGACATGATCGCGACCTTGCCGGAAGGCATCGATACGCCGATCGGCGGCAATGGGATGCGGCTCTCGGGCGGGCAGCGCCAGCGTCTCGCGATTGCGCGCGCCATCTACAAAAACGCGCCGATTCTGATTCTCGACGAAGCGACGTCGGCGCTCGATTCGGAATCGGAGCGCCATGTGCAGGCGGCGCTCGAGACGCTCATGCAAGGGCGCACGACGCTCGTCATCGCGCACCGCCTCTCGACCATCGAGCGCGCCGACCGCATTCTCGTCATGGAGAGCGGGCACATCGTCGAGCAGGGCAACCACGACGAACTGCTGCGGCAAGGCGGGCTCTATGCCCATCTGCACCGGATTCAGTATCAGCAGCAGGCTGCGTGAGCGCGCTCGCGCACGCTCGAGTGGCGCCGCCGCCGGCCTGACGTCAGAAACCGCTCGTCACGAGCGATAAGACGGTCAAGTCGGGATGCGTGCCGTCGACGATCGTGCGTCCGACGTGGAGTCCTTCGTCCCAGGCTGCTTCCGCGCTCGGAAACGTCTCTTCGCCGTCGGCATGAAACGGCACGGTATGCCCGGGCAGTTTCGGATCCGCTCCGGGATGGCAGACATACCCGACGTAGGTGAAGCGGTCGCTCGGCGCGAGCTCGCGGTGCTGTCCCCGTTCGTCCTCGTGGCCCTTCACGAGCGCCACGACATGGATTTCGAATCCTTCATACGCGGTCGTTCGCCAACGGGCGTCTTCCTGAGACAAGACTTCCGGCATGGTCGCCTCCCAAACGCTTCCATTCGTTCCGATCAATGCCGATGCCGCAGCCGGTCCCAGACGCGATGGCTCTCGAGCCGGCCTAGCCACTTGTCGCGGCGGTGTTGACGCCGGTAGTGCGATGTCACCAGGATCGCCGCGACGGCGAGCACGATCACGCCCGTCACGATGCTTTCCATCGATTCGGCCATGAGACCTCCTTACGGAACACCTGCATAACGCCAATTCTAGGAGATTTGGGCGCCGGTGCCGCGCGGCGGCCCGGTGCTTGCGCCGAGCGGCGCGCCGATGTTTACCGCTGTTACTGGCGGTGACAACTTAGTTTCGAACGCGGGCCCGCGCTTGCTTCTCTAATTCTTGACGATCGAGGGGAGATGAAGCGATGTTCAGATCATTGATTGCTCTGGCCCTTATCGGCGTGCTCGCGGGCTGCGTGGTCGATCCCGCGGCGTCGCCGTATTACGGTTACGGGTACGGAAACGACTACCCCTATGGCTATGGCTATGGCTATGGCTATGCGCCGGGATATTACGATTACGGCGGACCGTCGGTCGCCCTTGGATTCGGTTACTGGGGCGGGGGCGGCGACCATCACCACTGGGATCACGATCGCGGCTGGCACGGCGATGGTGGATGGCATGGCGGGCACGGCGGCGGCTGGGGCGGCGGTCACGGATGGGGGCATAGGTGACTGTCGTACCCATTAAGGGCGACGATTGCCATCTTCGTTTTGAGATAGGTATGCTGGGCCCTGTTTCGACACGAGGAAAAAGCCCTGGAGAACTGCATGAGACTACGTCGCGAGGTGCGGCGCGTGGCGGACGCGCTAGTTTCGAGTTTCAAAATCTTTCCGCGAACGGACTACCGAAAGTACTACCCTCGCAAATCGGCTAGCGAGCGGATGAGCGAGGCGTGGGAGCGGACTGCGCGCGACCTCGATGGCGCAATCACCGGCTTTGGTTGGCGTGAGCGAGCGCGATAACCCGCCGGGCAGCGAGATTGGAGTCGTTGAGCCAGCCGAAGCTGACCTGGTCGGTCTGAAGGTCGAGAAGCCGGAACTGCAGGAACTTGTCGAACATTCCGTTCTGTTGGCGCTGCAGTCGGAATCATATCGAGGACCGGTGCCGAAGCCGGAGCACCTCCGCCAATACGAGGAAATTCTGCCGGGCGCCGCGCGCATTATTGTCGAGGAATTCCAGGCCAACGGCCGCCACTCGCGTGAAGTGGAAATGGCTGGTTTGAGAAGCACCACGTCCATTGACACGCGTGCGCAGTGGATTGCCGGTGGGCTGGTCCTGGTTGGATTCGGGCTCGTTTATGAGCTTTCGATGACAGGGCATGACAGCGTGGCCATCGCTGTAGCCGTCGGCCTGCTGGGCACGGTGATAACGGGGTTTCTGACCGGGTCCGCGCATCGTAGCAAGCCCAAGGACGATAAGACGGACGATGGCGAGCCTCATTGAGCGCGACTCATTGAGCGTGAAAATACCCGGCTCACGAAGAAAGGCTCCGCGAACTTATCGGCGGTTGCGCATCCGTGGGGCCGCGATGTTGTTGTCAATGCGCCGGCACGTCACATCAGCACGATGTCGTACTGTTCCTGGCTCAAGTTCGACTCGACCTGCAACGAGACAGGCTTACCGATGAAATCGATCAGCATCGCGAGATGCTGCGACTCTTCATCGAGAAAGAGATCGATGACTTCCTGCGAAGCCACCACGCGAAACTCGCGCGGATTGAACTGCCGCGACTCGCGCAGGATTTCGCGAAGCACGTCATAGCACACGGTGCGCGCCGTCTTCACCTGTCCCTTGCCCTGACAGACCGGGCAGGGCTCGCAAAGCACATGCGCGAGCGATTCGCGCGTGCGCTTGCGCGTCATCTCAACCAAACCCAGCTGTGAGAATCCATTGACCGTCGAGCGCGTCCGGTCCCGTGCAAGCGCCTTTTTCAGCTCCGAGAGCACGGCATCGCGATGCTCGGCGTTCTCCATGTCGATGAAGTCGATGATGATGATCCCGCCGAGGTTACGCAGCCGCAGCTGGCGCGCAATCGTATGCGCCGCTTCGAGATTCGTCTTGAAGATCGTATCGTCGAAATTGCGCGCGCCGACGTACCCGCCCGTATTGACGTCGATCGTCGTCATCGCCTCGGTCTGGTCGATCATCAAGTAACCGCCCGACTTCAGATCGACACGGCGCGACAGCGCGCGCTGAATCTCCTGCTCGATGTTGTAGAGATCGAAGAGCGGCCGCTCGCCCGTGTAGTGATGCAGTTTCGAGCTGACAGCCGGCGTGAATTCCGCCGCGAACTCGACGAGCATCTGGTACGTCTCCCGGGAATCGACCTGAATCCGTGTCGTCTCGTCGGTCACGAAATCGCGCAGCACGCGTTGTGCGAGGTTGAGGTCCTGATAAAGCAGGCTGGTAGGCGGCAGGCGCTGCGCCTGCCCGACGACGGTTGCCCAGGTCTTGCGCAAGTAAGCCACATCAGCCGCAAGCTCTTCGCTCGTCGCATCCTCAGCAATCGTGCGCACGATGTAGCCGCCTTTTTCATCGGACGGCAGTACCGCCGTGAGCCGAGCACGAATCGCCTCGCGCTCGGCTTCGTCCTCGATCTTCTGCGAGATGCCGATATGCGGTTCTTGCGGCAAATAGACGAGCGTGCGCCCGGCGATGCTGACCTGCGTCGAGAGCCGCGCGCCCTTCGTGCCGATCGGATCCTTGATGACCTGCACGGTCAGCGTCTGCCCTTCGAACACCGTCTTCTCGATCGGCTGCGGCGGCGGTGCATGCTCGCCCGCGATGCGCGGATGCCAGATGTCGGCCACATGCAGAAACGCGGCACGCTCGAGGCCGATGTCGATGAAGGCCGATTGCATGCCCGGCAACACGCGCACTACCTTGCCGAGATACACGTTGCCAACGCGGCCGCGCGAGGCAGTCCGCTCGATGTGGAGTTCCTGCACGGCGCCTTGCTGGATCAGCGCAACGCGCGTTTCCTGCGGGGTCACATTGATGAGGATTTCTTCGTTCATCGCTGTCTTTTTCGAACGCCTTCGAACGGAACGGAGCGAAAGGCCTAGAACTCGACCCGCGCAGCACGCAACAACGCGGCCGTCTCAAAAAGGGGCAGACCCATGATACCCGAATAGGACCCCTCGATACGCTCGATCAACTCGGCGGCCCGGCCCTGGATCCCATAAGCACCCGCCTTTCCGAGCGGCTCCCCAGTCATCGCATAGCGCCTGAGCGCTTCGCGCGAGGCTGCCGCGAAGCGGACGGTCGAGCGCGAGAGCGCCGGCGGCAGCAGACGGCCTTCGCCATCTACCACGGCAAGCGCGGTCAAGACGTCATGCTCGCGGCCGGCGAGCCGTTCGAGCATGGTGAGCGCATGGTCTATGTCGTCCGGCTTGCCGAGAATCGCGCCGTCGATCGTGACCGTGGTATCGGCAACGAGAATCGGCGCCGGCGCGTGGTCGCCCGCGAGGAGCCGGGCACGCGCTGCTTCGGCCTTGGCGACGGTGACTCGCCGGACGTACGCATCGGCCGACTCGCCGGGTCGCTCGGATTCGAGTGCTTCGGCGTCCTCGTCGGGACGCGGCAGCAACAGCTCGAAGCGCACGCCGAGCTGACCGAGCAGTTCCTGACGGCGCGGGCTTTGCGAGGCAAGGTAGACGAACGGGTGAGGGGAGGAAGAGGGCGTCGATAGAGGCATCGGTCTGTCGTTGTAGTCCGGCGGCCAATGCGGCCGACGAGACTCGACGGCGCATCAGACGCGATGATAAGGGTGATTCTGCGTGATGCTCCACGCGCGGTAAAGCTGTTCAGCCAGCAGCACGCGCACCATGCCGTGCGGCAGCGTGAGGCTCGAGAGGCGAAGCAGCAGTTCGGCACGGGCTTTCAGTTCCGCATCGAGCCCATCCGCTCCGCCGATGATGAACGCCACGTCGCGCGCGTCCTGCTGCCAGGCGGGGAGCGCCTCGGCGAGCTGCATCGTGGTCCAATCGCGGCCGCGCTCGTCGAGCGCGATAAGCCGTGCTCCCTTTGGCAGCGCTGCCTCGATCCGCTGCCGTTCCGCGGCCATGACGCTTGACGCGGTCCGTCCGCCCGTTCGCGGCTCGGGCTTGATCTCGCGCAACTCGATACGCAATTCGGGCGGCATCCGCTTCGCGTATTCGTCGAAGCCTGCCGCGATCCAATCAGGCATTTTGTGGCCGACGGCGAGAATATGCAGCTTCATGCTGAGAGTGGCGTGGCCACGGGGGGCTTTTTAGAGATTTAGCTGCTCTTGCCGCGCCGCTTCGCAGGCGTCTTGCGAGCCGGCTTCGATGCGCTCGTTACCGCCCCATCGTCGTGGCCGTCGTCATCCTCGTCCTCACCATCGCCGGCGAGCGGCTCGCTCGGGCGCGCGCCCCCGAACGGGCTCGTACTCGTCAGCTTGACCCTGACGGGCTTGTCACCCCAGATCTCTTCGAGGTTGTAGTACTGCCTGAGGGCCGGCTGAAGGATATGGACGACGGCGTCGCCGCAATCGACGAGCACCCATTCGCCGATATCTTCGCCCTCGGTGCTGACGATCTCGCCGCCCGCTTCCTTCACTTTTTCGCGCACGCTCGAAGCGAGCGCCTTTGTTTGCCGGTTGGAGTTGCCGCTGGCGACGATCACGCGATCGAAGAGCTCCGTCAGATGGCTCGTGTTGAAGACTCTGATGTCCGTCGCCTTGACGTCTTCAAGGCCGTCGACGATCGCGCGTTGCAGTTTGCGAATGTCCATGGTTACCGGTGGTAAACGTGATGTTGAAGAATATAGCGCCAGACGGCCTCAGGGATGGCCTCGTGGGCCGGCGGGGCGTCGGCGCCCGCGTGCGCACCCCCAGCGAGTCGCTCGCGCAACTCGGCACGGATATCGGTGGCCGAGACGTCGAGCGCGAGCGTCGCATCGATCAGCAGGTGGCCGCTCGGCGTCGCGCGCAGCACTTCGGCGCTCGCCTCGCGCGACGACAGCTCGCGCGCGAGCGCGGGCGGCGCCGAGTTCAAGTCGAAGCCGGGCCGAGTGGCGGCGCAGATATGCGCGAAGTCAAAAAGGCGCTGCCAATCGTGCCAAGTATCGAGCCGCAACAGTTGATCCGCGCCTATCAAGAGCGATAGAGACGCGTCCGCGCCCTCGCGCGCGCGCCAGCGCTCGAGCGTGTGCACCGTGTAGGTGGGGCCCGCATGCTCGATTTCGTCGGTGGCGACGGTGACGGTCGTCCCAGGCAGGGCAAACGAAGCGGCCGCGGCCCGCGTCATCGCGAGCCGGTGGCGCGCATCGCTGACGTCGGCTTTCTGCCATGGCTGCCCCGCCGGCAGCAGAACGAGCTCCGTCAGTTGCAGCAGTTCGGCGAAGCGCCGTGCGAGCGCCAGATGTCCGTTGTGGATCGGATCGAAGGTGCCGCCGAGCAGCCCCACGCGGCGCGACAAGGCGGGCGGCGCCTCGTTCCGCGCGCGGGAGGAGGTGCCGGCGGGTGCGCCCGCTTCGCTCGACCGACTGGAAGGCGCGCGGGGTTGGGAGCGGGTCGGCGAATTCAGGGCAGCATCCTCATTCAAGCCACTCGCGCGGTTTCAGGAAATCGGTGGCGAGTTGCGCTTCGGGCGTGCCCGGCTCGGGTTGCCAGTTGTAGCGCCAGTTGGCGACAGGCGGCATCGAGAGCAGGATTGACTCGGTTCGTCCGCCGCTTTGGAGTCCGAACAGCGTGCCGCGATCGTAGACGAGGTTGAATTCGACGTAGCGCCCGCGCCGATAGCCCTGGAACGCCCGCTCGCGCTCGCCGTACGGCGTTGCCCGCCGTTTTTCGAGGATCGGCAGATAGGCGTGCAGGAATGCATCGCCGACGCTTTTCATCATCTCGAACGAGCGCGCGAAGCCGAGCTCTTCGAAATCGTCGAAGAAAATGCCGCCGATGCCGCGCGTTTCGCCGCGGTGCTTGAGGAAAAAGTACTCGTCGCACCAGCGCTTGAAGCGCGGGTAGAGATCGGCGCCGAAGGGGCTGAGCGCGTCGCGGCAAACCCGATGAAAGTGACGCGCGTCTTCCTCGTAGCCATAGGTGGGCGTGAGGTCCATGCCGCCGCCGAACCAGAAGACGGGGGCTTCGCCTGGCTTCGTCGCGGTGAGGAAACGCACGTTCATGTGCACCGTCGGGCAATGCGGGTTGCGCGGGTGCATCACGAGCGAGACGCCCATCGCCTCGAAGCCGCGTCCGGCGAGCTGTGGGCGCACCGCGCTGGCCGTAGGCGGCAGCGCATCGCCCGCCACATCGGAGAATCCGATACCGCCGCGCTCGATCAGCTCGCCGTCTTCGAGAATCGCCGTGACCCCGCCGCCGCGCAACCGTTCGCCGTCCGGGCGCTGCCAGGCGTCGGCCGTGAACGGCGTGCCGTCGAGCGCGCCGATGGCTTCGGCGATGCGCGTTTGCAGGCCCTGCAGATACGCGCGGACAGGCGTGGCGTCGAAGGTGGATTCAGTCATCGTTCGATGGGCGCTGAGCGCTTTCCCTTGAGGAGCTCAATGCTTCCGATTGAGCGCGCGATAACCGATGTCGCGGCGATACTGCATGCCGTCGAACGAAATCTGGTTGATGGCTTCGTACGCGGCCGACTGCGCGCCGCGCACTGAGTCATGCAGTCCGACGACGCAGAGCACGCGCCCGCCCGAGGTGACGAGCTTGCCGTCGACGAGCGCAGTCCCCGCATGGAACGTCACCGCGTGCTCGGTTTCGGCCGGGATGTCGTTGATGCGGTCGCCCTTGCGGGGGGCATCGGGATAGCCGTGCGCGGCGAGCACGACGCCGAGCGCGGTGCGACGATCCCACGTGAGCTCGACCGTATCCAGCGTGCCGGCGATCGCCTGCTCGAGCACCTTCGAAAAATCGCCTTTTAGGCGCGCCATGATCGGCTGCGTTTCGGGATCGCCCATGCGGCAATTGAACTCGAGGGTCTTCGGATTGCCTTCGGCGTCGATCATGAGCCCTGCATAGAGAAAGCCCGTGTACCGAATGCCTTCCTTTTCCATGCCACGCACGGTCGGCAGAATGATTTCGCGCATCACGCGCGCATGCAGCTGGGGCGTCACGATGGGCGCGGGCGAATAGGCGCCCATGCCGCCCGTGTTCGGACCGGCGTCGCCGTCGAGGAGCCGCTTATGGTCCTGGCTCGACGCGAGCGCGAGCACATGCTTGCCGTCGACCATCACGATGAAGCTCGCTTCCTCGCCCTCGAGACATTCCTCGATCACGACGCGCGCGCCCGCATCGCCGAGCTTGTTGTCCGCGAGCATCATGTCGACCGCGGCGTGCGCATCTTCGAGCGTCGTGGCGACCACGACGCCCTTGCCCGCGGCGAGCCCATCGGCCTTGATGACGATCGGCGCGCCTTTCGCGTCCAGGTAGGCGTGCGCCGAAGCGGCGTCGGAGAACGTTTCGTATTCGGCTGTCGGGATCCCGTGGCGCTTCATGAACGCTTTGGCGAAATCCTTCGAGCTCTCGAGTTGCGCGGCTTCCTTCGTCGGGCCGAAGATTTTGAGGCCACGCTGGCGAAACAGATTCACGATGCCGGCCGCGAGCGGCGCTTCGGGGCCGACGACGGTCAACGCGATCTGCTCCTTCTCGGCGAAATCGGCAAGCGCCTCGAGATCGGTGATGGCGACGTTGCACAGTCGCTCATCGTGCGCCGTTCCGCCGTTGCCGGGCGCGACGTAGACGACCTGGACGCGCGGCGACTGGGCGAGCTTCCATGCGAGCGCATGTTCGCGACCGCCCGAACCGACGACGAGTAATTTCATAGCAACAATCCTATGGCCTAAACGGGGCGGCCGGCGCATGACGCCGGCCGCGGTCTCTCAGCCTTGCATGGGCAGGAGCAAGCGTCAAAACGCCCACTCTTGCCGACCAATTCGAAGGGGCCGCCCGGCGCGTCGCGTGGTGGTTTCGCACCATGCGCGCGCGAGCCGGCGCACGCGTGTCATTCCTCGATGATCGTCGCGTTCGTGTAGACCTCTTGCACGTCGTCGAGGTTTTCGAGCGCGTCGAGCAGCTTTTGCATCTTTACCGCTTCTTCGCCGGTGAACTCCACTTCCGTTTGCGGCTTCATCGTCACTTCGGCGAGCTCGGCCTTGAAGCCGGCCGCCTCGAGCGCCGCCTTGACCTTCGGAAAATCGGGCGGCGAGCAAAGCACTTCCACGCTGCCGTCGTCGTTCGTGACGACGTCGTTCGCGCCGGCTTCGAGCGCCGCTTCCATCAGCTTGTCCTCGGGCGTATCGGGCGCGAACAGGAACTGCCCGACGTGATCGAAGAGGAACGACACGGAGCCGTCCGTCCCCATGTTGCCGCCGAATTTCGAGAACGCATGACGGACTTCCGCAACGGTACGTGTCCTGTTGTCCGTCATCGTATCGACGATGATCGCCGCGCCGTTGATGCCATAGCCTTCGTAACGGATTTCCTCGTAGTTCGCGCCGTCCACGCCGCCCACGCCGCGCTGGATCGCACGGTTGATATTGTCTTTCGGCATGTTGGCGTCGGTCGCCTTATCGACGGCGAGCCGCAGGCGCGGATTCGAGTCGATGTCGCCGCCGCCGAGGCGCGCCGCGACCTGGATTTCCTTGATGAGACGCGTCCAGACCTTGCCGCGCTTCGCGTCTGCTGCTGCCTTCTTATGCTTGATGTTGGCCCATTTCGAGTGACCAGCCATACCCTTTCTCCGTTGCGCGCGCGTCTTGCGCGCTCGCATGATGCGTTCTTTAGTGCGGATCTGCGGATCGAATCGGCGAATCCTTGAATCGATCGGCCGCGATATCGAGTGGTCGAGCGGCGCGGGACGCGCCAACGGCGCGGAAAATGCGGGAGCCGCCGCTCGGAAGCAGAAGAGAATTTTAGCACGCGCCCCGGGCGCGCCCGGCTCCTGCCGCTATCGGGCGCGGCCGGGTGGCGGGCGGATGCGTTTGACGGCGAAAACGCGCTCGCGCGCTCGCGGGCAGCCGCTTTATGACGCCCTTCGCCGGCCCCGGCTCGCTAGTTCTTTGTCCCGAAGAGCCGATCGCCGGCATCGCCGAGCCCCGGCACGATATAGGCGTGTTCGTTCAGGTGCGAATCCAGCGAGGCGACGAAGAGCTTCACGTCCGGGTGCGCGCGCTGGAACACTTCCACGCCCTCGGGGGCGGCGACGAGCGCGAGGAAAAGGATCCGCTCGCCGGGCACGTTGCGGCGCTTGAGGACATCGATGGCATGCACGGCGGAATTGCCCGTCGCCACCATCGGATCGCAGAGGATGAAGGTACGGTCCTCGAGGTCGGGCAGCCGCACGAGGTACTCGACCGGCCGGTGCGCCTCGTCGCGATAGACCCCGATGTGCCCGACGCGCGCGGACGGAATCAGTTCGAGCAGGCCGTCCGACATGCCGACGCCGGCCCGCAGCACGGGCACGATCGCGAGCTTTTTGCCGGCGATGACGGGGGCGTCGATCTCGACGAGCGGCGTCGCGACGCGCTTGGTCGTGATCGGCAGATCGCGCGTGATTTCGTAGCCCATCAATAGCGTCAGCTCGCGCAGCAGCTCGCGAAAGGTTCGCGTCGAGGTGTCCTTGTCGCGCATATGCGTGAGCTTGTGCTGGATCAGCGGGTGATCGAGGATGAAAAGGTTCGGAAAACGGCTGTCTTGTTTCATGGGCGGGGCGCCGCGCGTAGCGGCGGCTCAAGGGGCTCGACGAGGTGAACGGCTCGGAACTCGGGCGAGAGGGCCGAGGCGATGGACGCCAGTTTACCTCTACAATCGCGAGCATTCCCCATTTCGATTGCTTGGCAAAGCGAGGAGTGCAACATGGACATGGGCATCGCAGGCAAGACCGCGCTCGTCTGCGCCGCGAGCAAGGGGCTCGGGCGCGGCTGCGCCGAGGCGCTTGCCGCCGAAGGCGTCGAGCTCGTCATTCTCGCCCGCACGGCTGAAACCCTCGAGGCCACGGCGGCCGACATACGCGCGAAGACGGGCGCGAAGGTGCGCACCGTGGCATGCGACATCACGACACCCGAAGGGCGTGAGGCAGCGCTCGCCGCATGTCCCGACCCCGACATCCTCGTCAACAATGCGGGCGGCCCGCCGCCGGGCGACTTCCGTCAGTTCACCCACGACGACTGGATCCGCGCGCTCGAGGCGAACATGCTGACGCCGATCGCACTGATTCAGGCGACGATCGACGGCATGATCGCGCGCGGCTTCGGCCGCATCGTCAACATCACGAGCTCCGCCGTGAAGGCGCCCATCGACGTGCTCGGCCTCTCGAACGGCGCGCGCTCCGGATTGACGGGTTTCGTCGCCGGCGTCGCGCGCAAGGTCGCCACGCACAACGTCACGATCAACAATCTGCTGCCGGGCCTCTTCGATACCGATCGGATCGGCGCGACCTTCAGCGCGCAGGCAAAAGCGAAAGGGATCAGCATCGACGAAGCGCGCCGCGAGCGCATGAAGACGATCCCCGCCGGCCGCTTCGGTCAACCGGCCGAATTCGGCAAGGCCTGCGCGTTCCTTTGCAGCACACATGCCGGCTACATCACCGGGCAGAATCTGCTGATCGACGGCGGCGCCTATCCGGGCACCTTCTAAGACAACAATCGGAGTTGATTCATGACCCCACGCGTCGCATTGATTGCGCACGATCACAAGAAGGACGACATCGTCGCCCTCGCGGGCGAGTACGTCGAGTTGCTGCGCGGCTGCCAGCTCGTCGCGACAGGGACGACCGGAGGACGCATCGCGGGTGCCCACGGTCTCACCGTCGAGCGCATGCTCTCGGGGCCGAACGGGGGAGACCTGCAAATCGGCGCGCGGCTCGCTGAAGGGGCGATCGATGTCGTCGTATTCTTGCGTGATCCGATGACGCCGCAGCCGCACGAGCCCGACATCAACGCGCTCGTGCGCGCCTGCGACGTTCATAACGTGCCGTGCGCGACGAATATCGCGACGGCGCGGATGATTCTCGACGCGCTCGCCCGGCAGATGCGCGGCGGAGCCTGAGCGAGATTGGGCGGTTCCAGCGGATGCCGGGCGTGAGGCAACACATCAAGGAGAGCACGATGGTCAAGGCAATTCGATTCGAGCGGGTCGGCGGCCCCGAGGTGCTGCAGTGGGTCGATGTCGAAGTTGGCGAGCCCGGCCCGGGGCAGGTCCGCGTGAAGCATCATGCGATCGGCCTGAACTTCATCGACGTCTATTTCCGGACGGGCCACTATCCCTTGCAGCTGCCGGCGGGGCTCGGCATGGAGGCGGCCGGTGTCGTCACGGCCGCGGGCCCGGGCGTGTCCGGGCTCAAGGTGGGCGACCGTGTCGCGTATGTCGCCCGTCCTCCGGGCGCCTATGCCGAAGAGCGCGTGCTGCCGGCCGATCCGCTCGTGAAGCTGCCCGATGCGGTTTCGTTCGACGATGCCGCCTCGGCGATGCTGAAAGGATTGACGGCTCAGTACTTGTTGCGCCGAACGTTTCGCGTCGAGCCGGGGCAGACGATCCTGATTCATGCGGCGGCCGGCGGAGTGGGGCTCATCGTCTGCCAATGGGCGAAAGCACTTGGCGCGACGGTGATCGGCACCGTGGGCTCCGACGAGAAGGCGGAGCTCGCGAAAGCGCACGGCTGCGATCATCCGATCGTCTATACGCGAGAGAATTTCACCGAGCGTGTGAAGGAGATCACGGGCGGTGCGGGCGTGCCGGTCGTCTACGACTCGATCGGCAAGGATACCTACAAGGGCTCCCTGGACTGCCTGGCGCCGCTCGGCTACTTCGTCAGCTTCGGCAGCGCCTCGGGGCCGCTGCCGCCGATCGATGCGTCGGAGTTCGCGAACCGCGGATCGCTGTTCTTCACGCGGCCGACGCTCTTCACCTATACGTCGAAGCGCGAATGGCTCGACGCGATGGCGGCCGAGCTTTTCGACGTCATTGCCTCGGGCAAGGTGAAGACGAGTATCAACCAGCGCTACGCGCTGAAAGACGTGGCGGACGCCCATCGCGATCTCGAATCGCGCAAGACGACGGGCTCGACGATTCTCGTGCCCTGATCGATCTGTGCCCGATGACCGAGCCGACCGTGACCGTCGTCCTGATCGAAGACGAAAAGCAAATTCGCCGGTTCGTCCGTACGTCGCTCGAAGGCGCGGGAATGGTCGTGCACGACGCCGACACGGGCAAGCAGGGGCTCGTCGAGGCGGCGACGCGCAAGCCCGATCTCGTCATCGTCGATCTGGGATTGCCCGATACGGATGGGCTCGACGTCATCCGCGAGCTGCGCGGATGGACCGAATTGCCGGTCATCGTGCTATCGGCGCGCACGCGTGAGGATGAGAAGGTGGCGGCGCTCGATGCGGGCGCCGACGACTATCTGACCAAGCCTTTCGGCGTGTCGGAGTTGCTTGCGCGCATTCGCGCGCATCTGAGGCGGCGCAATCACGGCGGCGCGGGCGAATCGCCGCTCGTGCGCTTCGGCGACGTCGAGGTCGATCTCGCCGGGCGGCGTGTCGCGCGCGGCGGCGTACCCATTCATCTCACGCCGATCGAATACCGGCTGCTCGCCACGCTCGTGCGCCATGCGGGACGCGTCCTCACGCACCGGCAACTGCTCGTCGACGTGTGGGGGCCGTCGCATGTTGAAAGCAGCCACTACCTGCGCATCTACATGGCGCATCTGCGGCAAAAGCTCGAGCGCGATCCGGCGCAGCCGGAGCATATCCTCACGGAGACGGGCGTCGGCTACCGACTGGTCGGCGCCGATTGACCTGGCTGACTGGTATGGGCCGATAGGGCCGCGCGCACCAGGCCCCGCGCGATAGGCCGACCGCGGGCGCGGCTTTCGAATCGAGCCGGTCGCGCTGCCGCGGAGCGACGCCGACGGCTCGCCGGCGGCGCCCGAGCGGCGTTTGCGGCAGCGCGTCTATAATCAAGACAAAGCCGCGCGGCGCGAACCAGGGGGTGTCGCGGCATGCGCGGCAAGGGCTGACACGGAGGGGCGATGCTCGACGCACTTTCGCTTGGCGCCGGCCTCTCGTGGGCGAGCGGTCTGCGGCTTTATCTGACGGTGCTGCTCGTCGGCGTCTTCGCGCGCCTCGACATCATCCACTTGCCGGGTTCGCTCTCGGCGCTCGCCTCGCCCTGGGTCATCGGCGCCGCGGCCATCCTCGCCGTCGTCGAGTTCTTTGCCGACCGCATTCCCGCATTCGATTCGCTCTGGGATGCGATTCACACGTTCATCCGCATACCGGCCGGCGCGTTGCTCGCGGCCGGGGCGCTCGGCCATGCCGATCCGACGTTGATGACGATCGCCGCGCTCGCGGGCGGCACGCTCGCGGGCTCGGCCCACCTGACCAAGGCCGGCACGCGCGCGCTGATCAATTTGTCTCCCGAGCCGTTGTCGAACTGGATCGCGTCGTCCACCGAAGATCTGCTCGTCTGCATCGGGCTCGCGCTCGCGGTTTTCGCGCCGCTCGTCTTCCTCGCGCTGATGATCGCATTCGTCGTCTTCGCGGGCTGGGCGCTCCCGCGGCTCTGGCGCGGCGTGCAAGGCGGCTTTCGCGCGATGGCGGCGCATATGGGTGCCCGATTCGGCGGCTCGCGCTTGACTTCGTTCGGGAGCAAGCGCGATTGAGGGGACGGACAGCAAGCGCGCCGGGCCGCCGCCCGGCGGTTTCGGATCTCATGCGGCAGGCGGCGCGCATGACGGCGCGCGACTGGCGCGCCGGCGAGCTTTCGATGCTGGCGATTGCGCTGGTCCTGGCCGTGGCGGCGCTCTCGAGCGTCGCCTTTCTCGCCGATCGCCTGCAGCAGGGCCTCGAGCGCGACGCGCGCCGCATGATCGCGGCCGATTTCGTCGTGCGCGCCGATCATCCCGTCGATCGGCCGTTCGTCGATGAAGCGCACTCGCTCGGGCTCAAGACCGCGACCACCACGATCTTTCCGAGCATGGTCGGCCTCGCGCCGGCCAATGGCGCACAAGCGTCGGCCGGCGGTGACGCACACGCCAACGAGTCCGACCCGCCGCCCCCCGCGGTGAGGCTCGCGGCGGTGAAGGCGGTTTCGCCGGGGTACCCGCTGCGCGGCGCACTGCGGATCGCATCGGCGCCCGATGCGCCCGATCGTCCCGCGAACGGCATTCCGGCGCCCGGCACCGTCTGGGTCGATGCGCAACTGCTCGGTGCGCTTCATGCGCACGTCGGCGATCGCGTCGTGCTGGGCCAGCGCGCCTTTACGATCGCCGCTGTCATCACGCGCGAGCTCGATCGCGGCTTCTCCTTCGTCAACTTCTCGCCCCGCGTGATGCTCAATGTCGCCGACGTCGCATCGACGGGGCTGCTCGGCTACGGCAGCCGCGTCACCTATCGGCTGCTGGTGGCCGGCCCCGATGCGACGGTCGCTCGTTTCGCGGGTTTCGCCCATGAGCGCGTCGACGGCGGCCGACTGCGCGGCGTCGCTCTCGAATCGCTCGAAGACGGTCAGCCGCAGGTGCGCGAGACGCTCGATCGCGCGGGCCATTTCCTGCGGCTCGTGTCGTTGCTGACAGCGCTGCTGGCCGCCGTTGCCATTGCGATGGCGGCTCATCGCTATACGCGGCGCCATCTCGACAGTTGCGCCGTCATGCGCTGCCTCGGGCTCGCGCAAGGCGCGTTGCGCACGCTGGTCGCGCTCGAGTTTTTTATCGTCGGCCTCGTCGCCGGAGTGGCGGGTGTCGCGCTCGGCTATGCAGGGCATTTCGCGCTGCTCGCGTGGCTTGGCGAGCTGATCGGCGTCGAGCTCCCCCCGCCGAGCGCCGTGCCGGCGCTCGAGGGGATCGCGGCGGGGCTCGTGTTGCTGTTCGGCTTCGCGCTGCCGCCGCTCTTGCCGTTGACGCGCGTGCCGCCCGTGCGCGTGCTGCGGCGCGAGTGGGGCGGCGAGGCGCGCATCGCCTGGTACGCCTATGCGATCGGGATCGCGCTCTTCGGCGCGCTGCTGGTGCTCGCGGCGGGCGAGGTGAAGCTCGGCGGCATCGTCGCGGGCGGATTCGCGGCGGGGCTCGTCGTATTCGGCGGGGTCGCGCGCGCGGCGCTTTGGACGACCTCGAAGATCGCACGCAGCGAGCGCGGTGTTCAGCGCATCGCGGCCGGCGTCGGCTGGCGTTACGCCCTTGCTTCGCTCGAGCGGCGCGGCGCCGCGAGCGCGCTGCAGATCACGGCGCTCGCGATCGGGCTCATGTGCCTGCTCATGATCGCGATCACGCGCAACGACCTCATCGCCGGTTGGCGCAAGTCGACGCCGCCCGACGCGCCCAACGAGTTCCTCATCGACATTCAGCCCGACGAGCGGCAGGCCGTGACGGATTATCTGGCCGCGCACGGCTTCCCGGGCGTCGTGCTCGAGCCGATGGTCCGCGGGCGGCTCCTCGCGATCGACGGCAAGCCTGTCGATCCCGCGTCGTACAAGGACGAACAGGCACGCCGTCTCGTCGATCGCGAGTTCAATCTCTCGTATCGCTCGAGCCTGCCCGACGATAATCGGATCGTCGGGGGCCGATGGTACGGCGACACGACACGGCCCGAGATTTCGATCGAAGAAGGACTCGCCAAGCTCGTCGGGATCAAGCTCGGCGACGTGCTGCGCTTCGACGTGACGGGCCTGACGATCGACGCGCCGGTCACGAGCGTGCGCAAGCTCGACTGGGGCACGTTCAATGTCAACTTCTTCGTGCTCATGCCGCCTTCGTCGCTGAAGGGCTTTCCGGCCACTTACATCACGAGCTTTCACCTGCCGCCCGAGCGGCGTGCCGTCCTCGATAGTCTGATCGCGGCCCATCCGAACGTGACGGCGATCGACGTCGGGCCGATTCTCGCGCAGATCCAGCACGTGCTCGAGCAGGTGATCGGCGCGGTGCAGTTCCTGTTTGCGTTCACGCTCGGAGCCGGCGTCCTGGTGCTTTATGCGGCGCTGGCCGGCACACGCGACGAACGCATGAAAGAATCGGCGCTCTTGCGGGCGCTCGGGGCCTCGCACCGGCAGGTGCGCGCGGTGCAGGCGGCCGAGTTCGCCGTCGTGGGCGCGCTGGCGGGGCTCATGGCGGCCATCGGCGCACAGGTGCTCGGCTCGGTACTCGCGACGCATGTGTTTCTCTTCTATCTCGATTTCGATCCATGGCTGCTGCCGGCCGGCATCGCCGCGGGTATTGCATGTGCCGGCGTTGGCGGGTGGCTCAGCTTGCGGCATGTGCTCGAGCGGCCCGCCGGACAGTCGTTGCGCGACGCTTGATCTTTGACCCTTTCGCTTATGACCGATTCCACCGACGACGATGCGCGATCGCAACCGAGCGCATTCGAGCTCATTGGAGGCGAGGCGCGCGTGCGCGAGCTCGTCGACCGTTTTTATGACCTGATGGACCTCGAGCCGGAGTTCGCCGGCATTCGGGCGCTTCATCCGCCGACGCTCGAGGGCTCGCGCGACAAATTGTTCTGGTTCCTTTGCGGCTGGCTCGGCGGCCCCAGTCACTACACCGATCGTTTCGGCCATCCGATGCTGCGTGCGCGCCACCTGCCGTTCGCGATCGCCTCGTCCGAGCGCGATCAGTGGCTGCGCTGTATGGCGTGGGCGATGGAGGACGCGGGCCTGCCGGAATGGCTGCGCGAGCGTCTGTTGCGCGCGTTTTTCGATACGGCGGACTGGATGCGCAACCGGCCCGGCTGAACGCCCGGTACAGTCGCGACGGGGCGGCTCTCGAAGCGTGCTGTCGACGCGTCGCGACGAACGCGATAATCGGCAACGAGATCGACAAGGAATCGGCCCATGACGACACAAGCGCTTTTTCGAGAAGACGCCTATCTGACGCGATGCGAGGCGACGATCGCCGCGATCGGCGACGAGGGGATCCTGCTTGACCGAACCGTTTTCTATCCGCTCGGCGGCGGCCAGGCGGGCGACGCCGGCGCGCTCGTCCTTTCCGACGGCACGCGCATCGACATTGCGGACACGCGCAAGGCGAAGTTCGAGGATGCGACGCCCGACGACGCGCTGCACGTGCCCGCGCCGGGTCAGGACGCGGTACTGGAGAGGCTCGCTGCGGGCGAATCGGTGCTGGCCGAGATCGATTGGGCTCGCCGCTACCGGCACATGCGCCTGCATACGGCGAGCCACCTCATGTGCGCGGTGCTGCCGTACCCCGTCGATGGCTGCAGCATCACGGTCGACTATGCGCGCCTCGACTTCGCGACCGTCGAGCCGATCGAGCGCGAGTTCGTCGAGACGCGGCTTGCGTCGCTCGTCGACGGCGGACACCGCGTCGGCACCGAATGGATCACCGACGACGAGATGGCGGCGAGACCCGAGCTCGTGCGCACGATGAGCGTGAAGCCGCCGATGGGGCTCGGGCGCGTGCGGCTGTTGCGCATCGAGGGTGTCGATCTGCAGCCGTGCGGCGGCACGCATGTGCGCAATACGGCGGAGATTGGCGCGTTGCGCGTGGCCAAGCTCGAGAAGAAGAGCGCGCGCACGCGGCGCCTCGTGCTGGAGCTCGCGTCGTGATCGTGGGGGCTGACGACTACGCCGCGCTCGCGCCGGCCGCGCGCGACGTGCTCGATTTCTGGTTCGGCGAGCCGGGCTCGGCGCGCTTCGGCAAGGAGTGGGATCGGTGGTTCGACGGCGACGAAGGCTTCGATGCGACGCTGAGCGCGCGCTTCGGCAAGACGCTGGAAGCCGCGCGGCGCGGGGACTTCGACGATTGGGAACGCTCGCCGCCAGGTACGCTCGCGCTCATCGTCGTGCTCGACCAGTTCTCACGGAACATCCATCGTGGCAGCGCCGAGGCTTTCGCCGGCGACGCCCGGGCGCTCGCGGCGGCGCGCCGCATGGTCGATTCCGGCGCCGACCGCTGCCTTCCCTCGGCGCAGCATCGTGCGTTCGTCTACATGCCGTTCGAGCATGATGAGTCCCGGGAGAGCCAGGAGCTTGCCGTACGCCTTTTCGAGGCGCTCGAGCGTGAAACGGGATTGAGCGGGTACCTCCGCTATGCGCGGCGTCACGCGGAGATCATCGAGCGCTTCGGGCGCTTTCCGCACCGCAATGCCATGCTTGGCCGGCGCCCGACCGATGCCGAGCGTGACTTCCTGTCCGAGCCGGGCTCCTCGTTCCGCTAGCGGATCCAGTGCCCAAGCGCACATCGAATCCGGGCGGACTCAGCGCCCGCCCGCAACGTCGAGCAGTGCGCCGTTCACATACGATGCCGCATCGGAGAGCAGCCAGACGATCGCCGCCGCCACTTCGTCGGCGCGGCCGGGCCGTCCGGCCGGCGTTTGCGCGCCGAGCTGCGCGGCGCGATCGGGCTTGCCGCCGCTCGCGTGAATCTCGGTATCGATGAGGCCGGGGCGCACGGCATTGACGCGTACGCCGCGCGCGCCGAGCTCCTTCGCAAGTCCGATCGTCATCGTGTCGACGGCGCCCTTCGAGCCCGCATAGTCGACGTACTCGTTCGGCGACCCGAGTCGCGACGCCGCGGATGAAACGTTGACGATCGCGCCGCCCGCTCCGCCACGGTCCGTCGCCATGCGCCGCGCTGCTTCGCGGGCGCACAGATAGGCGCCCAAGACGTTGACGTCGAACACTCGCTTAAGACGCGCGAGATCCATGTCCGCGAGCGGCATCGAGGGCGCGACAATGCCCGCGTTGTTGACGAGCGCATCGAGCCGGCCGAACGCCTGCGCGACGGCATCGAACATCGCGCTGACGGCCGGTTCGTCGGCGACGTCGGCCTGCACAAAGAGGGCCTTGCCGCCCGCCTGCTCGACTTCGCGTGCCGTTTGCTCGGCCGCTTGCCGATCTCGCGCATAGTTGATGCCGACGGCCCAGCCCTGCGCGCCCAGCGACCGCGCGGTCGCGCGTCCGATGCCGCGGCTCGCGCCGGTGATGAGTACGACACGCATCTCCGTTTTCATGGGGCGGCTCGCTCAAACGGCCTCGCGCTCGGTGGCCCATTTATCGGGACCGGGCGGGCGATAGCGGCGCAGCTTGTCGACGAGTGCCGCGGGTTGCGAATCGATTTGCAGGATGTCCACGTAGCGCTGCTGCATGAAGCCTTCGCGGACCGTATGCCGCAGCAGGCCGACGAGCGGCGCGTAGTAGCCGTCGACATCGAACAGGCCGATCGGTTTCGAGTGATACCCGAGCTGGGCCCACGTGTAGACCTCGAACAGCTCTTCCAACGTGCCGGCGCCGCCCGGCAGGGCAACGAACGCGTCGGCGAGGTCGGCCATCATTTTCTTGCGCTGGTGCATATCCGGCACGACGTGCAATTCGGTGAGCCCGCGATGCCCCACCTCCTTGTCGACGAGGAGCTTCGGAATGACGCCGATCGCACGGCCCCCCGCCGCGAGCACCTCGTCGGCGACGACGCCCATCAAGCCGACGCGGCCGCCGCCGTAGACGAGCGTGCAGCCCGCCTCGACGAGTGCACGGCCGAAGCCGCGCGCCGCTTCCGCATAGGCGGGTTTGGCGCCGAGCGAAGAACCACAGTAGACGCAGATCGACTTCATGGCTGCGCGTCCTTGACGACCGTCTTCACGGCGGAATCGCGTGGCGGCAGATAGTCGTGGAATTCCCGCAAGGGGCGCCGGCCGGAGACGAGATCATCGAAGAGCTGCCGCGAGCGGCCGCGCAGATAGGGCGCCATGACCGAGATGACGTGGACGCTCACCTGATGCAACTCAGCGCGGATCGCCTCCTGCTCGTTGTACTTGCGCGGATGCATGACGAACTGATACGAGAGCCAGTAGGTGGCGATGACGCCCATGTTCGTCGAGATGACCTGGATTTCGTCGGGCGTCGCGACCATTTCGTCGTCGGCGACGAGCAATTCGCACATTTCGCGCGCAAAGCGCACCTTGTGACTGATGATCTGCTTGAAATGCGTCTCGAGGGTGCGGTTGCGCGCGAGCAGATCGTTGAGGTCGCGATAGAGAAAGCGGTACTGCCACATGAAATCGGCCATGTACTGCAGATATGACCAGGTTTCGTCGATGGTCGGACGATGATCTTCCGGGAACCGGAGCCGCTTTTCGATCGCCTGCTCGAACTGAGCAAATATGCTGTTGATGATGTCGTCTTTATTACGGAAATGGTAATAAAGATTGCCGGGGCTGATCTCCATTTCCTCGGCGATGGTCGTGGTCGTGACGTTCGGCTCGCCGATCTCGTTGAAGAGCTTCAACGACAGTTCGAGGATCCGTTCACGGGTGCGGCGGGGAGTTTTTGCTTCCATGTCGTCCGGCCCTGAAATGTGTTCGCGCTGGGCCAAATACGACGGAACGCGCGGCACTTTCGCGACGCTGCGTCGTGTCAGCCCGGCGTGGTTGGTCTGTCTCGGAGTTGTGGGCCGATTATAAACCGGTCGTTCTCTTCTTCGACCGGCCTAGGGTTTTCATGGAGAAGCGACAAGCCGCCCGATCCATGCAACGAGGAGCGGGCCGGCGATGAGCACCCACGTGAGCAGGCATGCGCCGAGCGCGACCGTCACGGCCGCGCTGCCGAGATCCTTCGCGCGCCGGGAAAGCTCGTGGCGCTCGAGCGAAATGCGGTCGATGGCCGCTTCGACGCTCGAATTGAGCAGCTCGACGATCAGCACGAGCAGCACGGAGCCGATCAGGAGCACGTGCGAGACGGCGTCGACCGGAACGAGCGCGCCGCCCGGCACGAGTATCGCGGCGAGCGTGAGTTCCTGGCGAAACGCGCTCTCCTCGCGGATGGCCACTCGGAAGCCATTGACCGAGTTTTTGAGCGCATGCCAGGCGCGCGTGAACCCGCGATTGCCCTTGTAGGGGTTGAAGGGCGGCGGGGCGAGCGGATCGTCGGGGGAGAGCGGCTCCGGCCGCTCCACGTGGTCATCGCGCGCGTGCGACTCGTCGGGCGCGAGCTCGACGTGGCGCTCGCGAGCCGCGGGCGGTTCAGCGGGCGGGGGCGACTCGACCCGTTCGTCGCGGGCGAGCGATTCATCGCGCCTCATGCCGCGGCGTTCTCGTTCTCTTCGCGCCACGGGGCGCGCGAAAGGGGTTTCAAATGCGCGGCGAACTGCTCGGACGCGGCGCGCCAGGAGAACCGCTCGGCCCAGGCACGCGCGTGTGCGCGCTCGATCTTCAGCGCGTCGAGGCAAGCTTCGCGCAAGTCCTCGTTCATCGCGCCGGCTCCACCGTCGCCGAGCACGTCGATCGGGCCCGTCACGGGGTAGGCCGCGACGGGCGTGCCGCAGGCGAGCGCCTCGAGCAGCACGAGCCCGAAGGTGTCGGTGCGGCTCGGAAAGACGAACACGTCGGCGGCCGCGTAGACTTTCGCGAGCTCGGCCTGCGTCAGCACGCCGAGGTAGTTGGCCTCGGGGTAGCGGGACTTGAGCTCCGCGAGCGCCGGGCCTTCGCCGGCCACCCATTTGGAACCGGGCAGATCGAGCTTGAGGAAAGCCTCGACGTTCTTCTCGATCGCGACACGGCCGACATAAAGGAAGATCGGCCGCGCCGTGTTGAGCACCTTTGATTCCATCGGATGGAAGATATCGAGGTCGACTCCGCGCGACCAGAGCACGACATTCGTGAAGCCGTACTCCTCGAGATCGGCTTTCACGACGGGCGTCGGCGCCATGACGGCGAGCGACGGCCGGTGGAACCAGCGCAGGAACCGATAGGAGACCGCGGCCGGCAGCGCGAAGCGGGCCTCGATGTACTCGGGAAACCGCGTGTGATAGGCCGTCGTGAACGGCAACCCGTGCCGGATCGCGTAGCGGCGCGCGGCGAGCCCGAGCGGGCCCTCCGTCGCAATATGGAGCGCGTCGGGGCCGAACTCGTCGATCCGCCGGTTCAGCCGCATGCGCGGAAAGAGTGACAGGCGGATCTCGGGGTAGGTCGGACACGGCACCGTGCGAAACTCGAGCGGGGCGAGCAGCTCGACGCGATGCCCGAGCGCCGTGAGTTCGCGCGTGGTGTTCTTGAGCGTGCGGACGACGCCGTTGACTTGAGGTTCCCACGCGTCGGTGACGATCATGATCTTCATGCGAAGCCCTATGCGGTGAAGGGGGAGCGTGAGGAGCGGGGCGGCGGACGTCGCGACCGTGAGCGCCCTGTCATTTTAGGCGGTTGCCTTGGCCTTGCGCGAATTGACTTCCGGCGAGCGCATCACGGTCCAATAGACCACCTGCAGCTCGCCCTCGAGCGTTTCGACGAGCGCGGATAGACTTTCGACCCAATCGCCGTCGTTGCAATAGGTGAGGCCGTCGACCTCGCGGATCTCGGCCTTGTGGATGTGGCCGCAGACGACGCCGTCGCAGCCGCGGCGGCGCGCCTCGTCGATCATGACCTGCTCGAACGACGAGATGAAGTTCACCGCGTTCTTGACCTGGTGTTTCAGATATTGCGAGAGCGACCAGTACTGAAACCCGAAGCGGCTGCGAATACGGTTGAACCAGCGGTTGAGCACGAGGATCGCCGTGTAGGCGGTGTCGCCGAGATAGGCGAGCCACTTGGCGTGCTGAATCACGCCGTCGAAGAGATCGCCGTGAACGATCCAGAGGCGCTTGCCCGCCAACGTCGTATGAAATGCTTCGCCGCGCACGTGAATGTCGCCGAACGCGAGATCGCAGAACTGCCGTGCCGCTTCGTCGTGATTGCCGGGAATGTAGACGACCTGCGTGCCTTTGCGCGCCTTGCGCAGGATTTTCTGCACGACGTCGTTGTGCGCCTGCGGCCAGTACCAGCCCTTCTTGAGCTGCCAGCCGTCGATGATATCGCCGACGAGATAGAGATACTCGGACTCGTTGTGGCGCAGGAAATCCAGCAGGTAATTGGCCTGGCAGCCGCTCGAACCGAGGTGGATGTCGGAGAGCCAGATCGTGCGGTAACGGTGGGGATCGGGCACGCTGTCGTCGTGGTGGCTGCTGCTCGAAGCCGACTGCCGACCCCCTGCATCCTCGATCGTCGACGCGCCGCCGGGCGTGGCGGGGTGGAACGGAACGGCGTCGACCGAAGCGCCGATCTGCCGTAGGAGGGAAGTCGCGGACGTCGCACGGTCCATGGCTTCTCGCGTCGAGTTGTACATGTGTGCATTGCGCCACGCGCCTGTGACTGCCACATGACAGTCACGAGAAGTTCTTATTACGCAGCGGGGATTCGACGGGCGGCCCGCGAGAGGGTCGCGGCGCGCGCGTCAGGAGGGCGACGTGCCGGCCGTGGCCTGCCGACGCGCTTCGGCAATCACGATGCGTGTGCCGGCGAGGCGATCGTGGGGGAACTGTCGTGCGCCGTCGAGCCGCGCGGAGGCGGCCCAGAGCACGAACCAGACGGCGGCGGCGCCGAGCGTGTAAGGCAGCGAAAGGTCGATGAGCGGATGCAGCGCGAGGGGCGGCAGAAACCAGAGCCAGGCCAGCAGATAGCGAACGACGGCGCGGGCGGGCCGCACCGGGGAGCCGTGGCGGCCGACGAGGCGCAGGCGCCAGGTTTTCATCGGCAGCGTCTGGCCGCCGTGCGTCCAGCACCAGACGAAGTAGGCACCGACGACGAGCGCGATCCACGCCGCGAGCAGGTCGCGATGGACGAGCCCGTTGCGCTGCTGGGTGAGCGTGCCGAACAGATAGCCGGCGAAAAAGACGATGCCGAAGAGAATCACCGCCTCGTAGACGAGCGCGGCGAGACGCCGGCGCACACTCGGGGGCGGCAACGGCGGCGCACTCTTTGCCGCGCCGGCGTTGCCGAGCGCGCTCGTGTCCGATTCGTCCAATGCCGACATCGCGCGAGCCCTCAGGCGCCTTTGAAAATGCCCGATTGGTCCTCGGACGGCGAGAGCGGCGCACTGTTGGCCGGTGCCGGGCTGGCCGGGGCCGTCGGGACCGACGGCGGCGGTACGGCGACGGGCGCCGACGCGCTCGTCGCGGATGCGACGCTACTGCCCGCGCCTGGCCGCTGCTCGACGAGTCGATTGAGCCCGCGGATCTCGCTTTTCGCGCCCGACGGGGGCGCGCTGACGACGGTCGGCCGCCGCTTGCGCTCGCTTGCCGCCAAGCGGGCCTTTTGCTCGGGTGAGAGTTGCTGATAGGCCGTCCATGCCTTTTGGCGCGCTTGCGGCGGCAGCGCTTTCGAGAGCTGGTAGTTTTCGCGCGCGACGCGCCGCTGCTCGGGCGTCATGCGCACCCACTCCGCCATCTGTTCATGCAGCCTTTTTTGCCGTTCGGGCGACATCTTCGCGAAACCGGACGCGATCTTGATCCATTTTCGCTTGCGTTCGTCGCTGAACTTGTCCCATACCGCAGCGAAAGGCGCGAGCGCCGCGTGTTGCGCGGGCGTCAGACGGGCCCATGAAAGCGGATTGTGGTCCGTGACGAGCGGCGGAAAGTCGAGCGCGAGGGGGGCGCCGGGCGTCGACGCCGACGCGACGGCGGGCGCGCTGGCGCCCGCGGCCGCATGGGCGGCGGCCGGCGGCGGGGCGAAAAACCGGTGGTAGGTGGCGGCGAATGCGACCGCCGAGGCGATCGCGCACGCGAACACGACGGCCAGGCCGCGCTTGTAGCTCACGCAGGACTCCTCCGCATGCGTTCAGCGCGCACGCGAGAGATACGCGTTGAACCCGTGATCGAGATACGCGTTGAGCGGGAGCTCGTCGTTGAGCATGGCTGCGTCGATGTCGGCAAGCTCTGCCGAGCGTTGCAGGTTTTCCCAGTAGGCGATCGCGGCGACGCCGACGACGAGTGCAATGACGGGCCACGCGCGCAGCATGCGGACGAACGGCGACACGCGCCGTTCGCGCGGCGCGGACCTCGGACTCATGCTCGGCTCCCCCCCGGCATGCGCGAGCACTGGCACGAACGCGCGCGCCGCGAGCGCTTCGGGCTTCTTGCGCGCGAGCGCGACAAGCCGCGCGGCCGCGAGTTTCTCGACCGTCGAGGCGGGCAAGCTGGCCGCGTTTTCGTCGAGCGCGCGACAGATGTTGTGCGCGAACTCGCGTTCTTTGATTTCGGGAGCGGGGCTCATAGCGTGATTCCTTTGGCCTTGAGCGCAACCGCCAGCGTATGCGTGGCTCTCGAGCAGTGCGTCTTGACACTGCCTTCGGAGCAGCCCATCGCGGCGGCAGTCTCGGCGACATCCATATCTTCCCAGTAACGCATGAGAAACGCCTCCCGTTGACGCGCCGGTAATTTTTGGATCTCTTCGTCGATGAGTGCGAGCACTTGATGGCGCTCGAGCGTTTGCTCGGAGCTTTCCGATCCGCCCGAGGCTTCCTGTCCTTCGATCGTCTCCAGCAGGTCGAATTCCTCGTCTTCGCCGCTGCCGAACGACGAAAAGAGGCTCACCCAGGTGTTGCGCACCTTTTGCCGACGAAAAAAGTCGTGCGTCGCATTCTGGAGAATACGCTGAAAGAGGAGCGGAAGCTCGGCGAGCGGCCGGTCGCCATACCGTTCGGCGAGCCGGATCATCGCGTCCTGCACGATGTCGAGGGCGGCATCGTCGTCGCGCACGGCGTAGACGGTCTGCTTGAACGCACGCCTTTCGACGCTCGTCAGGAAATCGGCGAGTTCCTTGTCTGATGCCATCCGAGGGAGGCCGCGCCTCTTTTTGGGGCGCGCGCCGTAATCGATTGAAAAAAATCCGTAAAACTGGCGGATGCTAGCAAACTTTTCGAGATGACGGGGTGCGAACAGGGGGCCGCGGCGGCTGCGGGCGGCGTTTTTTCGAAGCCTTGTGGTGCAAACGCCACCGGCACGGCTGCGCGGTGTCGGCTAGCGGCGCCGCATGCTCTTCCGGCGCTGCAGCAAATTTTGCTTGACCCGCAGGGCCGTACCCGTTAACGTTTCCGGTTCGCAACATAAGTGATTGTCTTCTTTGAGGCGTGCCCAAGAGGCCCGCCTGTCAAACTGGACGCGCCGCTTGAACCCGAGCCACAAGCCCGGCAGAGAGCACCCGATCAATTTTTTGCCGAAAATTCGAAAGGTGAATGATGAATATGCCCAGCGCGGAATTCTCCACGTCGGATACCACCCCCCCTCATGAAGCTCCCTCGATCGGCGCGACCGTGCTCATGCGCGCGCTGGCCGACGAAGGCGTCGAGGTGCTCTGGGGCTATCCCGGCGGCGCAGTGCTCTACATCTACGACGAACTCTACAAGCAGGACAAAGTGCAGCACGTGCTCGTGCGCCACGAGCAGGCGGCGGTGCACGCGGCCGACGGCTACGCGCGCTCGACGGGCAAGGTGGGCGTGTGCCTCGTCACGTCGGGCCCCGGCGTGACGAACGCGGTGACGGGTATTGCCACTGCCTACATGGATTCGATTCCGCTCGTCATCATCAGCGGCCAGGTGCCGACGGCCGCGATCGGCCAGGATGCGTTCCAGGAGTGCGATACGGTCGGCATCACGCGCCCGTGCGTCAAGCACAACTTCCTCGTGAAGGATGTGCGCGACCTCGCGGCGACCGTCAAGAAGGCCTTCTACATCGCGCGTACGGGCCGCCCGGGACCGGTGCTCATCGACATTCCGAAGGACGTGTCGAAGACGCCGTGCGAGTACGAGCCCGTGAAGAGCGTGTCGCTGCGCTCGTACAACCCGGTGACGAAAGGGCACTCGGGCCAGATCCGCAAGGCCGTCTCGCTGCTGCTCGGCGCGAAGCGCCCCTACATCTACACGGGCGGCGGCATCGTTCTCGCCGACGCCGCGCGCGAGCTCAATCAGTTCGCCGATCTGCTCGGCTATCCCGTCACGAACACGCTGATGGGCCTGGGCGGCTACCGCGCGAGCGACAAGAAATTCCTCGGCATGCTCGGCATGCACGGCACGTATGAAGCCAACATGGCGATGCAGCACTGCGACGTGCTGATCGCGATCGGCGCCCGCTTCGACGACCGCGTGATCGGCGATCCGCAGCATTTCTCGTCGCGTCCGCGCAAGATCATCCATATCGATATCGATCCGTCGTCGATCAGCAAGCGAGTGAAGGTCGACATTCCGATCGTCGGCGACGTGAAAGAGGTGCTCAAGGAGCTCATCGAGCAGCTGCAGCACGCCGAGCACGGGCCCGACGCCGCGGCGCTCGCCGAATGGTGGAAAGAAATCGAGAGCTGGCGCGCGAAGGATTGCCTCAAGTACGACCGGACGAGCCCGATCATCAAGCCGCAGTATGTCGTCGAGAAGCTCTGGGAGCTCACGGACGGCAGCGCCTACGTCTGCTCCGACGTCGGTCAGCACCAGATGTGGGCGGCGCAGTTCTACCGCTTCGACAAGCCGCGCCGCTGGATCAACTCGGGCGGGCTCGGCACGATGGGCTTCGGGCTGCCCGCGGCGATGGGCGTGAAGATGGCGCATCCCGAGTCCGACGTGGCCTGCATCACGGGCGAAGGCTCGATCCAGATGTGCATCCAGGAGCTGTCGACGTGCAAGCAGTACGACACGCCGATCAAGATCATCTCGCTCAACAACCGCTATCTCGGCATGGTTCGCCAGTGGCAGCAGATCGAGTACAGCAAGCGCTATTCGCATTCGTATATGGATGCGCTGCCGGATTTCGTGAAGCTGGCCGAGGCGTACGGCCATATCGGCATCCGCGTCGAAAAGACGGCGGATGTCGAGCCCGCGTTGAAGGAGGCCCTGCGGCTCAAGGATCGCACCGTGTTTCTCGATTTCCAGACCGATCCGACCGAAAACGTCTGGCCGATGGTTCAAGCCGGCAAGGGCATCACCGAGATGCTGCTCGGTGCGGAAGATCTCTGACGGGGAACACAACATGCGACATATCATCTCCGTCCTGCTGGAAAACGAACCGGGTGCGCTTTCGCGCGTGGTCGGCCTTTTTTCTGCACGCGGCTACAACATCGAAACCTTGACGGTGGCGCCGACCGAAGACCAATCGCTTTCGCGCCTGACCATCGTCTCCATTGGCTCGGACGACGTGATCGAACAGATCACGAAGCACTTGAACCGCCTGATCGAGGTGGTCAAAGTGGTCGACTTGACCGAAGGCGCCCACATCGAGCGCGAGCTGATGTTGATCAAGGTAAGAGCGGTCGGCAAGGAACGCGAAGAGATGAAGCGGATGGCGGACATCTTCCGCGGCCGCATCATCGACGTCACCGAAAAGACCTACACGATCGAGCTGACGGGGGCGAGCGACAAGCTCGACGCCTTCATCGAAGGGCTCGACAGCACGGTGATTCTCGAGACGGTCCGCACGGGCAGCTCGGGCATCGGCCGTGGCGAGCGCATTCTGAAGGTCTGAGGCCGCGTCAATGCTTTTTGGCGCCTCGCTCGTCGTGTACGGGTGGGCGCGTTATCCGAATTTCACTGAATCGATCAAGCGAAGGAATCAACATGAAAGTTTTCTACGATAAAGACGCGGACCTCTCCCTCATCAAGGGCAAGGACGTCACGATCATCGGCTACGGCTCGCAAGGCCATGCCCACGCGCTGAACCTCAAGGAGAGCGGCGTGCGCGTGACGGTCGGTCTGCGCCGTGGCGGGGCATCGTGGAAGAAGGCCGAGCAGGCCGGGCTCGCGGTCAAGGAAGTCGCGGAAGCCGTGAAGGGCGCCGATGTCGTCATGATGCTGCTGCCCGACGAGCAGATCGCCGAGGTCTACAAGAGCGAAGTGCACGCGAACATCAAGGAAGGCGCGGCGCTCGCGTTCGCGCACGGCTTCAACGTCCACTACGGCCAGGTCATTCCTCGCGCCGATCTCGACGTGATCATGATTGCGCCGAAGGCGCCGGGTCACACCGTGCGCAACACGTACCAGAACGGCGGCGGCGTGCCGCATCTCATCGCCGTTGCGCAGGACAAGTCGGGCGCGGCGCGCGACATCGCGCTCTCGTACGCGGCGGCGAACGGCGGCGGCCGCGCCGGCGTGATCGAGACGAACTTCCGCGAAGAGACCGAGACGGACCTCTTCGGCGAGCAGGCGGTCCTTTGCGGCGGCACGGTCGAGCTCATCAAGGCTGGCTTCGAGACGCTCGTCGAAGCCGGCTATGCTCCCGAGATGGCGTATTTCGAATGCCTGCACGAGCTCAAGCTCATCGTCGACCTCATCTACGAAGGCGGCATCGCGAACATGAACTACTCGATCTCGAACAACGCCGAGTACGGCGAGTACGTGACGGGGCCGCGCATCGTCAATGAAGAGACGAAGAAGGTCATGAAGGAAGTCCTGAAGGACATCCAGACCGGCGAGTACGCGAAGAGCTTCATCATCGAGAACCGCGCCGGCGCGCCGGTGCTGCAATCGCGCCGCCGCATCACGGCCGAGCACCCGATCGAAACCGTCGGCGAGAAGCTGCGCGCAATGATGCCGTGGATCGCGAAGAACAAGCTCGTCGACCAGTCGAAGAACTAAGCGCGCCCGATTCATCGGCATGTTCGAGAAAGCCGTCCCGCGCGTCGAGCGCCGGACGGCTTTTGCTATCCTACGGTTTTACAAAAAGACCCAAACTGTTTTATGAATTACCCTCATCCGATCATCGCGCGCGAAGGGTGGCCCTTCATTGCGATTGCCGCCGTCGTCGCGCTGTTGATCCATGCGGTCGCGGGATTCGGCGTAGCCTGGATTTTCTGGCTGCTGCTCATTTTCGTCGTGCAGTTTTTCCGCGATCCGGCGCGCCCGATTCCGACTGAGCCCGGCGCGGTGCTGTGCCCCGCCGACGGCCGTATCGTTGCGGTGGAGACGACGCTCGATCCTTACGTCGGCCGCGAGGCGCTCAAAATCAGCGTGTTCATGAATGTCTTCAACGTTCATTCGCAGCGTTCGCCCGTCGACGGCGCCGTGACCAAAGTCGAGTATTTTCCGGGCGCATACCTCAATGCGTCGATCGACAAGGCATCGCTCGAAAACGAGCGCAACGCGATCGTCATCCAGACGGGGAGCGGACATACGGTGACATCGGTGCAAATCGCCGGGCTCATCGCGCGGCGCATTCTCTGCTACGTGAGGGAAGGGGAGCCGCTCACGCGCGGTCAGCGCTACGGCTTCATTCGCTTCGGTTCGCGCGTCGACGTCTATTTGCCTGTCGGCAGTCGCGCCAAGGTCTCGATCGGCGAGAAGGTGTTCGCCTCGTCGACGATTCTCGCCGAGCTCTGACGCGGCGCGAGGAGGAGTTCGATGGCCGCATTGAAACCGCGCCGCCCACGCATCGGCAAATCGCCGCTGCCGCGAGCGTTCAGGCGCAACAAGATATTCGCCGACGCGGCGTCGCAGTCGTCAGTGAGCGCGCCGGCCGAAAACCGGCGTTTCGCGCGTCAGCAGTTCCTGCGCAGGCGCGGCATTTACCTGCTGCCGAACGCATTCACGACGGCTGCGCTCTTTTGCGGCTTCTTCGCCGTCGTGCAGGCGATGAACGTGCGCTTCGAGATCGCGGCCATCGCGATCTTCGTCGCGATGGTGCTCGACGGGATGGACGGCCGCGTCGCGCGCATGACGCATACGCAAAGCGCGTTCGGCGAACAGTTCGACAGCCTTTCCGACATGGTCTCGTTCGGCGTCGCGCCGGCGCTCGTCATGTACGAATGGGTGCTGAAGGACCTCGGGCGCTGGGGCTGGCTCGCGGCCTTCGTCTACTGTTCGGGGGCGGCGCTGCGGCTCGCCCGCTTCAACACCAACATCGGCGTCGTCGACAAGCGCTTCTTCCAGGGGCTGCCGAGCCCGGCCGCGGCCGCGCTGATCGCCGGCTTCGTCTGGCTCGCCACTGACAACCGCGTGCCGCTCAAGCTCGTCTGGCTGCCCTGGGTGGCGTTTGCACTGACCGTCTACGCGGGCGTGACGATGGTATCGAACGCGCCGTTTTATAGCGGCAAGGCGCTCGACGTGAGGCATCGCGTGCCGTTCGCGGCGATATTGCTCGTCGTCGTCGCGTTCGTGCTCGTGTCGTCCGACCCGCCGTTGATGCTGTTCGGCCTCTTCGTGCTTTACGGCCTGTCGGGCTATGCGTTCTGGGGGTATCTGGCGCTGCGCCGGCGCGACAACCCGGCTCGCTCGGTGCCGCACGACCGCTGATTTGAGGGGGGCGCCGAGCCAGGCGCCCCCGACCAGGGGCACCCAGCCGATCGATTGCACGTTTTCGCGAATGCCGCTATAGTCGGCGACATGTCGAAATTTGCGTTCCCCCTCCTATCCCTTCTCGCCGGTGCGCCGCTACTACGCGGTCTAGCACTAGCGTCGGCGCGTCTCGCGCGCTGACCGTTCTCGCCCCCCGTCTGCCTTCGTTCGTTGTTCGGCGTCGCCAGCGGTGGCGCGAACACCCGAATTCCGTTGTGACTTTCCGACTTCCGATTGCAAATCGTCCAGGAGACCCAGATGGCAGACAAGCTGATAATTTTCGACACGACGTTGCGTGACGGCGAGCAGTCGCCGGGTGCTTCGATGACGAAAGAAGAGAAGATCCGCATCGCGCGGCAGCTCGAGCGGATGAAGGTCGACGTCATCGAGGCAGGCTTCGCGGCGAGCTCGAACGGCGATTTCGACGCCATCAACGCCATCGCGTCGCTCGTTAAAGAGAGCACCGTCTGCTCGCTCGCGCGCGCGAACGACAAGGACATCCAGCGGGCCGCCGACGCGCTGAAGCCGGCCGAGCGCTTCCGCATCCATACCTTTATCGCGACGTCGCCGCTGCATATGGAAAAGAAGCTGCGCATGACGCCCGATCAGGTCTACGAGCAGGCGCGGCTCGCCGTGCGCTTCGCGCGCAAGTTCACGGACGACGTCGAGTTCTCGCCCGAGGACGGCAGCCGCTCGGACATGGACTTCCTCTGCCGAGTGCTCGAGGCCGTGATCGACGAAGGCGCGACGACGATCAACATCGCCGATACGGTCGGCTACGGCGTGCCCGAGCTTTACGGCAACCTCGTGAAGACATTGCGCGAGCGGATTCCGAATGCGGACAAGGCCGTCTTCTCCGTGCATTGCCACAACGATCTCGGGATGGCCGTCGCGAACTCGCTCGCGGGCGTGCAGCTCGGCGGTGCGCGTCAGGTCGAGTGCACGATCAACGGCCTCGGCGAGCGCGCGGGCAACACGGCGCTCGAGGAAATCGTCATGGCCGTGAAGACGCGCAAGGACTATTTCGGTCTCGAGCTCGGCATCGATACGACGCAGATCGTGCCGGCGTCGAAGCTCGTCTCGCAGATCACCGGTTTCGTCGTGCAGCCGAACAAGGCGGTCGTCGGTGCCAACGCGTTCGCTCACGCTTCGGGCATCCATCAGGACGGCGTGCTGAAGGCGCGCGATACGTACGAGATCATGCGCGCCGAAGACGTGGGCTGGTCGGCGAACAAGATCGTGCTCGGCAAGCTCTCGGGGCGCAACGCCTTCAAGCAGCGCTTGCAGGAGCTCAACGTCAGGCTCGAGAGCGAAGCAGAGCTCAACACAGCATTCGCGCGCTTCAAGGAACTCGCCGATCGCAAGGCCGAGATCTACGACGAGGACATCATGGCGATCGTCGGCGAAGAATCGGCCGGGGCGGCCGAGCGCGAGCATTTCAAGTTCGTTTCGCTTTCGCAGCGTTCCGAGACGGGCGAGCGGCCGCACGCGCGCATCGTGATGTCGTCCGAGGGGCAGGAGGTCACGACCGAGTCCGATGGCAACGGACCTGTCGATGCGACGCTCAATGCCATCGAGGCGCACGCGAAGAGCGGCTCCGAGATGCTCCTCTACTCGGTCAACGCCATCACGACGGGCACGCAGGCGCAAGGGGAAGTGACGGTGCGTCTCTCGAAGAACGGGCGCATCGTCAACGGTGTCGGCACGGATCTCGACATCGTCGCGGCATCGGCGAAGGCCTATATCGCCGCCCTCAACAAGCTTTACGCCGGTGGCGAGAAGCTGAATCCGCAGATCTGACGTGGAACGCAACGGCGCCCGGTCCGAGCGGGCCCGGCGCCTGCCTCCCCGCGTAGCACGCGCGTAGCGCGGGGGGGAGGCAGCCGTGGCGCACCCTACATCATTCCGAAGTGGTCGCGCTCGGGCTCGTGCAACGGATCGGGCGTCTTCTGCGTGAGCCGCAGCACGCCCTGCTGGTCGAAATAAAAGTTGTAGAGCAGGTACCAGACGTTGTCTTCCTGGTACCGGTAGGACCAGACCTCGCGCTTCATCAGCGGAAAATACGACGTTTCGACGGGGCGGCCGAAGTTGATGAGCACGTCCTTCTTCGTCCACGTGCCGATCTGCGCTTTATAGAACTCGTTGGCCGACAGCACCTGACGCACCGTCAGGACTTTGCCTGAAGCATCGATGTCCGCGGCCGTCGTCACTTCGCCCATCGGTTGCGTCGGCCACATGAGACGCTTGCCGCCCGTCGGCAGGTCATAGACTTCACGCGGCGGGCCCAGGCGCGCGACGAGCGTCGATTCCGCTTCTCCCGGCGTAAATTGCTGCCAAGGCTGCGCGCAGCCGGCCGTCACGAGCACGGCTGCCGCTGCCGCCACTGCTGAAAGACGCTTGCCCATCGACATAAGAAACTCCTCCGTTCGTCTCCGGCGTTTTATCACGAGCCCCATTATTTTGACAGGCAACGCCCTCAAAAGATCGAGGGCGTCCCCCGCGAGCCACCCGCCGCTTGCGGCAGACCGCTTCGACGGCCTATGATCCGCGCTTTCGATCGATTGCATCGCGGGTGAGGAAGGACATCAACATGATTGCCGGAAGATGGGCTTGGATCGCCGTCGCCGCCGTCTCGACGGCGTTCTGCCTGGCGCGGGCGGCCGCGGCGGACGAACGGGCCGAACCGGTGCGCCTGGCATTGATTGAAGGCATGTCGGGACCGTTCGCGGATGCCGGCGCGGCCGTCGAGCGCAACCTGCGCTTCGGCGTCGAGCGGGTCAACGCGCGCGGCGGAGTCGAGCTTGCCGATGGACGGCATCCGCTCGAGCTCGTCGTCCTCGACAGTCATGGGAGCGTCGACGAGGCGCTCGTGCAGCAGCGCGCGGCAGCCGACCGCCGTATTCCGTTCGTTCTGCAAGGGAACAGCTCGGCCGTCGCCGCGGCCCTGATGGCGGCCATCGACAAGCACAATGCGCGCGAGCCCGGCGATCGCCAGCTCTTCCTCAACTACTCGGCCGACGACCCGGCATTGACGGGCTCGGGGTGCAGCTTCTGGCATTTCCGCTTCGACGCGCATGCCGGCATGCGAATGAGCGCGCTCGCGGCCGTGATCGAGCGCGATCGGTCGGTGAAGAAAGTCTATCTGCTCAATCAGGACTATAGCTTCGGACGCGACGTGAGCGCGCTTGCGCGCGAGGCGCTTGCGGCTCGCCGCCCCGAAATCGCCATCGTCGGGGACGAGTTCCACCCGATCGGGCGCGTGAAGGACTTCGCGCCCTATATCGCCAAAATCCGAGCGAGCGGCGCCGATGCGGTCGTGACCGGCAACTGGGGAAACGACTTGACCTTGCTCGTCAAGGCGGCGCGCGAGCAGGGCTTCAACGGCAAGTTCTATACGTTCTATGGCAACAGCCTCGGCGCGCCCGCCGCGCTCGGCGACGCGGGCGTCGGCCGCGTGCTTGCCGTGGCGGACTGGCACCCGAACGCGGGCGTCGCGCCGATGCCGGGGGAGGCCGGCGGCGCCCGGCAGCCCGATGCCGACGCGGCCGCCGCCTCGAACGCCTATTACGCCGCGTTTCGCGCGCGTTTTCCGGCCGCGCGCGACGACTATCCCGTGCTGCGCATGGAGATTCTCGTGGAAATGCTGGCCGACGCGATCACCCGCGCCCGTACGACGGAAGCGGCGGCTGTCGCCAAAGCGCTCGAAGGGATGCGCTACGACAACGGATTCCAGCGGGTCGAGATGCGGGCCGACGATCACCAGCTGATCCAGCCCCTTTACGTGATCGAGATGGAGCGGGCCGGAGCCCCGGCTGTCCGGTTCGACAACGAGGGCTCCGGCTACGGCTTTCGCACGGTCCTCGCGCTGTCGCCGCAAGCAACGGCCGAGCCGGTCGCCTGCCGGATGAAGCGTCCATGAATGGGTGGCCGGCCGGCGCGCCTGTGCTACAATGCTCGCTTCGTCGTAACCCACGGCACGGCCGTTCCTCCGTGACCGCCTGTCAGATTCAAAGGAAATCACATGTCTGTAGCTGATATCAAGAAGTCCGACATCGTCGCGCAATACGCGCGCGCCGCGAACGATACGGGTTCGCCCGAGGTTCAGGTTGCTCTGCTGACCTCCCGCATCAACGAATTGACCGCCCACTTCAAGTCGCACGTGAAGGATCACCACAGCCGCCGCGGCCTGCTGCGCATGGTGAGCCGTCGCCGCAAGCTGCTCGACTACCTGAAGGGCAAAGATGCCGACCGTTACCGTTCGCTGATCGAAAAGCTGGGTCTGCGCAAGTAATCGGCGCGGCGGTCGTCGCTTCATGCAAGATGCCTGTGTCAGCATGCTGATGCAGGCATTTTGTTTTTTTCGACCGCGCAAGGCCGCATGAGGCCGCAGAGGGTCGCTGAGAGACGGGCTAGAGCTTTGTGTCATTCCAGTGCGGTGCACGAATAAGAGCCGGAGTGCCGACGAGCGGCGCGCTGGAATGGCATAACACTCCTCTTCCCGTGTCGCGAGGGCCCGCGGCGTCGTTGCCGGCATGTCTCGTCATGCCGCGCGGCGACAATCGACAACGAAGACGAGCAAAGAGAAAGTGAGAGAAAGCAAGGAGTGACCATGTCAATGTTCAATAAAGTCGTCAAAGAATTCAAATGGGGGCAGCACAACGTTCGCCTCGAGACGGGCGAGCTTGCTCGCCAGGCCACCGGTGCCGTCATTGTCGATATCGAAGACACCGTCGTGCTCGCGACCGTCGTCGGCGCGAAGGCGGCCAAGCCCGGCCAGGATTTCTTCCCGCTGACCGTCGATTACCTGGAAAAGACGTACTCGGCCGGCAAGATCCCGGGCGGCTTCTTCCGCCGGGAAGGGCGCCCGTCGGAACACGAGACGCTGACGTCGCGTCTCATCGACAGGCCGTTGCGCCCGCTCTTTCCCGAAGGTTTCTACAACGAAGTGCAGGTTGTCGTGCACGTGCTGTCGGTGAACCCGGAAGTGCCGGCCGATATTCCCGCGTTGATCGGCGCATCGGCCGCGCTCGCCGTGTCGGGCATTCCGTTCAACGGCCCGGTCGGCGCCGCGCGCGTGGCCTACGTCAACAACGAGTACGTGCTGAACCCGACACGCACGCAGATGAAGGATTCGCGCCTCGACCTCGTCGTCGCCGGCACTGAGCGTGCCGTGCTGATGGTGGAATCGGAAGCCGATCAACTGCCCGAAGACGTGATGCTCGGCGCCGTCGTGTTCGGCCACGAGCAGATGCAGACCGCCATCGATGCGATCCACGAGCTCGTCCGTGAAGGCGGCAAGCCCGAATGGGATTGGCAGCCGGCAGCGAAGGACGAGGCATTGATTGCGCGCGTGACCGAGCTCGCGCAGGCACAGCTCGACGGCGCCTATCAGATCCGCAACAAGCAGGAGCGCTCGAACAAGCTCAAGGAAACCTACGCGGCAACGGGCGTGAAGCTCGACGAAGAGGCGCTCGCGGCGGGCAAGCTGCCTGTCGACAAGGCGACGATCGGCAACATCCTGTTCGACCTCGAGGCGAAGATCGTGCGCAGCCAGATTCTCTCGGGCGAGCCGCGGATCGACGGCCGCGACACGCGTACCGTTCGCCCCATCGAGATTCGCACCGGCGTGCTGCCGCGCACGCACGGCTCGGCGCTCTTCACGCGCGGCGAGACGCAGGCGCTCGTCGTGGCAACGCTCGGCACGAAAGGCGACGAGCAGATCATCGATGCGCTCGAAGGCGAGTACCGCGAACGCTTCATGCTCCACTACAACATGCCGCCGTTCGCGACGGGCGAAACCGGCCGTGTCGGTTCGCCGAAGCGGCGCGAGATCGGCCATGGCCGGCTCGCGAAGCGCGCGCTCTCGCCGTGCCTGCCCGGGCCCGACGAGTTCGGCTATTCGATTCGCGTCGTCTCGGAGATCACCGAGTCGAACGGATCGTCGTCGATGGCCTCGGTGTGCGGCGGCTGTCTGGCATTGATGGATGCGGGCGTTCCGATGAAGGCTCACGTGGCCGGCATCGCGATGGGCCTCATCCTCGAAGGCAACAAGTTCGCGGTGCTCTCCGACATCCTCGGCGACGAGGATCACCTCGGCGACATGGACTTCAAGGTGGCCGGCACGGCCGAAGGCGTCACGGCGCTGCAGATGGACATCAAGATCCAGGGGATCACGAAGGAGATCATGCAGGTCGCGCTCGCGCAGGCAAAGGAAGGGCGCATGCACATCCTCGGCAAGATGAAGGACGCCGTGGCCGGGGCGAGCACCGAGCTCTCCGAATTCGCGCCGCGCATGATCACGATCAAGATCAATCCGGAGAAGATCCGCGACGTGATCGGCAAGGGCGGCTCCGTCATCCGCGCGCTGACCGAGGAAACGGGCACGACGATCGACATCTCCGACGACGGCGTCGTCACGATCGCGAGCACGAGCAGCGAAGGCATGGCCGAAGCGAAGCGCCGCATCGAACAGATCACGGCGGAGGTCGAAGTCGGCCAGGTGTACGAAGGCACCGTCCTCAAGCTGCTCGAATTCGGCGCGATCGTGAATATCCTGCCGGGCAAGGACGGCCTGCTGCACATCTCCGAGATCGCCAACGAGCGCATCAAGGACATCAAGGACTACCTGAGCGAAGGCCAGCAGGTCAAAGTCAAGGTCATTCAGACGGACGAGAAGGGTCGCGTTCGCCTGTCGGCCAAGGCGCTGCTCAACGAGGCCGCCTCGGGTGGGTCGGGTGCCGTGGAGAGTGAGTCGGCGCCGCAGCAGTAACGCTGCGACGACGATGATGAGCGGCCGGTGCGCTTGCGAGCGAGCCGGCCGTTTTTTTATCAGAATAGTGCCGCGTGAAGTTGCTGCGCGAACCCGTCAGCGAGAGAGGTGAGGTAGATGAGAGCAATCGAAATTACCGAATTCGGCGGCCCCGAGGTGCTCGCGCTGGCCGAGCGGCCAAAGCCCGAGCCCGCGCCCGGCGAGGTGCTGGTGAAGGTCGCCGCATCGGGCGTCAACCGCCCCGATGTGTTTCAGCGCAAAGGCGCTTATGCGCCGCCTCCGGGCGCCTCCGACCTGCCGGGCCTCGAAATCGCCGGCGAGATCGTCGGCGGCGCGCTCGAAGACAAGCACAATCCGTTCGGCCTCAGGATCGGCGATCGCGTTTGCGCGTTGTTGGCGGGCGGCGGCTACGCCGAATACGCGGCCGTGCCGCTCGCGCAGTGCTTGCCGGTGCCGGCCGGCCTCTCCGATGTCGAGGCCGCGTCGCTGCCCGAGACGTTCTTCACCGTCTGGAGCAATGTATTCGAGCGCGGACAGCTCGGCGCCGGAGAGGGAGGGGCCAACGAAACGCTGCTCGTGCAGGGCGGCACGAGCGGCATCGGCGTGGCGGCGATCCAAATCGCGCACGCGCGGGGCTTCCGAGTCTTCGCGACGGCGGGCACGGCCGACAAATGCCTGGCTTGCGAAGCGCTCGGCGCCGAGCGCGCGATCAACTACAAGTCGGAAGATTTCGTCGAGGTAGTGAAGTCGCTGACGAACGATCGCGGTGTCGATGTGATTCTCGACATGGTGGCGGGCGGTTACGTGCCGCGCGAGCTGTCGGCGCTTGCCGACGGCGGGCGGCTCGTGATCATCGCGCTGCTCGGCGGCGCGAAGGCCGAGGTGAATCTCAACGAGATTCTGCGCAGGAGACTGACCGTCACAGGCTCGACGCTGCGCGCACGCTCCGTCGACTTCAAGGCGGCGGTCGCGAGGCAGCTGAAGGAGCATGTCTGGCCGCTCGTCGAGGACGGACGCGTGAAGCCGATCGTCTATCGCGTTCTGCCTGCGCCGCAGGCGGCGGATGCGCACGCGCTCATGGAAAGCGGCGAGCACGTCGGCAAGATCGTGCTGGATTGGACGCAAGTTTGACCCGCCGTGCTCGCGCACAGTAAAATTGCGCGTTTTGCGTGCGCGTTGCGTAGTCGAATCGCGTAGGGCGACACAGGGGAGTTCGGGGACGATGGCGAGACAACCTGGGCAACGAAAGAAATGGGTGGTCGGCAACTGGAAGATGCATGGGCGGCTCGCCGATAACGAGGCGCTCTTGCGGGCTCTTGCCAGCGGTGCGGGCGCCTGCTCCGGTATCCGGGTGGGCGTTTGCGTGCCGACCCCTTATCTCGCGCAGGTCGAGGCGGCGCTAAGCGGTACTCCGTTCGCCTGGGGCGTGCAGGACGTTTCGGCCTATACGCATGGCGCTTATACGGGCGAAGTGGCCGCCGAGATGACACTCGAGTTCGGCGCAACGCTTGCCATCGTCGGACACTCGGAGCGGCGCGCCTATCATGGCGAGCATTCGGAGCTTGTGGCCGCGAAAGCCCAGCGCGCGTTGCAAGCGGGTCTGACGCCGATCGTCTGCGTCGGCGAGACGCTCGAAGAGCGCGAAAGCGGCGCAACGCAGGCGGTCGTCGGCGCCCAGATCGACGCACTGCTCGCGAAGCTGTCCGTCGATGAAACGGCGCGCGTCGTCATCGCCTATGAGCCGGTCTGGGCGATCGGCACCGGCAGGACGGCGACGACCGACCAGGCGCAGGAGGTGCACGCGTTCTTGCGTGCGCGTCTCCTCGGCAAGCATGCGGTGCTCGCAAGCGTACCGCTGCTTTACGGCGGCAGCGTCAAGCCGGAGAACGCCGCGGCGCTTTTCTCGCAGGCGGACATCGACGGCGGCCTCATCGGCGGCGCGTCGTTGAAGAGTCAGGATTTTCTTGCAATCTGCGCGGCGGCGCAGGCGGCGCAGGCGGCGCAGGCGGCGGGCGCGGCGCGCTGAAGGCGCGCGGCGAACCGTGCCGGCTTTGCTTCCGGGTGCGCAAGCGAAAGGCGCTTTGCGCCTAAACCTCAATTCAGGTGAATGTGATGCTGTTTTTCAAAACGTTGGTCATCGTCGTACAGCTGCTGTCGGCGCTCGGTATCATCGGTCTCGTGCTGCTTCAGCACGGCAAGGGCGCGGACATGGGCGCGGCGTTTGGCAGCGGTGCATCGGGGAGTCTCTTCGGCGCGACGGGGTCAGCGAATTTCCTTTCGCGCACCACGGCAATCCTGGCAGCGGTGTTCTTTGCCGCAACGCTCGCGCTGACCTACATCGGCTCGTATAAATCGAAGCCTTCGGCCGGTGTGCTCGGTGTGGCCCCGACGGCGCCCGTCACTGCTTCGGCCGCCGGTCCCGCTTCCGCGCCCGCCGCGTCGGCCGCGCTTGCGCCGGCTCCCGCATCGGGGCAGAGCGCGCCGGCGCCGGCCGTTCCGAAATGATCTTTTTCGCTGAACGTCGTATTTGTGCGTTGAACAAATCCAGCGGACAGGTTAGAATTTAAGTCTTGAAGCGATTCGCGGGTCTCGAAGAGTTCTGTCCCGGGTTGCAGTCAGTGCCGACGTGGTGAAATTGGTAGACACGCTATCTTGAGGGGGTAGTGGCGAAAGCTGTGCGAGTTCGAGTCTCGCCGTCGGCACCAACGTTATCCAATGCCAGCCGCTTGCTTCGCTTCGGCTGGCATTTCCACTTCTGGGGTTAAGCTTGCGGCATCCTTGCGGTGCAGGGGCACGTTGCGCGGGATGTGTGGGCAGTGTGAAGTGATTTTTCGATCGGGGATGGCATCAGCAGTCGGTCTCCGTGGCACTTAGAACCAACCGTTAGAGGATAGTCTTGAACCTCGCAGCCTACTTCCCCGTTTTTCTCTTCCTCCTCGTGGGCCTGGGTTTGGGCATTGCGCTTGTCAGCATCGGCAAGATCCTCGGTCCCAGCAAGCCAGATAGCGACAAGAACGCCCCCTATGAATGCGGCTTCGAGGCGTTCGAAGACGCGCGTATGAAGTTCGACGTACGCTATTACCTCGTCGCCATCCTTTTCATCATCTTCGATATCGAGACCGCGTTCCTGTTCCCGTGGGGCGTTGCCCTGCGCGACATCGGCTGGTTCGGCTTCCTGTCGATGATGATCTTCCTCGTCGAACTGCTGCTCGGATTCGCCTATATCTGGCGCAAGGGCGGGCTCGAGTGGGAATGATGGATCGTTAATTGCCGATTTCTCGCGGGCGGCTAAGCGCGCGCCGCTCCGTTTGGAGTGCAAAGCAAATGAGTATCGAAGGGGTCTTGAAGGAAGGGTTTGTCACCACGACGGCTGACAAGCTGATCAACTGGACGCGCACAGGGTCGCTTTGGCCCATGACGTTCGGGCTTGCCTGCTGTGCGGTCGAGATGATGCACGCGGGCGCGGCCCGCTACGATCTCGACCGGTTCGGCGTGGTGTTCCGCCCGAGTCCGCGTCAGTCGGATGTGATGATCGTCGCCGGCACGCTTTGCAACAAGATGGCGCCGGCGTTGCGCAAGGTCTACGACCAGATGGCCGAGCCGCGCTGGGTCATTTCGATGGGTTCGTGCGCGAACGGTGGCGGCTACTACCACTACTCGTACTCGGTCGTGCGCGGTTGCGACCGGATCGTGCCCGTCGATGTCTACGTGCCCGGTTGTCCGCCCACCGCGGAGGCGCTCGTCTACGGCGTGATCCAGCTGCAAGCGAAGATCCGCCGCACGAACACGATCGCCCGGCAATAGCCCCAGAACAGATCCAGCTTCCCCACAACATGGCAAGCAAACTCGAGACTCTCAAAGCGAACCTCGAGGCGGCCTTCGGCGGCCGTCTCTCGAGCATCACCGAATCGGTCGGGGAGCTCACGATCGTCGTGAAGGCGGGCGATTTCCTCGACGTGGCGAAGCGCCTGCGCGACGATCGCTCGCTCGGCTTCGAGCAGTTGATCGACTTGTGCGGCGTCGACTATCAAACGTACGGCGACGGCGCTTATGACGGTCCTCGCTTCGCCGCGGTCCTCCATCTGCTCTCGATTTCGAACAACTGGCGGTTGCGCGTGCGCGTGTTCGCACCCGACGACGATCTGCCGATCGTGCCGTCGGTCGTTGAAATCTGGAACTCGGCGAACTGGTACGAGCGAGAGGCGTTCGATCTCTACGGCATCGTCTTCGAGGGGCATCCGGACCTGCGCCGCATCCTGACCGACTACGGCTTCATCGGCCACCCGTTCCGCAAGGATTTCCCGATCTCGGGCTATGTGGAAATGCGTTACGACCCGGAAGAGAAGCGCGTCGTCTACCAGCCGGTGACGATCGAGCCGCGCGAAATCACGCCTCGCGTGATCCGCGAGGATCGCTACGGCGGTCTGAAACACTAAGAGGGCGCCATGGCAGAGATCAAGAACTACACGCTCAACTTCGGTCCGCAACACCCGGCCGCGCACGGCGTGCTGCGCCTCGTCCTCGAGCTCGACGGCGAAGTGATCCAGCGCGCCGATCCGCATATCGGCCTTTTGCATCGCGCGACCGAAAAGCTCGCCGAGAACAAGACGTTCATCCAGTCGGTGCCGTACATGGACCGGCTCGATTACGTGTCGATGATGGCGAACGAGCACGGCTATGTGCTCGCGATCGAGAAGCTGCTCGGAATCGACGTGCCGATCCGCGCGAAGTACATCCGTGTGCTCTTCGACGAGATCACGCGCTGCCTGAACCATCTGATGTGGATTGGTGCGCACGCGCTCGACGTCGGCGCGATGGCCGTGTTCCTTTACGCGTTCCGCGAGCGGGAAGATCTGATGGACGTCTACGAGGCGGTATCGGGCGCGCGCATGCACGCGGCCTACTATCGCCCCGGCGGCGTCTACCGCGATCTGCCCGACGCGATGCCGCAATACAAGCCGTCGAAAATTCGCAATGCCAAGGCGCTCGAGAGACTGAACGAGGCGCGCCAAGGGTCGCTTCTCGATTTCATCGACGATTTCTTCACACGCTTTCCGGGCTGCGTCGACGAGTACGAAACGCTCCTGACCGACAACCGGATCTGGAAGCAGCGCCTGGTCGGCATCGGCGTCGTGAGCCCCGAGCGCGCGCTGCAGCTCGGCTTGACGGGAGCGATGCTGCGCGGCTCGGGCATCGAATGGGATCTGCGCAAGAAGCAGCCCTACGAAGTCTACGACCAGCTCGATTTCGACATTCCGGTCGGCGTGAACGGGGATTGCTACGATCGTTATCTCGTGCGCGTCGAGGAAATGCGTCAATCGACGCGGATCGCGAAACAATGCATTGAGTGGCTGCGGAAGAATCCCGGTCCCGTGATGACGGACAATCACAAAGTTGCACCGCCTTCGCGCGTGTCCATGAAGTCGAACATGGAAGAGCTGATTCACCACTTCAAGCTCTTTACCGAAGGCTTCCACGTGCCGGAAGGCGAAGCGTACGCGGCGGTCGAGCATCCGAAGGGCGAGTTCGGCATCTACCTGATCTCGGACGGCGCGAACAAGCCCTATCGCCTCAAGATTCGTGCGCCCGGCTACGCACACCTTGCGGCGCTCGACGAAATGGCGCGCGGCCACATGATTGCGGACGCGGTGACGATCATCGGCACGCAGGACATCGTGTTCGGCGAGATCGATCGTTGAAACGCAGGCGCCGCGCGAAAGGCAAGGAATGCAAGAGCGCTGGGTCTGCCGCGCAATCGGCGGCAGGTTTTCGTTCGGTAGGTTTTGAAAGAGTCGTGTTCAGAAAATGATCTCAGCTGAAGGCCTGAAAGAAATCGATCGCGCGGTCGCGAAGTACCCCGCGGATCAGAAGCAGTCCGCCGTCATGTCGGCGTTGGCCGTCGCCCAGGAAGAGCATGGCTGGCTCTCGCCCGAGCTCATGCAGTACGTCGCCGACTACCTCGGCATGCCGGCTGTCGCCGTGCAAGAGGTTGCGACGTTCTACACGATGTACGAGACGGAGCCCGTCGGCAAGTTCAAGATCACCCTCTGCACGAATCTTCCGTGCCAGCTCGGCCCCCACGGCGGCGCCGAAAGCGCGGCCGACTATCTGAAGCACAAGCTCGGCATCGACTTCGGCGAGACGACGCCCGACGGCAAGTTCACGCTGACGGAAGGCGAATGCTTCGGCTCGTGCGGCGACGCGCCGGTGCTGCTCGTGAACAACACGCGCATGTGCAGCTTCATGAGTCGAGACAAGATCGAGCAGCTGCTCGAGGAGCTTTCGAAATGACGTCTTTGCACGATCGTCACATCAAACCGCTGATTCTCGCGGGCCTCACCGGCGAGAACTGGCATCTCGAGGATTACGTCGCGCGCGGCGGCTACAAGCAACTGCGCCGCATTCTCGAAGAGAAGATTCCCCCCGAGCAGGTGATTGCCGACGTCAAGGCGTCGGGCTTGCGCGGACGAGGCGGCGCGGGCTTCCCGACCGGTCTCAAGTGGAGCTTCATGCCGCGCCAGTTTCCGGGGCAGAAGTATCTCGTCTGCAATTCGGACGAAGGCGAGCCTGGCACGTTCAAGGATCGCGACATCCTACGCTGGAACCCGCACTCGCTGATCGAGGGCATGGCGATCGGCGCCTATGCGATGGGGATCACGGTCGGCTACAACTACATTCACGGCGAGATCTGGGACGTCTACAAGCGTTTCGAGGAGGCGCTCGAAGAGGCGCGCCGCGCCGGGTTCCTTGGCGAGAACATCCTCGGCTCGGGCTTTTCGTTCCAGCTCCATGCCCATCACGGCTACGGCGCCTATATCTGCGGCGAGGAGACGGCGCTGCTCGAATCGCTCGAAGGCAAGAAGGGACAGCCGCGCTTCAAGCCGCCGTTTCCGGCGAGCTTCGGCGTCTACGGCAAGCCGACGACGATCAACAATACCGAGACGTTCGCCGCGGTGCCGTTCATTCTCGACATTGGACCCCAGAAGTATCTCGAGCTCGGCAAGCCGAACAACGGCGGCACGAAGATCTTCTCGGTCTCGGGCGACGTCGAGCGGCCGGGCAACTATGAAGTGCCGCTCGGCACCCCGTTCTCGACGCTGATGGAGCTGGCGGGCGGCGTGCGCGGCGGAAAGAAGCTGAAGGCCGTCATTCCGGGCGGCTCGTCGGCGCCGGTCGTGCCCGGTGACATCATGATGCAAACCGACATGGACTACGATTCGATCGCCAAGGTCGGGTCGATGCTCGGTTCGGGTGCCGTCATCGTCATGGACGAGACGCGCTGCATGGTGCGCTCGCTCCTGCGCCTGTCGTACTTTTATTTCGAAGAGTCGTGCGGCCAGTGCACGCCTTGCCGCGAAGGCACGGGCTGGCTCTGGCGCGTCGTCAATCGGATCGAGCACGGTCAGGGCCGCAAGGAAGACCTCGACCTGCTGAACTCGGTGGCCGACAACATCATGGGCCGCACGATCTGCGCGCTCGGCGATGCGGCGGCGATGCCCGTGCGTGGCATGCTCAAGCACTACTGGGACGAGTTCGCCTATCACGTCGAGCACAAGCGTTGCCTCGTCGGCGGGCATGCGGGGACGCCCCAGACGGTCGAGGCGGTGGTCGCGTAACGGCGGCCTCGGGGCAAAAGGCGAAAGCCCCGGGTTGCGCGGTGCCGGCGGCAAGCAATTGATCGCATCGGCTCACGCTCGCCGACTTCGCGCGGCGCGCGCGACGCGAGCGAACGAGCGGTAAATAGGTTAAGGACCATCCACCATCATGGTTGAACTTGAAATAGACGGGAAGAAGGTCGAGGTGCCCGAAGGGAGCATGGTGATCCAGGCTGCCCATAAGGTCGATACGTACATCCCTCACTTCTGCTACCACAAGAAGCTTTCGATCGCGGCCAACTGCCGGATGTGTCTCGTCGAAGTCGAGAAGATGCCGAAGGCCGTGCCGGCCTGCGCGACGCCCGTCTCGGCCGGCATGGTCGTGCGCACGACGTCCGAGAAGGCGGTCAAGGCGCAGCAGTCGGTGATGGAATTTCTGCTCATCAATCACCCGCTCGATTGCCCGATCTGCGACCAGGGCGGCGAATGCCAGCTGCAGGACCTCGCCGTCGGCTACGGCAAGTCCGCCTCGCGCTACAGCGAGGAGAAGCGCGTCGTTTTTCACAAGAACGTCGGCCCGCTCATCTCGATGGAAGAGATGACACGCTGCATCCACTGCACGCGCTGCGTGCGCTTCGGACAGGAAGTCGCAGGCGTCATGGAGCTCGGCATGCTGGGCCGTGGCGAGAACTCCGAAATCACGACGTTCGTCGGCAAGACCGTCGACTCGGAGCTGTCCGGCAACATGATCGATCTGTGCCCCGTCGGCGCGCTGACGAGCAAGCCTTTCCGCTACAGCGCACGCACGTGGGAGCTGTCGCGGCGCAAGTCGGTGAGCCCGCACGATTCCGTCGGCGCCAACCTCGTCGTCCAGGTCAAGAACAACCGCGTCATGCGCGTGCTGCCGCTCGAGAACGAGGCCATCAACGAATGCTGGATCTCGGACAAGGACCGGTTCTCGTACGAGGGGCTCAATAGCGAAGAGCGCCTGACGCAGCCGATGATCAAGCAAGGCGGCCAGTGGCTCGAAACCGACTGGCAGACGGCGCTCGAGTACGCGGCGAAGTCGCTCAAGGGTATCAAGGACGAGCACGGCGCGAATGCGCTCGCGATGCTGGGCAGCCCGCACAGCAGCGTCGAAGAACTGTTCCTCCTGAAGGCGCTCGCCAAGGCGATCGGCACGCCGAACGTCGACTTCCGCCTGCGCCAATCCGATTTCTCCGCCGTGCCCACGGGCGCACCGTGGCTCGGCGTGCCGCTCGCCGAGCTTTCGACGCTCGACGCCGCGTTCGTCGTCGGCTCCTTCCTGCGCCGCGATCATCCGCTGCCGGCCGCCCGTCTGCGGCAGGCCGCGAAGACGGGCGCCAAGCTGCATTTGCTGCATGCGACCGGCGACCACTCGCTGATTCCGAGCGCGAAGACGATCGTCGCCGCGCCGTCGCAGTGGCTGGCCGCGCTCGCCGGTGTGGCCGGCGCCGTCTCGCAGGCGCGCGGCGTGGCGCTGCCCGAAGGGTTCGGCGGCGTCGAGGCGTCGGCCGCGGCGCAAGACGTGGCGGCCGCGCTGACGACGGGCGAGCGCCGCGTCGTCCTGCTCGGCAACAGCGTTGTCCAGCATCCCGATTTCTCGCGTATCCATGCGCTTGCGCAATGGATCGCCGACAACACGGGCGCCACGCTCGGCTTCCTGACCGAAGCGGCCAACACGGTCGGCGCGCATGTCGTCGGCGCATTGCCCGACGCCGGCGGCCTCAATGCACGCGAGGCGTTCGAAAAGCCGCGCAAGGGCTACGTGCTCCTCAACGTCGAGCCCGAGTTCGACACGGCCAACCCGGCGCAGGCGCTCGCGGCGCTCGGTCAGGCGGAGTCGGTCGTCATGCTGACGGCTTTCAAGACCGGCACCGAATATGCCGACGTGCTGCTGCCGATCGCGCCGTTCTCCGAAACGGCCGGCTCGTTCGTCAATGCGGAGGGCACGTTGCAGGGATTCAGCGGCGTCGTGCGGCCGCTCGGCGAAACGCGCCCCGCATGGAAAGTGCTGCGCGTGCTCGGCAATGTGCTCGGCCTTGCCGGTTTCGATTACGACACCGTTGACGAAGTCCGCCGTGCGGCCATCGCCGACGGCGACGGCGCGATCCGCGCCAAGCTGTCGAACCGCGCAGCCGCCGCGCCGGCGGCGAACGGCACGCTCGCGCAGCCGGCCGGCTTCGAGCGCGTCGCCGATGTGCCGATCTATCACGCCGATCCGCTCGTGCGTCGGGCGCCGTCGCTGCATCTGACGGCCGCGGCGCGCGCGGCGCACACGATCGGCTTGCCGGCGGGACTGTTCGATAAGCTCGGCTTGAAAGAGGGCGACCCGGTGCGCGTGCGCCAGGGCGACCGTGCGGTCATCTCGAGCGCGGTCCGCGATGCGGATCTGGCGGAGACGGTCGTTCGCGTGCCCGCGGCCACGCCCGCGGCGGCGGCGCTCGGCGGCCTGTTCGGTGAACTGCTGGTGGAGAAGGCTTAAATGAGCTTGTTCGATACGATCAATGCGGGCGGCAGCCAGGCGCTCGGCGCGGCGTGGCCCACGATTTGGGCGCTCGTTCGCATCGTCGTGGTGTCCGTCGTCATCCTGCTTTGCGTGGCGTACCTGATTCTCTGGGAGCGCAAGCTGATCGGTTGGATGCACGTGCGTCTCGGGCCGAACCGTGTCGGCCCCGCGGGTCTGCTGCAGCCGATCGCCGACGTGCTGAAGCTGCTCTTGAAGGAAGTCATTCAGCCGACGGCCGCGGCGCGCTGGCTCTATCTGATCGCGCCGATCATGGTCGTCGTGCCGGCGTTCGCCGTCTGGGCGGTCATTCCGTTCCAGGCCGGCGCGGTGCTCGGCAACATCAACGCGGGTCTGCTCTATGTCATCGCGATTTCGTCGGTCGGAGTCTACGGCGTGATCCTCGCGGGCTGGGCGTCGAACTCGAAGTACGCGTTCCTCGGCGCGATGCGCGCCGCCGCGCAGATGGTCTCGTACGAGGTCTCGATGGGTTTCGCGCTCGTCGTCGTGCTGATGACCTCGGGGAGCCTCAACCTGTCCGACATCGTCGGCTCGCAGGAGCACGGCTTTTTTGCGAGCCACGGTATCACGTTCCTTTCGTGGAACTGGCTGCCGCTTCTGCCCGTTTTCGTCGTCTATTTCATTTCGGGCATCGCCGAAACGAACCGCCACCCGTTCGACGTCGTGGAAGGGGAGTCGGAGATCGTCGCCGGTCACATGATCGATTACTCGGGGATGGCGTTCGCGCTCTTCTTCCTTGCCGAGTACATCAACATGATCGTGATCTCGGCGCTCGCGGCAACGTTGTTCCTCGGGGGCTGGAGCGCGCCGTTCGGCTTCCTCTCGTTCATCCCGGGCATCTTCTGGCTCGTCCTGAAGGTGTTCGCGCTGCTGTCGGTGTTCATCTGGGCGCGTGCGACGTTCCCGCGCTATCGCTATGACCAGATCATGCGTCTCGGCTGGAAGGTGTTCCTGCCCGTGACGATCCTCTGGGTGGTGGTGATCGGGTTCTGGATCATGTCGCCGCTGAACATCTGGAAATAAAGGGCGGAACGAAATGACCGCAATTCAAAACTTCTTCAAGACGTTTTTCCTGACCGAGCTCATCAAGGGGCTGGCGCTGACGGGCCGTTACGCATTCAAGCGCAAGTTCACGGTGCAGTTCCCCGAGGAAAAGACGCCGATCTCGCCGCGCTTTCGCGGGTTGCATGCGCTGCGCCGCTACGAAAACGGCGAAGAGCGGTGCATCGCCTGCAAGCTCTGCGAAGCGATCTGTCCGGCGCTCGCGATCACGATCGAGTCGGAAACGCGCGCCGACAACACGCGCCGCACGACGCGTTACGACATCGATCTGACCAAGTGCATCTTCTGCGGTTTCTGCGAGGAGAGCTGCCCCGTCGATTCGATCGTCGAGACGCACATCCTCGAGTACCACGGCGAGAAGCGCGGCGACCTTTACTTCACGAAGGACATGCTGCTCGCGGTCGGCGATCGCTATGAAGCCGAGATCGCCGCGTCGAAAGCCGCCGACGCCCCGTATCGGTGACAAGGATTGACCAACGTAGTCAGTAGTGAGCGGTTGGCGCGGCGGCGTAAGGCCGTCGCGGCAGGGCCGGCTTGTGTGCCGGCGACCGCTTGAGCCTCAAGATGGGCTAACGATGAAACGGTGACCATGGAATTCACGACCGTACTGTTCTACATCTTCGCGCTGCTCCTGACGGTGTCAGGGCTGAAGGTGATCACGTCGCGCAACCCTGTCGGGTCCGCGCTCTTTCTCGTGCTCGCGTTCTTCAACGCGGCCGCCATCTGGATGCTGCTCGAGGCCGAGTTTCTCGCGATCCTGCTCGTGCTGCTCTATGTCGGCGCGGTGATGGTGCTGTTCCTGTTCGTCGTGATGATGCTCGACATCAATCTCGACGTGCTGCGGCGCGACTTCAGGCGTTTCGTGCCGATGGCGAGCATCGTCGGCGCGATCATCGTCGTCGAGACGGCGCTGATTCTCTGGCACGGCTACGGCGCGACGACGACGCCCGTGCACGACGCGACGACGGGCGGCGGAGCGGCCGCCGCGCTCCCGAACACGTTCCTGATCGGCAAGGCGATCTACACCGACTACGTGTTCGCGTTCGAAGTCGCGGGCCTCGTGCTGCTCGTGGCGATCATCGCCGCGATCGCATTGACGGCGCGCAAGGGCAAGGACAGCAAGCGCCAGCGTGTCTCGGAGCAGGTCAAGGTGCGCGCGAAAGATCGCGTGCGGATCGTGAAGATGCCGGCGGAAACGGCGGTGCTCGAGACGGGCAAGGGCCCGGACGCGCAGGGCGAGACGGGCGCGAACGTCGGCGCGGGCGCCGTCGGCAACAACGGTTGAGCATCGAGGAGATAAACATGTTGACCCTGGCTCACTACCTCGTGCTCGGTGCGATCCTCTTTGCGATCAGCATCGTCGGCATTTTCCTGAACCGTCGCAACATCATCATCATCCTGATGGCGATCGAACTGATGCTGCTCGCGGTGAACACGAACTTCATCGCGTTCTCGCATTACCTCGGCGACGTGCACGGGCAGATCTTCGTGTTCTTCGTGCTGACCGTGGCGGCGGCCGAGGCGGCGATCGGCCTCGCGATTCTGGTGACTCTCTTCCGGACCCTCGACACGATCAACGTCGAGGATCTCGATCAGCTCAAAGGCTAATTCAGGCACTGCGGCCATGACGACACTCAATGAAAATTTGCTGCTGGGCATCCCGCTCGCACCACTCGCCGGCTCGCTGATCGCGGGGCTCGCGGGCAAGGTGGTGGGACGCAAAGGGAGCCACCGGATCACGATCCTCGGCGTGTTCATCTCGTTCGTGCTCTCGGCGATCGTCTACGCCGACGTGATGAACGGCGCGAGCTTCAATGCGACCATCTATGAATGGATGCGCGTCGGATCGCTCAAGCTCGAGGTCGGTTTCCTCGTCGATTCGCTGACCGCGATGATGATGTGCGTCGTGACGTTCGTCTCGCTGATGGTGCACATCTACACGATCGGCTACATGGCCGACGACGACGGCTATGAGCGCTTTTTCTCGTATATCTCGCTCTTCACGTTCTCGATGCTGATGCTCGTGATGAGCAACAACTTCCTGCAGCTCTTCTTCGGCTGGGAAGCGGTCGGTCTCGTGTCGTACCTGCTGATCGGGTTCTACTTCACGCGTGAAAGCGCGATCTACGCGAATCTGAAGGCGTTCCTCGTGAACCGTGTCGGCGACTTCGGCTTTTTGCTCGGCATCGGCCTGATCCTCGCCTATGCCGGCTCGATGAACTACGGCGAAGTGTTCGCGAAGCGCAACGAGCTCGCCGCGATGACGTTCCCCGGCACGGACTGGGGGCTCATCACGGTAGCTTGCATCTGCCTCTTCATCGGCGCGATGGGTAAGTCCGCGCAGTTCCCGCTGCACGTCTGGCTGCCCGATTCGATGGAAGGCCCGACCCCGATCTCCGCGCTGATTCACGCGGCGACGATGGTGACGGCCGGCATCTTCATGGTCACGCGCATGTCGCCGCTGTTCGAGCTCTCCGACACCGCGCTCTCGTTCATCATGGTGATCGGCGCGATCACGGCGCTCTTCATGGGCTTTCTCGGGGTCGTGCAGAACGACATCAAACGCGTCGTCGCCTATTCGACGCTGTCCCAGCTCGGCTACATGACCGTCGCGCTCGGCGCCTCGGCCTACTCGGTCGCTGTCTTCCACCTGATGACGCACGCCTTCTTCAAGGCGCTGCTGTTCCTCGGCGCGGGCTCCGTCATCATCGGCATGCACCACGACCAGGACATGCGCAACATGGGCGGCCTCTACAAGTACATGCCGATCACGTGGATCACGTCGCTGGTCGGCTCGCTCGCGCTGATCGGCACGCCGTTCTTCTCGGGCTTCTACTCGAAGGATTCGATCATCGACGCCGTCGCCCATTCGAATCTGCCGGGGTCGAGCTTCGCCTACTTCGCCGTGGTGGCGAGCGTTTTCGTGACGGCCCTCTACTCGTTCCGGATGTACTTCATGGTCTTTCACGGCGAGGAGCGCTTCCGTCATCCGCAGGATTTCGGCAACGGTCACGGCGCCGAATCGTCCGCGCACGGCGAGCATGGCCACGACGAGCACGCGCATCATTCGCACGAGCCTCATGAAACGCCGTGGGTCGTGTGGGTGCCGCTCGTGCTGCTCGCGATCCCGTCGATCGTCATCGGTGCGATCGCCGTCGGTCCGATGCTCTACGGGGACTTCTATCAGCATGGCGTCGCGTTCGACAAGGTCATCTACATTGCCGATAACCACCCGGCGCTGCACGAGATGGCCGAAGAATTTCACGGCTGGCTCGCAATGGGCCTGCATTCGGTGTCGGGGCTGCCCGTGTGGCTCGCACTCGCGGGCGTGGTGACGGCGTGGTTCCTGTACCTCAAGCGTCCTGACCTACCGGCGACGATCCGCCGCGCGTTCGGGCCGATCTACACGCTGCTCGACAACAAGTACTACATGGACAAGATCAACGAAGTTGTCTTCGCACGGGGCGCGGTGGTCATCGGCCGCGGCCTCTGGAAGGAGGGCGACGTCGTTTGCATCGACGGTATCGTCAACGGAAGCGCGCGCTTCATCGGCTGGTTCGCGAGCGTGATCCGCTTCCTGCAATCCGGCTACATCTATCACTACGCGTTCGCCATGATCATCGGCATGCTGGGGCTCCTTACCCTGTTTGTCACGCTCGGCGGGAAATAAAGGCGGGGAGAGAAAACTCAATGCACTCGTTTCCGATTCTCAGTGTCGCGATCTGGCTGCCGATCGTTTTCGGGCTGATCGTCCTTGCCGTCGGGTCCGACAAGAACCCCGCGCCTGCGCGCTGGATTGCACTCGTCGGCTCGGTCCTCGGGCTCATCGTCACGCTGCCGTTGATCAGCGGCTTCGATTCGTCGAGCGCCGCGTTGCAGTTCGTCGAGCAGTCGGACTGGATCGATCGCTTCCATATCACGTATCACCTCGGCGTCGACGGCATCTCGATGTGGTTCGTCGTGCTGACGGCGCTGATCACGGTCATCGTCGTCATCGCGGGCTGGGAGGTGATCACCGAGAACGTCGCGCAATACATGGCGGCGTTCCTGATCCTCTCCGGGATCATGGTCGGCGTGTTCTCGGCCGTCGACGGACTGCTCTTCTACGTGTTCTTCGAGGCGACGCTGATCCCGATGTACCTGATCATCGGTATCTGGGGCGGTCCGAACCGGATTTACGCCGCGTTCAAGTTCTTCCTCTATACGCTCGCCGGCTCGCTGCTGATGCTGGTTGCGCTGATTTACCTGTACGTGCAAACGGGTACCTTCGATCTCGCCGCCTGGCAGAAGGCGCCGCTCGCGATGACGCCGCAGGTGCTGCTCTTTATCGCGTTCTTCCTCGCGTTCGCGGTGAAGGTGCCGATGTGGCCGGTCCATACCTGGCTGCCCGATGCGCACGTCGAAGCGCCGACGGGGGGCTCCGTCGTCCTGGCCGCGATCATGCTGAAGCTCGGCGCGTACGGCTTCCTGCGCTTCTCGCTGCCGATCGCACCCGATGCGAGTCACGCGCTCGCGCCCGCCGTCATCACACTGTCGCTCGTCGCCGTCATCTACATCGGCTTCGTCGCGATGGTGCAGGCCGACATGAAGAAGCTCGTCGCCTATTCGTCGATCGCGCACATGGGTTTCGTCACCCTCGGCTTCTTCATCTTCAACCAGCTCGGCACGGAAGGGGCGATCGTGCAGATGATCTCGCACGGCTTCGTCTCCGGCGCGATGTTCCTTTGCATCGGGGTGCTCTACGACCGTATGCATTCGCGCCAGATCGCCGATTACGGCGGCGTCGTCAATGTGATGCCGAAGTTCGCGGCGCTCGTCATGCTGTTCTCGATGGCCAACTGCGGCTTGCCGGGCACCTCCGGGTTCGTCGGCGAGTTCATGGTCATCCTCGCGGCCGTTCAGCACAATTTCTGGATCGCTTTCGGCGCGGCGTTCACGTTGATTCTCGGCGCGGCCTATACGCTCTGGATGTATAAGCGCGTCTACTTCGGCGCCGTCACGAACGATCACGTGAAGTCGCTTGCCGATATCAACGGCCGCGAGTTCCTCGTGCTCGGCGTGCTGGCGGCGCTGACGCTGTTCATGGGCCTCTACCCGAAGCCCTTTACCGATGTAATGCACGTGTCCGTGCAGGACCTCCTCTCCCACGTCGCGCAGTCGAAACTGCCGCCGCTGCCCCAGTAACGCCGAGCGGAGGAACGAAAAGATCATGCAAAACGCCTCTATGACTGTCCTGTTGCCCGACGCGCTCATCATGGTGGCCGCCGTCGTGGCCTGGCTCAACGAAACGTTCGTCGGCGATTCCGGCCGCCGCGTCACCTATCTGATCGGCGTGCTGTCGTCGCTCATCGCCGGCATCTGGTTCGCGACGCTGATCGTCACCCCGCAGCAGTACTTCTTCTCGCACATGTACGTCGTCGACGGCTTCGCGAGTGCGATGAAGGCGGTCGTGTCGATCGGCTACGCGATCACGATGATCTACTCGCGCAAGTACCTGGAAGACCGCGGCCTCTTCCGCGGCGACTACCTGCTGCTCGGCATGTTCGCGCTGCTCGGCCAGCTCGTGATGATCTCGGGCAGCAACTTCCTCACGCTCTATCTCGGCCTCGAGCTGATGTCGCTCTCGCTCTACGCGGCCATCGCGATGCGCCGCGACGCGTCGCAGTCGAACGAAGCGGCGATGAAGTACTACGTGCTCGGTGCGCTTGCCTCGGGTTTCCTGCTCTACGGCATCTCGATGATCTACGGCGCGACGGGCTCGCTCGATCTGAGCGAGGTGCTGAAGGCGATCGCATCGGGCCGGATCAACGACGCGGTGCTGCTCTTCGGCGTCATCTTCATCGTGGCCGGTGTCGCATTCAAGATGGGCGCCGTGCCGTTCCATATGTGGGTGCCCGATGTCTACCACGGCGCGCCGACGGCGATGACGCTGCTCGTCGGCGGCGGCCCGAAGGTAGCCGCGTTTGCATGGGGCCTGCGCTTCCTCGTGATGGGTCTTCTGCCGCTCGCCGCCGATTGGCAGGACATGCTGATCATCCTGGCCGCGCTCTCGCTCATCGTCGGCAACATCACCGGTATCGCGCAGCGCAATGTCAAGCGAATGCTCGCCTACTCGGCGATTTCGAACATGGGCTTCGTGCTGCTGGGCCTGCTGGCGGGCGTCGTCGACGGTAAGGCCGACGGCATGGCGAGCGCCTACAGCTCGGCGATGTTCTACAGCATCATTTACTTCCTGACGACGCTCGGTTCGTTCGGCATCGTCATGCTGCTGGCGCGCCGCGATTTCGAAGCGGAGACGCTCGACGACTTCAAGGGCCTCAACAAGCGCAGCCCGGTTTATGCGTTCGTGATGATGGCGATGATGTTTTCACTCGCCGGCATCCCGCCGACGGTCGGTTTTTACGCGAAGCTGGCCGTGTTGCAGGCGGCACTCAACGCCGGGCTCGTCTGGCTCGTCGTGCTAGCAGTCATTACCTCGCTCTTTGGCGCCTTCTATTACCTGCGCATCGTCAAGCTGATGTATTTTGACGCTCCGCAGGACAACGCGCCGCTTGCAAGCCCGATCGCCAATCGCTGGGTGCTGACGCTCAACGGCGTTGCCGTGCTCGTGCTGGGTATCGTGCCGGGTCCGTTGATGACGCTCTGCCTGAACGCCATCGCCCACACGCTGCCCGTCGCACTGTGATGCCCCCGCGCTCATTGTCGTTCGCTGCCGCGCAGGTGATCCCCTTGGGGACGGGGAGCTGAGATGTCGGCCGCAGGCTGGTTCGTCGTCCTGTTGGCGGTGCTCGCCGCCAACGTGCCATTTGCCAATCAGCGGCTTTTCGCGGTCCTGCCGCTCGGCGCGGTGAAAAAGAGCGCCTGGATCAGGCTCGCCGAGCTGATTGCGTTGTATTTCGCGGTCGGTGCGCTCGGCTTCATGCTCGAAGCGCGCGCCGGCAACCGCTTCGAGCAGGGCTGGCAGTTTTACGCGATCACGTTCTGCCTCTTCCTCGTTTTCGCGTTTCCGGGGTTTACCTTTCAATATCTCGTCAGGCGCCGCTGACGGAGCGAGCGTCAAATGGGGAGTGGAGGAGACGTTCCTTCCCTATCGGAGAAAAGCGCATGGCCGACTTGCCCGACAATGACCACGATGCGTCGCTGACCGAGACGCGCCTTTCCGGCGAGACCGTCCACAAGGGCTCGTTTTTGCACGTCAAGCGCGATGTCGTGAGGCTGCCTGACGGTAAGCAGGCTACGCGCGAATATGTCCAGCACCCTGGCGCCGTGATGGTGATCCCGCTTTTCGACGACGGGCGCGTGTTGCTCGAGCGTCAATATCGCTATCCCATCGGTCGTGTGATGGTCGAGTATCCGGCCGGCAAGCTCGACGACGACGAAGACGAGCTCGCCTGTGCGCAACGCGAGCTGCAAGAGGAAACGGGCTATACGGCGCGTGAATGGCACTTCCTGACGCGCATCCATCCGATCATTTCGTATTCGACCGAGTTCATCGACATCTTTCTCGCGCGCGGACTGACCTCGGGCGAGCGCAAGCTCGACGACGGCGAATTTCTCGAGACCTTCGTGACCGAGTTGCCGCAGGTCACCGAATGGATTCGCACCGGTGCGATCACCGATGTGAAGACGATCATCGGCACCCTTTGGCTCGAGAAGGTGCTCGCCGGCGTCTGGACGCCCGGCGACGCCGCGGCGGCGCGACTGTTCGGCAAATAGGGCATGGTCGGCGCGGTTCGCGCAAGCGCGCTAGAATGAGCCGTTTCGTTCGGTGAACGGTCGTTCACCGGAATCGTTTTCGCGCTACACTTAGCCGCAGTTTTTGTCCGATCGAGCATGAAGGTCCTTGATTTGCAATGTCCGCACGGTCATCGGTTCGAAGGCTGGTTCGCCTCCGTCGATGAGTTTGAATCGCAGTTGTCGCGCAAGCTGGTCGAATGTCCCGTTTGCGCCGCGACCGCGGTGAGCCGTGTCCCGTCCGCACCGCGCCTGAACTTGTCGGGCGCCACGCGCCCCGACGAGAGCGGGGCGGGAAGGCGTCCGTCCACCGGCGGCGACGTGCAAGCGGATGCGCCCGCGGCGCAGAGGGAGCGCATGCGCGAAATCGAGGCGCGCGCCATGCGTGCTTTACGTGAGCTGGTCCAGAACACGGAAAACGTCGGCGACCGGTTTGCCGAGGAGGCGCGCCGCATCCACTATAACGAGGCGCCTGCCCGCAATATCCGCGGCGTAGCCACGCCCGATGACGCGCGCTCGCTCGCCGAAGAAGGGATCGACGTCATGGCGGTGCCTGGGGCCTGGGCGTCGAAAGAGTCGCTGCAGTAAATCCAACAAGGAGACAGCGCGATGGGTTTGAGCTTCGAGGACCTCGAAGTCGGCTCCCGGCGGGACGCGGGCGCACATACATTCAGCGTCGATGAGATCCTCGAGTTCGCCGAGCGCTTCGATCCGCAACCGTTTCATCTCGACGAGGCGGCCGCAAAAGCTTCCCCGTTCGGCGGGTTGATCGCGAGCGGCTGGCATACGTGCTCAGTGCTCATGGGCCTTTGCGGCCGCAACATGCTGAGCGGCTCGACCTCGATGGGTTCGCCCGGTATCGACGAGATTCGCTGGACCAAGCCCGTGCGCCCCGGCGATACCCTTCACCTTTTCATTTCGGTCCTCGAGAAGCGCATTTCGGCGAGCCGGCCTGATCGTGGCATCGTCTCGTTGCTTTGGGAGGGTATCAATCAGGCGGGCGAGACGGCCGTGACCGTGCGATCGAAGGTGATCTTCGGTTTGCGCGGCGCTTAGTGCTTCGCGTACTGCGTGGCGCCGAACAACATTTCCCTCGCCTTGTCGTCCATCAGGGGCCTGCGGGCAGAAGAAAGCACCTCGACGCCACGCACGACGGCCGGCCGCGCCGCAATGGCTTCATGCCAGCGCTTCACGTTCGGGAACTCGCTGAGCTCGATACCCTGGTTTTGCCATGAGCGCGTCCACGGAAAGGCTGCGATATCCGCAATCGTGTAGTCGTCGCCGGCAAGGTACCGAGTTTTGCTCAGCTGCGTGTCCATGACGCCATAGAGGCGCTTGGCCTCGTTCGTGTAGCGGTTGATCGCGTATTCGATCTTTTCCGGGGCATAGACGCGAAAGTGATGCGTCTGCCCGAGCATCGGCCCGATGCCGCCCATCTGGAACATGAGCCATTGCAGTGTCGAGTAGCGCGCCACCGGGTCAGCCGGCAGGAATTTGCCCGTCTTCTCGGCGAGATAGAGGAGGATCGCTCCTGATTCGAAGAGCGAGATCGGCTTGCCGCCGGGACCGTCGGCATCGACGATCGCCGGGATCTTGTTGTTCGGGCTGATGGCGAGAAACTCGGCCTTGAATTGATCGCCAGCACCGATATCGATCGCATGGACGCGATATTCGAGGCCCGTTTCCTCGAGCATGATATGGACCTTGTGCCCATTCGGCGTCGCCCAGCTATAGACATCGATCATCGCGGCTCCTTGTAGGACGGTGGCGTCGCAACAAGCAACGCCGATCGAGCCGGAAATTAGCATAGAACGACGGGAGCCGCAGACAGCGCCGCAAACCCCCTTCGGCGGTGCGGTTTCGGTGCGCGTGCGCGCCGAACCTCCCGCGCGTTAGACTCGCGTCAGGCCGCGTTTGGCGGGGTATAGCGCGCCAGTTCCAGCTTCGCAATGGCGTTTCGGTGAACTTCGTCGGGACCGTCTGCAAAGCGCAGCGTGCGTGCTAGCGCGTACGCGTAAGCGAGCGGAAAATCGTCGCTGACGCCACCGCCGCCGTGCGCCTGGATCGCCCAGTCGATCACCTGGCACGCCATGTTCGGCGCGACGACCTTGATCATCGCGATCTCGGCGCGGGCAGCCTTGTTGCCGACCGTATCCATCATATAGGCCGCCTTCAGCGTCAGGAGGCGTGCCTGCTCGATCGCGCATCGCGCTTCGGCGATGCGCTCCTGCGTGACCGTTTGCGCGGCGATCGGCTTGCCGAATGCGACGCGCTCGGACGTCCGTCGACACATCAGTTCGAGGGCTCGCTCCGCGAGCCCCACCAGCCGCATGCAGTGATGGATGCGGCCAGGACCGAGGCGACCCTGTGCGATCTCGAAGCCGCGACCCTCGCCGAGCAGCACGTTCGCGGCGGGCACGCGCACGTCGTCGAGCGAAATTTCCATATGGCCGTGTGGTGCGTCGTCGTAGCCGAAAACGTTGAGCGGGCGATGCACGGTGATGCCCGGCGTATCGGCCGGCACGAGGATCATCGATTGCTGCGCATGCTTCGGCGCGGCGGGATCGGTCTTGCCCATGAAGATGTAGACTTTGCAGCGCGGATCGCCAGCCCCCGAGGACCACCACTTGCGGCCGTTGATCACATAGCTCTCGCCGTCGCGTTCGATGCGCGTGCGGATATTCGTCGCGTCGGACGAGGCGACGTCGGGCTCGGTCATCAGGAACGCCGAGCGGATAACGCCTGCGAGCAGCGGTTCGAGCCAACGGCGCTTTTGTTCGTCCGTACCGTAGCGCTCGATGGTCTCCATGTTCCCCGTATCGGGTGCATTGCAATTGAAGACTTCGGGCGCCCAAGGCACGCGTCCCATGATCTCCGCGAGCGGCGCATATTCGAGATTCGTCAGGCCGGCACCACGCGAAGAGTCGGGAAGAAAGAGATTCCAGAGGCCAGCCTCGCGTGCGCGTGCTTTGAGCGTCTCGATCAGCTGTGTCGGCACCCACGCGTTGCCGTTTTGGCGATTGCGCGCGACTTCTTCGATGAACGCGCGCTCGTTCGGGTAGATGTGCTCGTCGAAGAAAGCGAGGAGCCGCGAACGCAGCGCCTCGACTTTGGGGGTGTAGTCGAAATTCATCGTCAGCTCCCTTTCAATCTCGAGTCAGCGCACCTTCTGTGCATACGACCACGCGAGCTCCGCCATCGGCCTCGCGCGCCGGCCAGCGTCGGCCGCTTGCGCGCTCGCGGCGGTACCGACGGTCACGCGCTTCATGATGCCCTGCAGGATCGCGGCGATGCGAAACATGTTGAAGGCGAGGTAGAAATTCCAGTCGCCCGTGATCGCGAGCCCCGTACGCTCGCAGTAGCGGCCGACGTAGCTGGCTTCGTCGGGGATGCCGAGCGTCGCCCAATCGAGGCCGCCGATCCCGCGGAATTGCCGCGGATCGACGTGCCATGTCATCACGTGATAGGCGAAATCGACGATCGGATCGCCGAGCGTCGACAGCTCCCAATCGAGCACCGCCAAGATGCTCGGCTCACTCGGATGGAAGATCAGATTGTCGAGCCGATAGTCGCCATGTACGATTGCGACACGCGTTTCGCCGTCGGACGATTCCACGGGAACATGGGCGGGCAGCCATTCGATGAGCCGATGCATCGCTTCGATCGGCTCGGTCTCGGAGGCTTCGTACTGCTTGCTCCAGCGTGCGATCTGGCGCGCCAGATAGTTGCCTGGCTTGCCGTAGTCCGCGAGGCCGACGCGCTCGGCATCGACCGTATGGAGCGCCGCGATCACGCGGTTCATTTCGTCGTAGATCGCAGTGCGCTCGTCGCGCGACATGCCGGGCAGTGTCGGGTCCCAGAGCACGCGTCCGTCGACGTGCTCCATTACATAAAACGCGCGACCCATCACCGATTCGTCGTCGCAAAGCGCGAGCATGCGGGCGACGGGCACATCGCTGCCGGCCAGCGCATCCATCACGCGGTACTCGCGCTCTATCGCGTGCGCGGACGGAAGCAGCTTCGCGGCAGGCGCGGGCTTCGCGCGCATCACATAATTTCGCGCGGGAGTGACGAGCTTGAATGTCGGGTTCGACTGGCCGCCCGCGAACTGCTCGACGGCGAGCGGGCCCGCGAATCCGTCGACATGCTCGCGCAGCCAGGCCGAAAGCGCTGCTTCGTCCAAGCGCTGTTGCGCCGATACCGAGCGTGTGCCGGTGAACGCCGAATAGTCCTGCCGCTGATCCGCGTCGCTTGCCGGTGGGCTTTGCGCCGTCATGGTCCGACTCCTCCGATGTCCTAGTCGTGCTCCTAGTCCCCTCGATATCGCAGATATTGGGCATAAAGCATCTCCATCGTCGTGTGCCGCACATCGCGAAAGAGCGGGCCGGGCGGCGCGTAATTGAGCATCCGCACCACCCAATCGCATGGCTGGCTACCGGCGTCGAGTGCATTGATACACCCCGCCGCTTGGGCAAGATGGCCGAAGAATGCTCTGCCGCCCGCCGTGATCGCATGCGAGAGCAGCGCGCGGTTGACGCCACCATGCAGCACGAGCAATACGGTATCCCACGATGGATCGGCGCGCAGCCGGGCGAGCGCGGGAAGGACCCGGTCAAGCAATTCGCCGATCGTTTCGCCGCCGAGAAAGCGCGTTTCCTCGGGCACGATGCCGTCGAAGATCGTCAGGAACGCACGCTCGATTTCGGCCGGCGGCAAATCGGGCAATCGTCCCGATCGAATCTCGCGCCACTCGGGCCAGCATTCGATCTCGACTTGCTTTCCGAGCGGATCGTCATCGTCGGGCCGCTTCATCTGACTGGCCGGGTTGCCGGGCTCATCGCGCTCGCTCGCGCCGATGGCCTGACGCATTTCCGCGATCACGCACTGCGCGGTTTCGATCGTGCGCGGCAGGCCGCTTGCGATGACGCGATCGAATTGCACGTTGGCCGCGGCAAATGCCTGGCCTGCGGCCCGCGCTTGCGCTTGGCCCCGTTCGTTGAGCGGTACCGTATCGGGATCGATCGCCCGGCCAGAGTCGTCGAAGTAGGTCACGTCGCCATGCCGCATCAGGAAGATGCGCCGCCGCTTCGGGATCTTGAACTCGGGCATCGCGGTGGTCCGTTATCGATAGCGCGCAGGCCGCTTTTCGAGAAAGGCGGTGATGCCTTCGAGCCCCTCGCGGTGATGCAGCGAGGCGACAAAGTGGTCGCGCTCGAAGTTCAGCTGATCGAGCAACGACTGCTCGCCAGCGGCGGCCACGAGCGCCTTGATGCGGCTCGTCGCATTGGGCGAGCCGCGGCCGAGCTCGTCGGCCCACGCGATCGCCGCATCGCGGATCTGCCCCGGCCCGGGCTTCACGAGGCGGTTGACGAGGCCGAGCGCATGAAGACGCGCCGCGGAGATCGGTTTGGCGTCGAGCAGCACTTCCGTCGCGAGCTGGCGCGGCAGCGACTGTCCGAGGAACCACGAGCCGCCGCCGTCAGGCGTCAACCCGACGCGCGCATACGACATGACGAACTTCGCATCTTCGGCCGCGACGATCAGATCGCAGGCGAGGGCAAGCGAAAACCCGGCCCCGGCCGCCGCGCCGGCCACCGCGGCGATGACGGGTTTCGTCGACGTGCGCAGCGCCAGAATCCATTGACCGAGCAGATCGATGCTTTGCGCCTGGACGGAGGGGTCTTTCGCGCGGTTCTCGAGCAGCCGGTTCAAATTGCCGCCGGCGCAGAAGAAATCGTCCGCGCCCGTCAGCACGACGGCGCGGATCGATGCGTCACGCTCGGCCGTCTCGAGGGCGACGATGCCGGCCGCGTACATATCCGGGTGCAGCGCGTTGCGCGCGCCGGGGTTCGAGAGCGTCAGGACGAGCGTCGATTCGCTCTCGGGCGGCCGCGCCGCGAGAAGTTCCGCGCTCATGATCGTCAAAGGCGCGAAAGCCGATCGAGCGCCGTGGCGAGGGTTTCCTCGCGCTTCGCGAAGCAAAAGCGCACGACGCCCGACTCGTGCCGCTCATGATAGAACGCCGACACCGGAATGGCGGCCACGCCGATTTCGCGCGTGAGCCACTTCGAGAAATCCTCTTCGGACATATCGCTGATCGCCGAGTAATCGACGCACTGGAAGTAGGTGCCTTCGCAAGGCAGCAGCTTGAAACGCGTACCGCCCAGGCCGGCGCGGAAAAAGTCGCGCTTGCGCTGATAGAAGGCGGCCAGTTCGAGATAGGGTGCGGGATCGCGCAGATAGTCGGCGATGCCGACCTGCATCGGCGTGTTCACCGTGAACACATTGAACTGATGCACCTTGCGGAACTCGGCCGTAAGCGGCGCCGGCGCCGCCACGTAACCGACCTTCCAGCCCGTCACGTGAAAGGTCTTGCCGAAACTCGAGACGACGAAGCTGCGCGCCGCGAGCTCGGGATAGCGCGCGACGCTCTGATGCGGCGCGCCGTCGTAGACCATGTGCTCGTAGACCTCGTCCGAGACGATGAGCACGTTCGTGCCGCGCACGATGTCTTCGAGCTTGCGCATGTCCTCGGCGTGCCAGACAGTACCCGTCGGGTTGTGCGGCGTGTTGATGAGAATGAGCCTCGTGCGCGGCGTGATGGCGGCCGCCAGCTTGTCGAACGGCACCCGATAGTCGGGCGCTTCGAGCGTCACGAAGACGGGCGTGCCGCCGGCGAGCTCGATCGACGGCAGATAGCTGTCGTAGGTGGGCTCGAGCACGACGACCTCGTCGCCCCGATGCACCGTCGCGAGGATCGCGGTCAAAAGCGCCTGCGTCGCTCCCGCCGTGACGGTGACTTCGGTCAGCGGATCGTATCGCCGTCCGTGAACCGCCTCTATCTTGTTCGCGATCGCATCGCGCAGCGCAGCGATGCCGGCCATTGGCGGGTACTGGTTGTGACCATCGCGCATGGCCTTTGCGACCGCGTCGACGATGCGGGCGTCGCAGCCGAAATCGGGAAATCCCTGGCCGAGGTTGACGGCTTCATGCTCCGTCGCGAGCGCGCTCATGACGGTGAAGATCGTCGTGCCGACATTCGGCAGACGCGAGGGAAACTCGGGAGGCGCTACGTCGTGCGCGCGTTGCGTTGGCTCGTGCGGTGCGTTCATGGGGCGCTCGAAGTGACGATAGGTTCATGCAGCATGCAGGCGGCCGCGAACGGCGCCGGCTGGGCGATGCGAAAGCCGAAATCGCGCGCGGTGCGCCGCGCGAGCTTGAGCAACGCGCGGTCCTTCGAGACGAGCCAGTCCGCGCCGGCCGAATGGGCGAGCTCGAGAAATTTCTGATCGTCGCGATCCTTGCAGCGCGGCAGCGTGGCTGCGCCGGCGGGCGGCTCGGCCGGCAGTGTCATGACCGAGAGCCGCGCGACCGACGCGAGCGCCTCCTGCTTGTCGACGGCGCGGCGCGTGAACTGCGGATAGTCGAGCACGCGCGAGAGCTCGGCGAGGCAGCGCGCATCGATGACGGCGTCGAGCGCACCGCTGCGCAAGGCGGCATGGATCGGGCGCGTGGCCGCGTCGTCGAACACGAGGATGTCGATCCAGACATTCGAATCGAGGACGACCCTAGGCGCGGCGCGCGAGGCATCGGGACCAGAAAGACTAGGCATTCGCTACAATCGGGCTTTTCGCGTTCTCCACCCGGCACATCGTGCCGGCCAGCCTCCATGATAATTGTTTTGTCTCCGGCGAAGTCGCTCGACTACGAGACCCCGCCGCACGTTCGACGTCACACGATTCCCGACTTCGTCGAGGACGCCGCGCAGCTCGTGGAGGGCTTGAGGCGTCTGTCGCCGCAGCAGATCGCGACGCTGATGGGCGTTTCCGACTCACTCGCGCAGCTCAATTTCCAGCGCTATGCCGACTGGTCGCCCGAGTTCGGCTTGCACAACGCGAAGCAGGCCGTGCTCGCGTTCAACGGCGACGTCTATGAGGGATTCGACGCGAAATCGCTGTCGGCGGCCGATCTCGATTACGCGCAGCAGCACGTGCGCGTGCTCTCCGGTCTTTACGGCCTGCTCCGGCCGCTCGATCTGCTGCAGCCTTACCGTCTCGAGATGGGAACGCGTTTTTCGAACGCGCGAGGCAAAGACCTCTACGCGTTCTGGGGCGAGCGCATTACCGATGCGCTCAACGCGCAGCTGCGCCAGAAAAAGCGCGGCGCTCGCGTACTGGTCAATTGCGCCTCGGAGGAGTATTTCAAATCGGTCAAGCCCAAGCGGCTCGAAGCGCCCGTGGTCACGCCGGTATTCGAGGACTGGAAGGGCGGCCGCTACAAGGTCATCAGCTTTCACGCCAAGCGCGCGCGAGGACTGATGGCACGCTTCGCTGTCGAACACCGCCTCGGCGCGCCCGAAGAATTGAAAGCCTTCGCGGCCGAGGGTTATTCGTTCGACGAAGCGGCGTCGAACGATGCCACCTATGTTTTTCGCCGCCGCGTCGGCGATTGAGACTCCCCATGACACTTTCGATCACGAGCAATTTCGATGGCGGCGCGGTGGAGGTGCTGTCTTGCGAGACGGCCGGCGATATCCGCTTGCGCATTCGCCCCGACAGCCATGCCGAGTTCGCGCAGTGGTTCTACTTTCGGCTCTCGGGCGCACGCGGCGAGCGCTGCGTGATGACGTTCGAGAACGCGGCCGATTGCGCGTTCGCGCAAGGATGGCACGGCTACCGCGCAATGGCGAGCTACGACCGGGTCAACTGGTTTCGCGTTCCCACGTCGTATGACGGCCGGGTGCTGACGATCGACCATACGCCCGAATTCGATCGCGTTTACTACGCTTACTTCGAGCCCTACAGCGAGGAGCGGCACGCGGAGTTTCTCGGCGCGCTGCAGCAGATGCCTCATGCGACGCTCGTCGAGCTGGGCCAAACGGTCGAGGGGCGTCCAGTCTCGCTGCTGGCGCTCGGCGCGCACGAAGCCGCCGACGCAGCGCGGCACGACGGCGCCGCGGCGAAAAAGAAAGTCTGGATCGTCGCCCGCCAGCACCCCGGGGAAACGATGGCCGAATGGTTCGTCGAAGGGCTCGCGAAGCGGCTGGCGGGGTGGGGCGACTGGTCGGGCGATCCGGTCGCGCGCAAGCTTTTCGAGCGCGCCGTGTTCTACATCGTGCCGAACATGAACCCCGACGGCAGCGTACACGGCAATCTGCGCACGAATGCGGCAGGCGCGAATCTCAACCGCGAATGGATGGATCCGGATCCGGAACGCAGCCCCGAGGTGCTCGCGGTACGCGATGCGATTCACTCGATCGGATGCGATCTGTTCTTCGATATTCACGGCGACGAGACGTTGCCTTATGTGTTCGTCGCCGGCTGCGAGATGCTGCCCGGCTTCACGGCGCACCAGGCGGCCGAGCAAGCGGCGTTCATCGAAGCGTTCAAGCAAGCGAGCCCTGATTTTCAGGACAAGCACGGCTACGAGTCGGGCAAATACCAGGAAGACGCACTGAAGCTCGCTTCGAAGTACATCGGCCATACGTTCGGCTGCCTGTCGCTGACGCTCGAGATGCCGTTCAAGGACAACGCGAATCTGCCCGATGAGCGAGTCGGATGGAACGGCGAGCGTAGCGCGGCGCTCGGCGCCGCCATGCTCGGCGCCGTGCTGCGCCATCTCGAAACGTTCGGGTAAGCGAAGCGCCGCGGCTTCCCGCGGCTAGTGCCCGACACTAGGTGCCGCCGCCGCGCTTTTTCCTCTGAGCCTGGGCTCGCTGCGTCGTTCTTTTCGTCGTGTGCTTCGACCCGTGCTTGCCTTTGCCCTTCTTCGTCGAGCGCTCAGCGCGCGGCTTGGCCGGCGGCACCGGGTCATTCCAGCTGAATGCCAGCATTTGCTGGCCGACATAGCCGCAGCGAAACTTCAGATCGTAGGGAGCGTGATCCTTGTCGCGCGCGATGCCTTGCCCTTCGACGGTGACGACATTGTCGACCTTGATCCGCTGCTTGCCTTCGTCGAACGAATCGTTCCACGGCGTAATCGTGGCATGCTGGCTGTCGAACGATTCGGGCGCGAATTCGACATGATCGATGACGTTCGACGTGCTGGCGACGAAGCTGCCGTGCGCGGCGCAATCGGCTACGAGCGGATCGGCGTGCATGTCGCCGACAAACTTGGCGATCAATTCGTTGCGCTGATCGATCAGATCGGCGCGGGCGGGGGTGACGAAGGCGAGAGGCAATGCGGCGAGCGCAACCGTCAGCGATCGGACAAGCCGGCGCAGGCGGCGTGATGTGTTGGAGCTATCCATCCAGTTGATATTATCGAGATGTCACTTGGCCAGACGCCCCTCCGTACACTGCCCTTGGGCAGCCTAACGGCGGAAATGGCGGGACGTCAGTGTGGCGGGCGCACTTCGCTAAGATGCCGCAGTCGCCGATAGAGTTCAACCGATCCGTGAACATTTGTGCCGCGGCAATGCTCGGCTCGAGCGCGGCGCGAAAGGCGAAGCTCCGGCGACACGGGCCGCGTGAGTCGCAATAGGGGGTGAACGTCGATGCAACGACTGACGATTACGTGCGCGGCCCCCCGAGGCGATAGCGGCGAACGTCGTTGGTGGTGACCCATGTCGGCTTGTAGACGGCGATGAGCGCCGTCGACATGCCCGTGAACCATGCTTCCCCGAGCGCGAGCAGGAGCACGCTCAATGCATAGCCGGCGGGGATGATGATCTTCGGCGAGCCACCCGCCAGCCCGACATGAAACCCGATCGCGACGGCCGAAGCGAGGGCGACGGCCACGGCGGGCGAGACGAAGCCTTGGATGGCGATGAATACGAAGAGATTGCGGGGCAGCCAGGCGAGTGAGGCGCGCTGCAACAGCGACGAGATGCCCACCGGCATTGCGCCGTAGACGAGGAACGTGAGCGCGATGCCTTGCCAGGCCGCGTCGAAGACGACGGCCGCGATCCCCGAGACGGCAGCCATCGCGACGAGCGCGAGCGCCCAGTCGAACAAGGTCACGAAAAGGGTGGCGCCGAGCAAGTGCATGACTGGGCCGTCTTCGAGCCATGCATTGCTTGCCCATAACACCGAGATAGCGACGATGATGGCGAGCCACACGTGCTGCAGCGTCGCGTCCTGCAAGCGCTTGAACGGCCTGCGCAGCACCGCGAGCGCGAGAAGCCCTGCCGCGGCGACCCAGGCACCGATGGAAACCCACAGCGGAAGCGGCGTATAAAAGAACCCCATGTCGCCATATTACTCGTTGGAATCCGAAACCGGGAGCCGTTGCTGGCCCGACGCCGGTGCGCCGAGCAGTGCTTTCCGTGCTTATCGCGAGCCGGTATTCGTTACCGTCTTGCGGAACGGCGTTGCAGGTTCGGCAGCCATTGGCAGGCTATTCGTTTCCTCTTGCCGCGGCAATGGATACTTGAATGTGGTGCGGCGGCGCAACGGTACCGGGCCTGGCTGGCCTATCGCGGGTTTCGGCGCGTGTTCGCGCTCGCCGCGCAACACTTCGAGCTGCGGCGTGAGCCATCCGTTGTAGATGGCGACGGCCGCGGCGCGATTCGGCGCGCCGAGTTGCTGGAAGATGCTCGCGAGGTGAATCTTGACCGTGCCCTCGCTGATACCGAGCGTACGGGCGATCATCTTGTTGGTGCTGCCCATATGAACACAGCGCATGATCTGCTCCTGCCGCGGGGAAAGGGCCGGCGCAAAGCGGGCGCGCCGCGCGGACGGCGGCGTCAGCTCGCAGACGAGCGCGGGCGGCGCCGAGACGTCGGGCGCAGTGCCTTCCTCGTGCATGAAAGCGGCGTGCGGCGCATAGTGCCCACCCGCCAGCACCAGCTCGACGAGGCGCAAAATCAGTTTGGGATTCGTGCCGCGCGGGATCACGCCTTGCACGCCCTCGTCCATCAGCAGCCGGACGCGGGCCGCGGACGCATCGTCGACGAATACCGCCACGCGCAGGCCGGGCTGCTCGGCGATCAGCGCGCGCACTTCCGAGACGCGCATCGCGTCGTGCCAGTCGACGACGAGCAAATCGACCGGTGCTCGCCGCAACGCCCGGCACGCCTGCGTCCAATCCCTTGCTTCGCAAAACCGTGCGTGCCGATTGATCTGTCGCAACAGTGCCTTGAGACCGTCGCGCCGCTCTGCTTCAGAACCGAGAACTGCGAACCGCATACTTTGCCTCCTGGTAGTCCAATGCGGCGCCGCCGCGGCGACCCGACAGCGGGCCGGCCGCGCTCCTCTCGTGCCGCCGACGCAATGATGACAAATTACTTACGAGCGGACGGCTAGCCGGACGGCATAGGACGCGCGTCGGTACGCTCGGCGTGCGGCTGGCGGCTGGCGGCTGGCGGCTGGCGGCTGGCGGCTGGCGGTTGGCGGTTGGCGAAGTATGGCTCGCCAAGGGAGCGACGGGCTCCCTTGCGGCGGGATCGGCGGGACGGTGCCCCGGCAAAGTCCCCTTTGAAGAAACCTGGGGGGCGGGGCACGCTAACGGGGCGGGAGCGAGTGGACGACTCAGTGGAAATGCGGCTGAGCGGGCTCGGCGTCTTCGGGCATCTCGGCGTGGACGATTTCACCGAGCGGATCCGCGTAGAGCGGAACGCCGCAATCGTCACAATATTCGGGCTCGAAACGGCCAGCGTGCCGGCGGATGTCGGTGAGACCCGCCTCCTTGAGCAGCGCGATGATTTCCTCGAGCGGGCCTTCCACTTCCTCGGTCTCCTCGTCGATCGAGAGCTCGCCGTTCTCGCGGCCGTAGAGCGGCCAGACGACGCCATAGATCACGTCGTTGCTGCCGCGGCGCGTGAAGCCGATCCGGTACTCGTCGATGCGCCGCTCGCCGAAGCCGGCGACGACCGCGCGCAAATCCTGCGCCGTCGCGCCGATCGTGTCATAGAGGTAGCGGATGGCAGTGCGCACCGTGTGCGGGCGCACGCGCTCGTCCGCGTCGCGGCAGGCGGAGTAGTAGGCGTCGGGCAGCAGGCATTCGAATTCGCAGCCAGGCAGGACGACCGCGAGGTTGGCGCCGCCTTGCGACGTCCACTGCTCCAGGCATTGCCCGCGCTCGATGCGCGCGCCGTTTTCTTCCTCTTGCCAGCGAAAGAGTGGCGCACCGACGGGCGCCGCCACCACGGCGAGCAAAAAGCGCGGATCGGCGAGGATAGGCGAAGTCTCCGGCAGCTCACCGAAGTTCATCTTGGCAGGCGTGCCGTTCACGGCGGCTTGAATCAGTTGCTGCGCCACGCGGTACGTCTCCACATGGTGGCGGGGCAGCTGGTCGATGCTGTAGAGGAAAGGCGCGAGCGCGACGCGTGTGCCGTCGGCCAGTACGTGCGCTTGAAGATGGGCCCGCAGGGCATCGACCGATTCGGTCTTGAGCGAACCCGAAGGGATGATGTAGCGCGTCCACGCCAATATGGGCGCCGCGATCAACAATGCTTCGTAGGAAGCGCCTTCGTGCTCGATGACGAACGATTCACTGTGCGTTTCCGCCATGTCCGCGAGCGCGCCGTAGGCGTCCGGGTGATTCTGCTGAAGGTGATCGAGCGCGGCGTCGAGCGTGGTCTGATTGCCATTGCGGACGATCTTCGCAAGCAACGTGTCGAGCTTCGCTTCCCAGAAGCGGTCTTCGATACGGCTGCCGGAGGCGAAAAGCGCGAGCGACAAGCCGACGAGCTTGTCGGCATCGGGGGGAAGGCGTTTGGCGATTCGCGAGCGCATAGTGAGTGAATAGGATGTTCATTCGATGAACCTTCCATTCTAGTCGTTTCCGGCACCGTGAGCCCCGACTGCGCAAACACGAGGAGGCTATTCTTCACTTGCCACGCTCTGCGAAGCGGCCTAGAATCACGCCCTTTCGCGCGGTCGGCGACGGCGGCGCGAGAGCGGGAAGTGGGAGGGCGAGCGGCGCGCATCGTGCAGTCAACGAGGCGCGCGGTTGGTGGTTGGCGGGTGAGAGTAGTGACGCTGAGCAGTGAGCGACGCAATCAAAAAACTCGTTGACGACTGGCTGATGACGCTGCATAATCTCGCTTCTCTGCTGCTGATGCAGCAACGCAAGACGGCGGTGCCGAAGGGTAGTGGTGGTAGCGGCGCCGAGGCAGTTGAGC
>NZ_PTIR01000003.1 GCF_002934455.1 Trinickia symbiotica | reverse complement strand
TTCAACGCCAGTCCGGCAATTGACGCGCCCGGCTGCAGGCAGGCGTCAATCAGCTTGCGCTTACCCTCAGCGTCAAACTTGCGCTTGCCTGCCGCCGTCACGCCGGTCACCCGCAGGGGAAGGAAATCAACTTCGTTCTGTGTCATCGGTTGCGTCCGCAAGTTGTAGTTGCGGACGCAAGCCTGCGCTCGTTCAGCTTCCGATTCTAGGTGCGCTTAAATTCGCGCTTACGAAAATTGCATGACCATTGACAGCTGCGGGAAGAAGATCTCCTGGCCGGGGCCTTCCAGCGCGCGCCATTGGCTGACGCGCCGCTCGAGCCTACGCCGCATGCTGTCAGGAAACAGGCCGGGAATGCGCCTCCTGCAGCTTGCTCAGCAGCGTGATGGCCTTGAGCCGAGGCGCGTGGCGCAGCAATGGCACCACCTCGCTCTCACGGACTTCTGAATGGATCGGATCGAGTGTGCCATGTGCGCGGTGGCTTCTGCGACGGCAGACGGCCGTCATGCTCGATGCGCCGGGCCGTGTGAACGCTCATACCCGCCATGGCCGCGGCGACTTGCTGAGTGTGATGTTTGCGCTTGCTCATATATAGTCGGACCTGATGGTCCGTCACGTAGGTCCCGGGCATGGCTGTTCGCTTCTTATTCGATGCGATCAGCCATCGTAAAACCCCGCTCTTCCGGCGCCGCCGGTAGCTCGTCGTCTCCGGCGGCCAAGGTAATTGTCAAAGGACCGGCGCATTGACTCAGGTTTTTTGTTACCGAGCTAGGCTCGTTGCCTCAAGTATTTTTGCTACTCGTCAGACGGCTGGCGAGGGCGACTTGTGACGAGGCGGCTCAGCATGAGAACAAGACGGGAATTGACTGAGGCAGTTGGCGAGCGGTACCGCCGCTCCGACCGGAACGAGAAGCGCCAGATCCTGGACGAATTCGTTGAATTGACGGGCTACCACCGTAAACACGCGATCCGTGTGCTGTGCCGAGAGCCGCAGCCGCCGAGGGCGAAGCCAGGCCCGCAACGACGCTATGACGATGAGGTGCGTGCCGCGCTGATCACGCTGTGGGAGGCGGCCGACCGGATCTGCGGCAAACGGCTGAAGGCGCTCATCCCGACGCTGATCGACTCGATGACACGGCATGGTCATCTGTCACTATCGAAGGGCGTGCGCCAGCGGCTCGCGCAGATCAGCGCCGCTACCATTGATCGGCTGTTGCAGGATGTGCGGCGCAAGCCTTCAGCGGCCAGCGCCGACGCGCTGGCGGAGTCGGCAATGCGATTCGCCGTGCAGTGCCGATCAGGACCTTCACTGACTGGAACGATCCGCTGCCCGCTTATCTGGAGGTCGATTTCGTTGAGCATTGCGGTGGCACGAAGATTGACGGCGATTTCGTACACAGCTTTGTGATGACGGATATCGCAACCGGCTGGACCGAGTGTCTTGCTATGCCGTTTCGCAGCGGCGCTTTCGTTCTCGAGCACATCGCCTTACCGATTCCTTTGCGTGGTCTGGACTACGATAACGGTAGTGCTTTCATGAACGAGGCGGTCTTTGACTTCTGCAAGGCAAAGGGTATCGAGCTGACGCGGTCGCGTGCGTATAAGAAAAACGATCAGGCGTGGGTCGAGCAAAAGAATGGCGCCGTCGTACGTCGCCTCGTCGGGTGCGGCAGGCTACGAGGCCTCGAAGCCACCGAGACGCTTGCCTCCCTTTATCAAGTGTCGCGGCTGTATATCAACTTCCTTCCAGCCGTCATTCAAACTGAAATCGAAGACGCGTCACGGCGCCAAAGTGACCAAGCGCTATGAGGCGCCGTTGACGCCGCTCGAGCGCGTCCTGCGGTCCGCCTCTATTCCCGAGGCAACCAAACGCAGCCTGCGTACGCGGTTTCGTACGCTCGCACAACAGCGCGTCGCAGATTGGAGCGCTTCCAGTGGTGTGCCGACGGAAATGAAGTCAGCCAGTGAGGTACCACTCGCGGACTTCCTGTCGAGTCTTGGGACAGCGTGGCAAGCGGGGGAAATTCGACCGACGCATCACCGCCAAGCGCGTGTTCCGCATGGATTCATTGGATCTGCTGCGTCGAATGCGCGAAGCACACTTGGCCGAAAATCCCAACAATGGCTCGAAACCGAGCCAGGCATCACGGCAAAACAGCTACACGAGCGCCGCCGCCATGGCTCCCACCCTGTATTCCGGCGCTCAATTGCGCACCCTGAGCGCCGGGTCAAAGCGTGGCGATCAAATCGAGCGAGAGAACTGGTGACCCGGATACTCAGCGGCGCCGACGCCGAAGCGGTGAAGGCTGACGCTGCTACGCAGCTCGCGAGCGGGCGCGCACAATTTTTGCGTCGTTTTGGTATTGAAAGATCAGGGGCCATCGACGTTTCACCGACTTTCTTCCAAGAGACGTTGCAGACCGCGCGCGGGATGGGCGCGCTGGGCGCCGCGCTAAGTGAAGTATGTACGGTTGACGACAACCGGTTTTGGATTAATCAGTGCATTACTAACAATTTCCCGGCAGCCGGTCGCTCCGGGGGAGGTCTTTGATGGCACGCGTTGCAAGAACAAAGCTGTCAAGTGCTGGCACCGTGGGCAAGGCATCAGCAGTCCGCTATCGGATGTCGGGGATTTACCAAACGTTGCGTGATCGGATCTGTACTCTTTATTATCCCCCCGGCACAGTACTAGGGGCGACGGCACTTGCGGAGGAATTCCAGGTCAGTCGCACACCAATCCGGCAAAATCTTCAGAAGCTCGAGTACGAAGGCCTCGTGGAAACAAGGAACGGCGTTGGTACGATAGTCAGCGGCGGTGACCTTCGAGAATACCGTGACACTTACGCATTCCAGCTGAGATTGAGTGAGATGCTCGGCGACTTCTGTTCTCCTGCACACGCTCCCAAAGCGCTCGAGCGGATGCAACGACTGGCCGTCGGAGCGAAGACGCTGCAACACCAGCAAGCGAGTCTCCAAGCATTCTGGCAAATCCTCCATGAGTTGCATTCGGTAATCAACGGTCTGATAACGAACGGAGAAGTTCGCCAAACGCATGATCGCTGTTACTTGCAAGCATCGCGCCTTCGGCTCAATATTGTGGCCATTTTATGGGACGAGGAGGTAAAGTACCTCAATTGGGAGCTGGAGGAGTGTTGCTCGGCGCTGCGCGCCAGGGACATGCGCGCTCTTGGACTAGTACAACGGAACTACATCTCATTCAGTCTCGCACGTATAGCCCGTTTCATCTCATAGTTCGCCGGGCAGGTCGGGGTAGCATTGATGGGTGCCGTAATGCCGGAGTTCAAAAGTGTCAAAATTTTCTTGTGCAAAGCCTACGAACGCATAACGGGTTGCGGATGCGGTCTCATTCTGGAATGGTCTTGCTCGAGCGATGCTTATAAAGGATTGCGAAACTGGCTTATGGCGGCCTTCTATTCATAGGCGGCGCAGCGCCATCCGGCGGTGATGGCTCGCGGCACCAGCCCAATCGTTTGGTCGCGGCATCTTCGCCAGGGCGTTCGCGCCGGGGAATTAGGATCGGCTGGAAAGTATCGTCACCGTCGCGTGGAACTTCCAGCCGTGGCGGACCGATACCAGTCGGCACGGTCTTGCCACTGCTGTTGTTGCGCTGGTTGATCGTATTGCGCGTCCGACTCGCGCCATTCGGATAGGCCAGATGGTGGCCAAGCTCCGCGCACAGGGCACGCTCGATGAGCGCCCCTTGAACGCGGCCGGCGCGAGCTGCACAGTCTCGGCGGTCATCGGACCCTTCAAGAACTGATCGATCAGTTCCTTCGGGATCGACGGCAGCGCTGGCTCGCCGGCGGAATCCAGATTCGGTTTGCGGGGCATGCGATGCTCGTTTTACGTGCGCTCTATTGCCTTGAATTAGAAATCAAGAGCGGGCTCGCAAAGCCTAAGAGGATCCACGGCGTTCTTTATTAGTTCTTCCCGGCGACGCTTTTTATTGCTTGCGTGACGAATTTAGCTTGCGGAACAACTGACCTGTCGTCATTGTGAATAACCATGCTTAGGTCATGACGCAAATAGTCTTCATGATTCTTGGGGGATATCCCGCGTTTCAATAATTGAAAGGAAAGATACTCTTTCCACGAGAAAGCATCGAAACTAAGGTGATGGCTTATGTGTTGCCGCTCTTTTGCGTGTGTAAGAACAATCCATTGGTGCCCCAGTGGGTGCGGAGCATCGATGAGAGCGAGGTCTAACCCGCATTCCTCGGCGAGCGAATTAAGAGTCGAACTCTTGTAATACTGAACTTCCGGATACGACCAGTCTGTATTCGTGCTGTCTGAATCTCCCGCGAGAAAAGCCGCCAAGAATTTCCCATGCGATCGCAGACTTCGCGATACTGATGTTAGGCATGTTTTAATTTGAGTTTTGCTCGCGTGCATAAAAATCCCGGCGGCAATTATGTAGTCGAACTGGCAATTGAATTCGGAGGCGCTAAAATCTGAATTAAATGAAAACTTGGGGCGCTTTAGGCTAATGAGCGCGGAACCAACTTCCGCCTCGATGCCTTGCCGAAGACACCATTCTTCTGGTTCGATGCCGAAATAACGATCGGAATTGAGGTATAGTAGAGGAAACCTGCCTCCACGAAGCGACCCACACCCGATATCCAATAAAAAGTGTTCTTCTCTCAATCCCAGTAGAAGCAATGTAACAAATTGTACGGCACCTAAGCGATCGTAATAATCAGGCGGACCTACCCAAGCGCGATGATCTCTATCCCCCATTACTTGTTCTTTCCTTGACATTTCGCGTTCCTCACAAGATGGTTCCCAACCATTTAGGCCTATCATTTTGGCCTGCCGTCAAAAGGGCCGATTCTATCGGCTGACAAACATTTCGTCTCGACGCTAGAGTCAAAAGCCATCCGGCGGCGGGGCCGTCGCCGCTGTCTGGAGTGACATCTAAACATCAGGCGTGACATCAGCAAAAAGCAAGAGCAGTGCCAAGGCGCGGCTCGGCCTGTCGTGGCCCGAAATGTCGAGAGCGGAGAGGAGATGTGCGGCTTGCGACGCGAGTGTTCGAAAGCCGACAAAGCTTCCGTGTTCGCGTGTTCGGATACGCGCAACGGCCTGGTCCGTCGGGCTGCTATTTTCGTACGCAGCGCCGGGAGCGCGCGTTGACGATGTAAGTTGACCGCCTCAGGCGCCGGATCGCCAGAGCGAAATCGAAAGCCGGATACCATAGGGTGATATGCTGAGTCACACAGAACTGGCGGCCTTACCGCATGGCCCCCATGCCTTGAGTGTCCCGCCACGAGTGGCCCGCACAGCCACATCGTCTACTGGGCGCTTACCTGTTACAGTGCGACTACCGCTTCCAATGCTCTCGAAACCATCTTCTGTAGCGTTGGTCCTACCGCTTGCGCCCGTTCCGGCACGAACGCAAACGGCGGCGCTTCCTCCATGTACGTGATCTGACACATTTCCAGTTGCACTGCATGAACCCCGTGTCGTGGAGCACCAAAGTGACGGGTGATGAAGCCGCCCTTGAAACGTCCGTTGGCAACCCACGGGTAGTTGCTCTCCTGAGCGGCATTGACCGTCGCTTGCAGAACGGTTTCCGCTGCTGTTCGGCCGTCCTGCGTGCCAATGTTTAGCTCCGGCAACTTGCCCTCGAACAGACGGGGCAGGACGCTTGCGATGGAGTGCGCTTCCCATAAGAGCACGTTAGCGTGATTCTTGCGAAGTCGCGAAAGATGCCAATCGGTATCGGCGACTGTCAACGCCGCCTCCGTGTACTGATTTCGAAGAGCGTCGGGAATGTAAGTGCCGAGATGCGGAATAGAGATGAGAAGCGGGGCGTGTCCGCGCGTCAGCGTGTAGAGATCGCTCATGAAAGTCTTCTAGTTCACCAGTTTCGAAAGCAATGCGTCCGCCGGTAGCTGGGGCAAACTGCAGGCGAGTGCGGGACAGATTAGTTCATCCAACACCCGAGCGGTGAGCGAAGAGATATGTTCCGCGAACTCAACCCACTCCCCCTGCCTGTGCAGGATGAAAAACTCTCGTCTACTGAGTCGCCCTGTCGGGAGCGAAAAAACGGCGATGTCACTAAGATAGTGCCGTGCCTGCCACAGACAAAGCGGAGTCGAAATTGCAAATCCAAGATTTGCGCTGACCAGACTGAGCATCGGATCGGTGGCGTCGAATTCGTATCGACGCGGACTGCTGATCCCCAGATGTCGTGCCAGACGTTCAACCTGCTGCCCAATCACCGATCGTGCTGTATACCGTATCAACGGCAGTTCAGCAGCCAATTGCCGCCAATGTGAATCTTTTTGAGAGCGCCCATCAAGCCAGCGGCGAGAGGCCACCGCCAGAAACGCCTCCGAGAGAAGCGGGAGCTCGACAATGCGGTGGTTATTGATTGCCGTCTGCGTGCACACAACAACATCGACTTCACCGTTGTGTATTTGTCCGGAAAGCGCCGGCGTGAGCCCGGACCACATCTCGATCTGGCGAGTTGAGCTGGACATCGCGCGGACGATCTCCGGCCCGACGGTCGCCGCGAACGAATCGACGCATCCGAGGCGTACAGGCAGGCTGCCCGCGAGCGAAGCATCCCTGATCCGGCCGCTAACAGCATGCGCATGCTGGAGCAGTGGACCGGCAAGTTCCAACAGGGCACGCCCAGCCAGATTAGGACGCGGTGGACGGCTGTCCCGGTCGAACAGATCCGTACCTTGCTCTCGCTCCAGAGCGGCAACGGATTGACTTACCGCGCTTTGGCTGACCTGAAGGTGCTTCGCGGCTGCGGTCATCGAGCCGGTCTCACACACGACAACGAACGCTTCCAAGGCACGAAGATCGATAGGTGACCGAGTACGTTTCATTGCTGCTCCCAGCACTTGGGGCTTCTGCACCGCGTTTCGGCAAATACTCAGTACAACGAAAGAAGCCGACCAAACCCGTAGATACGGTCCGGCAACCCTGCAAGCCTCATGACGTCCCAGGCGACAGCCTGATTGCTGGTGATGACTGGCTTCCCAGTCCGCTGTTCGATCTCCTCGATGACTTCGATCGATCTGAGTGCCCCGCAGCTGATGAAGATCGCGTCGGCGTCTGGCCGATCCAAAAAAAGCGCCATTTGGACGATGCTGTCAGGCGTGACTCGCACCATATCGCTGTCTTTCTCTAGTTGGAGGCCATGGATAGCCAATACTTCAAAGCCCGCGTTTTCCAGATAGGACCTTTCCATGACATTGATCTCGTCGAGGTAAGGCGTACCGATAACGATCCGTCTGGCACCGACGGCACGAAGTCCGCGAATCACCGCGGTGATCATGCTTGTGGTCTTCGCATTTGGAGCGCCACGGTTCAGTTCGGCGAAAACTTTCTTTTCGCCGACGACCAGACTACCGGAGGTGCAACCGTAGCAGATAACGTCGAGACTGCCGTCAGGAAGGATTCGAGCCGCTGCATCAGCAAGGCTGGATGCAATGTTATCGAGGGACTCCCTCGTAATGCTGTCAGGATTAGGGACCCTTGTGAAATGGATACCTACTCCCTTCGGGAGTAAGGTGAACATGTCATCTTCGATCGTCTGCTCGGTCGCAAGCAGCACAAATCCAACTTTTGCGCGGTCATGGCGGCCACCATCAAGCTTGGCTTCGAATCCGGTATTGCCAGTCATGATAAGGACTCCTATCTATCAAAAAACGCGTGCTTGTCGACATAGTCGACAAGCTGACGAAGTCACGGATGTGACCGATTAGCCGGTTATGAATCGTGCGATGCGAGCCAATCCGAAGGAAATGTAGTTGCGCTGCACTAGGCCCAAGGCGCGCATGTCTGCCGCGCGGAGTGCCCGGCAGCACTCTTCCAATTCACGATTCAAATACTCGATTTCTTCTTCCCAAAGATCGCTAACGAAGTTGTACCAGACACGTGATGCCTGAAAATAGCACCGGTCATGCGTCTGTCGCAGTTCTCTGTTTCTGATCAGTTCGTTGATCGAGAAATGTAGTTCGTGAAGGATTGCCCAGAATTCGTCGAAGTTGCGAGAGGCGTTCGATAGCGCCGCAGCGCGCGGAATCAGCCGCTCGATGCGCTCAAGCGCCTGCGGAGCATCGGTTGGCGAACAAAAGTCACCCAGCATCTCGCTCAGCCTCAACCGAAAGTTGTAGGTATCACGGTAATCTCGAAAATCAACGCCGCTCACGATCGTACCGACGCCGTTTTTTGTTTCAACGAGACCTTCGTACTCGAGCCGCTGCAGAACCTGACGAATAGGCGTGCGGCTGACTTCGAATTCTTCCGCAAGCACGGTCTCTCCCAGCACTGTACCTGGCGGATAGTGGAGGCTACAGATGCGATCGCGCAATGTCCGATAGATATCCGGCGTCTGGCCGCGAACTGCTGGCGCTTTCGAGGTGGGCCGCGGAGCTTGCCCCTTGAGTTTGACCACGCGTGCCATTGAAAAATCCTTCACAAGTGTCGATGCGGTAGTCGGCGCGCCACCCAGTTATGGCGGCGCTCATGCCGGCCAATGATAGACGTCATCAGTAGCTTTCTGCAACCTGTACACAGCTTAGCACGGTTTGCGAACAAGGGGAAACTTTGCGTGATGGCATCGGCCGGCGGTTACGTCGCGCGGAGGGGGGCGCAGGGTGGGTCGTGATGTGTTGTAAGTCGCTGAATAAAAGCCGGAACTGTCGATGTCGTCCAATTTCTTCGGAAAGGAAAGCGTAGGGCGACCCTAGCGAAGATGCCACTTGACATGCCAAATTGGTGCTCCTAGAGTCGAGCTGTGTACTTGTTGCATACAGCTAACAACAGGAGGACATGTGGACGAATATGCTGGCCGGGTGGGCAACCTGCGTGACGCGCTGCGTCGCGCCCGTATCGATGTGGCGTTGATTAGCGATCCAGACTCAGTGGCCTACTTCGGGGGTTTCTGGAACTACCTGGGTGTTGAATTTGGCCGCCCTACGCTGATGGTGATCTCTCAGGATCGTGAGCCGGTCTTGATCACGCCGTTGATGGAATCCGAGATGTGCGGTCTGATGACCTGGGTCAAAGATATCCGCCCCTGGGCCGATGGTATCGATGATGAATGGCGAAAGCCGCTGCGAGAGGTACTGCAGGCTTCGAAGGCAAAGCGCGTGGGGATCGAGCGCGCGAAAATGCCGCCGCTCGTTGCGGGTGCACTTCCCGTTGAGGCCGACAGCCTGGCCGATGTTGGGCAGATCATCTTTGACCTCAGGACGATCAAGTCTGAAAACGAAATCGCGGTCATGCGGCAAGCCGGGCAGGTGGCTGTTGCGATGGTCGAGGCGGCCAAGGAAGTCATCCGGGAGGGCGTGCCGGAGTACGAGATTGCACTGGCAGTCATTGCTGGGGGAACCCGAAAAGCCGCTTCGTTCCTCGATGAACACAAGGATAGATTCGTTTCGCCGACGATCTACAACCTTCAAATCCTCCAGTCCGGACGTGATGTCTGTCTTGTGCACCGTCGATCCTCGGTTCGCGCACTGAAGCGCGGCGACCCGGTCTATCTGTGCTTTTGCGGCATCGCCAACTTCAAGAACTACAAGCTCGGCTTCGACCGGGAGTTCTTCGTCGGATCAGTGACTGACGAGCAAGCTCGAGTGTATGAGGCCGCCGTGGCGGCGCAGCAAGCCGCACTCGCGCAGATCAGGCCGGGTGTGCGCTGTGAAGATGTCAACGCTGCCGCTGAAGAGGTCTATCGGGACGCGGGATTCGCCCCGGGATATCGGACCGGGCGCTCGATAGGCTACTCGTTCCTCGAGACTCCGGAACTCAAGCGCGGCGAGCAGCGGACCCTGGAAGCAGGTATGACTTTCGCAGTTGACGGCGGCATCACGATCGAAGGAGAGTTCGGCGGGCGAGTAGGAGACTCGATCGTTGTGACGGCAGATGGATTCGAATATCTGACCGATTATCCGCGCAAACTGACGGTGGTGTGAGCGCCATGGACGATCCGATTACTCTCAGAACACTGATTGCGATAAATCGCGAGTTCTTCGGCAGTCGTTGGAGCGAGAAAGATCTCGAAGAGCTGGTCAACCCGCGTTTTGGCGTCGTCTCGGATCTGTCCAGCCTGCTAGAGCAGCTGTCAGCAATCCGGGCAAAAGATCTTGCTGACCAAGCCCCGTACTGGATCATGGAGTGTCAGCCATGAAGCCAACGAACGGCAACACCCTGAGGGGCATTTCCAAGGCGCTTTCGCGTGGAGATGTCACAGCCTTGGAGGTTGTTGATCACAGCCTCGCGCTCGCGGAAGCGACCAATGCGCTGCTCAAGAGCCTGATCACGGTGACCGGTGATCGCGGCCGCGCTCAGGCAAGATCGGCCGATGAGCGCCGGCAACTTGGTAGGCGGCGGGGAATACTCGACGGTATCCCGTACGTGGCGAAAGATGTATTCAAAACTGGAGGGATCCGGACAACGGCGGGAAGCAAGGTATTGGCTGACTACTATCCGCACGAAGATGCCGTTGTCGTTCGGAAGCTGGCGGGAGCGGGAGCAGTCCTCGTTGGAAAAGCGAACATGCACGAGTTCGCCTATGGTGCGACAGGGGAGAATCAGTTCACCGGCACGACGGTGAACCCATGGGATCAACGGCGCTTGGCGGGGGGCTCCAGCGGTGGCTCAGCAGCTGCTGTCGCAGCCGGAATCGTTCCTTTTGCGTTAGGTACTGATACAGGAGGATCAGTGCGTGTGCCCGCAGCATTGTGCGGGGTAACAGGCTTCAAACCGACGTTCGGACTGTTGGACGCTACTGGCGTTATTCCGTTCTGCTGGACGCTTGACCATGTGGGCGTCATCGCCGGGAATGCGGATGACGTCTCTGTGGTGATCGACTCGCTGACGGATCTGCCGGTCTTCGGGACGGATGGCTCGCTGGATTCCCTTCGTATCGGAATTCCACGCGGCTGGACTTCTGCTCTCGAACCTGGGGTTCGAGCCGGATATGAACTCGCAGTTGCCTTTCTAAGGGCGTCCGGCGCTACTTTCCACGAGATCGAGCTGCCGGAACATGCTGAATCTCGGACCGTATCTCTCACGATTCAACTGGCCGAAGCTTTGGCGTATCACTCGCCATTGATCGCGTCGTCGGGTGAGCAGTATGGGCCCGATATCCGCAGCGGCTTCGTCCTGGGTCAGCAGTTGTCGGCCGAAAGCTATGTGCAATGCCAACGGCTGCTGAGCGGGTATCGGGCGTCGTTCATGCGGCATTTCGAGGCCATTGATGCCATCCTCACTCCCACATGTCCGGTCGTCGCGCCTGAGACAGGCAGTAGCCGGATACCGGTCGGGGATCAGCTTCTCCCGATCGGTAACGCACTGACGCTTTTTACATCCTTTTTCAATCTGGTCGGCGCACCGGCCGTAGCACTGCCTGCCGGCACCGATGACAAGGGATTGCCAGTCAGTGTGCAACTCATCGGAGCACCCGGCAAGGACGTAGCGATTCTTGAACTTGCACGACATCTTGAACAGGCACTGGCGCGAACGTAAACGTGGCAGCTCTGTAGCGATTTCACTTCAACGCAATGTAAAGGGGTTAGTATGCAAATCCGCAAAACACAGAAGCACGCTCGGACCTGTCTTTTCGTCTTGCTGAGCGCGATTCTTCCTGTTACGTCCGCCAGTGCACAGCAACTGGTCGTCGCTTCGTTCGGTGGTGCGTATACCGCAAGCCAGTCGAAGGCCTTCTTTGAGCCGTACTCCGCAAAGACCGGGACCAAAGTCCTTCCCGCCGACTACAACGGCGGGCTGGCAGAGCTTCGTTCGCAGGTGCAGGCGGGGTCCGGTGCGTGGGACGTAATCGATCTTGAATTCCAGGATGCCGCCCGCGCATGCGACGAAGGACTGATTGACCCGATAAAGCCGAGCTCGCTTCCAAACGGTCAGGATGGCAAGCCCGCGTCTTCCGACTTCGTGCAGGGTTCCCTGATGGACTGCGGCGTCGGAACGATCCTCTGGTCGAACGTCATTGCGTATGACAAGCGCAAGTTCACCGGGGCGCAGCCTACAACAATTGCCGACTTCTTTGATCTGAAGCGGTTCCCGGGCAAGCGCGGGCTAAGCAACAAACCGAACGGAAACCTCGAGTGGGCGCTCATGGCTGATGGCGTACCGCGAGACAAGGTTTACGCAACCCTGCGCACGCCGGCCGGCCTCGAGCGTGCGTTCAAGAAGCTTGACACTATCAAGGCCAACGCGATCTTCTGGGGGGCGCAGGCACAGTCCGTCCAGCTCCTCGCCGATGGAGAGGTCGTGATGACAGAAGGCGGCAATGGGAGATTCACGGACGCCATCACGAAGGACAAGAAGCCTTTCGGAATCCTTTGGCAAGGCCAGATCATCAACGGTGATGTGTTTGCTGTATCGAAGGCCAGTAAGAATAAAGCGGCCGCGCTCGATTTTATTCGCTTTGCAACTTCGGCGCCTCAGCTTGCTGCGCAGACGAAATACATCAGCTATGCCCCCGCGCGTCGTTCTGCATTGCCATTGGTGGACGCATCTCTGAGAGAGAATTTGCCGACATCACCTGCGAATCTGAAGGTCGGGCTCGCCAGCGACACGGCGTTCTGGAACGATGAACAGGACGAAATCAATCGCCGTTGGGCTGCGTGGATGGCCCGCTAAGAGGAACGTTATGAACATGCTAAACGTCTTCCACCAGCGAGAACGAGGGAACGCTGAGCGAGTCGATGCTGACCACGTTGTCTTCTCGCAGGTGGAGAAGAGCTACGATGGCAGTACCCACGTCGTCAAGTCACTCTCGCTATCGGTCAGGCGCGGCGAGTTCCTCACGTTACTGGGTCCGTCGGGTTCAGGAAAAACGACGACGCTGATGATGCTTGCAGGCTTCGAGGCGCCCACTGCGGGGACCATTAGCATTGGTGGCGTGGACCTGACCACGACGCCACCCCATAAGCGAGGTATCGGCATGGTGTTCCAAAACTATGCCCTGTTTCCTCACATGTCGATTGCAGATAACGTGGCGTTTCCCTTGGTCGCAAGGAAGATGTCAAAGAGCGAGATCGGCGAGCGCGTAACCCGGGCCTTGCAGATGGTCAAGATGCAGAATTACGCGTCGCGGCGGCCCGCGCAGCTTTCAGGGGGACAGCAGCAGCGTATTGCGCTGGCTCGAGCGCTGGTATTCGAGCCAACTCTTGTCTTGATGGACGAGCCGCTTGGCGCACTGGACAAACAGCTTCGCGAGCACATGCAGACCGAAATCAAGCACCTGCATAAGATGCTGGGCGTAACGGTCGTGTATGTAACCCACGATCAGGACGAAGCCTTGGCGATGTCCGATCGGGTCGCGATTTTCAACAATGGAGCGATCGAACAGATCGGGCCGCCCACTGAGATTTATGAATCGCCGAACACAGAGTTTGTGTCGCGGTTCGTGGGTGACAACAACCTTCTGGAAGGCGTCGTAGACGAATGTTATGCGTCCGACAGCGGGAACTACCGCGCGAAGATCACGCACGGCGCTTGCCGATTCGAAGCGTTGGCGAGCAAGCCACTGGTGGCGGGTACGCGTGTCACCCTTGTATTGCGGCCGGAAAGGGTATCGCTGGCAGGCCAGGACGGAGCGCTCGAGAATCAGGTGAGTTCTCAGATCGTAGAGTCGACGTATTTCGGCGATCACGTCCGCTTGACATGTCGAATCCCGGGCGGCAACGAGATCACAGTGAAGCTGGCGAACACGTCGAGCCTGGGTTCGCTCCAGGCCGGGCAGACGTTGCCTATCGGCTGGCGCTCGGCTGATAGCCGTGCACTACTGGCAGTAGGAGCATAGCGATGAGCCCGATGACTATGGCGGAGACGCACAACCGGGACGCTTCATTTCAGCAACAGTGGGGCGCCGCTTTGAAAACGCGAGTTCAAAAAGCACGACGGCGCGAGACACGTAAGTCGATGCTACTAGTCGCGCCCGTGATTCTGTTCCTCGTGCTGACCTTCCTCGTGCCAATCGCCAAGATGTTTCAGGTCAGTATCTATGATCCGACATTGCGCGATCTTCTGCCAAATACGGCTCGTACGCTCGATGGCGGTTCGAAGGTGACAACAGGGAACCAGGTCTGGCAGAGCCTGGCTCGCGATCTCGTTACGGCCAGAGATCAGGGCAAGCTGGGCATTGTCGCGAGCCGACTGAACGCTGAGCGCCCAGGGCTGCGATCCGTCGTAGAACGTACTGCTCGGCGCGCCGCGGCTACTGACGATGCTCCTACCGGCCAGTGGTTCGCAAATATTGACCCGGCCTGGGGTGAACCGGAAATAATGCCCATGCTGGCGCGTGCTACACGCGCATTCACATTCGACAACTATCTCTCGGCGTTAGACTTCCGCCGCAATGAAAAAGGAAGTATTGCCTCCCAACCGCAGGATGAGCGGATTTATCGGTCTTTATATTTGAAGACCTTTGGGGTGGCTATCGCCGTAACGATTCTTTGCGGCGTAATGGGCTATCCGATCGCTTACCTGATGGCGACGAGCTCGAAGGCAACCGCGAACAGACTGATGATCCTGGTGCTGGTTCCATTCTGGACGTCCATGCTGGTTCGGGTTACCGCATGGATGGTGCTGCTGCAGTCCCAAGGCGTCGTGAACGATCTTCTCGTGCTCGCTGGCGTGGTAAATGAGAACAATCGCGTAATGCTGATCTACAACCTTACCGGCACCTTGATTGCGATGACACACATCCTGTTGCCGTTCTTCATACTTCCGCTTTACAGCGTGATGGTCGCGGTACCTCCCAGTTACATGCGGGCCGCACAATCGCTCGGTGCCGGACGGTTTAGCGCCTTTTGGAAGGTCTATTTCCCTATCACGCTCCCGGGGGTAGGGGCCGGCGCGCTGCTGGTTTTGATCTTGGCCCTTGGGTACTACATTACACCGGCTCTTGTCGGCGGACAGTCGGGACAGATGATCTCCAATATGATTGCTTTCAACATCCAGACCTCGCTCAACTGGGGTCTGGCCGCTGCACTGAGCATCGTGCTACTGGTTGTGGTGCTGGCCCTTTATTTCGTCTACAACCGTCTTATCGGTGCTGAAAACCTGAGGATGGGATAAGGATGAACGTTCATACTCAGCCGTTTCGCTCGCCCGTCGAGAAAGGATGGAACGTTATTTTTGTACTGATCTGCACGACGATCTTCCTTTTTCTTGTTGCGCCGATCCTGGTAATCATTCCGTTGTCCTTCAACGCCGAGCCCTATTTCACATTCACACGGGCAATGTTGCACTTGCATACCGATGCGTGGTCCCTTCGTTGGTATGACTCATTCTTCAGCAACCCTCGCTGGTTGCTTTCGGTGAGGAATAGCCTCGTCGTCGGCGTCGCGACTACCATGCTCGCGGCGTCAATCGGGACCGCGGCAGCGTTAGGTCTAAGGCAGCGCCTTCTGCCTGGCAGGTCGCTCATGATGAGCTTTATTCTTGCCCCGATGGTGGTGCCGACAATCGTTACAGGCGCCGGAACCTATTTCGTTTTCGCGAAAGTTGGCCTGGTCGACAATCTTTGGGGGCTGATTGCCGCGCATACTGCGCTCGGGATCCCATTCGTCGTAGTCACGGTCCTTGCTTCTGTCAGCGGCCTGGATCGATCGTTCGAAAGAGCCGGCGCGATCATGGGGGCGCCACCGTGGATGGTTTTCCGCAAGGTCACGCTACCGCTCATCATGCCGGGCGTAACGGCGGGCGCAGTCCTGGCGTTCATCACGTCTTTCGATGAGGTTGTTTTCGCGCTGTTTCTTTTACCAAGTCCGCAGTACTTCACATTGCCCCGGCAGATGTGGTCTGGCCTTCGCGAGCAAATCAGTCCCGCGATTCTGGCCGCGGCGACGCTCTGGATATTGCTGTCGTTGGTCATGATGTGGCTCGTCGGCGCCCTTCGTAAAAGAGCGGCGCTTGTGCGACGTTCGTCGTAGGCGCGCCCCGCGTCTCATCTCGGCGGGTAATCGTCGAATGCGGCAATTCACCGCTGCTCGTTCTGACTCCCCATGCGGACAGGCAGATCCAGCAAGATCTCATCCGTCTGCGAAGTGGGGAGGCGATGCGGGGGGGGGGCCTTGTGGACCCGGCTGGCGAAGCGGTCCGGGGAGTGGCACGAACCCTCGACGCGCCCTTGATTGGCGGGCTGTATCATCCGTGCGTGATCGATCTGAATGTTGAAGCGGACGATCTGGATCCTACGCCGCATTTTCAATCGGCTGCAGGGCTGCCCGTCCGACACAGTTGATGGCGAAGCGCTCTATGATGGAGACGTCGGGCACCCGCTTCGGGAACCATAGGCAATATGCGGGCGCAAGGGACGCCTCCTGAGACCGCGCCAGGAGGGCATCCTGCGAAAACTCCCCGTCAAATTCGACTCGTTATTTCTGGCAAGACGGCAAAAAGGTCGTCTACAAGGCCATAGTCGGCAACGCTAAAAATCGGCGCGTCCGCATCTTTATTGATGGCGACGATGACCTTGGAGTCCTTCATCCCGGCGAGATGCTGGATCGCGCCGGAAATGCCGACCGCGATATAAAGTTGGGGTGCGACAATCTTGCCGGTCTGTCCGACCTGCCAGTCGTTTGGCGCGAAGCCTGAATCCACTGCGGCGCGCGATGCACCTACTGCCGCGCCGAGCTTCTGCGCCAGCGGATCGAGTAGCGCGAAGTTGTCCGCGCTGCCCAACCCGCGCCCGCCCGATACGACGATGGGTGCCGACGTCAGGTCCGGCCGCTCGCTCTTTGCGACCTCGCGACGAACGAAGCGTGCGCGGCGCGTGCCTTCGCTGGCGTCGTGCGTTTCGATCGGCGCGCCGCCACCGTCCGAGAGCGCGGCATCGAATGCGGTCGTGCGAATCGTGGCAACTTTGATCGGGTCGTCGCATTGCACCGTGGCGATCGCGTTGCCCGCATAGATTGGGCGATCGAAGGTATCGCCCGAATGAATTGCGGTGACATCGGAAATTTGTGAGGCGTCGAGCTTCGCGGCGACACGCGGTGCGACGTTCTTGCCGAAGGCGGTCGCGCAGAACAGCACGTGCGTGTACGACGGCGCGAGCATCAGCACCTGCGCGGCGACGTCCTCGGCGAGACCGTCGGCGAGCTGCGGCGCGTCGATCAGGATCACCTTGTCGACGCCTTGTATCGCGGCGGCCGCTTTTGCGGCGGCGCCTACATCGTGCCCGACGACGAGCACGTGCACGCAGTTATTCAATTGCCGCGCGGCGTTTACCGTATGCAGCGTGGCGAGCTTCAGCACAGAGGCTTCATGGTCGGCAATGACGAGAGTGGTCATTCAGATTACCTTCGCTTCGTTTCTGAGTTTGTCAATCAGCGTGGCGACGTCAGGAACGCGCACGCCGGCCTTGCGCGCTGCCGGCTCGACGACTTTCAACGTCTTCAGACGCGGCGCCGGATCGACCCCGAGTTCGGCCGGCGTGAGCATACCTACCGGCTTTTTTCTCGCAGTGACGATGCTGGGCAGCGTCACGTAGCGCGGCTCGTTCAGGCGCAGATCGGTTGTCACGACAGCCGGCAGGTCCAGCTCGATCACTTCGAAGCCGCCGTCCACTTCACGCGTGACGGTTGCTGTATTGCCCTGAATTTCGATGGCGCTCGCAAACGTTGCCTGCGGCCAGTCGAGCAGCGCGGCGAGCAGTTGGCCTGTCTGTCCGGCGTCGTCGTCGATGGCCTGCTTACCAAGAATGACCATCTGCGGCTGCTCGCGTTCGACTGCTGCCTTCAGCAGTTTCGCGATCGCAAGCGGTTGCAACTCAACGTCTGTCTGAATGTGCAGCGCGCGGTCCGCGCCGATGGCGAGCGCCGTGCGCAGCGTTTCCACGCTCTGTGCCGGGCCGCAGGTTACTGCGATGACGTCGCTAGCGTGGCCGGCTTCCTTCAAGCGCGTCGCCGCTTCGACGGCGATTTCGTCGAACGGATTCATCGACATCTTCACGCTGTCGATATCGACGCCCGTCTGGTCTGCATTCACGCGAACCTTCACGTTGTAATCGACAACACGTTTAACTGCAGTCATGATCTTCATGCTTGCTTTCCTTTGCTCGGGAGAGAGTCAGCGTCCGCGCCGGCCGCCTGACACGGCTTCGATGATGACAAGCGCGCCGTATGGTGCAGGCGCATCTGGTGATGCTTCGATTGACACTTTGCCGTCGTCTTTGATATTCGACGGCGCAATATCGAGCGCAGGGCCGTCGGCGATTCGCGACGCGACGTGCACAGCGTCAAGAACAATCGCATCTGTGCTGTCTGTCGCGCAAACGATGCAACTGGCGCGCAGCGTCACAACAAGCGCGAAGCACCCGGTCTGCACATGCGCCGCTTCGTAGAGCGGCGTGATGCGCGCCCGGTATCGCCCGCGCGCGGCCATCGCGTTGAGCTTGACGACAGGGCCGTCGCGCAAGGTGGCGTGCCAGGTGGCGCCCCCGTCGTATTCGGAAGGGCGACCGGGTCGCAGTTCGACGCGCATCGTGCCGTCGTCTAGTGTGACGCCTGCACCTTCTATCACAAGCGACACGCGGGTCATGCCGGCGAACCGCGAGTATGGACCGTCGCGTTCGACATCCGCGAGACTGATGCGCCAGCCGCCGTCGACATCCTGCGCGAGCATCCGCATGGTTCCGCCGCCGTTGCGCCAAGGTTGCGATGCGAATGATGTGAGCGGCCGGATCGCAAGGCCGGCCGGTGCGTTCGCGTCAGGAGACGGCGCCGAGCCCATACTTGCCGGTCAGTAGCTTGCCGGTTGCGAAGCGTTCGATCGAATACGGTTCAAGCGATACATCCGTCTGCAGACCGAGCGCGTACTGCGCGAGGATCTTGCCGACCGTCGGCGAGAGCTTGAAGCCGTGACCCGAGAAGCCGTAGCCCACGACCAGACCTTCGATGCCCGGCAACGCACCGAGCACCGGATTCCAGTCCGGGGTCACGTCGTACACGCCCGTCCACGACGACGCGATGCCCGCAGTCTCGTAGGCGGGAAACCGCTCCGCGACTTGCGCGCCGACGTCGACGATGTAATCCATCGGAATGTCACCCTGTTCCGTGTCGGCAGTGTTCAGTTTTTCTCCGACCACGCCTTCGCTAACCAGCATCTGGTTGCCGCCGTAGCTGCGGTAATAGAGCATGCCTTCCGACGCGAGGTCCTTAAAGACGGGCATCGTGAATGTGTAGGGTGCTTCAGTACATTCGAGCGCAAGTACCGCGTGACGCTCCGGGGCGATCGGCAGCGCCTTGCCCGTCCAGCCGGCGAGTTCCGGCGTCCAAATGTTTTGCGTGCTGATGACGATGCCGGCCGCGAAATCGCCGGCGCTGGTCGATACGCCGACCACTTTTCCGTTTTCGATCAGCAACTTGTTGACGGCGACGTTTTCGCGGATCGTCACGCCGCCGCGACGCGCGGCGCGCGCAAAACCGGTCGCCGTGAGATAGGCGTCGGCGAAACCGGCTTCTGGTTCAAAGCCGATGAGCGCAGCGTCGTCGAAGGTCGCGATCGGCATGAGTTCTTGTGCTTCGCGCGCGTCGAGCAGTTCGAGCGGAATACCCTGCTGTTTCTGCTGATCAAGCGATGCGCGCAGCGGTTCAAGCTTGTCATCGTCGCTGGCGACGATCATGTAGCCGCATTTGACGAGGCCGCACGACGCTTCGTCATCTCCGAGATAGTTGGCGAAGTCGTTGAACACCGACCAGGACTTGCGCGCCAGTTCGACGTTTTCTTTCACCGAATAGTGCGTACGCAGGATTCCGGACGACTGAGACGTTGTGCCAGCGCCGATCGTCGCCCGGTCGAGTACCAGCACCTGCTTTGCGTCGAGCTTTGACAGGTGGAAGGCTACCGAGGTCCCGAGCACACCCGCACCTATCACGACAACATCGTACTTGTTCACGGACGCACCCTTTGTCAGATTGATGCGCCCAGTCTGCGCTCCAATGCGGAACTCAACGTTTGCATAAGCGATTCTGTTAATCGCCCATAAGTTGGAGATCAGGTGCGAGTGAGGTGATAGAAGCACTCTGATGCGTGGCAGTATGGCGCTCTAACATGCACTCGGGCGGGGGAGTCCAGATGCAAGAGATCGAAAGAGGTGCTTTCGTGGCGATGGCGGCGATCGCGATCGCTTTGTTAAGTTGCTTGGCCGCGCGACGTTTATTGCAGCTTTTCCTGTCACCGCCGCGCGCGGCAGTGATTTCAGAGGTGGTCGGACTCGCAATGCTCATTGCCTCATGTGCTTATTATTTTAGCGGTGGGCGAGGCTAGCAGCACCGCCAGTTTGTGTTCCATAAGCTTTGCTTATGCGAGCACCATTCGAGTTCAAAGCCGGTACGCTGAGAATAACCTTTACAAAGAATGTTTCGAGCATGAACTCTCAACTTGCATCCGCGCAGAATGGGCGGGACTCGATGGAATACGACGTCGTGATCGTCGGCGGCGGCCCCGCGGGGCTGTCGGCGGCGATACGGCTCAAGCAGCGGGCTGCCGAGAAAGGCACCGAGATGGGCGTGTGCGTGCTCGAGAAGGGTTCCGAGATAGGCGCGCATATTCTGTCGGGCGCGGTAATGGACCCGCGCGCGCTCACCGAGCTGTTCCCCGACTGGAAGGCGCGCGGCGCGCCGCTCACGGTAGAGGTGACCGAAGACCGCTTCCTGTTCCTGTCGGAGAAAAGCGCGATCTCGACGCCGAACTGGGCGCTTCCGGACAACTTCAAGAACCACGGCAACTACGTGATCTCGCTGGGCAACGTCACGCGCTGGCTTGCGCAACAAGCTGAGGCGCTCGGCGTCGAGATCTTCCCCGGCTTTCCGGCTGCCGAGATTCTATACAACGACGACGGCTCGGTGAAGGGCGTCGCCACCGGCAACATGGGTGTCGGCAAGGACGGCGAGCCGACCGAGAACTTCCAGCTCGGCATGGAGCTGCACGCGAAGTACACGCTGTTCGCCGAAGGCTGCCGCGGCCATCTGGGCCGTCAGCTGATCTCGAAGTTCAAGCTCGACGCGAACGCCGATCCGCAGGCATACGGGATCGGCATCAAGGAACTGTGGGGAATCGATCCCGCGAAGCATAAGCCGGGCCTCGTGATCCACACGGCCGGCTGGCCGCTGAAGTCCGATACGTACGGCGGCTCGTTCCTGTATCACATGGACAACAACCAGGTCGTGGTCGGCTTCGTGGTCGGCCTCGGCTACACGAACCCGTATCTGTCGCCGTTCGAGGAATTCCAGCGCTACAAGACGCATCCGTCGATCCGCGCGTTTCTCGAAGGCGGCAAGCGCGTGTCGTACGGCGCGCGCGCAATCACGGCGGGCGGCCTGATGTCGCTGCCGAAGACGGTGTTCCCGGGCGGCGCGCTGATCGGCGACGACGCGGGCTTCCTGAACGCGTCGCGGATCAAGGGCAGCCACGCGGCGATCAAGACCGGTATGCTGGCGGCCGATGCGGCATTCGACGCGGTACAGGCCGGCCGCCAGAGCGACGAGCTCAACGCGTACCCGGACGCGTTCAAGCAATCGTGGCTGTACACGGAGCTGTACCGCGCACGCAACTTCAAGCAGTGGATGGCGAAGGGCCTGTACCTCGGCACGCTGATGGTCGGGCTCGAGCAGAAGGTGATGGGCGGCAAGGTGCCGTGGACGCTGCACCACAAGCACGCGGATCACGAAATGCTGATGCCGGCGTCGCAATGCACGCCGATTGAGTATCCGAAACCGGACGGAAAGCTGACGTTCGACCGGCTGTCGTCCGTGTTCATCTCGAACACGAACCACGAGGAGAACCAGCCGGCGCACCTGACGCTGAAGGATGCGAGCGCGCCGGTGAACGTGAACCTGCGTACGTACGCGGGGCCGGAGGGGCGTTTCTGCCCGGCGGCGGTGTACGAGTTCGTGAAGAACGACGACGGCAGTGATCGCCTCGTCATCAACGCACAGAACTGCGTGCACTGCAAGACCTGCGACATCAAGGACCCGACGCAGAACGTCGTGTGGGTCACGCCGGAAGGTGGCGGCGGCCCAAATTATCCCAATATGTAGCCAGTACTACGAATTGCCGCTCGGCTGCGAGCTGGGGAAGTTCTGCCCGGGTAGATGTGCGCGCCGTTATGCTTGGAGCTGCCTGGCAAAATGAGCCATCGTCCTTACAGCCCTATCGTCCGTACGGGCTGGACGATTGACGAATGGCACCAATGGGACGACCAGGGTTGCCGCCGGAAGTTATATATGGTTCGACCATCGGTTCGAGCGGAGTGCCATCTACTTGCATCTTCAGAAACGTAACGTACCAACTTCCTTCGATTGGACGTCGGGGCCTGCAAAGTATCATTGGCGCAGTGATGTTACCGTTTGTTAGACCGGCGCTGCCGCCTCGCTGAGCAACCAATCGCGAAACGCGACGAGCCTTGGCTGCGTGGACGCCTCGGCCCGATATATGACGTAGTAAGCCAAGGGCGAGGCAAATCTGATTTTCGGAAACAGCCGGACGAGGCGCCCAGTTGCTACGTCATCGTGCGCCATTACGCTGCGCGCGAGCGCGACACCTTGCCCTTCGATCGCCGCCTGCAGAACGGCGGCTGAATTGTTGATTTTCATGCCGCGTCGTGAACGAACATTCGTCACCCCCACCCGTTGCAGCCAGGCGTCCCAAGTCGGAAAAGCCGTGTGGCTATCCATCGACAAATCGTGGATCAACGTTTGGCGGGCCAGGTCAGTCGGCTTCTGCAAGCGCCCATGTTTGCGGAGCAGGCCGGGCGAACAAACTGGATAGACTTCCTCGTCCATCAGCTTGTCCGCCCTCAGTCCTGGCCAGTTTCCCGTGCCGTAGCGCACGCCGATATCGATTCGATGCGCAACGAAATCCACCGGTTTAAGGTTTGTGTCCAGGCGTACGTCTGTGTCTGGCCAGGCGGTTTGAAATCGTTCAATTCGCGGTAGCAACCACTTGGCGGCGAAGGAGGGGCTGATGGCTACGGTGAGAACGCCGCTAGTCGATCCCTCCCTGAGTCTTTCCAAGCCCAAGGCAAGTAGATCGAACCCCGCCCGGATATCCGGCAACGCTCGTTCCGCTGCCTCACTGGGGACAAGTCGAACTCGACCGCCGGTTCCGCGATGGAACAGAGGGGTTCCCAACCATTGCTCCAGTGCGCGTACTAGTTGGCCGACTGCCGCAGGAGTGACGTGCAGTTCGACCGCGGCCGCCGAAAAGCTCTGGTGGCGCGCGCTCGCCTCGAATGCACGCAATGCATTTAGATGAACAGGTGTTTTCATGGACACAAAGTTTTTCTTTCAATGAGTGAAACTTTATCTCGTTTGGCAGTGGAATCGAATCGGAGAAGAATTCCGCTGAAGCCGAAGGTCGACGATAGCTCTCCTCGTGACATCAGATGTTGGTGGGCGCCATCGATGCTGCCAGCAGGGGGTAAGTACGATAGTTGCCCAGCGGGGCCGGGAAACGACTTGAAGCCGGAACGCTGACGGAAGGCAGCATGCGATCTTTGTCCCTATGACTGACTTGTGACCGATGAGCATGAGAAAAACCTATCGAGCCATGCAGGTGACGAAACCTGGCATGTTGGAACTGGTTGAGCGCGCGACCCCGTCGCCGGGCGAGGGCGAAGTGTTGATCGAGGTCGAAGCCTGCGGCATTTGCGGTGCCGATGCCGGCACGATTGAAAATGTTGATCCGGCAGTGCTGCCTCCCCGGGTGCCTGGCCACGAGGTGGTCGGCCGAATCGCTGCAGTCGGTCCAGGAACTCCGGCGCGCTGGACGGTCGGGCAACGAGTTGGTGTGGGCCGGCTCGGCGGCCATTGCAACGCATGTGAGCAATGTCGGCGCGGGCAATTTCAGCTGTGCACGAACCAGCCCATCGTAGGCTCCAGTTGCGACGGCGGCTACGCCGAAATGATGGTGGCACGCAGCACGGGTCTCGTCTCCATTCCCGACGAGTTGAGTTCCGAGGAGGCGGCGCCCATTCTGTGCGCCGGTATTGCGACCTTCAATGCGCTAAGAAAGTCGGGTGCCGAACCTGGGGACATCGTGGCCGTTTTGGGGATCGGCGGCTTGGGGCACATGGCGTTGCAGTACGCGCGCAAGATGGGTTTCAAGGTCGTGGCGGTCGGCAGAGGGCAGGACATCGCGGAAGACGCGCTGAAACTGGGGGCGCATATCTACATCGACACCCGTGTCGAGGACGCCGCAGAAAAGCTCAAGGCGATGGGCGGCGCTCAGGCGCTCGTGACCACGATCGGCAATGCAGAGACGGTATCGGAGCTGATGGGCGGTCTGGCGCCCCAGGGCCGGCTGATGGTGTTGGGCGTGGCCAAGGACCCGCTGTCGGTCTCGACCGGCCAGCTTGTCGTTGGACAAAAGAGCGTGGCGGGATCGCTGACCGGCACGCCCTACCAGAGCGAAAGGGCGTTGGACTTCAGTGTCCTGACGAGCGTGCGCCCGATGATCGAGACGATGCCATTGCAGATGGCACTTGATGCCTACCGGAGGGTAAGGAGTGGCGACGTGCGATTCCGGATGGTCCTGGTCATGGGCAGCAGCGAGTGAGACCTAGGCGTCGTTACTCCCGGCTGGCAGCTCCATTCCTTTGCGAAACACAACACCCGCTTTAGCGAACGCTCCTGTTCGACGAAATCGATTCTCAACTGCGGCGAGGCCGCGATTAACAGATTTGACCCAATGTCAGACGCAAACCCCGGCAATTTGCATGGCGCTCCATTGTCGTTTCTTCACGCGCATGCCAACGGGAACGTCGCGAGGCTGACAATCGCTCAGGCGCTGGCTGGTGCGAACTCGACCGTGATCTATGCAACGGGCGCGATCGTCGGAAACGCATTTGCACCCAGTCATGCGCTGGCTACCCTGCCTGTATCCATCTTCGTCGTCGGCATGGCTGCGAGCTCTTTGCCGGCGGGGGCTGTCGCGCAACGCTACGGACGTCGTGTCGCCTTCATGGTGGGAACTGGCTTAGGTGTGTTGGCGGGCTTGCTTGCAGCTTGGGCCGTCGTGTTGGGCTCGTTTTGGCTGTTTTGCAGTGCGACGTTCCTCGGCGGCGCATATGCTGCGGTTGTGCTTTCTTTTCGTTTTGCAGCCGCTGATTGCGTACCTCACGATCGTCGCTCGCGGGCGCTTTCGTTTGTCATGGGAGGTGGGGTGTTTGCGGGTGTGATCGGGCCTCAGCTCGTCACCTGGACCATGAATATGTGGTCACAGTACACTTTTGCTGCGACCTTCTTGGCGCAGGGCGCGGTAGCTGCGTTGTCCGCAATCGTGCTGCGAGGTGTCCGTCTGCCCAAGCCGGCCGTGGCAACAGTTGCACGCGGCAGGCCGATTGCCGTTATCGTCACCCAGGGGCGGTTCGTTACGGCTGTGATTTGCGCAGTCGTGTCGTACCTTCTCATGAACTTTCTCATGACTGCTGCCCCTTTGGCGATGGAAATTTGCGGCTTATCGCAGACATCGTCGAATCTCGGTATTCAGTGGCACGTCATCGCGATGTACGCGCCGGGTTTTTTCACGGGTAGGCTGATCGCGCGCTTCGGTGCACTAAGGGTGGTTATGGCCGGACTGGCGCTTACGGCGCTATCGGTGGCGACCGGCTTGCTCGGTGTCGATGTTGCTCATTTCTGGGCCACACTCATCTTCCTCGGGGTGGGTTGGAATTGCGGCTTTGTCGGGGCGTCGGCTCTCGTGCTCGAATGCCATCGACCGGAAGAAAAGGCGCGCGTGCAATCGCTTAATGATTTTCTCGTCTTCGGAGCGACGGCCCTTGGGTCCTTCCTGTCTGGCGGACTGCTCGCCGCATATGGATGGAACACAGTGCTCTGGCTGTCGTTTCTTCCACTGGCACTGGCAGTCGTCGCGCTGACTGCCAAGCGCGGGCGCGCGGTCATCACGGTTTGACAGAGTTCTCGTGTTCGAGGAATTCAACGACAAGTGGCAGCGGGGGAAAGTCGCTTGATGAGCTGCAAGTCAGTTCGAATTGATGTCCTTGAACGCGATCACTTAGACGTCCGCACAGTTACCTGCGGCGAAATTTCGCCAGCTTGGCATTCAAACAGACTCCGATAGTGGCTGCTATCGCGGGCAGCAATGCGCTGTGTGTCCCAGCTTCCACTATTCGGCCGGCATTGAACACGAGGATGCGGTCCAGGGCGCGTACGGTCGACAGGCGGTGTGCGATGACAATCGTGGTGCGACCGATCGCATGGATCGCGACCGGACCTGCATCGTCCCGGTCCTTTTCGCTCACAGGTTCGTCACTTATCTGAATAAGGCTTCTGTTTCGTTGACCATGCGCTGGAGAGCTTGAATGTAGCGACCGAGTGTGCGATGCGGTCGCGCGGGGTCGCCCGTACCTTGGCCGTCGTTGAACGGCGGGGAGGACAGTTCTTATCTCCAGCACTGAGGCGTAGGCCTGTCGTGTCTGAGCAGCCTAGGGTAAACCGGAATGTTTGAATATTTTTTGTATCCGGAAGATGCGTCCAATGGATCTTAAGTGGCTGGCTTTGTATTCAGACGCTCTACATTGGAATGCAAGAAGACCCGCTTCGCGATCTCGTTCGTCAGTGCAATCGCGATCGCAAGAGCATTTTTGAATGATGGTTTCGATCGCATCCATCGCTTAGGGCGAAGATTGAAGGCGAGCAGGGCTGGAGGCGATTTTTAGGAACCGACATGCAGTGAAGTCATCTGCCGCTCGCCGATGCAGCGGTTACTGGATATTAGGTCGACGACACGGGAAGGAGCGGGCGTCATGAGTCAGGTTACTGCTGTAGGTAGTGCAGGCGAGCAGCGTTTAGGGGACGAACTGTACAACGAAGATCTCGCACCGACAGGTGCCGGTCAGCGCACCTGGAAATGGCAGCACTTCGCCGCACTGTGGGTCGGGATGGTGATGAACGTTGCGTCATACATGCTCGCATCCGGTTTGACCGGGCAGGGCATGTCACCGTGGCAGGCGGTATTCACTGTCCTGCTCGGCAACATGATTGTACTTCTGCCGATGTTGCTCATTGGTCATGCCGGCGCAAAGTACGGCATCCCGTTCGCCGTGCTGGTGCGCTCGTCGTTCGGTACGCAGGGGGCCAAATTGCCGGCGGTTTTGCGCGCGGTAATCGCTTGCGGTTGGTACGGCATCCACACCTGGCTTGGCGGAAGTGCGATGTACTCGCTGGCGAATATTCTCACCGGAAATGCGTTGACCGGGGCGGTGTTGCCGGTGCTCGGCATTTCGGCGGGTCAACTTGGTTGTTTCCTCGCCTTCTGGTCCTTGCAACTCTACTTCATTCTCCACGGTACCGAGTCGATCCGCCGACTCGAGAGTTTGTCGGCCCCGGTCAAGATTGCAATGTGTGTTGCCCTCGTCTGGTGGGCAACTTCAAAGGCAGGTGGTGTCGGTGCGATGCTCTCGGCGCCGTCTGCCTTTGTGAAGGGTGGGGCGAAAGAGGGTTTGTTCTGGGTGACGTTTTGGCCGAATCTCACCGCTATGGTCGGTTTCTGGGCGACCCTTGCGCTCAATATCCCTGACTTCACGCGCTTTGCGAAATCCCAGCGGGATCAGGTCGTTGGCCAGACGGTCGGTTTGCCCGTACCGATGGCCTTGCTCTCCCTGATGTCTGTTGTCGTCACTTCTGCGACCGTCGCGATCTATGGTAAGGCCGTCTGGGACCCGATCGACCTAACCGGCCGGATGACGGGCATCGGCGTTGGGGTAGCACTGGTGATCCTGACGCTGGACACGATGTGCTGCAATTTGGCCGCCAATCTAGTTGGGCCTGCTTATGATTTTGCAAGTCTGTCTCCAAGTCGTATCTCCTACCGCATGGGAGGTATGATCACGGCCACCATTGCTATCGCGATGATGCCGTGGAAGATTCTTTCGAGCACGCAGGGCTATATTTTCACTTGGCTGGTCGGCTATTCGGCATTGCTTGGGCCGGTAGCGGGGGTAATGATCGTTGATTACTTTCTTGTGCGGCGTACGAAGCTAGATTCGGCGCAGCTCTTCGAGCCAGACGGCATCTATGCATACAAGAACGGATGGAATCCGATTGCGGTCGTCGCTTTTGCGTGCGGGGCGATTCCCAATCTTCCGGGTTTTCTGAAGACTGCCTTTCCGTCGGCGTTCCCGTCGGTACCGGACGTATTCATGCAAATCTATACGTATGCGTGGTTTGTCGGTCTTATTATCGCCTCGGTTGTGTACTCCGTCGGCATGGGAGTAGGGCGTCAGCGAGCGTAAGAGAGGTGCAATGCGCCCCCACGGCGGAACTCCAGCCGCTGCTCGCGAATGGTCACCTGGATCTTGCTGTTCTCTCAGCGGAAACCGATACGCAGAAGGTCTTATTTTGCTAAGCGAATGACTTGTGTGGACGGCATCAGGCCAACACGACAACGTCGCGGATCTGGAGTGTCTGCCACCCAAGCTGTTTCGTGATGTTGCATCTTCCTGAAACGGGCGTTGAAACAGCTGCGCACCCGCGGACGGAACCACAGCATCGTGCGTACTAGCCGTAGCATGTCGGCCATTCAGGCACGCGTTGCCTGCGGGGTTCGTTGCGTTGGTGGTCGCTGAAAGTTGTGCCCCGCACGGCGCCATCGTTGTTATCAAGAAGACTTTCCGGCGCTTCCGCCGTTGTCGGCCATCCTTGATGCTTCGCCGACCATTGACCCGTTTCCGGTTCAACGAGTTGGCGACCAGGTGCGCGCAAAACTGCACCGGTTACAGTGCCGCGACCCGACCGACACTGCCGTGAGGCGATGCGTTACGCCGTTTCGCGCGACTCCAATCGGACTGCAACGTATCAACGCGGCGATTTTTCACTTGCCTCTTACCGAGCATGGATGCCGTTCCATTTCGGCCGCCTCCGACGGACGTCCCTTGATGCGACGAGGCGGTCGTGCTTCTCGTGCTTCTAGCGCCGTCAGGGATGTTTCCTTGCGCATCGCCAAGCGTATCGAGCTGCTCGACGATCCGCGATTCTAGAGCATCAGAGTGTGCTGCCGTGAGGGCCGTCCCGCGCGATCCTTTGGCCTCACCTTGCATTGCAGCAACCTTCAGTTGCCAGCCCAACCGGAAGATCGTTAAAAAAAACCTTGCTTTGTATTTTGAACGCATATCATTAGTACACAACAGCGTTCCATCCGAATACAAACGTACTATCTTTTCCATCGCTTGGGCGAAATGAGGGAGGAAACTATGAGCGGGGCTGTAGACATCGATGCAGGCGTCCGGCGCGGAGCAGGGTTCGAAGAGCAGACGTATCGGAAGGTGACGCTTCGGCTCATCCCCTTCCTGGTGTTGTGCTATGTGGCGGCATATCTCGACCGGGTAAACGTCGGTTTCGCCAAGCTGCAAATGTTAGGTGATCTTCATTTCAGCGAAACCGCGTACGGGCTGGGGGCAGGCGTATTCTTCATCGGATATTTCCTATTCGAAGTGCCGAGCAACCTCATGTTGCAGCGTGTGGGTGCCCGGGCGTGGATAGCCCGCATTATGGTGACATGGGCACTCGTCTCCGGGGCCTTCTTCTTCGTGCAGACGACAACCGAGTACTACGTGTTGCGGTTCTTTCTCGGCGCTGCGGAAGCTGGCTTTTATCCTGGAATCGTGTTGTATCTGATGCAGTGGTACCCGGCGCGTCGGCGCTCGCACGTCCTGGCCATTTTCATGGTCGGTATTCCGTTGGCCGGTATCGTTGGGGGCCCGCTCTCAGGTTTCCTGCTGGAAGCTTTCAAAGGCGTGCACGGATATGCGGGTTGGCGCTGGCTGTTTTTGATCGAAGCTGCTCCATCTCTCGTTCTTGGTGTGGCCGCATTCTTCTATCTGGCCAATCGCCCTGGAGACGCGAAATGGCTCACAGTTGAGGAGGCCGAGCTTCTGACGAACGCGCTGGATGGTACGAGCGCGCACCAGACGCGTGTTGCAAGTACGGTTGGACAGGTATTTTGCGACGCCCGCATCTTGCTGATGGCATTGATTTACTTCTGCGTGATCATGGGGCAGTACGGGCTGACCTTCTGGATGCCAACGTTGATTCGCGGATCGGGCGTACGGGACCCGATCATGATTGGCCTGCTTTCCGCGATTCCGTTTGTCGTCGGCGCAGTGAGCATGATTTCGTTCGGCAAGAACTCTGACCGCACGGGTGAGCGCCGATGGCACCTCATCATTCCGATGGCGATGGGCGCGATCGGTTATCTGATCACAGTGTGGGCAGGGTCCAACGTGCCACTGTCGATGCTCGGGTTGTCGTTGGCAGCCGCAGGAGTACTAACGCCGGGGCCGCTTTTCTGGGCCCTGCCAACGGCAATTTTGAGCGGAACGGGAGCTGCCACCGGTATCGCAGCCATCAACGCGTTCGCGGGGTTGGCTGGCTTCGTGAGCCCTTACCTGATTGGCTGGCTTCGCGATCTCACGCATTCCGCGACGATCGCGATGTACGTGTCCGCCGGCGTCGTGACCTTAGGCGCCGCGATGATCCTGCTGGTTCCGGCGAAGCTCGTGAACCGTTAATTGGTCGCGCTACCTGAAGCCGCGACGTTATCAACTCTCTGCTGTTTCGACAGGGGGCACGAGCGCCTCCATAAATCCGCCCCCAAGAGCCCCCGACCGTGTGGTCGGGGCTTGCTAACTGGCGTGGAGCGCTGTCTCGTCGAACATGAGACGCGGACCATATCGCGCGCGAGCATCCCATCTCTCGTGCGCCGCGCCGCAGTCATTGCATGGCGGCGCACGCACGCGCCGACTTGCAGAAGAGCAACGTGTGAGTGGGCACTTAGGGAAGACCATAGGCCTCCATGTATTCAAACTGCTGGCCTAGTAAATACAAGAAGAGTATATTTGCATTCGTACGGTGCGCTGATGTTCGAGCTGGAGGTGGCGTATCGATGTCTGGCGGGCCATGGTGGACTCAGCCAGGATGGGCCGAGGTGCCAGAGATCTGTGTCGACAGGACCGCGGCCTCAGTGCGATGAAGGGGAAGTCGATGGCGAGTGGGCAAAACTCGTTGCGTTTGATGGTCGAGCACTGGCTCGCTCCCGATCCTGCGATGGGCGTTCGGGTCACGAAGTTCATAAACAGGCGATCCAAACGTGAATGCTATGTATGCGTTGAGACACTACGGACGGACGGTCCCGTTGCCATCTTCTTTTTTCGTCACCAAGACGGGGCATGGCACGTTTTCCCGCCGGCTCCGGAGCGACTTGCAATGCTAGCGGTTTAAATATCGACGAACTTCCAACTTGTCACAGAGTGGTGGCGACGGGCCGATTTCTGCTGCCGAGGCGGAGGCCTCCTCGTGCGGTCAACTGGATCCAGGGTGGAGCAAATGAGCATGCTCAGACGACGCGTTGCAAGGTGTCGGCATGTCACTTTCCTCCCAGAGCAGACGGTTTCGACTATGGGGGAACTGGCCACATCATCGCAGCGATCCAGTGGCAGGTTCACAAGCGCGCAGCGCTGCTCCATCGGCGCACACGAGCTTTTAGGCAGTGACATTGTCGGCTTGATTGCACGCTTACCCAACTTTCAGAAATTGGTTCAGTAGACAGACGAAGACGAAAATCATGCCGCTTGAGAATATTCTTCCTGAGGCCAAAGACGGTCACCATGTGTTTTATGATGGCCGCTTCCAAGAGATCATCGGATCGGGGCGATTGCCGGTGCGCAGCCCCGCGAGCAACGAGGTAATCGCCTATATGGCGATTGCCGAAGTGGATGATGTTGCGAAGGCGACCCGTGCCGCCGCTGCGGCGCAGGAGGGGTGGGCCACCCTCGACGCGCTGGATCGCGCTCGCCTCCTTCGAAGTCTCGCCGAACTGATTCGCCGCAGAATCAAGGCTCTGGCAAGTTGGGAATCTGCGATCACGGGTCGTCCACTGCGCGAAATGCAGGCGCAGATGTCACGGATTCCCGAGTGGATCGAGTACTTTGCCGGTATTGCACCCGGCCTCGAAGGCGAGTCAAATCGGTTGCGCGGTGGATTTGCCTCCACGACGAGTTGGCAACCGTACGGCGTTTGTGCACTGCTGACTCCGTGGAATCATCCCGTTCTGATCCTCGTTAAGAAAATGGCGGCGGCGCTGGCTGTGGGCAACACCGTCGTGATCAAACCATCGGAACTCGCACCCTGCACGGCTCTTGTTCTCGCGGCATGGTGTACGGAAGCTGGCATTCCTCCCGGCGTCGTCAATGTTGCGACAGGCGAGGGCGCAACTGGCGCAGCGCTGTGTGCGGCGCCAGAGGTAAGACGGATTGACCTCACGGGCGGAACGGCCACAGGCCGTCGTGTTGCGGCCGCGGCGGCCGAGCGTCTGGTTCCCTGCACCCTGGAGTTGGGCGGGAAGACGCCGGTGGTGGTCTTTGAAGACTCCGATATCGAAGAAGCAGCGGCTGGCGCGGTTTTCGCAGCGTTCATCGCAGCCGGGCAAACATGTGTCTCCGCGAGCCGTTTCCTCGTTCAGCGTAGCATCTATGAAAAATTTATCGCCGCGTTCGCTCAGCGAGTCCGCGCGCTGCGCATTGGTGATCCGGCCGACCTCGGCACCGACGTTGGTCCTGTAATTTCGCAGACGTCATTTCGGCAAAGTCAACGATTTATCGCATTGGCTAAGGCGGAGGGTGCACGGCTCGTGATTGGTGGCGAGCCGCTTCTGCTCGACGCTCCATTGAACGCAGGCAACTTCGTTGCACCCACGATTTTCGCTGATGTCAGTCCCTCGATGGAACTCTTTCGTGAGGAAGTTTTCGGTCCGGTGGTGGCTGTCACTCCCTTTGAAGACGAAGCCGATGCGTTGCGGCTCGCCAATGATTCACCGTACGCGTTGGGTGCTTCAATCTGGACCCGAGATGTTTCGCGCGCGAATCGGGTTGCCGGCAAGATTAAGGCGGGAATGATCTGGATTAACGACCACCACAAGAACGATCCTCGATCAATTTGGGGCGGCTATGGCGATAGCGGCTACGGTTATGAGAATGGCTGGGACGCGTTGAAGTCATACCTGATCAAACGCAACGTGATCGTTTCGACGAACACGAGGTTCGACGATTGGTTCGCGGGCGGCGGTCGCTACGGCTGATCAGTTTGAATTGTACTCGGTTGGTCGCAACCATTTTTCAGCGAGCACTTTCATGAACATCGGTTTTATTGGTATCGGTGCGATGGGCGCAGGAATCGTCCGGAATTTCTTGAAGGCAGGGCACCAGGTCGCCATTTGGGATCGCTTTCAGGAGCCGATGAACGAACTTGCTGAGCTCGGCGCACATGTCGCGGCGAGTCCCGTCGAGGCAGCGCAGGACGCTATCGTCTTTTCGATGCTGGCACACGATGACGCGATCCAAGACACCCTGATCGATAGGGGGTGGCTCCGGGGCGTCAACAAGCCGCTGTTGCACGTCAACATGGCAACGATCTCGGTCCGCTACGCGAGGAAGCTCACAGAACTACACGCTGCCGCCGGTATCGAGTATGTGGGTTCGCCCGTCTTCGGACGGCCAGATGCGGCGGCGGCGCGTACCCTCAATCTCATCGTGGGCGGGACAAAGTCAGCGGTCGAGCGACTCACGCCATTGTTCGACGCAATCAGCAGTAAGGCATGGCATGTGGGCGAGGAACCCTTTCAGGCGAACCTGGTGAAGCTGGCGGGCAACATGATGATCGCCTCGGCGATCGAAGCCATGGCCGAAGCAACGGCCCTCGGTACTGCGCATGGCGTGGATCGCAACGTCATGCTCGACGTTTACCTCGAGGCGCTTTTCCCTTGCGCCGTCTACCGCGGATACGGCTCGTTCATCCGCAAGCGCGAATACGAACCGGTGGGCTTCAAGCTGCCGCTCGGTTCCAAGGATATTCGTCTCGCCCTCGAGGCGGGCGAGTCAGCGCGCGTGCCGCTTCCCTTAGCGGGTGTCGTCCGGGACAGCTTGCTTCAGGCCCTCGCCAACGGCTATGAGCAAAGCGACTGGTCGTCGCTAGCTGAAGCGTCGTATATGCGAGCTGGGCTGGGCCCGAACGAATGAAATTCCTAAACGGAGGACCACGCTGTCTTCCGATACCTCAACCTCATCACTATCGCTGGAAGAAATCATGGATTTGCAACTATCGGGAAAAAAAGTTCTTATCACCGGCGCCTCGCAGGGTATCGGTGAGGGCTTGGCCTACTCGTTCGCGCAGGAAGGCTGCGACCTTCATCTGACGGCCCGTTCGCAGGAAAAGCTAAACGAAATCGCGTTAAACATACGCGAAGACTTCAAGGTCGAGGTAAGCGTCACGGCGGTCGACATGACGCAAACGGGCGCTTGCGAGCGCATCGCGGAGGAAGCGGGCGATATCGACATTCTTGTCAACAATGCCGGCGTGATTCCTAGCGGTACCCTCTTTGACATCGACGCGCAGAAATGGCGTGACGGCTGGGCACTGAAGGGCTTCGGCTATGCTGACATGATCCGCCTCATCTACCCGAAGATGAAGCAGCGCGGTGGCGGCGTGATCCTTAACAACATCGGCAATGGCGGCGAAATCTGCGACCCGAACTACATCGAAGGTGCTGCGGGCAACGCATCGATCATGGCGATGACGCGTGCAATCGGCGGCCGCAGCCTCGATGACAACATTCGCGTTGTCGGTGTGAACCCCGGTCCGGTCGACACGACGCGCATCTACAACATGCTGAAAAAATTCGCCGAGAACAAGCTCGGCAGCGCCGAGCGTTATGACGAGCTGCTCGAAAAGTACCCGCTAAAGCGACCGGCGAAGGTCCACGAAATTACCGACCTCTTCTTGTTTCTCGCGTCGTTTCGATCAGGCTATACGTCGGGTACCGTGTTCACAGTCGACGGCGGCATTGCGTCGCGCCGCACGGTGGTGTAACCGAACCGCATCCACTGAAACCAAAATTTGTAGTTCGTTAAGAACGAATTATTTTTCTGCTGGACAACGTGTAGGTCGATATATCGCCCCAGCAGTGGCTGGGCCCTTGTCGCCCCGCGGCCGGAGTCTCTGAAGGATCAATCATGAAGAACTTTGAAATTCGCAACCTCTATTTCGACAAGCTCTGCAACACGCCTGGGCTTATGTGGCTCGGCCAGAACACTAACCACTATGAGCCGCACGAGTCGGTTCGTGAAGCCGTAATCAAGGCGATGGAGAGCGGCGAATATCACGCTTACGCCCCCCCCGCCGGCTTTGAAGAGCTGCGCAAACTGATCCGCGAAGACATGGGTATTCCCGATGCATCGGTGTTGGTGACGGACGGGGCCGTCGAGGCGCTCTATAACGTGTGCGCGAACATCTGCGAATCTGGTACGGACTTCGTTACGACGGACCCGAGTTGGGCATGGCCGATGGCGTTCGCCCGCAGGGCGGGTTCGAACGTGGTGGAACTGCCTATCTATAATGCCGAGCAGGGTTACAAGCTGACTGTCGAGCAACTGCGAAAGGCGGTGTCGGAAAAGACGCGGGTGATCTATCTTGTCGATCCGAACAACCCGCTCGGCACGTGCCATACCGAAGACGAGATTCGCGCGATCGCAGATATCGCACGGTCGGTCGGCGCATACTTGATCCACGACGCGACTTACTGCCACTTCGCCGAAAAATTCACACCGGCATACAAGTTTTACCCTGAAAAGACGATCGTCACCTACAGCTTCTCGAAGTGGCTCGGCCTCGCCGGCATGCGTCTTGGAGCCGTTCTGGCTAGCCCCGACATCATCGAGAAGCTCGCGACGGCATCGCCGAACAACCTCGGCAGTAACGTGCTGTCGCAGCGAGCCGCGATCGCTGGCCTGAAGACGAAGTCACAATGGTTCCCGGATATCTGGAGGCGTCAGCGCCGTAATCAGTCGGTGGTCGCAGAAACTGCAAAGGCGATCGAAGGGCTCGCAATACCGGTCTTTCCATCAAACGCTAACCTGCTCGTGATCGAGACCATCGATGCGGGCGTCAATCCGGAAGCGCTGGTGGCAGCCTATCAGGAAAAGGGTGTGATGATCCGTCAGGGCACGTATCACACGAAACGCTTCGGTGAGCGCTTCGTCAAGGTGAGCTTGACGGTCCCGGAGCTATGGGCTGATCGGTTTTGCGACCTGCTGCCGGCCATGGTGGAACGCGCTCGCAAGATCGAAGTTCCGCCGAGCTTGTTCTGATCGGGGGAAGCGATGCCGTACATCAAGACATCCGACGGGATCAACCTCTACTACGAGGAAGCAGGCGAAGGCGATCCCATCGTCTTCGTGCATGAATTCGGTGGGGATATGCGCGGCTGGGAGCCGCAGATGCGCTACTTCTCACGACGCAATCGGTGCATCGCGTTCAACGCAAGAGGCTATCCTCCGTCCGATGTGCCCGAATCGCTCGATGCATACAGCCAGGAGCGCGCAGCACTCGACATCGGGTGCGTGCTCGATGAACTCGGTGTACAGAAAGCGCATATCGTCGGTTTGTCGATGGGCGGCTTCGCCACACTGCACTTCGGTCTGCTGCGTCCTTCCCGCGCGCTGTCGCTCGTTGTCGCCGGAGCCGGTTATGGCGCGGAAAAGCAGCACGAGGAGTACTTTCGAGGCGTCTCAAACGAGGTGGCGAAGCAGTTTTTGGCACAGGGCTCTGGGCAGTACTCGAAAACGTACGGTCTGGCGGCGTCACGCATCGCTTTTCTGGTGAAGGATCCGCGTGGCTGGGCGGAGTTTCAAGCCCACCTTGGCGAGCACTCCGCTCTCGGCGCAGCGATGACGATGCGTGGGGTGCAGGCGCGTCGACCGTCGCTCTATGACCTCGAAGACCGGCTGAAGGACATGCAGGTTCCGACCTTGGTGATTGTGGGCGATGAGGATGACCACTGCCTGCAGCCGGGAATCTTTCTGAAACGGACGATTCCTGCCTCGGGCCTCGCCGTCCTGCCGAAGGCTGGGCATACGTTGAACCTGGAAGAGCCGGCCCTCTTCAATCAACTGGTCGCAGAATTCCACGCGACGGTTGGGCAAGGGCGGTGGCTGCCGCGGGATCCGCGAGCCGTGCCAACTCAGATCATGAAGACATCATGAGCAACCCATTTTCCGACAACGTTTCGAAGGAGCGACTGTGGGAGCGCCATCAAGCGCTTGCGCGTATAGGCGCCACAGTCACCGGCGGTGTCAATCGTCTAGCGTTGTCCGACGAAGACTTTGCCGCGTGTCGACGTTTGATCGAATGGGGAAGATCATTCGGAATGCTCGAGTCGCGAGACGAGGTTGGTAACGTGTTTTTGCGGCTCTGCGGCACTGACTCATCTGCTGCTCCGGTCGTCTCGGGCTCTCACCTGGACAGCCAGCCGACCGGCGGAAAGTATGATGGTGTGTATGGCGTCCTGGCAGCACTCGAAGCATGCGAATCGATTGCGGCGTCGCGTGTTCCCCTGAGGCGCTCTATCGACGTTGTCGCGTGGATGAACGAGGAAGGCTCCCGTTTTGCGCCTGGCATGATGGGCTCGGCGGTGTTCGCTGGCGCCCGTACCCTGGCCGAGATAAAGGCGGTGAAGGACGCCACGGGCGTCTCAGTCGCGGAGGCGCTCGATAAGGCCGCCACCGCGCTCGCTGACGTACCCCTGCGCGCACTGGGCGGCGTGCCGTTCGCCTATGTGGAGGCGCATATCGAGCAGGGGCCTGTGCTGGAACGTCTCGGAAAGACTATTGGCGTGGTCAGCGGCATCCAGGGCAAGCGTACGTTTCGCGTCGTCGTAGAAGGCGAAGCGGCCCATGCTGGCACCTCCTTGCGAAGCGAAAGAAAAGATGCGCTGCTCGCGGCTACGGCTATGGTCGGTGCACTGATCGAGCATATTCACGACGAGGAAGACGTCGTGAAGTTCACCATCGGGCAGTTTACTGTAACGCCGAACGCACCCTCGGTGGTTCCGAGTGGCGTGACATTCTCTATCGATCTCCGTCACCCTGACTCGGACGTGCTCAGGAAACTGGGGGACGCCATTGACGGTATCTGCCAGCAGAACGCGGCTCCCTGCCGCGTCGACGTGAAGGAGCTGTCGACGGCCATGTCGCTCGACTTTCCCGATCACATGCGGCAGCGCATCGACTCAGCTGCGGCCCGCCTCGGAATCAGCAAATTCGAGCTCTACTCCGCAGCGGGGCATGACGCGAGATACCTCCACGGTGTCTGTCCATCAGGGATGGTCTTTATACCGTGCCATCTTGGCATTACGCACAACGAGGCAGAATCGATTACTCCCGACGATGCGTTCGCTGGGGCACGGGTGTTGGCAGAAGTGCTGAGTGAACTGGCACAGCTCGAGAGCTGACATCGTGTGCTGCCGAATGTCATACATCGTCGGCGCTTTTGGGTGTTGCCCGAGCGCAGAGACGGGGAGGGTGTCGTCATCTCGAACCCGCGTTGCAACCACAAAACAAGAAAATGAATTGTTCTTGAAGAGTTGATCCCTTCATACGGTCTGGAAACTGATGACGATCCGGACGATTTTCTTAGGAGGAGCTCATGCAAATTGGCGTACCCGCCGAGACGGTAGCGGGCGAGTCGCGCGTTGCCGTCACACCGGAAACTGCGAAGAAACTCGTTGCGCTTGGACACTCTGTTCTTGTGCAGAGCGGGGCAGGATTGGCTGCCGCTGCAGATGATGCGGCCTACGAGGCCGCGGGAGCGCAGATCACTGACGTTGCTGGTGTCTTCGGCTGCGGCCTGATTTTGAAAGTGCGCGCCCCTTCAGCTCGGGAACTGGAAATGATGAGGCCGGGCTCTGCGCTCGTAGGCATGCTCAATCCCTTTGACTCCGCGGGAGTCGGGAAGCTTGCGGCTGCCGGTATTACCGCATTCGCGCTGGAGGCTGTGCCACGGACGACGCGCGCCCAGAGCATGGACGTTCTCTCGAGCCAGGCGAACATTGCAGGCTACAAGGCAGTCATGATCGCTGCCGACAGATACCAGCGGTTCTTTCCGATGCTGATGACTGCCGCCGGAACGGTGAAGGCGGCGCGTGTGGTCATTCTCGGTGTTGGTGTTGCTGGCCTGCAGGCGATTGCAACGGCGAAGCGACTTGGCGCGTCGATCGAGGCTTCCGACGTTCGGCCTTCGGTGAAGGAGCAAGCGGAATCGCTGGGCGCGAAGTTCATCGATGTTCCCTATGAAACGGATGAAGAGCGGGAAATTGCGGAGGGCGTCGGCGGCTATGCGCGTCCGATGCCGCAGAGCTGGCTCGATCGTCAAAAGGCGGCTGTTGCCAAACGCGTCGCTCAGGCAGATATCGTGATTACTACTGCGCTAATTCCGGGACGCGCGGCGCCCACGCTCATCACGGAGGAAATGGTTCGTTCCATGAAGCCAGGTTCGGTGATCGTCGACCTCGCTGCTGGAAAGGGACCAGATGGCACCGGTGGCAACTGCCCGCTCACCGAAGCGGACCGCACCGTGGTGAAGCATGGCGTAACACTTGTCGGCGAAACAAACCTTCCTGCGCTGGTTGCTGCCGATGCATCGGCCCTGTACGCAAGGAACGTTCTGGACTTCGTCAAGCTGGTTTTGCCGAAGGGTGCCGATGCAATCAGTATCCCCGACGATGACGAAATTGTTGCGGCTTGCGTGATCGCTCCAGAGCGTGAAACGGAGGAGATTTGAAGTGGAACTGGTATCGCATCTAATCATCAACATCATTATCCTGGTGCTGGCAATCTACGTCGGCTACCACGTCGTGTGGAATGTCACCCCGGCACTCCACACGCCGCTGATGGCGGTAACAAACGCTGTATCAGCAATCGTCATCGTGGGCGCAATGTTCGCGGCAGCCCTGACCGTCACTCCGCTTGGCAAAACGATGGGCGTGCTGGCAGTGGCTCTGGCATCGGTGAACATGTTCGGTGGATTCCTCGTAACTCGGCGCATGCTCGAGATGTTTAGGAAGAAAGAGCGAAAGACGGGAACGAGAGAAGAGGAGAACTAAGAGATGTCAATGAACCTTGTCACATTGCTCTACCTTTTGGCCAGCGTTTGCCTCATCCATGCCCTCAAAGGTCTGTCGCATCCCACGACTTCGATACGCGGGAATCTCTTCGGCATGGCAGGCATGGCGATCGCAGTCGTCACGACGGCTGCCCTGATAACGTCGATCGCTGGCTCAGCACTGGGACTAGGGTGGGTAATGATCGGCATGCTTGTCGGGGGCGGGATCGGCTCCGTTATTGCATATCGTGTCGAGATGACGAAAATGCCGGAACTCGTTGCATTCATGCACAGCATGATCGGACTTGTAGCGGTATTCATTGCTGTGGCCGCGACCGAAGAGCCTTGGGCGTTTCAGATCACTGCACACGGGGCACCGATTCCTGGCGGAAACCGAGTGGAGTTGGCGATCGGGGCATTCATCGGTGCTGCCACGTTCACCGGTTCGATCATCGCATTTGGAAAACTCTCCGGAAAATTTAGATTTCGGCTTTTTCAAGGTGCGCCCATGCAATTTAAAGGGCAGCATATGCTCAATCTGCTTCTTGGCCTTCTCTCGATAGCTTTTGTCGTCGGTTTTTGGGACACGCAAAGTTGGGCGGATATGATTCTTGTAATCGGTCTTGGCTTGCTGCTGGGCGTAATGTTGATCATCCCCATCGGCGGCGCAGATATGCCCGTTGTTGTGTCAATGTTGAACAGCTATTCGGGCTGGGCGGCCGCCGGCATTGGCTTCTCGCTCAACAATAGCATGCTCATCATTGCTGGCTCGCTTGTGGGGAGCTCCGGTGCGATCCTCTCCTACATTATGTGTAAGGCCATGAATCGTTCGTTTGTTAGTGTGATTCTTGGTGGTCTAGGCGGTGGCGGTGGTAGCGATATTGCTGGCGCGAAAGCTCAACGCAACGTCAAGACCGGGAGCGCAGACGATGCGGCATTCGTGCTGAGCAACGCTGAATCGGTGATCATCGTTCCGGGCTATGGCCTGGCGGTTGCGCGGGCGCAGCATGCCGTCAAGGAACTAGCGCAAAAGCTTGTCTCAATGGGCGTTCAGGTCAAGTACGCCATTCATCCAGTTGCAGGGCGGATGCCTGGGCATATGAACGTGCTGCTTGCAGAAGCAGAAGTGCCATACGATCAGGTCTTCGAGATGGAAGACATCAACAGCGAGTTCGCCCAAGCAGATGTCGCGATCGTTCTTGGCGCGAATGATGTCGTGAACCCCGCGGCATATACCAAAGGAAGCCCGATCTTCGGGATGCCGATCCTGGAGGCGTTTAAGGCAAAAACTGTGATCGTCAACAAGCGCTCGCTCGCGTCGGGTTATGCCGGCCTCGACAACGAGCTCTTCTACATGGAAAAGACGATGATGGTCTTTGGGGATGCCAAGAAGGTTGTCGAGGACATGGGCAAGACGCTCGATTGAAGTGGCGAACCGGCTGCGCGGAGCGACCAGATCCCGAATTCCCATTCAGTGATGCGGTTTTGCGACGGCATGCCGATCAATCAGGCAGGCTCATACCCAACTGTTATCAAGAGCAACTCTAAGCATGCAATTCTGGCGCAAACTTTCTATTCAGAACAAGCTGGTTGTCAGCATGGCGAGTTGTCTGCTCGTATTCGTCGCTATTTCGAGCGGCCTGAGCGTCTGTTTGATCAGCGGTGCGGTACGCGATCGCGTAATCCAGGAGGAATTGCCCAGTGCCGTCAATGGCATTCGCGCTGACGTACAGCGTCAGATGGCCGGGCCGATCGCTGCAGTGCGTACTTTGGCGCGCGATGCGTTCCTGCTTCAATGGGAAGCCGACGGAGAACCCGACGCCAGCGCACGCAACTGGATCCAGCTGGCGCGGAATGTGAAGGACGAGCAGAAGGCGACATCCGTGGGCTGGGCGTCGGTGAAGAGCGGCAACTACTACAACGAGGCCGGCCTGCAGCAGAAGCTTACCGATAAAGATCAGTGGCTGCCGCGCTTCCTATCGTCCCGCAAGCCATTCGAAGTGAACATGGATCACGAGGGGACTGTCGACCTCATGTTCATCAACAGTCGCGTCGAGCTTAACGGCACGCCCATCGGCGCCGCCAGTATTGCCTTTTCCGCGGAGGAGCTGGCGAAGGCGATCAAGGGCTATGGAATCGGCGAAACCGGATTGGCGTATCTCGTGCGTTCAGACGGGACGATTATCATGCACCGTGAAACTTCGCTAATGGACGGCAAGCATTTCCTGAAGGATGAGCGAGGGCTGCCCCACGATGTGTCGTCGGTGCTTCTGGCAGGCAAGCCCTATGCGTACCTGTGCTATGTGGGCGACCGCGGATCCCGCTTCATCGCGACGTCGTTCGTTCCTGAGCTGGATTCGTATGTGGTGGTTGAGGTGCCGCAGGCTGAATTGCTCGGGCCGGTGACGCGGGCGATCCTGAGTGCGACGCTGGTAGCGGCGGTGGCGGGACTGAGTGTCTCGCTGATCGTGATCTGGCTGGTCGGGCGTGCGGTTAGTTCGCCGATCCGGCGCGCGGCGATGCTGCTGTCGGAGATCGCCAGCGGGCAGGGCGACTTGACGCGCCGCATGACGGTTGATAGCCAGGACGAGATCGGGCAGTTGTCCGAAGCATTCAACCGATTCGTATCGTCGTTGTCCAGGCTCGTGCACCGGATTCGCGCGGCTTCTGCGGCGATCGCGACAGGGGCGACGCAGATCGCGTCGGGCAATGCGGATCTCAGCCAACGGACGGAAGAGCAGTCAAGCAATCTCGAGCGGACCGCGTCGTCGATGGAGCAGATCACGGCGGTCGTGCGAAACAACACCGAGAGGGCCACGACCGCCGCCGAGTCGATCGGCGGCGCGTCGGATGCAGCGGCGCGTGGTGGACAGATTGTCGGTGATGTCGTTAGCACGATGGAGCAGATCAGCGCGGCGTCGCAGCGGATCTCTGAGATCATCGCCATGATGGACAGTATTTCGTTTCAGACAAACATTCTCGCATTGAATGCGGCGGTGGAAGCGGCCAGGGCCGGGGAGCAGGGGCGGGGGTTCGCTGTCGTTGCGACGGAGGTGCGAAATCTGGCGCAGCGAAGTGCACAGGCGGCCAAGGAGATCAAGGCACTAATCGAGCACAGCGCGGGAACAGTGAGCGCCGGGTCGCTGCTCGTCAGCCAGGCCGGCAAGGTGATGGGTGACGTTGTTGCGCAGGTGCAAGGCGTGAGTGCGATGATGCGCGAGATTGCCGAGGCGAGTTTAGAGCAGAGCGCAGGCATCGATCAAATCCAGTGTGCCGTGCAGTCGCTGGATCAGACGACCCAGCAAAATGCGGCTTTGGTGGAAGAAAGCGCGGCGGCTGCGGATAGTTTGAAACAACAGGCGGCGGAACTGACGAGACTGGTTTCGGCGTTCAAAGTCGACGATCGCGTTTAGGCAACGTTTTGTGCGGATGCTTACGGCTTCGTCGGCGGCATGACCTCATTCGCCAGCGAAAACGAATTGGGCCGACTGCAGTGTTCGCGATTGAAGGAGTGCCGGGCACACGTGTGCCCGGCACTTCTCATACTTTCCTTAATTGCGAGGTAGCCTGGCCGGCCTACGGCGTATTGTAGAGAGCCGTATCAATGATTCGCAGCGAGTAACTACCGGAGCGAGAGGGATGCCGCGGCCATCGACGCGACAGTGCAAGCAGGAAGGACTGCGGTGTCGACTTCGAGCCGTTCATTGGTAACCCGGTTAGAACCGACCACGCAGACGCTTCCGGTTCGAAGTCCGAAGAGCGAGCCGAGTACGAAGAGCGTCGCCGCTTCCATTTCAAACGTCGCAACCTTTCGGGACCGCAGATACTCTGCAGGGCCTGTGAGGTCAGTCATCGAATGTCCACCTGGCAGGGGATTGCCTTGCCCGCCATAAAAGGAATCAACGCTAGCCGTCATGCCCACGTGGTATTTGATGCCAAGCTCATTGCACGCTGCGATGAGCGCGTTCGTAACCTGGAGATCGGCAACCGAAGGAAAATCGCGGTTGACGTACGCGTCGACTGTACCGGTAAGTCTGACTGCGGAGTGCTGAATGACTAGATCTCCCGGCCTGATATGTTCTTGGAGGGCCGCGCAGGTGCCGACCCTGATGAACGTATCGGGACCAGCCTCAGCAAGCTCTAGCACCGCAATTTCCGTGGAGGGGCCACCGATGCCGGTCGAACACGCGGCGACGGATATGCCGCCGATGGCACCAACGCCGAGTCGATATTCGCGAACGAAGGAGACGTCCTCATACCTATCCCACGTACTGCCGATTACTGGAACTCGCGCTGGATCGCCTGGTAGTAAGACGCAGCGCGGTAGTGCTGTCGCACCAATTTCGACGTGTCGCTTCTTGCGACCGATAACAGATTCGGTTTCGTTCATATATGCCTCTGTTTGACGATTGGAGTACCTCGCAGGAACTGACGCGCGAGCGAACACGAGCCGGCGTGCGGCCGCTCAACGTTAGGGGCGAGGAGAAGTTGGGTACCTAGGCCCCGATGTCCCCACTCACGCCCTACCGGTCAAAAACGAGCGGCCGTCGGGAAAGGCGGGCAGACCGAACCACACCGCGAGACTCTGCCCGATATCAGCGAAGGACTCCCGCACGCCGAGGTTTTGACAAGGGACTCTCGGGCCGGAGACCAGCACGGGAACATGTTCTCGCGTGTGATCGCTGCCGGGCCAGGTCGGGTCACAGCCATGATCGGCGGTGAGTATCAGGACATCGTCATCTCGCAGCAGCGCTCTAAGATCAGGCAACCGCCGGTCGAATTGCTCGAGGGCAGTTGCATAGCCTGCGACATCACGGCGGTGACCAAAACTTTGATCGAAGTCGACGAAGTTTGTCATCACGATGCTGAATTCGGGTGCGTCGCGGACGGCATTCAACGTGACTTCCCAGAGTTCGTCGATCCCATGCGCGAACAGTTTCTGCGTCACCCCGACGCCTGCGAAAATGTCGGAGATCTTGCCGATAGCAATGACCTGGCCGCCAGCGAAATGGAGCTTTTCAAGCACCGTGGGTGCCGGGGGCGGCACTGCCAGATCCCTTCGGTTACCGGTTCGGCGGAAAGTTTCTGCCGTCTCGCCGTTGAAAGGTCGTGCGATGACCCGGCAAATGTTGTACGCGTCGACTTCCTCGCGGACGATCTCACATAGACGATATAGCTGCTCCAGGCCGAAACGGTCTTCGTGGCAAGCGATCTGAAAAAGAGAGTCTGCAGAAGCATAGAAAATCGGCTTTCCCGTTCTAACGTGTTCCTCGCCGAGTGCAAAGATGATTTCCGTACCCGATGCGTGGCAGTTGCCGAGGTAGCCCGGAAGATTCGCGCGGCTCACGATCTTCTCAAGCAACTCATGCGGAAAGGTGTTCGTCGGGGCACTGAAATATCCCCAGTCGAACGTCACGGGGACGCCTGCCATTTCCCAGTGCCCGGATGGTGTGTCCTTGCCAGTCGAGCGTTCGCATGCAGCGCCATAGGCGCCGGATAACGAGGGGGCGACGTGCAAACCGTCGGGGATACGGCCGGAAGCCAGTTGGCTCGCAAGCCCCAGACCCAGTTCCTCGAGGTTAGGGATGTGCAATGGACCTTTCCGGCCGCCTGCGACGTCACAATGACCACCGGCACAACGCGCTGCTATATGGCCGAGAGTATTGGCACCGATGTCACCGAAGCGATCGGCATCTGGTGTTGCGCCAATACCTAGTGAATCCAAAACTAGAACGATTGCTCGCATGGCTGCTCACTCCTCAAGCATCTATTGGCACATAACTCGATGAATGGTTGGCGGCTCCTGCTCACGTTCGTCGCCGAGCGTATACGCGCGCTGCAAGTCTGCAACGGCACGTGCCGCGGCAGCCTCATCGCGCGCATGGACGTAACCGAGCGGATATCCGGCCTCGACCATTTGCCCCAACTCTGCCACTCCCGAAACACCAACGGTGGGATCGATCACATCTTCCGCTCGCATGCGCCCGCCCCCCAAAGCGACCACAGCCATCCCAACGGCCCGGCAGTCGACACGTTGAACCCAACCGGTTCTCGGTGCGGGAACCGGTACTTTTACCGGCGCATCCGGAAGATGCCGATCGACGGCGTTAATGAAGTCTGTGGGACCACCGAGAGCGTTGACCATTTTTTCGAACCGCTCTGCAGCGGCACCGGAGTCAAGCGCGCGGTTCAGCATTGCGCTCGCAGCCGGCTCGTCAGGAGCGAGGCCGCTAACCTGGAGCATCTGAGATGCAAGCGTCATAGTGACGTCGTGCAGGCGCTTCGGGCGGGTTTTCCCGGTGAGATAGTCAATAGCGCATCGCACCTCGGTCGCGTTGCCGGCAACCGGCGCGAGAGGCTGGTTCATGTCGCTCAGGACCGCCGTCGTTTTCATTCCGGCGCCATTACCTACGTCGACGATGCTCGCTGCAAGTTCTACGGACTTTTCGAACGTAGGCATTACTGCACCGGAACCGACTTTCACGTCCATGACCAAACCTGTGAGGCCGGCCGAGAGCTTTTTCGACAAGATCGATGCGGTGATCAGCGAAATCGATTCGACGGTCGCCGTTACGTCACGTACCGAATAGATGCGCTGGTCCGCAGGCGCGAGTTGAAGAGTCTGGCCGATAATCGCGACACCAATTTCGCGCACGATACGTTGGAAAGTCTGGGTATCGGGGGTGATGTTGTATCCCGGAATCGATTGGAGTTTGTCGAGCGTCCCTCCAGTGTGACCAAGACCGCGACCAGAGATCATCGGTACGTAGCCGCCGCACGCAGCCACCATCGGTCCCAGCATCAGCGAGACCACGTCGCCGACGCCACCGGTCGAGTGCTTGTCGACGATCGGTCCGTTGAGATCGAACGAAGACCAATCGAGTACGGTACCGGAATCGCGCTGTGCCAACGTCAATGCTACCCGCTCGTTGACATTAAGTTCATTGAAGAACACCGTCATCGCGAAAGCCGCGATCTGTCCTTCCGAAATGCTTCCGTCGGTGATCCCTTGGATGAAAGCGGTGACGTCTTCCGGACTCACCGTCAGACCATCTCGCTTTTTCCGAATGAATTCTTGAGCAAGGAACATCTGATACTCCCTCCTTTAGTACACGTTGTTTTGAGTCGGCGCGTTGCCATGACCAAGAGTCGCCAGCAGGTTCGCGAGCAGACTTGAGGCGCCAAAGCGGAACCTTGCCGGCGTAACCCATGTCGGGCCGAGAATCCTCTCGGCAAGCTTGAGATAGGCCGCGGCTTCATCGGCGGTTCGCACGCCGCCTGCCGCCTTGAATCCAACGATCCGGCCCGATCCGCGGATCGCCCCGAGCATGATTTGTGCAGCCTCCAGGGTTGCATTCACAGGGACTTTGCCCGTCGAGGTCTTAAGGAAATCGGCGCCGCCCTCGATGCAAATCTCGCTCGCCAGCCGGATCAGTTGCGGATCCTTGAGTTCGCCCGATTCGATGATGACCTTCAGACACTTTCCGCCTGCCGCCGCACGGCTTTGGTCGATCAATTCGCGGCCAACTTGGGCATCTCCATCGATCAGCGCTCGGTAGGGAAAGACAACGTCGACCTCGTCTGCGCCCAAGGCCACCGCCTCAGCGATCTCCCGCGCGGCAACGCCCGGTACCGGATTACCTTGCGGAAAATTGATGACGGTTGCAATCGGCATCTTCAGACCGCGCGCGAGCAATGCCTTACGCGCGGTGCCGATGAAGCGTGGGTAAATGCATAGGGCTGCGGGCGTGCCCACGGGAGTATCTGCCGATGCGACCAGGGCCTCGATCCGCTCGTCGGTGTCGTCCGAGTTCAGCGACGTGAGGTCGATCAAATGCAACGCCTTGAGGGCCAATTCCGTCAATTCATTGCGTGCAGGAGCTTGGGCGAGTTCTGAGGTCATCCGGGTAAGGTCTACGTTCGATGTGGAGGGGAGACGTTAAAGAGCGAGCCGGGGGCACGAAAATCAACCTTCGTGACGGCAGCCAAATGACAATTGGACGCGGCACTCACGCGTCCAATTGGTGCAGACCGTTGTTTATTTACATTGCAGCGAGCGAGACGAAGAGGCCTGCAATGGTCGCGCTCATCAAATTCGACAAAGTGGCCGACGCGAGTGCTCGAAGCCCATATTTGGCGACGCGTCCCCGCACCTCTGGGTCAATCGCACCGAAGCTGCCGGTCAAAATTGCGATCGACGAAAAGTTGGCGAAGCCACAAAGAGCGAATGAGACAATCGTCAAAGTTTTCGGCGAGAGCACCTGGAGACCGCTTGCGATGACCTGCGTGGTGGCTTGTAGGTATGGCGCCAGGCCGGTGTAGGCGACGTACTCGTTCAAGATGAGCTTCACACCGATGAAGTTGCCGGCAATGGATGCGTCGTGCCACGGCACACCGATCAACCACGCAATGGGCGAAAAGATTATGCCGAGCAAGTACTGCAAGGTCACGTCGTGGAATCCGAAGTACCCCGTAATGCCCGATACCATGTTATTGAGCAGCGCGATCAGGCCGATGAAAGTAATCAACATCGCGGCCACGTACACTGCGATCTTCATTCCCACGGCTCCGCCCGCTGCAGCCGCTTCGATCACGTTGGCGGCCCGCTTTTCGTCGAACTCAAGAGAGTCGACCTCGATCTGATTCGGCTCGGTAACCGGACAGATGATTTTGCCGAAGAGAATGCCACCAGGCACGGCCATGAACGACGCCGCGATCAGGTATTCCATCTTTACTCCGAGCATGGCATAGCCTGCCAACGCAGCCCCCGCAACCGACGCCATGCCGCTACTCATGACCGCAAAGATTTGCGGTCCCGAGAGCTTCTTGATGAACGGCTTCACGAGCGCGGGGATTTCTTGTTGGCCGAGAAAGATGGTGGCAACCGCCGAGTAGGCTTCGATCGAGCTGATGCCCATGACCTTCGCGAGCAGGCTTCCAATGACCTTGATTATCCATTTCATCACGTGCAGGTAGTACAACACGGCGATCAGTGCCGTCACGAAAATGATCAGCGGCAGGACGCGGAGGGCGTAGGAAAAGCCGTCCCTGCCGAATACCTCGAACATTTTTGGACCGACCAGACCGCCAAACATGAACGCGATCCCGCTCTCGCCGTTCTGAAGTATGCTGCCCACGCCGCGCGCTATAGCGCCGAGCGCGTCGCGCCCGAGCGGGACGAACAGCGCGAATGCGCCGATCGCGAGCTGCAGCGCGAGCGCTGCTAGCACCGTACGAGGGTTGATTGCCCTGCGATTGTTGGAGATCGCGAAAGCGATCACGAGCAAAGCAACGATGCCGAATACACTGCGCAAAGCTTCCACAATGCGTCCTTCAAAGATGAGTGAGTTTAGAATCGGTATCCAACGTAGGCATACCAGCCCCAGCCCGTGGAGGCATTCGCGAACGGACCGTCGCCAAAGTCGAGTGTCTTGCCAGCCCACTGTCCACCGTTATGGAAGTAGCGGGCTGCGGTCCAGAAGCGCAGGTGTTTGAACTCGTAGTTCAGCACGTTCGTAGCGACAAAAGCGTTGTCGCTCCGAACGCCCTGTGTTTGCTCGGCGAGGCGTGAACCGAAGTCGTAGTTGAAGAAACCGAAATAAGACAGATTGCCTCCCCAGTAGGTCCCGAGGGGATAGCCGTATTTCATCTGGAAGCGGAATCCGTCGAAGGAGTTTGCGTTCGGCGCGCCGTAGTTTTCGAATTGCTGGCGTGCGTAGAAGTTCGCAGAGAGAAACATCTTTCCGGGTGCCGCCAGATCGGTGCCAAGACCTGCATATAGCGTGTTCTGCCGGCCAGCCGTGTTGTGACCTTGATCGTAAATCCAGTCAAAGGCGACGTACCATTCCTTCACCGGGCCGATAGCGAGGCTACGGCCGACAAGATGATCGATTGAGATGCGCGGTTCCTGCTCCGTGAAGAGGGGCGAGCCCTTGTTCGTGTAGCCACCGTCGTGCGAGTTGCCCACGCCGAAAGTGCGCGGAACATCAACGTAACCGTACAGATCAAACGGTCCCTTTCGGCCCCAGTACTCATACTCGGCATAGACATCATTAACCTTATATGGGCCGAAGCGGATGTCCTTCGAGCCGACCACGCCGATGCTCTGATGAATCCAGTCGGACAGGTAGGGACTGGCAGCGGGCGCACTTGTCGTAGGCTCTGCTCCCTCGTCAGCCCGGGTCGTGGACGGTATCCCCGTCAGTCCGGCGATGCAAATGGCGCTCGCTGACAAAGCGAGCTTCGTGCGGCGCGCGGCCATTCTTTTCGTGTAGGGAAAAACATTGTTCATCTGGTCCAAACCTTGTCTTCTGCGCCGCGCTTGAGCGGCTTATCTCCTCATACCGCGAATGTGGGCGGCGACGAACGCCGACCCATCGCGGCCGCATTGCCGTGCGTGTCATCTGACTTCACGGCGTGCCTGCTTCGGTCTCGCCGGGGCGCCCCGTGAATGCCGATCGCTGGCCGAAGCTGCGTCGCCACAGTGACGTTATTGCATTCACATGTCGATGCAACGTATCTAACATTACCCACATGTGTCGACAGAGTCCACTGATAAAAATACAACAAGAGGCATCAGTGAATTCTAACCGAGGGTCAGCGCGTCACGGCAAGGTCCTCGCCGGTCCCAAGAATTCGTAAGGTTCGCCGCGAAAAGGTCCCGAGTTCCTTGTCAGGCAAGGACGTTTCCTTACAGTCCCCAGGGGCATCAGCCTTCCAGCGCTCAATGTCAGGGCGTCACACGGATGTGCAGGAAGGAGAGGGGGTAGGTGAAAACCATGAAGTGAGATCGGGCAGCGAAAAGGTTGTCCAGGGGAGGCACCAGCTTTGGCCAAGTTATTCGCCATGAATCGTTGCGGCCGCATAGGTTTTGAGGCGTCCTCTCAAATCGTGCGACAATGAAGGCTGCCTAACCGCATACAGACTTGCGCTGAGAGAACACAATGACCCGCGCTGATGAAATCCTGACAACCTTGGAGGGCGAGATTCTGTCGGGGGCGCTGCCTCCTGGATCACGTCTGGAAGAGACTGAACTGTCGGAACGTTTTGACTGTTCGCGCACGCCCATTCGGGAAGCGCTGCGGCAACTCGCTTCAGAGGGGCTGATTACGATGAGGCCCCGCCAACCGGCAATGGTTGCCGCGCTGTCGGCTCGTAAGCTCCTCGAGATGTTTCAAGTGATGGCCGAGCTCGAAGGTTTGTGCGCCCGCCTCGCAGCACGGAGAGCTACGCGTGAGCAGATCGAACGGATGAGGGCGACGCAACTGGAGTTGAAACCAATCGTCCATTCCGACGAAATCGATAGGTTCTACGAGGTTAATCGACGCTTCCACGAGGTCATCTATGAAGCGAGCCAGAACGAGTTTCTGGCCGAACAGACTCGAAGCTTGCGCAACAGGGTCTCGACCTATCGCAAGCTCGTCACGCAGAAAACGCGTCGACGGATCGATACTATCGACGAACATGAGGAGGTCATTGCGGCGATAGAGCGCGGAGACGGAGACGCTGCGGACAAGGCCATGTCAGCGCACGTGAATTTGCTTGGCGAGCAGATGCTTGACTTCATCGCACTCTTCCCGGAGGAAGCGGGAGCCAACGTGTAATGTGTCACCTTGCTAGGTGCGTTCATCAAACATTGGATAGGCGGCGCATCTTCTCGACGCTGTGTCGGTGTTTGACTTAACTGATGATGCGCCTGTCGATCCGCCGCTCGCGCGGGCGAGCGGGCAGAAAATCGCGCGCTTGGCGCTGGTGCAACGCGCGGTTGCCCGAAGGGCATATCCAGGTGTTCGCAATCACCCGTCTCGGCCGGAAAACACCATCCCCTTGTTGTTCGTACAGTATCTGGCCGAGGGGAGCTTCTGAAGTCGCCCCGAACGGGGAGAGCCGAACATCGCAGCGGGGTTCCCCGATTCAACGACTTGCCCTTTATCCATGAATACGACGCGGTCAGCGACCTGTCGTGCGAATTCCATTTCATGCGTGACGCGCAGCATCGTCATTCCGTCCCGGGCGAGAGCGATCATCGTGTCTAGTACTTCCTTAACCATCTCTGGATCCAAAGCAGACGTCGGCTCGTCAAAAAGCATGACCTTGTACTTCATGTACAGTGCCCGAGCAATGGCGACGCGTTGCTGCTGGACTCACGGGGCAGGGTCCACGTCGTAAAACGTGCCGCGATATCGACTTCGCCAGGCTGCGGCGCCGTAAAGCGCGTCAGGCTCGTGAGCGACACGAATCGGACCTTGTCGGGCACACCGAATATGGCAGCGGAGACTGCACGACACAGATCGGCGCCAAGTCCCTCCATACAGCCTTCGCGTCCAGCAGACTGAATCCTGCACGGTCGCCCGCGACGCCGCAGATGAGTTACCCGCGAGCCTTGATGGCGTTAAGGGTATTCCTAGTCGCGGCGGCACCCGCCGTTGCGGGCTGGGCAGGCTCTGCCTGGGCCGCATTCCTCGAAATCCCGATAGCGGTGGCCGCTGCGAAGGCCGCGACCTTCAGCATCACTCGTTTAGTCTGGTTATGCGAACGACTTTCGATAACGGCGATAAAGTCGAGACAAAGTTGCATCGAGGGCCGCGAATATGGTCAAAAAGTCAGGGGGGGCGGCCGTAACATTTCTCCACCTGAGCGGTATTGTCGTCTCATTTACCCAATAACCTGTTTCTCGGAGTTCCCATGTTTGTCGCCAACCGTCGCGCGGTCCGGTCGTCCTATCCCGTCGAACTGAAAGAGATTCTATCCGTCGAGAAGGCGGAAGAAAGCCGGCGGTGGATTTCCGCATGGGACGGTATTGCTGAAGGTGCAACGCCGCTGTACAGCCTTCCTGGCATCGCGCGCAGGCTGGGCGTGGCCGAAGTCCTCGTCAAGGACGAGTCGGTTCGCTCGGAACTCGGCAGCTTCAAGGCCCTCGGTGCGCCGATCGCACTGGTCCGATTGATTCTTCGCCTTTTTCCCGATGCGGGAATGGATCCAGTGTCGATGTTCAAAGGCGCATACAAGGATCGCCTTCGCGACTTTACGGTGATCAGCGCGACCGACGGCAATCATGGAAAAGGGCTCGCGGCAGCAGCTCGAAGCATCGGCTGCAAGTGCGTGATCGTCCTTCACGCCAATGTCAGCGTCGAGCGCGAGGAAGCTATTGCCGCATATGGTGCAGAGATCGTGCGTATCACCGGCAACTACGACGAGTCTGTGGAAGAGGCTGCACGTCTGGCGAAGGTCAATGGCTGGCAGGTCGTCTCGGACACCTCCTATGAAGGGTACGAGGCCATTCCGCGCGACGTGATGCAGGGATACGGCACTGTGGCAGCCGAAATTGTTGAGGCATACGGCGGCAAGGGCGATGGCAAATCGCCTTTCACGCATGTCTTCCTCCAAGGTGGCGTTGGCGGTCTCGCCGCAGGCATTTTGAGCTACCTCTGGGAGGTGTTCGGTGAGAACCGCCCAACCGTAGTGGTCGTCGAACCCAAGCAGGCCGACTGTCTGTATCAGAGCGCCATCACTGGTGAGGCTGCGAAAGCCACCGGTTCCGTTGACTCGGTAATGGCGGGCCTGGCTTGCGGAGAGACGTCGCCTCTCGCATGGCGTTTTCTTGTGAAGGGCGCTGACTACTTCATGACGATTTCGGATGACGACGCGGTCGCCGCGATGAAGGTGCTGGCAAGCGGTGACGTAAAGGATATCCCGGTGATCTCTGGAGAATCAGGCGCCGCGGGCCTTGCCGGCCTAGAGGTACTCGATGCAAACGCCGATGCCTGGAAAGCGGTCGGTCTCAACAGCAATTCGTGCGTTTTGCTGATCAGTACGGAAGGGGCGACGGCGCCGCAGGTCTATAAGGATCTGGTCGGTGAGAGCGCCGAAGACATATTGAAGCGTCAACGCGCTTGGCCGAATCCGAAGGCGGCTTGATCAGGGAAAAGCGCTCCTCGTGCGCGCAAGGCATACAGGGAGCGAAGGATTAACGAGCAAGGGAGAATCACAATGACCAAACAGATTGGCAATCGCGAATCAGCAATCGCCGCGGCAGTAGCAACTTACGATTCGGGAAAGTTTCTGTCGGACCTTGACCGTCGCGTGGCATTTCGCACGGAAAGTCAGGAGGCGCAGCAGGCTTCCGCGCTTCACGCCTACCTCAATGAAGAGATGGTACCGACGCTCGAACGGCTCGGGTTCACAACCAGACTGGTAAGTAATCCCGCCGGTATCGACGCGCCGGTGCTGCTTGCCACCCGTCACGAGGGCGACGATCTGCCGACGGTCGTGACCTATGGGCATGGTGACGTTGTCCGAGGCTACGACAACCAATGGAACAAGGGGCTCGAGCCGTGGAAGATCGTCGTTGACGGTAATCGCTGGTATGGGCGTGGCATTGCGGATAACAAGGGCCAGCATTCGGTCAACCTTGCGGCGCTAGAGGCAGTCATTGAAGCACGCGGGGGCAACCTCGGCTATAACGTCAAGATCATCTTCGAAACCGGCGAGGAAATCGATTCTCCGGGCCTGAATCAGCTCTGTGCAAATGAGAAGGAATATCTGAAGGGCGATCTGTTCCTTGCGTCCGATGGCCCCCGTGTCTCGGCCGAGCGGCCGACGATTTTCCTTGGTTCGCGCGGGGAATTGAATTTCGACCTCGAGGTGAATCTGCGTGATGGCGGGCATCACTCGGGCAACTGGGGCGGCGTCCTTCGCAACCCCGCGGTCGTTCTCGCTCATGCCATCGGCACCTTGGTCGACCGGGACGGCAGAATTCTTGTCGAAGGGCTGCTTCCGCCGCCGATTCAGCCAGCGGTCCGAGAGGCGCTCGCCGATATTGAGCTGGGCACGGATGCCAACGCACCGGAGATTGATCCCACCTGGGGCCAGCCAGGTCTGTCCTCCGCAGAGCGTGTGCTCGGCTGGAACGCACTCGAAGTCCTCGCTTTCAAGGCCGGGAATCCGGACGCGGTGGTCAACGCAGTGCCTCCGACTGCACGCGCTCACTGCCAGCTGCGTTTTGTTGTCGGCACGGACTGGCAGAACACCGAGAAGTACCTCGAGGAGCATCTCGCCTGCCACGGCTACAAGGACCTGGTCAAGGTGATCGTTAAACCTGCCGTCCCAGCTACACGGCTCGACCTTGACGACCCGTGGGTCGACTGGGCGCTGAAGTCGATCTCTCAGTCCACGGGCAAGAAGCCTGCATTGATTCCAAACCTGGGCGGCACGGTGCCCAACGTTATCTTTGCGGAGACGCTTGGGCTGCCGACGGTGTGGGTGCCTCACTCCTATCCGGCCTGCTCGCAACATGCCCCGAACGAGCACTTCCTCGGCTCTGTCGCGCGCGAGTCGCTGGCGGTCATGGCAGGCCTCTGGTGGGACCTGGGCCAGGACGGCAGCAAGATTGTCGAAAGTAAAAGGTAAGGAGTAGTCGTGCTCTTCGTAGCCGGGGTTCTCGCGGACACCCGGCTTTTTTTTGCCGACTGACCCACCGCAGAGCCGGGCATTTTGAGTAGCCCGCGGGACAGTTGGCCGTGCACAGGAAGCGATGCAACAAAGATTCGGATACCGCATGTAGATCGCGAAACGATCTCTTTTGCGAGCCCAAAATCGCGCGGATATTGCACCCATGCTGTTTAGTATTGAACCAGTAGATCCCAATTCAACATAAAGATGTCTGTCGCGATACCGGTCATCGTGTCGATGATCCGGTTTCGGAAAGCGATCAAGCGCAAGTGAGACGCTGCCAGGTGACGGCAGACAAACAGTCCAAAACGGAGACATACCCACCTCTATTTCAACCAATACCGCCTCGTGCGCGGGGCGGGCACTTGATCAATAAAGCTCTTGCGGATCTGACCGTCGAGCGCAGGACTTGGAGTGAGACATGGAAATCATAAGCAACAGCGCAGCAGTCGCGCCGGAGAGCTCAGGCTGGAGCCGGCACGACACGATGTGGGTTTTGGGCATCTACGGATGCGCGGTGGGAGGAGGCTCGTTATTCTGGCCGATCAGTCTGGGCTTGCACGGATTCTGGCCGATGGTCATTCTGTCCCTGTTGGCGTTTCCGATTACATATTTCCCGTACCTCGCACTCTCGCGCTATGTGCTTGCCGGTTCGAGTCGTGATGGGCGAGAAGGGAACGTACTCGATACGACTATCGAATTTCTCGGGCCGAATTGGGGAAAATTTCTCACGACGACCTACTTCGCCACCGTGTTTCCCGGGATGATGATTTACACCATCACCATCACGAACACGATCCTCGATTTTTCGCGGACACAGTTGCACTACAACGGGCTTTCCCGTTGGGCCGTCGCGCCGATCTGCGTGGCTGCGTTGATGCTGATCGTGCGTTACGGTACGAACGTGGTTGTCCGGGCGATGGGTTTCATCGTCGCGCCGTTCATCGTCTCGATCATCATTTTCGGTTTCATGGCCGCGCCGCACTGGAATTCTGCCATGATGGCAACGGCGACGAACTTCGGTGGCGTGAGCGCGCTGGCATTGAACGTATGGAAAGGCCTGCCGCTCTGCGTGTTCGCCTTTAGCTTTACCTCAATCACATCGAGTTTCGTCGTCGCGCAGAAGAAGTACTACGGCCCGCGAGCCGTACGCAAAGTCCCGCAGATCCTGTTGGTGGCAACCCTGCTGGCCGTCTCTACGATGCTGTTCTTCTCGTGGAGCTGCATCTTTGCGCTGTCCCCTGCAGAGCTCTCACAGGTGAAAGCCAGTAATCTGACCGTGCTCTCGTTCCTTGCGCGAAAGTTCGATACTCCGGCCATCTCTATCGCATCACAACTCATCGTCTTCACGGCGGTCATCAAGTCCTTTCTGGCGCATTACCTTGCCACGGAAGAGAGTGCTCGAACGTTCGGTCGAACCCTCTTCGGGCTGTCCGAAAGGACGCTGCATAGCGCGAGTTTCTCCCGCCTGATCGTCGGCCTCGTTTTCCTGATCACGACGACCTCCGCGATTTTCAATCTGGATGTCGTGGACCTGATTACGGTTGCCCTGGTGCCTGTTAGCGTGTTCATCGTCTATTTCCTGCCGTTGTATGCGTTCACGAAGATCGACGCGCTCAAGAAATTTGGCGGTCGCCCGAGCAACCTGCTCGTGTTCGCTGTCGGCGTCGTCTGCCTTGTGAGCGGTGTGATCGCGGTCATCGGAAAGTTTTGGCACTGAGATCCGGTGACGTTCGCAGGCTCGGAGCGGCCTGGCGCCGCTCCTCATCAAATTTGACTGGAACAATAGCAATGCGTGATTTTCAAGTACCCGGCAGATCGGTGGCTGTCGGTCATTCAGGGATGGTTGCGACCTCCAACCCCGCAGCCGCACTTGTCGGCCTTGATGTACTTCGCTCGGGCGGCAACGCGATTGACGCGGCCGTTGCGATCGCCGCGATGCTCGCCGTGGTCGAGCCGACCCAAACCGGTATCGGGGGCGATTGCTTCGTGCTGCTAAAGAGGCCGGGGCATGCGCCCGTAGCGCTCGATGGTGCTGGCTGGGCGCCGAAGGCCGTCAATGTTGAACGGTTGCGTGAGACGGGGAAAACGGCAATCAATCCGGCTTCTGCCGATGCGGTGACGGTCCCTGGCGCGCTCTCAGCCTGGGAAAGGCTTGCTGCCGAGTTCGGCGCGTTACCATTCGATACGCTGCTGGCGCCGGCTATCAAGGCGGCCGAAGATGGGTATGCGGTGACCGAACGCCTGGCGAGGGACTGGGGGCGGCAAACGGCCAAGATGTCGGCTACGCCTGAGGCGGCGGAACTTTTCCTCAACCGGGGCGCTGCCCCGGCTGCGGGTGCTCGGCAGACGAACAAGGCCCTTGCCGAAACGCTCCGCGAGATTTCCAGGAAAGGCGCCGCGGCTTTCTACCGCGGATGGATCGCCGAGGATATCGTGGGATTCTTGCGGCGGCTGGGCGGCAGTCACACGATGGAAGACTTTGCCGAATTCAAGGCCGAGTATGTTCAGCCTGTCTCCTGCGACTATCGGGGCCATCGTCTTTGGGAATGTCCGCCTAGCGGTCAGGGCATTATCGCTCTGCAGATCGCAGGAATGCTCGAAACGTTCGATGTTGCCCGGTTTGCTCCACTGAGCGCGGAGCGATTCCACCTGCAGGGCGAAATATCGCGGATTGCCTATACCCAACGCGACGCATATCTGTGCGACCCGTCTTCGTCCGAGTTTGATTGGGACCGGTTGACATCATCGTCCCACGTGCGGGAACTGGCATCGAAGGTCTCGATGCAAAAGCGTCTTGCCGACCTCACGCCTTTCGGTGCGCCCGAGCATCGGGATACGGTCTACGTAACTGTAGTCGACAAGGATGGCATCGTCGTCTCGCTCATCAACTCGATCTTCGACGACTTTGGCAGCGGACTGGTAGCACCGCGCTCGGGTGTGCTTCTTCACAACCGCGGATGTGGTTTTGTGCTGGAGCAAGGACATCCGAATGAACTGGCGGGTCGCAAGCGGCCTCTGCATACAATCATTCCCGCATTGATCACCAAGGACGATGAAGCCGTGATGTCCTTTGGGGTGACCGGGGGGCATTTCCAGCCTGCGGGCCAGCTGCAGGTATTGTCGAATGCGCTCGACTACGGAATGTCGGTTCAAGAGGCGATCGATCATCCGAGAATGTTCGCGCGTGGTAACTCGTTCGAAGTGGAGCGCACGGTGCCGCAGCAGGTGGTAACGGCACTACGCGAACTTGGTCACCCTGTCGTCACTGCGGAGAACCCGCTCGGGACCTGCCACGCCATCTGGATTGACCGGGCAGCCGGTGCATTGTTCGGCGGTACCGATCCCCGTCGTGACGGACTGGCGATCGGTTACTGAAGACGTCTGCACAATCCTCGGCGCGCGCCCACGCGCCGACAGCTCGCATACAGAGAAACTCCACTGATCGCGTTGCTCCCATAGCGTCGCAAGCGTCCGTAAGCATTCCTGGCGAAGGTTGTCGTGTACGAAGGCGCAACAGAAGTAGGCTTGACGAGTTGCGAGGGAAGGGGCGTGGCACGACCAGAGCGCCGTCAGGTAAGCCTCGATCCCGAGCAACGAAATCGTTGAACGGAGGGGATCGTTTGCGCTTGCCGGGGAGGCTCACGATCGTCGCTGGTTCGTGCCGAGCTCGAAGGTCTGTGCGCCCGCCTCGCAGCACGGAGAGCTACGCCTGAGCAGACCGAACGGATTAGGGCGACGCAACTGGAGTTGAAACCGGGCAGCCAACGTGTAATGTTCACACTGTGAGGTGCGTTCCGATGTGCCTGCCGGGCCGCCGCTCGCGCCAGCGAGCGGGCAGAAGATCGGACGCTTGGCGCTGGCGCATCGCGCGGTTGCCTGAAGGGCATATCCGGGCATTCGCAATCACCCGTCTCGGCCCGAAAACACCATGCACACAGGACTGCCGCAATTAGTCGTGCATCCGGTGTATGCGAGGCGGCCTGTCGTGTCGTCAATCGCAAAGGCAACGATGCTGTCGCTGTCTTCGTTGAGCGCATACATCACGCGGCCGTCGGGCGTGCTCGTTATATAGCGCGGCGTGTGTCCCCGCGTCGATTCCGCATCGACGAAGCTCAGACGACCGGATGCTTGGTCGATCGCGAAAATCGCAATGCTGTCGTGCCCGCGATTCGACGCATATACGTAACGCCCGTTTCTCGCGACCTCTATCTCCGACGCGCGGCTATTGCCCGTATAGGTATCGGGAAGCGTCGACAATATCTGCAACGGGATAAGTGCGCCGCTGTCTGCTGCGTATCGGTAACTGGTAACCGTGGAATCCAGTTCGTTGACGCAGTACATATATGCGTTTTGGGGATGAAAGGCGACATGTCGCGGGCCGGCCGTTTCGCGCGTGACGATAAACGCGTGTTCCGTCGGCGTGAGCTTTCCACCCTCGAACCGAAAAACGAAGATACGGTCCAGTCCCTTGTCCGGCACCACGACGAAGCGACCCGTGGGGTCGAGCAGATTGAAGTGCGGTTTGGCTTGCGTCTGCTCAATTCGATGCGGACCGATCGGCCCTTCGAGTGGCAAGAGTTGCGAGACAGCCTCGAGTGAGCCGTCCGGCGCGATCGGCAGCACGGCGAGGCTGGCTCCGATGTGATTGGACACGATCACGTATTTCCCGGTCGGGTCAATTGCCAGATGCACAGGGTTTTTACCCCGCGTGCTCTGGGTGTTCATCGACGTCAGCTTTCCAGAATGCGGATCGATCGCAAATGAGGTGATGTCCGCCATGTCACCGTGCACCGCGTAAAGCCTGCGCCCGTCGACGCTCCGTGCGAGGAAGGACGGGTTGATCAGATCGGTGACGAGTTGAACGAGTTCGAGTGCGCTGTCGGGATGCACTCGATAGACGCTAATCCCTTCGCCTCGTGCGCTGCGCTCGACGGTCGTACGTGAGCCCACGTATGCAAACATTCCTGGCTTCCTCTTGCGATCGAACTGCGGCAGATTGCACGGTTCCATGCGATCGCGATCTGCACGCCCCTCGCGGGTTTATCCGGCATTGTATTTCATTGACAAAAAATACAAAATATAGCCCATGGAAAACACCTACGCTCCTTCGCCGGCCGTGCTGGTCGTGAACGGCAAGTCGTATCGCTTCGTCGATCTGCCCGCCATGTTCGGACAAGGCCTATTCCGGCTGCCTGTCGTGCTGCGGCTGCTGCTCGAGAACGTCGTGCGCAATACCGCGGGCGACGAACGCCGGCGAGCGGTCGAGGCCATCTTAAGGTGGTGCGACAGTGGCAGCAGCGAATATGAGATCGCGTTTCAACCGGGGCGTGTCCTCATGCATGACACGACGAGCACGCCGGCCCTCGTGGATATCGCTGCCATGCGCGATTCGCTGGCCGAGGCGGGAGCCGATCCGGCGGTGCTCAATCCGGTCATGCCTGTTGACTCATCGGTCGATCATTCGCTTGCAGTGGAGTACTTCGCGCAGCCTGACGCTGCACGCGGCAATCTTCAACTGGAGTTTCGGCGAAACGGCGAACGATATCGGTTCCTGCGCTGGGCATCGAAGGCCTTGAACGGCGTGCGTATTCATCCGCCCGGTACCGGCATCATGCATACGATCAACCTCGAGCAGCTCGCCACCGTGGTCACTACAGAGGAGCGCGCAGGTGAGATATGGGCGGTCCCCGACATGATGATCGGCACGGACAGCCATACACCCATGATCAACGGCATTGGCGTGCTGGGATGGGGCGTCGGTGGGCTCGAGGCTCAAACGGTAATGTTCGGCATGCCGGTCATGCAACGCATTCCGGATGTGATCGGCGTGAAGCTCACGGGCGCGGTTCGCCCCGGCGTGCTCGCCACGGATGTTGCGTTGACCGTTACTAAGCGACTGCGCGATATCGGCGTCTCGGGTGAGTTTGTCGAATTTTACGGCCCTGGCGTTTCGACGCTCACGGCCGGACAACGCGCCGTGGTCGCCAACATGGCGCCGGAATACGGCGCGTCGACGGCGTTTTTCCCTGTCGACGCGAATACCGTCGAATACCTGCGGGACACTGGCCGCAGCGTCGAGAATATCGAGCTGGTCGAGGCGCTTTGCACCCGTGCTGGCTTATGGTTCGATCCTCAGGCCGAGCCCATCTATACGCGCGTGATCGAGATCGACTTGGATGCAGTCGGCATGCATGTGGCGGGTCCGCGTCGGCCTCAGGATCTTTTGAGCTATGCGCACACAGGCAGGGCGCTCGAGCAATTCCCTTGCTATTCGCACGCGGCTCTCCATGGCGTGCCGCCTCATCCAGTTGCCATTGCTGCCATCACGAGCTGCACGAACACCACCGATCCCGCACTCTTGATTGCCGCTGGATTGATTGCAAGCAAGGCGCGGCGCCTGGGGCTGAGAGTGCCACGATGGGTAAAGACCTCACTGGCCCCCGGTTCTCCTGCCGCGGGTGCCTATCTCCGGCGAGCCGGACTCTTGTCGGAACTCGCCGCAGTCGGGTTCGACATCGTCGGCTATGGCTGTACCACGTGCATCGGAAACTCCGGCCCTTTGACAGACGTGATTGAGGAGGGGATTTCGGCCAGCGCCATCCGGCCGGTGGCCATCCTGTCGGGGAACCGGAATTTTCCGGGGCGCGTTCACCCTGACCTGGATCTTGCCTTCATCATGTCTCCGCCTCTGGTGGTGGCGTTCGCGTTGGCCGGCGATGCGGCGTTGGATCTGAGCCATGATGCGTTGCAGATGGCGCCGGACGGAAGGGCGGTCCGGCTGTCCGATCTTTGGCCGACGAAAGAAGAGGTGGACGCGGCCCTTCGTCTCGCGGCCGAACCAAGCGATTATCGAAAGTCATTCGCTGTAGCGGCCGACAACCCGGCATGGCGCGAGCTGGATTCGCCGGATAGCGCACGCTATCCGTGGAACCCCGATTCGACGATATTGCGGCGTCCTCCGTTTGCCTCGCTGGATGAAGCGGGGCAGCTTGGCAGCTACCGCGCGTATCCGTTGCTGGTGGTGGGGGACGACGTCACGACCGATCATATTTCACCGGCAAGCGCTATTCCAAAAGACAGTTTTGTTGCCGATTTCTTGGTGGAATGCGGCGACGATCGCGATGACTTGAATGTGTTCGCTTCCCGACGCGGCAATTGGGAGGTAATGGTGCGCGGAGCGTTCTACAACAAGACGCTCGTGAATCTCCTGAAGCCCGACGCCCCTGTAGCCCACACGCTTCACATTCCAAGCGGGGAAGTGATGCCGATTTTCGAAGCGGCGCAACGCTACCGAGAGGCTGGGCACTCGGTCGTGCTCGTCGCGGGCGAGCGGTACGGAATGGGCTCATCGAGGGACTGGGCGGCTAAGGGGCAGCGCCTGCTTGGGGTACGGGCCGTGCTCGCTGTCAGCTTCGAACGCATTCACCGATCCAACCTGATCGGCATGGGCATCCTGCCGTTACGCCTGCCCGCTGGCGTCAGTCCTTCAACACTGCACATCGCTCCTGGCGACATGATCGAGGTCGATGTAGAGCCGGACGCACTGTTTCCTAGATGCTCGGTCGGCGTGAAGATCGCTCGCGCGAATGGTCGCGGTGACACGATAACGGCGATAGCCGCCGTCGAGACGTCGCTCGAAGTCGATTTGTTGCGCGCAGGCGGCGTAATTCCACTTATTCTCCAAAAGGCGATCGCCGGCACGCTGGCGCACCGGTGACGCGACGACTCTTCTATGAATATCGACCCATCTATCATTCGTGCGTTTGCTCCGACCGGAAGATTGCGTGCGTCCATCAATCTCGGCAACCCGGTTCTTGCAAGCCGGCAATCGGCCGACGCCCCGCCGACCGGCATATCTGTCGATCTTGCACACGAACTTGCCCGACGGCTGCAACTCGAGCTCGAATTCGCGATATTCGAAACGGCGAGAAAGTCCGTAGAGGCAGTGACCGAGGGGCGGGCCGACATTGGTTTTTTTGCGATCGACCCGGTTCGCGGCGCCGGGATCGCGTTCACGGCGCCGTATATCCTGATCGAGGGCCGCTACCTCGTTCGTCAGGAATCGCCAATCACGCGCAATGATCAGGTTGACGTTGCGTCGAATCGCATCGCAGTGGGGCAGGGGACTGCCTATGATCTGTTCCTGACCCGCGAAATTCAAGCTGCAAAGCTGGTACGCGCGGCGTCGTCACAAGTTGTGGTCAAGACGTTTCTCGATAACGGACTCGAGGTCGCGGCCGGCGTGAAGCAGGTGCTCGAAATCGAGGCGCGCAATGTTGCCGGTCTGCGCTTGCTGGATGAGCCGTTCATGGTGATTCAACAGGCGATGGGCATCCCCAAGGACCGGGGTTCGGTCGCAGCACGCTTCCTTGGAGACTTCATCGAAGAAATGAAGGCGAGCGGTTTTATAGGCGAAGCTATGACCCGCCATGGCGTTGCTGGCGCCTCCGTTGCGCCGCCTGCCTGACCAAGTCTCACAACTGGAGAGCGAAGAGGAGAGCGTGATGGTCATCGAGATGGCTCACATCTAGATCTTGCCGGGCAAAGCGGCAGAGTTCGAAGCGGGTCGCGCGCAGAGGCCCGTGAAACACGCGCCCCACTCCCCATGTTTCGCGGACGCGCATGTGATCACGACCTCACGCTGGGGGGCGGCTCTCGCGGGCAGTGGCGAGGCCGGATGTCGAGGTTTCCGCGTCGGAATCGACCGCACCTTGGGCCCGGTGAAACAGTGCGTCACGCATCTTCTGTGGATCGAACGCCTTTTCCCATTTCGCGACAACGACGGCGGCGACAGCGTTACCGATAATCGACGTGATCGCCCGTGCCTCGCCCATGAATCGATCGATACCGACCAAAAGCGCGATCGCGCTCAGAGGAAGCACATGGACTGCGGAAAGCGTTGCGGCGAGCGCGACGAATCCCCCTCCAGGTACGCCACTCATACCCTTCGATGTAACGAGCCCCATCGAGAGTATCACCAACTCCTGACCTAGCGTCAGATGGGTATTCGTCGCCTGGGCGATGAAGATCACGGCCATGGTCAGGTAGATGCAGACGCCGTCGAGATTGAATGCATAGCCTGTTGGTACGACGAGACCGACAACGGACTTTTCGCAGCCCATCCGCTCGAGCTTGTCGAGGAGCCGGGGCAGCGCGGGCTCCGCGCTCGCCGTGCCTAGGGTGATGAGAATTTCGGTCTTGAGGTAGGCAATGAATCGAAATAGGTTGACGCCGCAAAGCTTGAGGACGAAGCCGAGCACGAGCAGCACGAACAATAGGCACGTTGCATAGAACGCCATCATCAGCTGACCCAGCGCGAGCAGGCTCGACACGCCGTACTTGCCGACAGTGAAGGCAATTGCGCCAAACGCACCGATCGGCGCGAATTTCATGACGAACGTCACGACGCCGAACATCGTATAGAGAAACTCGTCTACGATTTTGATCAGCGTGGCGGCGCGTGGCTCGGCGTGGGCGAGGGCAAGGCCAAATAGGACGGCGATGAAGACGACCGGAAGGATGTCGCCATGCACGAATGCACCCACGAAGCTTTCGGGGATGATGTGCATGAAGAAATCCTTGAGCGACAATTCCTGCGCGACCTTCGCGTAGCCGGCGACCGACGCCAGATTGAGTGTAGCCGGATCGACGTTCATCCCTTTGCCAGGCGCCAGCAAATGCGCGACTGTGAGACCGATGGCGAGCGCGCCCGTGGTGACAACCTCGAAGTAGATGAGCGCCTTGAGGCCGACGCGCCCGACTGCCTTGATGTCACCCATCTTGGCGATTCCGGTCACCACGGTGGCGAATACGATGGGCGCCACCAGCATCTTGACGAGTTTGATGAAGGCATCGCCAAGCGTTTTCATGTCGGTGCCGAGCGCAGGCTCGGCCGCTCCAAATGCAATGCCCAGTACCACGCCGATCAGAACCTGGACGTAGAGCGGCTTGATGGCCTTGCCGATCGAAAATCGCACAATGTGTCTCCTGATGATGCAGCGTGCCCGCAAACGAAGGTATGGCGATCTTTTTGTCGCCAATCGTTGGAATGACTAACGGGAAAGGAGCGCTTTCAGCTTCTTCACCGCGCTGTCTGTCGTGGTCAGTGTCGGACGTCGAGACGCCGCCTCGGCTGCCGCATGCGCGCTCGTCATCGAGAATTGGGCGAAGCAGACCACGTCATGGTCAGACAGACGGGCACACGCCTCCGCTATCAGCCGGTCATGGGTGGACTTGTCGCCGGATTGCAGGGCTGGCCACGCGCCCTCGACGAAACAGGACGTGACCTGAAGGTCCGTTTTGTTTCCCGCGGCGAAGTCGTGGAACTCCCGAGCAATTGGGGCGAGCGCGGGCTGGAACGTCGCAACAAGCGCGATCTTGCGCCCCAATCCGAGGGCTTCTTCGATCATCGCTTCATTGGGCTTGAGGATAGGCACGTCGATCCCACGTCGGGCTGATTCGATGGCCGGGCCGAAGGCCGAGCACGTGAACAAAACCCCGGCGGCGCCGGTACGCAGGGAATAACCGACGAGCGCCGAGAAACGCGAAGTCATTGCGTCGACGTTGCCATCTGCGCGCTTCAGGTTCGCCGCGAGCGAATCGTCCAGGAGGTTGTACACCGTCGCATCGGGCCACCAACGCGTAAAGCTTTCAGTGATCGGCTGAATGGCAAGTGGTGTGGCATGCACGAGGCTGATTCGAGGGGCGCGAGTCATAGGTTGCGGCTCAAATTGTATTTAAGCGCAATATAGTACAGTTTGACGAAGAGGCCTGTTCGGGAAGACCCGTACCGGACTCCATGCAGTTGGCGAACGAAGTGCCGGCGCCGAATGCACCCAGTGTCCTATCTTTCATCACGCAACAATTTGTGGTATCAACAGGCATCACCAGATCGTTGACTATGAAAACTGAGACAACCGGGGCGCTGGCCGACCAGGTCGCGGCCAAGATCATCGACATTGCACGGACGCGTTCACTGCCGGCAGGGGAACATCTGCGCGAGGAAGCGTTGGCTGCCGAGCTCGGCCTTTCCCGATCGCCGATCCGGCGCGGATTGGCGTTGCTTGCCGAGCACGGACTCGTGGTGAAGGAACCCAACCGCGGGATCTTTCTGGCCGTCGATGCGCATGGCATCGACATCGCCAAGTTGCCGTTCGGTGTCGACCCGCTCGAGGATCTCTATCTTCGGGTCGCCGATGACTGCCTCAGCGGAGAGATCGCGGAGGAGTTTTACGAGGCCGAACTGCTTCGGCGCTTCGATGTGCCGCGCGGCCAGCTGCTCAAGGTGCTCACCCGCCTCGCCAACGAGGGCATGATTTCCCGCAAGCCCGGCCAGGGGTGGCGCATCAATCCTTTTCTGCACGACCGCGAGGCGCATATCCAAAGCTACCGGTTCCGCATGGCGATCGAGCCCGCCGCCTTGCTGGAGCCGACCTTTCGTATCGACAAAGCTGCATTCGCGAAAGCCCGGAAGATTCAGACCGAAATGCTCGAAGGCGACATCTTCAAGCTGCCTCGTTCGATGCTGTTCAAGAACGGCTCGGAGTTTCACGAAATGCTCGTGCGCTGCTCCGGCAACCGCTTTTTCATCGAGGCTCTCGAACGTCAAAACCAGCTTCGTCGGTTCATGGAGTACAAGGCCGCGACGGACCGGACCCGACTCATCCGTCAATGCAAGGAACATCTCGAGATGCTCGACCTGATCGAGAGCGGCGGCCGCGAACACGCGGCTGCGTTCATGCGCAAGCATCTCGATGTGGTCAGCAAGATCAAGGCGCAGGCCGAAGAAAAAGAAGAACAGCAGGCGGCGCGCATCGTACCCGAGGCGCACCTCTGATTTGACTTGTCCCTGTGCATCGGGGCAAAGGTCGATGTTCCACGCGCGCCGTCCGGCGCGAATGCCGATACCGTCCGAGTCCGCCCACAGGTCGGGTTTACGTGGGTGCAAAGGCAGATGTCATTTGCATTACATTGTATCCCGATGCGATGTAGTACATATGACGGGTATGTGACCCCTAAACGCTTGCCGCGCAGAAGGCGTCGCGAGGGCCTGCATCGTTCGGGCGTTCGCACGCCATAAATTGTACGTAGTTGCTACGTAGAACAAAATAGAGGACACAGGAGATTTGGAGATGCGGCACTTGCTGATCGGTTTGGGCGCAACCGCGGGATGTCTGTTTGCGAATGGCGCATACGCACAAAGCAGCGTCACGCTGTACGGCATCATCGATATCGGGATTCAGCGCGCCAGTAACGTCGGGGGACACGCTCAGACGCAGGAAACGAGTGGCATGTTCAACGGCAATCGCTTTGGTCTTCGTGGCAATGAGGACCTGGGCGGCGGTTGGCAAGCCGTGTTTCAGCTCGAGAACGGTTTCAACGGAAACAACGGTACGTTCGGGCAAGGAACGAATGCGTCGGGGACAACTGCCGCCGTCACGCGCATCTTCGGCCGCATGGCGTGGGTCGGCGTCAAATCGCCGTGGGCGACGCTGAGCATGGGGCGTCAGTACGATTTCATGTACGACTTTGCCTCCATCGCGGTCTCCAACTACGTGGGATCGTTCATGCACCGTCCCGGCACCGCGAACGCACTGCTCGGCAACAATGGCAGCACGACGGACTTCGATCGCATCGGCGGGGCGCGCGTCGACAATTCGGCAAAACTCACCAGTGCACCGCTTGCCGGCTTCACACTGGGCGCGTTGTACGGTTTCGGAGGTCAGGCCGGTGCGTTTTCCAACGGGAGCACGGAAAGCTTCGGATTGAAGTACGAGAACGGCGGACTGCTCGCGAACGCCGTTTGGACGAATCTCAAGGAAGCCAACTCTCTCAGCAGCTATCGGACGTATGGCGCGGGCGCGCGCTACCAGTTCGGGCCGGTGCGCGTGTCGACCATGTACACGAACGCCCGATGGACTGCGACCGGCGATCGAGTCGATACGATCGAGTTCGGCGCTCAATACCTGATCACGCCCGCGTTTTCGGTTGCAGCCGGGTACTTCTATTCGAAGCCGAACAACGAAAAAAAGAACGTGATCATGCAGGGCACGCGCAATCAGGTTGGCTTCACGACGCTCTATGCGCTCTCGAAGGCGACGAACGTCTACGCGACGGTCGACTACCAGCGCGCGAAGCACGGCTATTCGGCACAGATCTACACCCTTTCTCCCTCGGACGCCAAAACCAATCATCAAACGATGGTGGGCGTCGGCTTGCAGCACTTCTTTTAATCCGCGGCCGGGACAGGGCATAAAACAAAACACTGGAGGCTAGGCTTATGAAATCCGTAATTCACGCCCGAACAATGGCGAAAGTTTCGAGACGCTTGATTCCCTTCATGATCGTGATGTTCCTGATCAACTTTCTCGATCGGGTCAACATCGGATTTGCCGCGCTCGAGATGAACAAGGATCTCGGCCTGTCTCCGAGCACATATGGATTCGCGGCCGGGATTCTCTTCGTGGGATACGTCGCGTTCGAAGTGCCGAGCAATCTGATTCTGCAACGAGTCGGCGCACGCGTCTGGCTTGCACGCATCATGATCACCTGGGGCGTCTTGGCTACGCTCATGGCGTTTGTATTCAATGAGGCTTCGCTGTTCACGCTGCGTGCGCTCATCGGGGTAGCGGAGGCGGGCTTCTTCCCAGGGCTGGTCTTCTACATGATGCGCTGGTTCCCGGCCGAGGAGCGAGCGAAGGCGCTTACCGTGTTCATGTTGGGCAATCCCATTTCCGTGATCATCGGTGGTCCGCTTTCGACGGCGATCCTTCATTTCGCTCACCATTTCGGTGGATTGGCCGGTTGGCAGTGGCTCTTCATCATCGAGGGCGTTCCGGCGATCATCATTGGCGCGATCACCCTCGTCTGGCTGACGGAGAGGCCGGAAGACGCCAAATGGCTAGAGCCCGACGAACGTGAATGGCTGATCGCCAGGACCAACGAGGAGGCACGGGCGAAAGAGAGCCGCGGCCATGGCCCCGCGCGTGTACGCGACGTTTTCGTGCATGGGAAGACCCTTGCTTTTGCCTTTTGCAAGTTCTGCGTGCTACTGGCCTTTTTCGGCATCACATTGTGGCTGCCGCAAATCGTGAAAAGCCTCGGCAATCTCACCACGTTCGAAGTCGGCGTGGCCTCCGCAATTCCCTACGTGTTCTCAGCTATCGCGAGCGTGCTGATCGGCCGTCACTCGGACAAGACAGGTGAACGGAAGTGGCATATTGCGCTGCCGGCGTTCTTGGGCGCAGTGGGCTTCGTCGTGGCGAGCCTCGCGGCTAACCCCTGGAGCGCAATGATCGCGCTATGCGTGGCCGCTACCGGCCTCTGGGTGTCCAACACCATTTTCTGGACGCTGCCGGCGAGCATGCTCGCCGGTACGACTGCTGCGGCAGGCATCGCATTTATCAACGCCTTTGGCAATCTTGGCGGCTTCGTGGGCCCCTATCTGACAGGATGGATTCGGCAGGCAACCCATTCATACGTGTGGGCGCTCGTCATGCTGGGTGGGTTCCTTGCCCTGAGCGGCATCATCGTGTTGATCGTCGGCCGATCGGAAACGACCTCGGACAGTCGCGAGAATCCTGCGTCGCGGCAACCTGCTGTCGATAAATGGTAAGGCTGATAGGTCAGGCCAAGCGGGCTCGCCAGCGTGGTACCGGGTGCGCCAGCGTACGGATGCGCTCATTGGACCGCTGGACGCAGCGATGCGCCGTTCTCGTCTCGGTCGAATTTTGGTGCTTGCTGGACACGAACTCGCATTGTACTAACATTTAATGAAGTACAATTACTGGCGACTTTTTGGCGCACAGGGCGCCACTTTATGGAGATTTGCGATGCGTATCTTGGTGTTGCCGTGTGACGGCATTGGCCCCGAAATTACGGCTGCTTCGATGGCGGTGCTGCAGGCGGCAGACAAGAAGTTCGGCCTGAAGCTCTCATTCGACTACGACGACGTCGGCTTCGTGAGCCTCGACAAATATGGCACGACGCTGCGCGATGAAGTCCTGGAGAAGGCCAAGAGCTATGACGGGATCATCCTTGGTACCCAGTCGCATGCAGATTACCCCGCGCCGGAAAAAGGCGGACGCAACGTGTCGGCTGGGTTTCGCATCGGGCTCGACCTGTATGCCAATGTCCGGCCTGCGCGCACGCGCCCCTTTCTGACGTCCAACATGCGCGAGGGCAAGACGATGGACCTCGTGATCATGCGTGAGGCGACGGAAGGCTTCTATCCGGATCGCAACATGACGAAAGGGTGGGCGGAGCTGATGCCGAGCCCGGATATGGCCATCTCGCTGCGCAAGATCACACGGCATTGCAGCGAGCGCATTGCCCGTCGTGCGTTCGAGCTGGCAATGAAGCGCAAGAAGAAGGTTACCGCGATTCACAAGGCGAACAGCTTCCACATGACGGACGGACTGTTTCTCGAATGCGTGCGCGACGTGGCGAAGGACTTCCCGGAGGTGCAGCTCGACGATCTGCTCGTCGACGCTTCGACGGCACATCTCGTTCGCTCGCCGGAGCGTTTCGACGTGCTGGTGGCGACCAACTTCTATGGCGACATCATCAGCGATCTAGCGAGCGAGCTATCGGGCAGCCTCGGGCTCGCCGGCTCGATGATGGCAAGCGATACCCACTGCTGTGCGCAGGCCCAGCATGGTTCGGCACCCGATATCGCCGGTCAGGACAAGGCCAATCCCGTTTCGATGATCCTGTCGGTGGCCATGCTGATCCAATGGATGGGGGAACACCATGGCAATCCGAGCTACATCGAGGCGGGCAAGGCGATGGAAGTGGCTGTCGACAAGGTGCTCGAGAACCCGGCCACGCGTACGCCGGATCTCGGCGGCACGTTCGGCTGCAAGGCCTTCGGTAGGGAAGTCGCGCGCGTGCTGGCTGGTTGACGGATCGACGCGCGGGCACATGACGCACCCGCGCGTCGCCCACGGATGCGCTTATAAAAACGAAGGAGACAGCAACATGGTCAATCGCAGGCAGATGCTGGTCGCAACCGGCGCCGCGCTGGGAGGTGCATCTCTCATTGGTTTCGGAAAGGTAATGGGCAAGGAGTTGGGGCACATGTCTCCGATCGGCTTTTCTGTGCCGACGGGCGTGGTGGATTCGCATTGTCATATCTTCAATCCCGAGAAGTTCCCCTATTCGGCGAAGCGCAAGTACACGCCGCCTCCTGCCACGGTGCAGGATCTACGGCGATTTCACTCCGCCATTCATGTGCGCCGCACTGTGCTCGTACAGCCGAGCGTCTATGGAACGGACAACGCATGTCTGATCGACGCGCTGGGACAACTCGGCCGAGACGCCCGCGGCATTGCCGTGATCGACCCGAGCTTTTCGAGCCAGCAGCTAGACGATTTGGCAGGCGCGGGCGTGGTGGGCGTGCGTATCAATCTCGAAGTCGGCAAGAACCACGATACGAATGTTGCCGTCGAGCGGCTGGAGAAAACGGTGCAGACGCTGCGCGGCAAGCCGTTCATCGTTCAGATCTATGCGGCCTTGCCGGTGCTCGCCGACCTCGCGCCACGTATCCAGGCGCAGCCTCATCCGGTTGTGATCGATCATTTCGGCTTGGCAAAAGCCGCCGATGGACCGGAACAGCCCGGGATGTCCGCGCTAATCGGCATGATGCAGTCGAAGAAGGTGTTCGTGAAACTATCCGGGCCGTACCAGATCTCGTTGCAAAAGCCGCTCTACGCCGATACCGCGCAGATCGGCAGCACGCTCGTCGAGGCGGCACCGGACCAGGTCATCTGGGGAAGCGATTGGCCGCACACGGGTGGCAGCGAGCGCAAGGCCGACGCGAAGCCTACTGACATAGAGCCTTTCCGTGATGAGGACGAGGGGCGTAACTTCTCGTTGGTGAAGACGTGGGCACCGGCGCCGATCGAGCGGCGCAAGTTGCTCGCTGACAACGCCAGCCGCCTGTTCGGCTTTGTCGACAGCGCGGTGTAATTCCATTGGGAGCATGGCATTGAGCAGACCTCTCCTCGGCTGTATTGCCGATGATTTCACGGGCGGCACGGATCTGGCCAGCACGCTGGTGCGCGGCGGTATGCGCACGGTCCAAACGATCGGTGTCCCCGCGCAGGCCGAGTTGCACGATGCGGACGCGATCGTCATCGCATTGAAAACGCGAACAGTCGAGCCGCAGGAGGCCGTACGTGAGTCGCTCGCGGCGCTGGAGTGGCTCAGAAAAGCCGGCTGCAAGCAGTTCTTCTTCAAGTATTGCTCCACCTTCGACTCGACGCCGAAGGGCAATATCGGCCCGGTCGCCGATGCGCTGGCCGATGCGCTCGGCGTCGACCTCGCAGTTGCCTGTCCTGCGTTTCCCGAGAATGGCAGGACGATTTACAGGAGCCACCTCTTCGTCGGCGATGTGTTGCTCAGCGAATCCGGCATGCGGGACCATCCGCTCACCCCGATGACGGATTCCAACTTGGTGCGTGTATTGCAATCGCAAACCCGGCGCAAAGTGGGGGCGGTCAAGCTCGACGCCGTTTCTCGTGGCCCGGATGCGATCGCGGCGGCGTTCGATTCGCTGCGCAGCGAAGGGGCGCGATATGCCATCGTCGATGCGGTAGCCGATCGCGATCTGATCAGTATTGGCGCCGCGTTGTCGGACCATCCACTCGTGACCGGCGGATCGGGCATTGCAATGGGCCTGCCGGAGAACTTCCGGCGAGCCGGCAAATTGACGGCGTCCGTATCGGCGGCGTCGGATCTTCCGAACGTCGTGGGGGCGGGCGTGATTCTCTCGGGAAGCTGCTCAGTGGCGACAAACGCCCAGGTGGAACACTGGAAGCGTTCGCGCCCGGCATTTCGGCTCGACGCGCTGCAGCTTGCCGAGGGCGACAGGCAAATCGAAGACGCTGTCGCCTGGTGTGCCGAGCGGCTTTCCGGCGGGCCCGTGCTCATCTACGGAAGCGCGGCGCCCGACGTTGTAAGAGCCGCACAGCAGAAGCTCGGTGCGGACGTTGCCGGCGCGCTGATGGAACGCGCATTGGCCACGATCGCGAGCGAGCTGGTTCGACACCATGGCGTGCGCAAGCTGGTCGTTGCCGGTGGAGAGACGTCAGGTTCCGTCGTCAAGGCGCTCGGCGTTTGCGCCTTGCGCATCGGCGCACCCATTGACCCGGGCGTGCCCTGGACGACAAGCAGCGGCAGTGAGCCGCTAGCGCTCGCGCTGAAGTCCGGCAATTTCGGCACTGTCGATTTCTTCGAGAAGGCGCTGTCGACAGCACCCTGAAGCAATGCCCGCCGAAGCGGCGCTATTCCGCTTCGGTATTTTTCGCGACGCGCTGAGCAGTTCGCGCGTGTCCACTCGCCAGTTCTCGTCCGTGCTCACGCATCGGATCGTTCCAGCATCCACTCCCTGTGCTTGAGTAGCGTCCGGCCGAGCACGTCGAAAGCCGCCTTCGGCAAGTCCTGCAATCGTTCGACGACCGCGCTCGTGGGATAGAACGTTTCGACTGCGTCAGTGAGAATGCCCACGCCGACCAGTTCGACGCCTCGCTCGCGCAGTTCGGTTATTCGTGCCTGCAGGTCGGCACGCAGGACGTCGGGATTGCCGTCGCCAGTTGCGGGATATCCATCGGAAAGCACCATCAAAATGTGACGATGTGCGCGGCGAGCGAGCAGCCTGGATGCGGCCCAACTCAGCGCTTCGCCGTCGGGGTTCTCGTGCCCGCATTCGACGCAGGTCAGACCGACCAGATTGTCGGAATCGAAACGTTTGTAGATCTGTAAATCCAGCCGTTCGACGAAGCGGTTGAAACCGGATGAGGCGTGGCCGGCCGCGAGCCAGCGTTCGTAGTATTCGCGCATCTCAACGTCTTCGATCGAACTGTAGCCGAGTACCTCCAACGGAAAGCTCAATTGGCTCAATGCGTCGCTCAACGCCGCGGCGCACAGGGTGGCGAGTTCGATCTTCTGCCCGGCCATCGAGCCGCTGCGGTCGATCAGGAGCGTGACGGCCGCGTCGCGGCCCGGTTTCACGAGCCGCGTGCGAAACGGCGTTCGGTAGCCCGGCGCGACGGCGAGCCTGACAAGGGAAGGGCGGTCCAGTTCACCGCGCTCCTGTTCGCGCCTCCAATGGGTCTGCTCGTCGGCCTTAAGCGCGCGTTCGAGCCTTGCCTTGAGCGATTCCGTTTGCGCGCGCGCGGTACTTCTCAGCTTTCTCCATCGGATAGCGTCGCCTTTGCCTGTGAAGTCGGCCTCGCGGTCGAATTGCGTCGTGATCGGGACGGATAGCGCAGCCCGACTCATCGCAGGACGATGTGGCTGCTTGCCGGCGTCGCCCGATGGCTGTTGAGCTGCATCGGACGCGGATCGGGTGAGGCCGCCACCCGTGGTCAACGCCGATGTTTGCGAAGAAGGTGGAGCATCCCCTGTGTCCGAGCCGTCCGACTCGAACTCGTTTCTGGTGGCAGGGGAATCGAGCGTGTCCTGTGCGTCGGCGGTCAACATCATGTTGTTCACGTCGCCCGCTGAGAGCTCGCGAATCCGTTCGATGAGTCGCAGCGCGATACGCATGCTGTCGGCCGTCGAGGCCGACCGGCTCGCTTCCTCGAGTAGATCGATACTCGCATGGACTGCCGCATTCAGCGAGGGACTGGACTCGATTGCTGTGGACTGCTCGTTCCACACATAGCGTTCGACATGCCAGGCGAGCTTTTCAGCCCAACTCAGCGTTGTCCATTGTGCGGCCGCTACCCGTGCCATTTCGGCACGGAGCCTGGTGAGAAAAGGTGCCACGCCGGGATAGGCGCGCGCCAGCTCGCAGCACGCGCGCCGATCGTCGATTGCCTGCGCGAGTCGGCGCGCAACGGGCGAGCCAACGCGCTCGATCGCATCCTGAGTTGCAAAACGCGCGCGGGCAGCCAGCAGATCGACATAGCCGGTCATCAATTCCTGCGAGGCATCCATGCCAGCAACGGCCGGCGGAAGCACGAATTGATCGTCGCGCAGACGCGGGCCGTCGTCCGCGATCACGACCGTCAGGCGGTCCTGTCCTGTCAACGTCCGCGCCAGACGGGACAGATGGGCGAGCGTATCGTCGACAGATTCCGTCAGCCCGAGGTCCATTCGCTCACCCGTGCGGATCGATATGGTGCTGGATGATGCTACGGATCAGCGCGACATCTTCCGCGCCGACTTTCGAGTAGATGGTCGGACCGGCGGCGACCTCCGGATCTCCGGTGCGCAGCATGAGCTCGGTCCAATCGAGCAACCTTCGGGTCGAGAACGCGCTGGCCAGGTCTTCTCGCATGAAGGCCTCGCGGCAGTCCGCCGCGATCGCGGCCAGCGTTTGCGCCATTTGCACGGACACGCGCCGACCAAAAGTGCGTAGCAGCACCTGTGCCTCTTCGTCGCGCGAGAGATAGTCGATGCGATAGACGCGCCATCGGTCCAGAAACGCCTCGTTCATGACATTGGCGCCCTGATAAAGGTGGCGATATTGCCCCATGGACCCGACGGCATTGGCTGTTGCAAAGAGCCGGAACGAGGGATGCGGCGCAACGATTTCGTTGCCTTTTTCCTTGAGCAGCAAGCGGCCGCCCGGCTCGAGCACGGCAGTCAGAACCGCAAGGATCGCAGGCTCCGCAAAGTCGACTTCGTCGACGATCAGCCAAAGGCCTTCGCGCATGGCCGTCGGCAATACGCCATCGACCCAGAGGGTCTCGCCTCCTTTCACGGTCCAGAATCCAACGAAATCGCCGACCGTTGTCTGCCCGTTCATATTCGAGCGCAGCACGCCCTGATTGGTGTGCGCGGCGACCTGCTCGATGAGACTGGTCTTGCCGCTGCCGGTGTGACCGATCAGCAGAATACGGCGATTTTCAACGATGTCCCGCAGAACGTTGTCAAACCGCGGGGCGAAGAGGTAGGCGCGATTCACGGCGGGCACGAATGGCCCACCATTTCCGTGCGGCATCGCTACATTACCGACACGTGTGCCGGCGAGCGAACCGTCGCGCTCGCCGGGCGTTTGTCCAGCACTCTCGAGCAGGTCCCGCATGAACGTCGATCGATGGATGGGCTTCTCGTCAGGTCCGGCATGCTCGCGGCGGACGAATCCTTCACGATCCCACTTCAGCAGCTTGGCCTTCAGGTTGTCGTAGTCGACCACCGTATCGATGTGCTGCTCGCCATTGGCACGGCGATGCCGGATTCGGTACAGATGCGGCCGCTCGGACGGACTCACGGTCCACTGACCCGCGGTCACGTCCGTCGGGTGATGGTAGGTACCGGTCGGGTCGTCGTCTTTAATGCTGTTCGCCGCTGGGACTTTCATGGCTAGATGCGGGACGTGTTGAGCGTCGTTGCGCGCTACCAACGGGCGCCAAATGTATTGCGCAGCTCGTCGATGGCGTCCGTTGACATCGGCGTGGCAGAGCGCGCGAGCGACATCCACAGCAACGCCGTTTCCTCGAGCTCTTCCAAAGCGAACGATGCGGCCGAGACGGTTTTTTCCCAAACGACCGGACCCAGTCGCTCGAGCAACACCGCGCGCACTTTCGGCGCGAGTACGGCGACCTGGTCGGCAACCTCCGGTGCGCCTGGCCGATGATACGGGATGAGCGGCACGTGGCCGACCTTCATCACGTAGTACGGCGTGATTGGCGGGATGACGTCGTCGGTGCTCCAGACGCCAGCCAACGTGAGCGCGACCAGACTCGTCGAATGCGTGTGTACGACTCCGCGCGTTTCCGGTGAATTCTCGTAGATCCTGCGGTGAAGCGCGAGCGTTTTGGAGGGACGCCCGCCTGATAGGTGCTGCCCATCACAGCCTACTTTGGCGATATCGTTGGGATCGAGTCGGCCAAGGCATGCGTCGGTTGGTGTGATCAGCCAACCATCATCAAGGCGCGCGCTGATATTGCCGGCGCTCCCCACTGTGTATCGGCGGGAGTAAAGACTCGCGCCGACCGCGCAGATCTCCTCGCGGATTTCGGATTCAGCAACTCCCACAGTTCCTCCAGCAGAGCATAGGTGGCCAAGACCGTACGCGTCGCGCATTCGGCCCTTCACCGTCGGTAGCCCGGCAGCGATCGATAAATTGTACTGTTTTGCAATGGCATACATTGTCGCTCAGAATGCCGTCCAACGCGCGGATATGTCAAAGGCCGGCTTCGGTCGCCTCCGTATGAAAGACCTCGGGCGGTCGAGCAAAATGAGAGCCGACGAGTTGACGCCACGTCTGAAAATCCTGGGATTGGCGAAATCCGATCATGTGGTCGTCGACGGTTTCCCAGCGAACGAGAAGGACATATCGGTTCTCGGTTTCTATCACGCGATGAAGCTCAGCGCCGCCGCAACCCTGGGCGCGGGCGAAGAGGGGAAGTGCTTGCGCGACACCGGCCTCGAAACCTGCCGCATGGCCGGGCAGGACTTCGATGTGCGCCATTTCAAAGATCATGTGGTACTCCTGGTCGGAAAATGTTTGATCGACGCCCGGCGAAACGCCGTGGCGTCGACCCTCGCGGGAATTTGATGGGTTTACTCTTGGCGCGCAAGTACCGGGAGGGTGGCGGCCAGCGCCGCGGAAACGCCGAGAATGGCCGCCATCGCCCAGATGCCGGCGGAAAACGTGCCGGTCGTCTGCTTCAGAAAGCCCACCAGATAGGGGCCGGCGAATCCGCCGAGCGTCCCGAGCGAGTTGATGAAGGCCAGGCCGCCCGCTGCCGCGACACCGGTCAGAAAGCGAGTCGGGATCGTCCAGAAAATCGCGCGGGCGGAACTGACCGCCACCACGGCCAAACTCAATCCGATCATTTCGACCACGATGCCATTGGCGCATGCCGACAGCGCCAGACCCGCGGCGCCTACCGCGCATGAAGCGACGAGGTGGAAGACGCGTCGGCCGCTGCGATCGACGGCGCGCGCCCAAATCAGCATGCCGATCACGGCGGCAATATAAGGCACGGTCGAAAAAAGCCCGACGTTGACGACGCTGAACCCGTGACCTCTGAGAATCAGCGGCAGCCAGATACCGACGCCATACGAGCCGAGAATGAAGCCGAACTGGGTCGCCGCCAGAAGCAGCACGCGGCCGTCCTTGAGCGCGGCAAACAATGCGGTCGTGGGCTTGCGCCGCGGTTCTTCTGAGAGCATCCGGACGAGTTCGGTGCGCTCGTCGTCCGTGAGCCAGTGAGCGTCGTTCGGGTCATCGCGCAGCAGCGCGTAGACCGCGAAGCCGATCAGCACGGCCGGAAGCCCCTGGATCAGGAACATCCACTGCCAGCCGTGCAGTCCCGCGATACCGTTCATTTCCAGCAGCAGCGCGGACATCGGGCCGCCGATAATCGACGACACCGGTACACCGAGCATGAAGAAAGCGAGGACGCGGACGCGATATTGTGCGGGAAACCAGCACGCCAGGAAGAACGTCACCCCGGGAAAAAAGCCGGCTTCCGCAACGCCGAGCAGCAAGCGCAACACGAAGAAGCTTGTCGGTCCCTGAACGAACGCGGTCGCCGCCGAGGCAAGTCCCCAAGTGATCATGATGCGCGTGAGCCAGCGGCGCGCACCATACCTGTACAGCGCGAGGTTGCTTGGAATCTCGCAGAGACAGTAGCCGGCGAACAGGACGCCCGCGCCCCAGCCGAATTGCATCGGCGTGAGACCGATATCCTTGTTCATCGTCAGTGCCGCAAAGCCGACGCTCGTGCGGTCGATGTAGTTGAAGATGAAGGCGAGCGTCAGCAACGGTAGCAGTCGCCAAGCATTCTTTCGCAGCACGCGCTGCCGGATCGCCATGTCGGCGGGACGGTTTTCGGGCGGCACGTCCATTGCCATTGATTCGGAATGCATATTGAATCCTTCGGTGGTGGCTCTCGACAAGGAAGCCGTAGTCGTCTTGACCGGCTGGCTTACTTGCCCAACGCGCGCGAATTCCACGCTGCCATCATCGAACGTCTCCTTGATGGTTGTAGTGTTCCGACAGAGGGGACTGCTCCGTCGGACGGATCGCAACTCAGGCCTTTTGGACCGACGCGGCGACATGCTCGGCGAAAGCCGTGCAGCCCATGGTTCCACCCAGATCGGCCGTACGGGTTTCGGGATTTGCCAGCACTGCGTCGATCGCCGCGTCGATTGCATCCGCTGCGCGGACGAAGTTCGATTTCTGGCGATGTTCGCCAATCCAGCGCACCAACATGCTCACCGAAAGAATCATCGACGTGGGGTTTGCCTTGTCCTGATTCTGGATATCGGGCGCCGAACCGTGTTGCGCCTGTGCGCAGCACAGGGCGTCGCCTGCCATCACCGAACCGCCGAGACCCAGACTGCCCGAAAGTTCCGCGGCCAGATCGCTGATAATGTCGCCGTAGAAGTTGGTCGCGACGAGCACGTCGAACGTTTCCGGGTTGCGAACAAGGTGCGCGGTCGACGCGTCGACGAGAAGGTCGTTCAGTTCGACTTCCGGAAAATCCTTGGCCACATTGCGCACGCACTCGAGGAACAGGCCGTCCGTCATGTGGAAGCTGTTCGCCTTGTGAATCGCGGTCACCTTCTTCCTGCGCTTCATCGCGAGTTCAAAAGCCCGGCGCGCGATGCGCTCGCTGCAATGTCGCGTGATCTTGCGCACTGAAAGCGCCATGTCCTTCGACGGCATCATTTCGCCCCAGCCCAGCGCCATGTTTCGGTCCGGGTAGAAGCCTTCCGTCGCCTCGCGCATGATGACGAGGTCCATGCTCTTGCCTTCGCGCATGTTCGATGTCAGGAACGGACGTGTACGGGACGGGCGCACGTTCGCATACAAATCGAGCTCGCAGCGAAACGCCGCGGACACGTTGCGGCCGCCTTTGTCGGGGGGCGGGTAGTCCGCATGCGAAATGGTGCCGAGAATGAGGCCGTCGAAGGTGGGCGCCTTTTTCAGCACTTCCGGGCGCAGCGTCGTGCCGTACTTCTCGAGGCTTGCGAAGCCGATGTCTTCGTAGTGATATTCCAAGCCGAGGTCAAAGAGCTGGTCGGCTTTGCCGAGAACGTGGATGGATGCGGCGGTGATTTCTGGGCCAATGCCGTCGCCCGGACAAACGAGGATACGCATGATGATTGATCGGGTTAATTCGAAGAAGGGCTTTGATGCTCCGCGGAGACGGGGCGGGTCTCACCGGTGTCTGCGAGCGTGCGCGTCGCGTCCTGACGCGCATAGATCCACAGGATCTTCATCGGTTCGGTCTCCGAAATATTGCGGAATCGATGCGGCACGTTCGGTGGAATGAACGTCGTGTCGAGCGGCTTGAGTTCATATTCGAGGCCGTCGATATCGAGGATCGCATGCCCTTGGACGAGTACCACGCTTTCCTGGCAGTTATGGCTGTGGAACGGAATCTTCACGCCGGGTGCGAACGACGTATAACCGGTGATGAAGCTGTCCGAGCCGACCGACTTGCCGACGAGCGGCGTGGTGCTGGCGCCGCCGCCGCGATCGTAAGTCGTAAGTTGCTCGGGTTTCAGGAGGGCGGCTCCCGAGGGCGTCTTGATGGTCATGGCGGGTTCCTTTGGGGACGGTCGAGGGTGCGGAGTCAGGCGGCGGGGCCAATCCAGACTGTTTTGACGTTGGTGAATTCGCGGATGCCGGCGGCGCCGAGTTCTCGGCCATAGCCCGATTGCTTGATGCCGCCAAAAGGCAAACGGGCGTCCGACGCGACGAGGCCGTTGACGAATACGGCTCCAGCTTCGATTTGGCGCACGAGCGTCCTCGCTTTTTGCAGGTCGGCAGTCCACAGCGCTGCGCCCAGGCCGAACTCCGTCGCGTTCGCGAGCGCGACGGCTTTTTCAGTGCTGCTGACGCGCAGAATGGCCGCGACCGGGCCGAACGTTTCCTCGACCGCCGCCGCCATATCGGGCGCGACATGGTCCAGCACGGTCGGCGCGTAGAAGAAGCCCGGACCGGCGATGGCATGGCCACCAGCCTTGAGGACAGCGCCGGCTTCGACCGTGCGCTCGACTTGACGATGCAGTTCGTCGCGTAGATTTGCGCGCGCCATCGGGCCGATCGTCGTGTCGCGCCGTGTAGGGTCGCCGACTTTGAGCTGCGCGACGCCTTGGCAGAACAGCTCGACGAAGCGATCCGCGACCGTCTCGTCGACGATGAAGCGCTTCGCCGAAATGCAGCTCTGGCCGGTGTTCGAAAAGCGTGCCTTGACGGCGGCCTTCGCGGCGGCTTCCACGTCCGCGTCGGCCAGTACGATGAATGGGTCCGAACCGCCCAGTTCGAGCACCTGCTTCTTCATCGCACGGCCCGCCTGCGAGGCGACCAGCTTGCCGACGGCGGTCGAGCCGGTCAGCGTCACGGCCGCAATGCGTGGGTCGTCGATGAGTGCCGCGACGTTTTCCGGTTCGATGAGCAGCGATGCGATGAGTCCATCGGGCACTTCCGCTTCGGCGAAAAGATTGTTAATGACGAGCGCGCATTGCGGCACGTTACCCGCATGCTTGAGAATCGCTCCGTTGCCTGCGCAGAGTGCGGGCGCAGCGAAGCGGATGAACTGCCACAGCGGGTAGTTCCACGGCATGATAGCCAGCACGACACCGAGCGGGTCATACGCGATGTAGCTTTCGGTTGCGTTGCTCGACACGGCTTCGTCGCCGAGATAGTTGCCCGCGTTCTCCGCATAGAAGCGGCAGGTCCATGCGGACTTCTCGACTTCCGCTTCCGCTTCGGCGATGGGCTTGCCCATTTCCAGCGTGATCAGCGCCGCGAGCGCCGCCTTGCGACGTTGCAGGACTTCACCGATGCGCGCGACGGCGGCGGTGCGAACATTCAGCGGCTGTTTCGCCCATGCGCGCTGGGCAATCTGCGCGTTCGCGAGCGCCTGCTCGATGCGCTCGGGTGTATCTGAGCCGAAGGTTGCGACAACTTGTTCGGTGGCGGGGTTAAGGGTGCGAAACATGAAAAAATCCTCGGTGGGCAGCGGGTGGGTCAGCTTGCCTCGGCGGCAAAGCCATAAAGTCGTGCGGGGTTGTCGACCAGAATCTGTTGCAGTACAGCGGCGGTTTCCGCCCATGCGAGCATCTGATTGAGCGCGCGGCCGGCGTCTTCCTTGCGGAATGGCTCAATGCGCGCGAGGTCACCGTCGCGATGACTCGCGCTGCCCGTATGTGGCCAGTCCGACGCCCACAGCATGCGGTCCGGCCGGCTTTGGACGAGCCGCTGCGCGAACGGGGCGATATCGGCGTAGTCGGGCGCCTGCCGCGATGCACGATAGGGGGCGGAGAGCTTCACGTAGACATTGCCGGCCTTTACTAGCTGCAGAACCGTCTCGAATGCATCCCGCTGCTCGGGCTGTCTGGCGATGCGCACGCCGGCAAAATGGTCCAGTACGACCGGAACCGAGAGCTCGGCAATCGCGGGCGAGAGCGCGGCAACGACATCCACATCGGCATAAATCTGGATCGACCACCCCAGTGGGGCGACAGTCCGTGCCGCACGCTTGAGCTGCGAGAGGGCCACTGTCTCGTCGCGCACGCCCTTTACCTCGAGATTGAGGCGAACGCCGCGTACGCCACCGTCATGCAACGCGCTCAGTTCCGCCGCGGTGATCGAGTACGGATCGATGACCGCGATGCCGCGCGCGCGCCATGTTCCCAACTCCTTCAGCGCGGCGAGCATAGCGGCGTTGTCGGTACCGTACACGCTTGGCTGCACAACGACGACGCGCTCAATGCCGAGGCGATTTTCAAACTGAAGCAGATCCGAAATCAGCGCGGGGCCGGGCGTGTACGAGCGCTTTGCCGCGAACGGATACCGCTCGGCGTCGAACACGTGAATGTGACAGTCGCAGCTTCCGCGCGGGAGTGCGAACGCTGGCGGGCTAGGGTTGTTGCACGGCGCCGGCACGGCGGAACTGCCCGGAGCGCCGGATGGGGACGCATCCGCGCATGCCGGCGGCACCCGGCCGTCGGCCGCTGCAAAGCCTGCTGTAGGAAGGTTGCTGCGATACATATGACTCTCGCACGATCGGAACTGGCTTGTATTTTATGTTTACAAGATACGATGTAAAGGTTTTTTGTGCGTTTTTAGTACCATACAGGGTAAACCACAGTGCCGGCGCACGTGTCAGGCAAATCGCTAGAAGCGGAACCATTCGCTGGAGATGGTGGGCGAGCGCGCCTTCGGGTGGTTGCCGATGGATGGTCGGGCGGCATGCGATGAGGTTCTGTGTACTATCAAAAAACCAATAAACGAAATGTGATAGCATGACCAGGATTCCACCATTTCGACTGCCATGCCCCGCGCTTTAGCCGACGTGCTCGCGACGAACATCCACCAGCACATCACCCAGTCTGGTATGGCTCCTGGTACGCGGTTGCCGGAGCGCGCGCTCGCGGAGCAGTTCAACGTATCGCGCTCACCGGTGCGCGAGGCGCTCAAACGGCTCGCTGCCCAATCAGTCGTCGCCGCACATCCGGACGGCGGTTATGCGGTAGCGGAGGGCATTGCGCCCGCAAGCGGCGCGGGCGTCATCGAGATCGAAACCGTCGATGCCGACGAGCAGACCTATCTTGCGATTGCCGAAGATCGTCTCGCGGGGCGCCTGGAAGACCGCATAACGGAAAACGAACTGATGCGGCGGTACGGCATCACGCGTGCGCAACTCCATGCGGTGCTGCGGCGGATGGCGCAGGAAGGATGGATCGAAAGACGGCCGGGGCATGGCTGGATGTTCCAGTCCGTGCTGACGTCTGCGGAGACCTATCGACAGGGTTACCGGTATCGGCTGCTGATTGAGGCGGCCGGGATACTCGAGCCGACATTCCGGCTGGATCGCGACGCGCTGATGCGCTGCCGTATCGAGCAGGAGGGGCTCGCGAACGGCGGTGTGCGAACGGCGTCGCCGGCGGCGCTCTTCGACGCGAATAGCCGGCTGCATGAAACGATCGCCGCCTGCTCGGGCAATGTCTTTATTCTCGACGGCTTGCGTCGTCTCGATCGCTTACGCCGGCTGATGGAGTATCGAAAGGCCGTAGACCGCGATCAGGCAGAACGGCGCTGCCGCGAACATCTCACGCTGATTGACTTTCTTCTCGAGGATCAGCGCGAGGCCGCAGCGGATTTCATGAAGCTCCATCTGCGTAACGCGGTACGCGAAAAGACATCGGACTGAATCGGCCTCCGCTTGCCGCTACGCATCGATGTGCGGAGAACTCGTTCAGCTGGGTGGTATGCAAACGCAAGAAAATTGCATATCGATCCGCGACGTTGCGCGTATATACCGCGCTGTCTGAAATAACATTCTCCTCCATGAGCTCGGGCGCTCGCCCGAACGCTTCTTCATGGAACAGGGATGCTCGCCTTGGCACCGCGATCTCCATCACTGCGGCACCTCGCGAGAACTGGCCGCTTGGCATGGTCCTCAACCACCGTGCGGTGGGCGGATGTTGGTATCCCTGTCCCGCTCTTATCTCACGTACATCACCGTTGGAATCCCACGACCATGCTGATCGCCAATCCCCGCGCCACGCGCACCCCGTATCCCGAGGAACTCAGGCGCATCCTGAGCATCGAGAAAGCGGAGCAGAGCCGCTCATGGCTGTCTTGCTGGGACAAGATATCGTCGCCCGCGACGCCACTGCGCGAGCTTCCCGGGCTGGCAGCCGAGCTTGGCATCGGCGGCCTGAGCCTCAAGGACGAGTCGATGCGTTCCGTTCTCGGCAGCTTCAAGGCGTTGGGCGCACCAATCGCGTTGGTACGTCTGATTCTCCGGTTGTGGCCTGATCATGGTCTGGATCCGCGTGCATTGTTCCAAGGGCGCTATCGGGATTTGCTGACGCACTTCACGGTTATCAGCGCGACGGACGGTAACCACGGTAAGGCACTGGCGGCCGCTGCGCAGACGATTGGTTGCCGATGCGTCATCGTGCTGCATGCGAACGTGAGCGTCGAGCGGGAAGCGGCGATTGCGGCGTACGGTGCAGAGATCGTCCGAATCGCCGGCAACTATGACGAGTCAGTGGAAGAGGCCGCGCGACTCGCGTCGGTCAACGGCTGGCACGTCGTTTCGGATACGTCTTACGACGGCTATGAGGATATTCCACGCGATGTGATGCAAGGCTATGGCACGGTGGCCGCGGAGGTCGTCTCGCAGAGCAACGGTCGACCCGATGCGCCTGCATTCACGCACGTTTTCCTTCAGGGTGGCGTGGGCGGGTTGGCCGCGGGACTGATCAGCTACATGTGGGAGTTCCATGGAGCACATCGTCCCCGGTTCATCGCGGTCGAGCCGCAGCAGGCGGATTGCCTATATCAGAGTGCCTTGGCCGGGCAGCCCTCCCGGGCAACAGGTTCGGTGGATTCCGTTATGGCGGGTCTCGCCTGCGGCGAGACGTCGCCGCTCGCATGGAAGTTTCTGCAACCCGCTGTCGACGAGTTCATGACGATCCGCGACATCGATGCGATCGACGCGATGCGTGTACTGGCATCGGGCAGCGAAGGCGATATACCAGTCGTGGGCGGCGAGTCGGGCGTCGCGGGGCTGGCTGGACTTGCCGTCTTGCTGCGGCAGCCGGAATTGGCCAGCCAGGCCGGGCTCGATCACCGTTCTCGCGTACTCGTGATTAATACGGAGGGGGCCACCGCGCCTGCGGCGTATGAGGAACTGGTCGGTGAGACCGCCGAATCGGTGCTCGCTCGCCAAACGATGTGGCGCGCCGACGCCCCCGCCAGGCAACTCTGAGCCATCGCCGCGATGGCGACGACGGTATCCCTTTCTCGCTCAAACGCAAGGATTCCTCGTTTCGGCCGCCTCGAATGCGTGCAAATTCCCTTTCGGCTCGGATAGCCAATATTGGCGATCGAGGCCATTCCGTAGCATTGATCCAGCCGGCGCGCACGTGCCGGACTGGAGCGGAAGCAACGGCCGCTCATTTGCCACGCGAGTACTTCACCATGCGAGTTCCGATCATGAACATCTCAAAAGTTTTCCCCGCGATGCTTGGCGTCGCACTGGCCCTCCAGACGATATCGGCTCAGGCCGACGTCACCGTGAAAATTGGGCAGGTCTCGCCACTGACCGGTGAACTCTCACACATCGGAAAGGATGATGAGAATGGCGTACGCCTCGCGATCGAGGATCTGAACGCGAAACGGTTGAGAATCGGTGGACAGGCCGTCACGTTCGTGCTCGATTCGCAGGACGATGCGGCCGATCCAAAAACGGCCATGGTCGTGGGCCAGAAGTTGGTGGACGATCGTGTGGCGGGCGTGATAGGTCACGCGAACTCGGGGACGTCGATTCCCGCTTCAAAAATCTATGCCGATGCCGGTATTCCAATGATTTCCGAGTCCGCGACAAATCCGAAGCTGACTCAGCAGGGCTATCGGAACGTGTTTCGAATGGTGGCGAATGATGTTCGGCAAGGCAACGTAATTGGCACTTACGTTGTGAAAGGTCTGAAGGCGACAAAGGTAGCAATCGTCGACGACCGGACTGCTTATGGCCAAGGCTTGGCCGATGAAGTAGAAAAGGCTGTCAAAGCGGCAGGCGGCACGGTCGTGGATCGCGAATATGGGACGGACAAGACCACCAACTGGATGGCCGTGCTCACCACCATCAAGAACCATACGCCGTCGGCCATCATGTTCTCAGGGGGAGACACGCAGGCCGCTGCGTTCGCTCAACAGGCGCGCAAGCTGGGAATCAACGCGAAGCTGATTGCCGGAGACGAGGCCTGCACACCGCAGTTTATCGCGCTTGCAGGCGCGTCGATGAACGACGACATGTATTGCACTCTGGCAGGTGTGCCGCGCGCACGCATGCCGCAGGGGGAGGCGTTTTTCAAGCGCTACCAGCAGCGTTTCGGGGTGCCGGTTCAGCTGTACGCGCCATATTCCTACGATGCCACGATGGCGCTCGCGAATGCAATGCAGTTGGCTCAGTCGACTGACCCAAAGGTGTATCTGCCCAAGCTTCGTGAACTCCGGATGGAGGGCGTCACTGGAGTCATTCAATTCGACGAGAACGGCGATATTCGCAATGGTGCCATCACCGTGCGCCGATATGGCGGTGGCGAGTGGCACGACCAGGGCGTCGTGAGGTAAGGCTCGATCCCGAGCATCGGAATCGTTGAACGGGGGATCGTGTGCGCTTGCCGGAGCCTCACGATCGTCGCTGGTTCGTCGCATTTCTTGCTGAGACTTCACGCTGACGGCGCGACCGGTATGTCAAGTCCGGCCTTGACGCGGCTCATCGTGACGAGCGTCTTGAAACGCTTGACGTTGTTGTTGGCGAAGAAGAGCTGCCGAGTGAGGTCGTTGTATTCCTCCATATGGCGGACGGAGAAAATCAGCACGAAGTCCCACTCGCCAGCCACGTAGTAGCACTGTTGGATCTGCGGGCATGCCTCGAAAGTGCGTTTCATCGCGTCGAGCAGGTCGATTTGCTCGCTTTCGACTTCGATCATGCTCACGATCGTTAGAGGATAGCCGACCTTCTCCGGGGCCAGAATAGCCGTGTAGCGGTCAATGACTCCCTCGTCAGCCAATCGGCGGAGCCGGCGGTTGACGGCCGCCGGCGAAAGATTGATGCGGCTCGCCAGTTCGCTTTGGGGCGTATCGGCGTTGCGCTGGATCTCGCTCAGCAACTTGAGATCGTAGTTGTCTAGCATGGTCATGGGGCAGGCCGTGAAATTTTATTGCAAAGCTGCGGGGCGGAACGCATCCGAATTGAGCATGCTTTGAAATATTATTTTCGCCTTGGCATCGCGTCAATGGAACGCTGCAGCGGCTGGAGGAATTCGTCCGCAGGCACTGCCTGCAGGACCCTCCCGCCATCCACGGGGCGGTGCGGCGGGGGATCGCCGTTTTTCCTGAAGCTGCGGCGAGCCGTTGCAGGCGCGACTTTTATGTCGATTTTGAGGGATATCGCGAGCATGGAAAGCACACTGCAATCGAAGTTGAAGCATTGGCGGCATCACTTTCACCGCAACCCCGAGACCGGGTTCGAAGAAGTCGCGACATCCGACTACGTCGCCACGGTTCTCGAGAGCTTTGGCTTGGAGGTCCATCGGGGCATTGGCGGGACCGGCGTCGTGGCGAACCTCAAGGTCGGTGATGGGACGCGCGCCATCGGCCTTCGAGCGGATATGGATGCGCTGAACATTTCGGAGGATGCGCCCGGGCGTGCCTATGCGTCATGCACCGCTGGGAAGATGCACGCGTGCGGGCACGACGGGCATATGGCGATGGTGCTTGGAGCGGCGCGCTTGCTCTCGGAAGCGCGCGACTTTAACGGTACCGTGCGGTTTATCTTCCAGCCGGCGGAGGAGCACGGACGCGGCGCGAAGGCCATGATGGCAGACGGCCTGTTCGAGCGTTTCCCCGTCGATGCGATCTTCGGCGCGCACAACATGCCGGGCATGCCCGCAGGATCGTTTTCGACGCGGCCGGGCGGCATCATGGCGAGCGAAGACAACTTCGTCATCCATATCAAGGCGAGAGGCACGCACGCGGCGCGTCCGCATATGGGAGTCGATCCGATCGTGATCGCCTCGCAGATCGTGCTCGGTCTGCAGACGATCATTTCGCGTAACCTTGATCCGAGCCTGCCGGCGGTGATCTCGTGCACGGAGATCATCACAGACGGTCTGCGTAACGTGATTCCATCGAACGTAACGATCAAAGGCGACACGCGCAGCTATTCGCCGAATGTGCAGAATCTGCTCGCCACACGCATGCGCGAAGTCAGTGAGGGCATCTGCCGGATGCATGGAGTCGAATGCGACTTCGAATACACGCACGAATTCGCGCCGACAGTGAATTCACCCGAGTACGTCGATCTCGCCGTGGCCGCGGCGACGAAAGTGGCCGGTGCACAAGGTGTCGATGCTAACGTTCAGCCGATGATGATCTCGGAGGACTTCGGCGCATTCCTTCAGGCCGTTCCGGGCAACTTCATTTTTATCGGTAACGGCGATGTCCGCGAAAAGGGTGGCGTGCCGTTGCACAACGCGGCATACGACTTCAACGACGACATACTCCCGCTGGGCGCCCGTTATTTTGCGGAAGTTGCGCGCCTGGCGCTCGCGAGCGCCTGCCTGACGACTGACTGATGCTAACCGGGCGCAATACGACTGCGCCGGCTATGCTGGCAATGCCAGGCGAAGCGGGGCCTTGACGTGATAAGGGTTTGCCACGCTGCATCTGCGCTGCCTTAGCACAGAGAAGGAAGCTGCTCCGCAGTCGGCTTGCGGGAGCAACGCCGAATCATTAGACGTTTGAAGGACTGATGAACGACGGTATTTTTGGCGGTATGTCGGATGCTGAGAATCCACGCTGTCTTGCTGGTACTGGCAAAGGCTGAATCTTTCGACTCCCGGGGGGCCACCAAAATCTTTTCCTGGATCCTCCGGAAAAGTCTGTCATAAACCCGCATCGCGTAGGGCGTTGCGGGGTTTGGCTTGGTGGCGTCGCGGCTCGCAGGCGGTTCATCGGCCCGTCACACAAATCGTGCAGCTTGCTGGATTTTGCCAGCCATGCCCTGTTTGCGACTAATGACACGTCCGACTGCAACCTTGAGCGCACATACGAGAAGTTTTTTTACAGCCATCATGCTTGGATGGCTCGTGTCCCCGTTCGGCGCAGGCTATGCGCAGGCAGCCGACGATGCGCTCGTGCTCTATACCAGCCAACCGACCGCCGATGCGCAAACAACGGTGGACGCCTTTAGAAAAGTCCATCCGGAAGTACGGGTGGAATGGGTGCGAGACGGCACGTCTCAGTTGATGACACGCCTCGAGGCTGAGATTGCCGCGGGCGTGACGAAACCCGATGTCCTGTTGATCGCCGATAGCCTCACCATGCAAGCCCTCAAGCAGAAGGGCCTGCTTCAACCGTATCTGAGCGACGAGCGCGGACAATACGCCCCGACTTTGTACGACAAAGAGGGCTACTACTACGGGACGAAGTTGATTACGACCGGCATCGCGTACAACACGGGCAGCCCATTCAAACCTTCCAACTGGAACGACTTGACGCGGCCTGAGGTGAAGAACCAGGTCACGCTACCCAGCCCCCTGTATTCGGGCGCGGCGATGATTCACCTCGCTGCGCTGAGCGCAAATCCGCAGCTTGGCTGGGCCTATTACGAGAAGCTCAAAGCTAACGGGGCGAGCGCGCAAGGTGGTAATGGCGGTGTACTCAGCGCGATTGCGAGCGGCGCGAAGACCTGCGGCATGCTGGTTGACTTCATGGCGATTCGTGAAAAGGCAAAAGGTGCCCCGATCGAATTCGTATTCCCCAAAGAGGGCGTGAGTGTGGTCACCGAGCCGGTCGCGATCCTCAAACAGGCGCGACACGTTCAGACGGCGCGGGCATTCGTCGATTTCCTGCTGTCCAAGGACGGTCAGAAGCTCGTGCTTTCGCAGGGCTATATTCCTGCGCTCGCTTCGCTGCCGGTTCCGCCCGGTTTCCCGAGTCGCGATCAGATCAAACCGCTGCCGGTCGATCCTGCCCGGGCGCTTGCGGCTGCCGAAACCAACAAGGCCCGTTTCAACGCCCTGTTCGGGACGGCTAAATGACGGGCTCACGTGCGGCCCGCGCGGCGGGCTCCACGCGAATGGGTGATCGAGCGTTCCTGCTGCCGGTGTTCGCCGTGGCGGCGCTCACCGTCGCGCCAACCGCGCGTTTAGTATGGGAAGCGTTGAGCCCGCGGCAATGGTCGACCCATCCGTCAGGGTTGGACGTGCTGACCGAGCCCTCCACCTGGCAGGCGCTGAGCCACAGCGTCTATACGTGCGCTTTGGGTACGATCGTCGGACTACTGCTGGGCGGTTTCATTGCTTTCGCGCTGACGCTGACCGACTTGCGCGCAAAGGGCATCTTTGCCTTCTGCTTCGTGCTGCCGATGATGATCCCTCCGCAAGTAACGGCGCTCGCATGGCTGCAACTCACGGGCCCAGCCAGTCCATTGTTGAAGACGCTGGGGCTTGCACCACCTCTTGGTAGTCCCCAGCCGCTCTATTCGGCCGGCGGCATCGCGCTGTTGTTGGGAATCCAGTACGCGCCAATGGTATTTCTGTCGTTGCGGGCGAGCCTGGTGGCGTTGCCTGCGGATCTTATCGAAGCGGCTCTGCTGGCGGGCGCCAGCCGGGTGCGCGTGTGGCGCGACATCGTTGTCCCCCTGGTTCGCCCTGGTCTTCTTGCCGCTGCTGCGCTCGTGTTCGTGTCAGCGCTCGGCAACTTCGGCATTCCTGCACTGCTAGGCATTCCGGCCAGCTATTACGTGCTGCCTACGCTGATCTATCAGAAGATGGTGAGCTTCGGCAACGCGACGCTGCCCCAGGTCGCGGTGCTATCGCTGCTGATCGGCGCGGTCGCCCTGGCCGGCATCGGGTTGCAGTCTCGACTACTGGCGCGCCCCGCGCATCGGCTTTCCGGCCAGAGCGCTCGCGTCATGCTGCGCCTGGGCCGGGCGCGCGGAGTCGTCGAAGCGGTGATGGCGTTGATCCTTGCGGCGATCTTGTTTGCCCCGCTGCTGGCGCTCGTCGCGAGCTCGCTGGTGCCTGCAATAGGTGTCGCGCTCAACCCTCACACATTGACTTTGCAGGCCTATGGGGAAATGCTCGGCCGACAGGGCGTGACTTTGCGTGCGCTGCGCAATAGCACGACGCTTGCCGTTACGGCCGCGGTCCTGTTGCCTTTGTTGATCGTGCCCGTGGCATGGCAATTGGTACGCCGTCCCGGTCGGTTAGGCGCGTGGCTCGCTGCAGCCATCGAGATCCCGTACGCCGTGCCGGGCGTTGTGCTGGCCATCGCCTGCATCTTGCTGTTCGCCCGTCCATTGCCGTTCATCGAAATTAGCCTTTACGGCAGCCTGATCATCATTCTCCTTGCGTATCTGGCGCGCTTCATGGTTGTCGCGCTCAAGCCGGTGCAAACCAGCATCGCCCAGCTCGACCTGTCGCTCGAGGAGGCAGCGCGGCTTGCCGGTGCCAATCACAGGCGAAGTCTCGGCGACATTGTGTTGCCGCTCGTGGCGCCGTCGGCCCTTGCCGGAGCCGTTCTGGTGTTTCTCATGGCGTTCAGCGAATTGACGGTTTCGGCATTGCTATGGAGCGCCGGCAACGAAACGCTGGGCGTGCTGATCTTCAATTTGAACGAAAGTGGCGAGAATGCACTTGCGGCTGCCGTTGCCGTAGCAATCGTCTTGTTGGTCGGGACGCTGATGGGACTGCTCGGTCTCTTTTCGCACCGTCTGCCAAAAGGGGTGATTCCGTGGCGGACTTGATATTGCGGGGCGTGAGCAAGCGTTATCCCGATGCAACGGCGGTGGATGGGTTGGACCTGGCGATACCGGCTGGCGCCTTCGTTGCTTTGCTCGGCCCGAGCGGCTGCGGCAAGACGACGACGCTACGTATGCTCGCCGGTTTTGAAGACGTCGATGCGGGGCAGATCGCACTCGGCGATCGCGTGTTATCGAGCCCGGACACACACGTTCCGCCGGAGCATCGGCGGATGGGGATGGTCTTTCAGTCCTACGCGCTTTGGCCGCATATGAGCGTCGCGCAAAACGTCGGTTACGCGTTGAAACTACGCGGCGTGCGCGCAGCGGAATATGAGCGGCGCGTGCGCGAGGCACTTGAATCGGTGCACCTCGCCGAATACGCCGATGCCGCACCGCAAGCCCTCTCGGGCGGCCAGCGTCAACGCGTGGCGTTGGCGCGCTGTCTCGCGAGCGAAGCGAGAGTCGTGCTGCTCGACGAGCCGCTCGCCAACCTCGATCGTCATCTGCGTGCGTCGATGGAGCAGGCTTTTCGGGACTTCCACCGACGCACCGGTGCCACTTTCGTCTATGTCACCCATGATCAGGCTGAAGCGATGGCGCTCGCGGATCGCGTTGCAGTGATGCACCGCGGGCGTCTTGTGCAATGGGCGACGCCTGAGGAACTCTATCAACGTCCACGTACCGAGTGGCTCGCGCGGTTCATCGGGAACGGGAGCCTGCTCGAGGTAGCCGGACAGCCGCTCGGGCCTATCGATGGGCAGCCGTTGATGGACGCACTCGGCTGCGCAGAGGGGCAACGCGGGCCGGTTCTCGTTCGCCCGCAACACGTTCGTTTGGATGAAAGCGGGGTGGTAGGCGAAGTGCGGGACTGCGTGTTCCGCGGCGAGCGCTACGAGGTGCTGATCAGGCTGCCAGACCAACAGCAGCTGTTGGCTTATCACGGCTGCCATGTGGCGATCGGGCAGCGCGTGACGGCTCGGATAAGTCAAGCCTGGGGCCTTGAACGAGGTTGAGGCTCCGGCGAAATGATGTCAATGGATGTCAATGCTGCGGCCGCATCGTCTGAACGAGGTCGCCTTCATACGCAACGATGACCTCGCAGCCCGGCTGATAGACGTCGCGGATCTCTTCGCCGCGCACTCGGTTGCCCTGTAAGCCGCGCAGATAACTCGTTTCGTCAAACCGCAAGACGTGCTCGCCTTGTCCATCGCGCAAGACGATCCCATTCGGCGTGATCGACGTCAGTGTGCCGACGTAGGGCAAGCGCGGCGCAAACGGGAACGTGCCGCCGTGCGGCAGAATGCGCGTGTCGAGCGAAAGCCGAAAGCGATCCGAGTGATTGCTCAGACCGGAGTGCGGCGTGTAACGGCTCATCAGGAGGACGTCGCCCAAGCGGTAGTTCGTGCGTCGCCATGCGTCTCGCGGTACTTGCGATAGCTGGATCGGGTTGATCTTGTCGCCGTCCTTCGTATGCAGAGAGGGAAGGTTGTGCAAGCCCTCGGCAACAGCCAGCCCGCCCACCTGCGCGTCAATATCACTGAGCGGAACCCAGCAGATGATGAAATCGAGCCGGTCGCTGTAGATTGCGTCTGCGTGAATGAAATCGAAGCGCGTGCGGCTTTTGTCGATGGCGGGAGGCGAAGTGCGATATTCAGTGAACGGCACCCAATAGAGCGGTACGCCGAAGAGGCGTTGAAAGAACGCGCGAATAGCGGGATCTTCCATCACCATGCGCGCGGCGCGCTGCTCGTTCATTTCCTTGACGGGAAAGAAGCTGAAGTTTTCGCGTTCCTTACCGGTCCATCGCACTTCGCGATCTTGCCGGAGCGCAAAGCCATGGCGGTCCAGATGATCGACGAGCAGGCCGCGCATTCGTTCCAGCGGCTCGTGGTCCAGTACGTCGCGAAAAAACAAATAACCGTCTTCGTCCCATCGGGCTTGCAGCGCGGCCTGATTGCCGAGCAAATCGTTCGATACATTGAGCTCGCGCATCGTCGGCACGATATCCACGATTGTTGTTTCCACGGTGTTCTCCTCGGGGAGCTGTGCGAGCGAAGGCCGCTTTACAGCAGCCCGCGTTCTTCCGAAGTTCGGGTGGTGGTGTCGATACCGAGTTCCCTCAGCGTCTCGAGAACGGCCGTGGTGGCGGAGGCGATTGCCGGGAATCCGACATAGGGGAGCGCCTGAATCAGCACGCCTTCCAGCTCGCGTGCGCTCAAACCGTTGCGCACCGCAATGCGGACATGGTTCTTGAGCTCGAGCGTCTGGCGGCTGGCGATGAGGATGCCGAGCGTCACGAGACTGCGCTGCTTGCGCTCGAGCTTGTCGTCGCCCCATACATCCGCGAACGCATAGTTGACGGCAAGTCGTGAAATGTCGGCGCCAAAACCGCTGGACTCGCTTGCGGCGCGCAAGCCGGCTGCCTTTTCTTCGCCCATGATTTCGCCGAATACCTTTAGGCCATAGGCGTGCTTTTCTTCGAGGGTTTTCATCAGATTTTGCTCCGAGAAACCTCGGACTTCAGTCCGAGGAGGAAAGGGGCGCCGCCGAAAGGCGGCATTCCTGGGTTAGCATCGTCGGCACGATGCTCGTCTACCGCTACCGCGTGAAATCCCTCAATGGCTTGCTCAATCGGCAAAGCCGTGCGGTGAACTACGTCTGGAACTTCTGCAACGACACGCAGAAGCATGCGCTCAAATGGGGCAAGAAGTGGCCGCGCGGCTTTGCACGAATGGCGATTGATTGTCGTCATTCAGTCCCCCGGTGCGGACAAGTGCAGGTTCCGCTCGTCGCGGGAAAGCGTGAAAACGCAGAGCATCTCGGCGAGCCGCTCGGTCTGTTGTTTGATGTTGCCTGCGGCTTCCGTATGCACTTGAACGAGCGTCGCGTTCACCTGCGTCATCTGATCTAACTGCTCGACAGCCTGGCTCACCAGACCGACGCCCGCCGATTGCTCGCGCGATGCCCTGGCGATCTGGCCCACCAGGTCCGTTACGCCGCGTACCTGCGAGACGATCTCGGCGATGGTCTTACCCGCGGAGTCGACGAGCTTCGATCCGTCATCGACGGTCTCGACGCTCTGCGTGATCAGCGCCTTGATCTCCTTTGCCGCTTGCGCGCTGCGCTGGGCGAGGTTGCGGACTTCGCCGGCCACGACAGCAAACCCGCGCCCCTGCTCGCCGGCCCGAGCCGCTTCAACGGCTGCGTTCAAGGCGAGTATGTTGGTCTGAAAAGCGATGCCGTCGATGACAGAGATGATGTCGGATATCTTGCGGCTCGATTCCTTGATCTGCGCCATCGTCGCGATGACCTGATTCACGACCAGACCGCCATCTTCAGCCGCTTCGCTTGCGAGTGTGGCGAGGTCGCTGGCTTGCCCGGCGGCGTCCGCGTTGTTGCCGACCGTCGAGTTGATCTCTTCCATCGATGCGGCCGTCTCCTCGAGACTGCTGGCCTGGGTTTCCGTGCGGCCCGAAAGCTCCATCGTGCCTGCGGCGATCTCGGTCGTCGCCTGCCGCATCGCTGCTACGCCGTTTCGAACATCGAGGACGGTGGCGCGCATGTTGATACTGACTTGGTTGAGGGTTCGCATGACATCGCCGATCTCGTCGCATCGCTCGCTGCCGTAGCTGGCGCATAGGTCGCCGGCCGCCATTTTCATGGCAGCTTGCACGGCGTCTTGCAAAGGCAAGGCGATCGCACGGGACAGGAAGGCGCCGGCGGCCACAGTAGAGAGGAGAATGGTGCAAACCTCGGCCAAAAATGCGAACGAGGCGAGGCCGTTACCGTTGATCGCCACGACGAGAATCGCAACCATGGCGAGCGCGAACACGCAACCCCAGATGTACCGTTTCAGGCCCAATGAGCGGATCTGGCGGGTGATTTTCCCCAGCAAATTCAGAGGGACGATGCGACCTTGCTCCCAGCCAAGCTTCTTGTCGCGGTCCGAATGCAGTCGGCGATAGAGCGTTTCATACCGCTCGATTTCCCCTTGAGCAGGTTTGCTCAAGACCATCAGAGATCCGATGTATTGGCCATGAGAAAGGAGCGGGGCGGCGTTCAGGCGGCACCAGACGAGCCGCTCGCTCTTGCAGGCAAGCTTGATGAGGCCGGACCACGGCTTGCCCTGCCGCACGGCGGCTCCCAGATCGGCCAGGACTTGCGGCGGGACATCCCGTAAGCGGTTCGCACCTTGCATGGCCTGGCTTTCCTGCAGCGAATACCCCGTGACCCGCTGGTAGACCGGGTTCGAATAAACGACCTGCGAATTGGCGCCGACACACGAAACCATCAGTTCATGGTCGTGCAGTTCGAACTCGAGCTTTGAATTGTTCTCTTGCCCCATCTCTCTTCCAGATGTTTTGGGTGATCTCGACGCCACGCTCCCCGTGGCGCGGGCATGTACCGATATCAGGTCAGTCTTGCATTCGAAATTCAGAACGTCATTCAGTTAAATCTATTGCGAATGCTGTACGCAGTCAAGCGCGGGCAGACCCGCGGGCAGACTTGCGGACGGACGGGGTATGGCTTTAGCCCAAGGCAGGCCTCGGCGCGTTCGCTCGAATTGTGATCAGGGTTCGCCCTTGGTGAGGCGCAGCGGGGGATGGCGATATGCTGGCGGCACTCGATATCGAAGTCATATCACACCATGGAATTGCGTCACCTGAGACACTTTGTTGCAGTCGCCGAGACCCAGCACTTTGGCCGCGCGGCCGCGCGGCTCGGCATGGCGCAGCCGCCGCTCAGCCAATCGATCATGCGCCTCGAGGAGCAGCTTGGCATCAAGCTCCTCGAACGCACGCCGCGCGGCGTTTCGCTCACGCCTGCCGGCGCCGCGCTGCTGACGGAAGCGAAGCCGCTCATTGCACAAGCGGAATTGGCCGAGCGGCGTGTCAGGCAAGCGGCCGACGAGCTGGCGAGCCTAAGCATCGCGTTCGTGCCCATGTGTGCAATGCGTATCATGCCGCTCGCCATTCAGGCCTTGCGCAAGCAATGGCCCGGCGTGGACGTCCGGTTGATCGAGCGCGGCAGCGCCTTGGCGGTCGCGAGCGTCAAGAATGGCAGTATCGATCTGGGCGTGGTGGTCACGAGTTTGGCGGATGTCTCGGGACTGGAAAGCGTCGTCATCGAGCGTTTGCGCGTGGTGGCGGCCGTGCCTGAGGCATGGCCGGTAGCGACACAACGCTCGATCCGCATCGTCGATCTTGCGCAATATCCGCTCATCATGTTCCCGCAGCAAATGTCCCAGCCGGTGTTTGCCGCGTTCGAAGCGGCGCGCCGCGAGGCCAATCTGTCTCCTCGACTCACTCAGCAAGCGCGGCACCCATACACGATGCTCAATCTCGTCGCGAATGAGCTGGGCATTGGGCTCATGCTCGATTCAGGCCGCCACTTGCCCGTGCAGGGCGTCTCGTTCGTCGACATCGAGGATGTGCCTGGATCTTGCGAGACCGAAGTATCGTTGGTTTGGGCAGATCGCCCTCATAAGCCCTATCACCGGTCGATGCTCGAGATCATGCGGGAAATCGCATCGCCGGATGCCGCATAGCATGCGCTGCGGCGTTGCTCATCCGGTCCCTTCGCGCTACTCCTTCCGGTATTCGCCTCCTCGTCCTTGACACCCCAGGACGGGGCGTTTATGTTTACGAATGGCGTTCACAAAATAAACCCGCTCGCGCGGCGAGCCAAAGGAGGAGCAGTGAGCACGTTGAATCTGGCGAATCTATTCAGTCTCGATCAGAAGGTGGCCGTGGTAACGGGGGCAGGCTCGGGCATCGGCCGTGAGACCGCGCTGCTGCTCGCGTCGGCGGGCGCGGCGGTGGTGACTGCCGACCTGAACGAGGAAGCAGCGCAGCAGACCGTCAACCAAATCGAGAGCGCATCGGGTAAGGCGATTGCCGTCAAAGTCGATATTGGCGATGAAGGGTCGGTTCTCGCGATGTTCGAAACCGTGCAGGCGAAGCTCGGGCGTCTCGACGTCCTCGTCAACAACGCCGGCATCTACCCGAAGACGCATTTCGTCGAGACGTCCGCCGAGAAGTGGGACAAGGTGCTCGGCGTCAATCTGCGCGGCACTTTCCTTTGCATGCGTGAAGGCATCAAACGCATGCGTGCGGCGAAGTCCGGGGGCTCCATCGTGAACATTTCCTCGGTGGCTTCGCTGCAGCCGGTGATTTTTGACAACGGCGACTACGGCGCATCGAAGGCAGGTGTCAACAACCTGACCAAGGTTGCTGCGCTCGAATTCGCCGCGGACGGGATTCGCGTCAATGCGGTCCTGCCCGGCGGCGTGGCAACCGAAGGCGCTGCCGCGTCGACCAAGGTGCACCAAGCGAGCGGGCCGATTACGCAACCCGGCCGCATGCCCCTTGGGCGCATTGGCGTCGCTTCCGATATCGCGAAAGCGGTGCTTTTCTTTGCTTCGCCTGCGTCTGACTATGTCACCGGCCAGTTGCTGGCTGTCGACGGCGGCTTCCAGGTTTCCTGATCACCTCCACGCGTTCCGCTTTCGCATACCGGAGCCGCATGAGCACCGCGGCTTCCGATTGCGGGCGGTTTCCTCGCCTGACTGCGCTCCGGTTGAGCGCTCGGTACGCGCCGGTGTACGCGCGCGTCACGCTAGCGTTCGCGCGCGCCGCAAACCTTGCACTTGCGGGTAGTGAAAACACCGACGCGATTAATTGAACGAGTAGTTGCATAACGGTTTTTCGTCGCCTAGGATGTCCATCAAGAGGCGCCACACAGGCGCCCGCAAGGCAAAGGCCTGATTGGAGACATGCGATGTTCTTTCTCGACAGCGATTTACGCGGTCCTCTCGCGGACTACACGTTTCACTATGGTCACCAGCCCGTCGACAAGGGTCCCCCCTCAACAGGCCGGCCGGCTCGCGTAAAACGATCGAAATGGGTGGCCCGCGTACTGGGGGCCATGGCACTCAATATCTTCGAGCTGACGCCGCACGAAGGGGAGGCGCGATGAAAGCGCTGACGCAAGAGAGCGCTCGCGAAGCCCGGCGAGTATGGCTACCGCTCGTCCTGCTGTCGATCTCCGCGGTCGCGGCGTGGATGCTGCTGGATGACGTGCGCATCGAAGAACTGGGTCGTTCCGCGATCTTCGACATTGTGATGACGATTGCCGTCCTGGGCGCCGCGGCGCTCGCGGGTATCGTCGGATGTGCGATTGCAAGCCATGCCCGCGCGCAGGAAACCGAGCTGTCGGCAGGCGAGGGGTACTGTTTCGTCGGCGCGCTGATCGGCGCGGTGATCTTCTTTTTCGCCATGACTATCTAACGGCGGAAGCCATGAGCGAAGCGTTGAACCTACGCATTCAAGCGCTGCTGGACAAACAGGCCATACTCGAATGCGTGCACCGGTATTGCCGCGGGATCGATCGGATGGACCGCGAGTTGACGTTGTCGGCATACCATCCCGACGCGATCGACGATCACGGCGCGTTCGTGGGGAACGCGGAGGAATTCGTCGATTGGGCGTTCGCGTACCACGCCGAGTATCAACTGTCTCACCATCACATGGTGTTCAATCATAGCGTCGAGTTGCACGGCGACACGGCCCACGCGGAAACCTACTGGCTGTTCTTCGGCGACAATCGCGTCAAACCGAACACGCTGGCGGTCGGGCGTTATATCGACCGCTTTGAAAAACGTGAGGGGGTATGGGCTATCGCGGCTCGCGTGTGCATTTCAGAAGCGATCAACGACCTGACGCCCAGCGACGTGCCTGCTGCTTGGCGTGAGGTACTGATGAGCAACGGTGTAAGTGCGCGAAATCGTGAGGACGTTTCTTATGAGCGGCCGCTGACGACGCGTGAACGCAGCCAAGTTTCGGGCCTAGCGCAATCGTAGCGCGGCGTTCGAACGGGTACTCGTGTTGCCATGCCTTGAAGGCCGACATCGGTGGAGCCGACGCCGGCCTTCAGCTATTTGGCAAAGGCATGATGGTGCCGTTGCCGACGATAGCAAGAAACTCTCGCCGCGTGGACGGATCATCGCGAAACGCGCCCAGCATTCGGCTAGTCACGAGCGATGCGCCGGGCTTATGCACGCCTCGCGTGCTCATGCACTGGTGCGCGGCTTCGAGGATCACGGCGACGCCCTTGGGCTGCAGGACGGTATTCAACGCGTCAGCAATTTGAACCGTCATCTTCTCCTGGATCTGCAACCGTTTCGCATAGACATCGACGAGGCGGGCGAGTTTTGAAATGCCGACTACGCGATGTTCGGGCAAATAGGCAACATGTGCGCGCCCGATGATGGGCACCATGTGGTGTTCGCAGTAGCTTTCGAAGCGGATGTCCTTAAGCACCACCATCTCGTCGTAGCCGTCCACCTCCGAAAAGGTCGTGGCGAGAATCTGCATTGGGTCGGACTGGTACCCCGAGAAGAACTCGCGATAAGCACGCGCGACGCGCGCGGGCGTTTGTATCAGGCCTTCTCTGTCAGGGTCGTCGCCGGCCCACCGGATCAGCGTTCGCACGGCTTCTTCTGCATCGTTCCGGGTTGGACGGGCCGACGCTTCGTCCGGGGCTAATTCGTTGTCCCGCTTATTCATCCACGCTCCTCATCGTTCATGCCTGGTGCGTGCAGCGTGCTGGCGTGCGCGTGCTGCAAACCGATGTCGGCAACTCGAACTAAGTGTATATAATCGTACAGTGTTCGTAAATACAAACGGTGGTTTGCTAGGGCCCGACGGCGGCGCAGAGCGAGGCCGGCATACATCAGAGGATCGCAAATGAAAACACGCATTACAGAGTTGCTTGGAATTCGATATCCCATTGTGCAAGGCGGCATGATGTGGGTGGGACGCGCGGAACTGGCTGCTGCAGTGTCGAACGCGGGGGCGCTCGGCACCATCACAGCGCTCACGCAGCCCACGCCGGAGGCGCTGCGCATCGAGATCGAACGGGTTCGGTCGATGACGGATCAACCCTTCGCCGTGAACCTGACCATTTTGCCGACGATCAAGCCCGTGCCCTACGACGAGTACGTACAAGCCATCGTCGAGAGCGGCGTCAACATCGTCGAGACGGCGGGGCGCAATCCGGAACCCTACATGGCGACGTTCAAGGCCAGGGGAGTCAAGGTCATCCACAAGTGCACATCGGTGCGGCACGCACTCAAAGCTGAGTCGTTGGGCTGCGATGCCGTGAGCGTGGATGGCTTCGAGTGCGCCGGTCATCCGGGCGAAGACGACGTGCCCAATCTCATCTTGTTGCCTGCGGCCGCTGCGAAACTGCGCATTCCAATGCTTGCTTCGGGCGGTATCGCCGATGCGCGGGGCATGGTCGCGGCACTCGCGCTCGGCGCCGATGGCGTCAACATGGGTACGCGATTCATGGCCACGCAAGAAGCGCCGATACACGAGAACGTCAAGCGTAAGCTCGTGGAGCATGACGAGCTCAATACCGCGCTGATCTTTCGCACACTGAAGAACACGTCGCGCATTTTCAGGAATTCGGTCGCGGAGCAGGTGTTGGAACTGGAACACAAGGAAGGTGCGACGTTCGCCGATCTGAAGCCGCTCGTGAGCGGAGAGCGCGGCAAGCGGATGTATGAGACGGGCGACACGGATGACGGTACGTTCCCGGCCGGTCTTGCGATCGGCCTGATCGACGATATCCCGACCTGCGCGGAACTCGTGAACCGAATGGTTGCGCAGGCCCGTGCACTGATTCAGGGCCGGCTCGCTGCGCTCGCCGATGAGGGTTGAGCAAGCAGGCTCACGCGGCGCCGGCGATCGAATACCGCTGCCGCGCCGCACTGCAGGGGCGGCAAATTCCCGCCGGCAAGAGCTAGATGCGCTCGAAGACGGCCGCGATGCCTTGGCCTCCGCCGATGCACATTGTCACCAATGCATAGCGCCCACTGCATCGTTGCAACTCGTGGATGGCTTTTACTGCGATCACCGCGCCTGTGGCGCCGATCGGATGCCCGAGCGAGATTCCCGAGCCGTTCGGGTTGACCTTGGCGCTGTCGAATTCCAGTTCTTTCGCTACCGCGCAAGCCTGGGCAGCGAATGCTTCATTCGCCTCGATGACGTCGATGTCCGCCACGCTCAGGCCTGCGCGCCGCAGGGCTTTGCGCGCTGCGGGCACTGGGCCGATTCCCATGTATTGCGGGTCGACGCCAGCGTGAGCATAAGAGACCAGGCGCGCAAGCGGGCGAATGCCGCGTTGCTCCGCACTGCGTCGTGTCATCAGGAGGACTGCCGCGGCACCGTCATTGAGACCGGAAGCATTGCCGGCCGTCACCGTGCCGTCTTTCTGGAATGCCGGACGCAGCTTGGCCAAATCCTCGATCGTCGTCCCGGCCCGCACATGCTCATCCGTATCAAAGACACTCTCGCCTTTTTTCGTACGCAGCGTAACCGGCACGATCTGTTCCCGAAAATAGCCGTCAAGGATTGCATCCGCGGCGCGCCGATGCGATTCCACAGCGAGTCTGTCCTGATCGTCGCGCGAAATGCCCCACTTTTTTGCGACGTTCTCGGCGGTCACTCCCATGTGGCAATCACTGAACGGATCGGTGAGCGCACCGACCATCATATCGATCAGGCGAATATCGCCCATGCGCGATCCCCAGCGTGCGCTAGTCGCGACGTATGCTGCGCGCGACATGTTTTCCGAGCCGCCGCCGATGGCGACTTCAGTGTCGCCGAGCGCGATCGCTTGCGCAGCGGAGATGATCGCCTGAAGGCCGGAGCCGCATAGACGATTGAGCGTCAGCGCCGGCGCGTCGGCGCTGACGCCGCCTTCGAGCGCTGCAACGCGCGACAGATACATGTCACGAGGCTCGGTATGGATCACATTGCCGAACACAACATGCCCGACTTCGCTGCCCTGCAGACTGGTGCGGTCGAGCAACGCACGCACGACGGTGGCGCCCAGCTGCGTGGGCGGAACGGTCGCGAGCGCCCCCCCAAAATCTCCAATGGCGGTTCGAACGGCAGCGGTGACTACAACTTCATCTTGCATGACGGCTCCTAGGACTCGGCAGATGGCTACTCATCTGAGCGGAGTTTAAAAATACGAACGACGTTCATAAAATAGTCCATTTTTTTCTTGCTGTCCACGTTCTCGCGCCGGCGCCGGATCGTCACGGCGACGCACACGTTGCGCACGACAGGCTCGCTCGGCGTGTGATTTGTCGACAGTCCAATGTGGGTGACGCCTGATAGACGGGCGTTCGATTTCGCGCTATGCTAAATTCGTATACGTGATCAACGTTCAATTATTGGTTTCGTTGCGGACTGGGCCGTGGAGACCGATGGATGCGCGGTAGCGTTGCAATGGCTCGCAGGCCCTGTCTAACCGGATAACAACAGGATGATCCAGATGGATGCTGGTTCCGCTTCGCACGATGCGCTGATGGATGTACCGTTCCGCCCGATTCGCCTCGGCAGCATGGAAGCGCTCGTCGAACGGCGTCCGGACGGAAGCGTGGTGTATGAACTCAAGGAACCGCTCCAACCGTATCCGATGCGTTTGACGGAGCGGCTCGAACATTGGGCGAACGTTGCGCCCGATCGCGGACTGCTCGCCAGGCGCACGCGCGACGGCATGTCGTGGGAATACCTCACCTACAGGCAGGCATTGGACGGTGCCCGGGCACTCGGTCAGGCGCTGCTAGATCGAGGGCTGTCCGCCTCGCGTCCGCTGATGATTCTCTCGGATCGAAGCTTCGAGCACGCATTATTTGCGCTTGCGGCGCTACATGTCGGCGTTCCCTATATCCCGGTGACGCCCGCCTATTCGCTGCTCTCCGAAGATTTCGTGAAGCTCAGGCATCTTGCTGCCGTTTGCAAGCCGGGTCTCGTATTCGCAGAGTGCGGTGTGCAGTATGGTCGCGCATTGCGTGAGGTGTTCGGAGACATCGAGTGTGTCGTCGCCGGCTCGCTGCCCGAGGGACGCGATGCGTCGCGCGTTGCGGACTGGTTGACAACGCCGGTCACGGTCGAGGTCGACAGGGCGTTCAGCGCGGTCGGCCCCGACACGATCGGCAAGATCATGTTTACCTCGGGGACGACGGGCGCGCCAAAGGGTGTCATCTATTCGCAGCGGATGCTGTGCAGCAATCGCCAGCAGGTCGCGCAGGTGTTCGCGTTCCTTCAAGACGGGCCGCCGGATCTGGTGGACTGGCTGCCTTGGCATCACACGTTCGGCGGCACGCACAACTTCGGCATGGTGCTCTATGGCGGCGGGACCTACTACATGGACCCGGGCAAGCCGGCGCCGGAGGCGATCGGCCCGACCGTGCAGGCGTTGCGTGAAATCGCGCCGGTTATCTACCTCAACACGCCTCAGGGGCTGACCTCGCTCATTCCGCACCTCAAAGCGGACAAGGCGTTGCGCGAGAAGTTTTTCAGCAAGCTTGCGTTGATCTACTACGGTGGCGCGAGCCTGCCCGGATACATCTGGGCGGAGTTCGACGAGCTCGCGCTGCGTACCATCGGGCAACGTGTGTTGATCATGTCGGGGCTTGGCTGCACGGAGGCGGGCCCAACGCCGATGTCGGCGGCCTGGGACCCGCGCCGAGAAGCGATCGCGGGATTGCCCGTGCCCGGCACGAAGGTGAAGGTGGTGCCGGTCGGCGCGAAGCGGGAGATCCGCTATTTCGGGGATTGCGTCACGCCTGGCTATTGGAAGGATCCCGAGCGCACCGCGGCCTCGTTCGACGAAGAAGGCTATTTCTGCTCCGGCGACGCGGGCACGTTCATTGACCCGCAGCGCCTCGAACTCGGCTTGCGCTTCGACGGACGCATTGCCGAGAACTTCAAGCTGTCCACGGGAACGTGGGTCAATGTAGCGGAATTACGTCTGCATGCGCTCGACGTATTCGGTGCCTATGCGCGAGACATCGTCATTGCGGGGCACGACCGGGACTATCTGACCGCGCTCGTCTTTCCGGATATCCAAGCCTGCCGGGCTCTTTGCGACGACGTTCACGACCCGGCGGCGGACGCCGAGCAAGTCGTCGGTAGCCGGGGTGTGCGAGCGTTCTTCCAGCAGGGCGTGGACAAGCTTTCCGCGCGTCCGGGCGGCAGCTCGGCGCGCATCGTGCGCATCGTGCTTGAAACCGAGCAGCCGACGATCGACAACGGCGAATTGAGCGCAAAGAGCGCGATCAGCCAGCGCAACGTGCTCGACCGGCGGCGCAGCGTCGTGGAGGAGCTCTATCGCGTGCCGCCCACGCCGCGCACACTGGTCGGCAATCCCAGTTCGGGCGCAGTCGAGACCAATTGAGTTCAACGCAGCTGAATCACTGGACCCTAGAACAATGGATTTTCGCGTAGACCCTGCGGACATCGAATTCCGTGACGAAGTGCGGGCGTTCCTCAAGGAACATTTGCCGGCGGACCTGGCGTTTCGTGGGCAGCAGGGTTTCCTCGCCGGGGACGACGATTCCCAGCGCTGGACCCGCATCCTGCACGAAACGCGCGGGTGGTCGGTGCCGCATTGGCCGGTTGCAGACGGTGGCACGGGCTGGACCGCCATGCAGCGCTACATCTTCGAAGAGGAGTGCTATCTGGCAGGCGCGCCGGCGCAGAATCAGGCCGGCGTCTCGCTCGTCGGGCCGGTGATCTGCGAGTTCGGCAACGAAGAGCAGAAGCGACGCTTTCTGCCGCCTATTCAGCGCGGCGAAGTGTTCTGGGTGCAGGGCTTTTCGGAACCGGGATCGGGTTCCGATCTCGCATCGCTGCGGACGACGGCCGTGCGCGAGGGAGACCACTACATCGTCAATGGACAGAAGATCTGGACGAGCTTCGGCAGCTACGGCCAGTGGAACTTCGTGCTGGTCCGCACCGATACTGAGGCCAAGCCGCAAAAGGGCATCTCGTTCCTGTTGCTCGATATGTCCTCCCCGGGCGTCACCGTGCGGCCCATCGGCACACTGGACGGCTGCCACCATCTCGCCGAAGTCTTTTACGACAACGTGCGCGTGCCGGCCGAGAACCTGATCGGCGAGGTGAACAAGGGTTGGGGATATACGAAGTTTCTCCTTTTCAACGAGCGTGCGTTCCTCGGCGCCGAAGCGCCCGCGCTCAAGCGCTATCTGCGCAAGGTCCGGCACTACGCGTCTCGTGAACGGGCGGCCGGCAAGCCGCTCATTGCGGATCCGACGTTTGCCGCGCGGCTTGCGCAGCATGAACTGGAGGTCCGCGCAATCGACATGGCCGTGCAAAAGATTCTGCACCAGGGAATCGACGAGCGCAGCGGCGGCATGGCGATCGGGTCGATGCTCAAGGTGCGCGGATCGGAACTCCATCAGAAGCTCACGGAGATGCTGCTCGAGGTGATTGGAGACTATGGCGCCGTGTTCTATGCCGATCCGAACGAAGAGCGTGAACTGCGCGGCGCTTCGTTCCCTGGACCTGAGTACGCGCCGGGGCTCGCGGCGGAGGTCTTTTATCGCCGCGCTTGCACGATCTATGGGGGGACGGCCGAAATCCAGCGGAACATCATCGCCAAGGCGATGTTTGGCCTGTGATGCCGTGCCCGCGGGGCAGAGAACTTGGGGCGGCCCGGCGTTTTCTACAGAGGATGCAGCATGGACTTTGAGTTGAGCGACGAACAGCGCATGTTGCAGGAAAGCGCGCAGCGCTTCTTGCAAAAGAGCTATACGTTCGAGCATCGCAGCAAACTGGCGTCGCAAGGGGGTGGCTTCTCGCGCGAGACATGGCGCGCGTTCGGCGAGATGGGCTGGCTCGGTGTTGCCGTTCCGGAAAGCATGGGCGGCATGGGTTTTTCGCCCGTCGAAAGCGCGATCGTGGCCGAGCAGTTCGGCCGCGCACTCGTGCTGGAGCCTTATGTGATGTGCGGCGTATTTCCGGCGTCGCTCGTTGCGCGCAGTGGCCGTGAAGGGCAGCGCGAGGCATGGCTCGGTGACATGGTGGCAGGCGAAATGATCTATGCCGTCGCCCACAGCGAGCGAGAGGCGCGTGGACAGGTGCACTATGTGAGCGCCACGGCGAAGCGAACTGTCGACAACACCTGGCGGCTCGACGGATACAAGACGATCGTGGTGGGCGCGCCCGTTGCTGACCGGCTGCTCGTCGTCGCCCGCACGGCGGGCGCGGCCGACGAGAAGGGCGGTATCGGCGTGTTCCGTGTCGATCCGAAGCAGGCGGGCGTGTCGCTCAAGACGTGCGCGCTGCTCGACGGCACGCCGTCCGCCGACGTACAGCTCGATGGCGTCATCGTTGCCGAAGCGGACGTGCTTGGCGAAGCAGGGAATGCGTTCGATGGGCTGCAGGCTGCCGTGGACGAAGCGATCGTCGCAATCTGCGCCGAGCTCGTCGGCGACATCGAAGACGTGATCGAGCTCGCCGCGGAATACCTCAAGACGCGAAAGCAATTCGGCGTCGCGATTGGAAGTTTCCAGGCGCTGCAGCACCGCATGGCCGACATGGCGATCGATGCGATGCAGGCGCGCGCGACCTCACACCGCGCGTTGCTCGCACTTGGCGAAGACGGCGCGCACCGCAGCGTGGAGATATCGGGGTGCAAGGCGCAGACCACGCGCAGCGCGAAGTTCGTCACGCAGCAGGGTATTCAACTGCACGGCGGCTACGGCATCACCAACGAATACAAGGTTGGCCATCACTATCGCCGGCATCTGGTGCTCGATGTGTTGTTCGGCAACATGGAATATCACCTGAATCGCTACGCATGCCGCATTCAGGACGAGGCGTTGGCTGCGGCAGCTTGAACATGCATGAGGTGTCGTCATGACCGTAAAACAAGCGGATTGGCTCGGCCTGCAACGTGAGGGCGCCGTTCTCACGCTTACCCTGAATCGGCCCGATGCGCGAAACGCACTCAACCTTGCGCTGACCGGCGCGCTCGTCGATGCCTTGCGCGACTTCGAAGCGGACGAGAGCCTGCGGGTGCTGATTGTGACGGGCGCCGATCCGGCATTTTGCGCGGGACTCGACTTGAACGATTTTTCCGCGCCCGATGCGCCGCGGGCGTGCGTAGCGGAAATGATCGACATGTGGCCGCGCCTTTCGAAGCCCGCAATCGCGGCAGTCAACGGCGCTGCCGTCACTGGCGGACTCGAGCTTGCGATGGGATGCGATTTCATCATCGCTTCCGAGCGAGCGCGCTTCGCCGACACTCATACGAAAATCGGCGCGCTTGCCGGCGGCGGCATGACCGCCAGGCTCCCGTATATCGTCGGGCCGAGGTGGGCCAAGCAGATCAGCTTGACGAGCGATCCGCTCGACGCGGCCACGGCATTGCGCATTGGTCTCGTCAACGAGGTCGTCGCACACGATCAATTGATGGAGCGTGTTGGGGCCCTCGCGAGGACGATCGCGAGCCGCCGTCCGGATCTCGTCGCAACCGTCAAGCGCGTGATCGATCAGGGCGCACTGGCGTCGCTGCACGAGGCGTTGCGCATCGAGAAGGCTGCGCTGGCGGAGAGAAAGCAGAACGGCGGCATGGCGTGGCAAGCGGGGCAATAACCGACTGGGCTCGCATGGCAAGGCGCTACAGCAATTGACAAACCAGCGCAGTGGGCGGCGGTCACACCGTCTCATTCAACTGAATTGCAGGAAGGGAACGCACGGTGCGCCCACAATTGTTGAAGACGCGGATCACTGATCTGCTCGGCATCCGTCACCCGATACTTTGCGGTGGTCTCGGGCCACGCGTGTCAGACGCCCGCTATGTCGCGGCCGTCGTCAATGCGGGCGGCATGGGATTCATTGTGGGGGCCGGTTTTCCCGACGCCGACGAATTCCGCAACGAGCTACGCATCTGCCGCGAACTCACCGGTGGGAAGAACTTCGGCGTCAATCTCTACCTATCGCGGCAAGCGGGCGGTGCGGAGCGAGTCAAGGAGCAGATCCGCATCCTGATTGACGAGAAGGTTGCTTGTGTCGAGACGGCCGGCGCAAGCCCCGAAGCGGTCGTGCCGCTGCTGAAGGAAGCGGGCATCAAGGTTTTGCACAAGGTGCCCGCTGTGCGCTATGCGCATACGGCGGTGCGCATGGGTGTCGATGGTGTGATCGTCGTCGGCAATGAATGCGGCGGCCATCCCGGCATCTACCAAATTGGCAGCATTGTGCAGGCGGCGCAGGCGCCTCGCGAAATCGGCTTGCCTGTCGTGATCGGCGGCGGCATCGGCACCGGGCGGCAACTTGCGGGCGTCCTCGCGATGGGCGCGGACGCCGTGATCATGGGCACGCGCATGATGGTTGCCGACGAACTGTGGATTCATCCCGACATCAAGGCAAAGGTGGTGGCGGGAGACGGCAGCGAAAGCGTCGTCGTCAAATCTGCGATTCGCGATCACCACCGCGTGCTGCGTAATGAGAGCGCAGAAGCGGTCTTGGAACTGGATCGCGCGCAGGTGACTGAATTCGAGCAGTTCCGTCCTCACGTGATGGGCGCACTTGCGCACCAGGCCTACGTGACCGGCGATACGCGCAAGGGCATGATCGACTATGGCCATGCGGCGATCTTTGCCGATGCAATCAAACGAGTCGAGGCGATTTTCGACGAGATCATCGACGATGCCGCGCTCGCAATGAACCGGTTAAATGCGCTGGTGACGTAGGCCGACCGGGTGACAACAATGCGCGCAACCTCGGGGCGGCTCGTCATCCCGCAAATCGCCCCGAAAGCGCGCGCACCTGCTTACTTCACATACTTGCGAAACTCCGGCTTGCGCTTCTCACGGAATGCATTGCCGCCTTCCTTCGATTCATCCGTCTCGTAGTAAAGCGCGAGCGCCTGCATCGCAAAGGCGCCGATGCCGCGGATATTCTCCGTGTCGATATTGAAGGAGCGCTTCGCGAGTGCGATGGCGGTCGGGCTCATCTGCAGAATTTCATCGCACCACTTCTTCGTTTCCGCATCGAGTTGCTCGGGCGGCACAACCGCATTGATGAGACCCCAGTCGAGCGCCTGTTTCGCGCTGTACTTGCGGCACAGGTACCAGATTTCCCGCGCGCGCTTCTCGCCGATGATGCGCGCCAGGTACGCCGTGCCGAAGCCGGGATCGACCGAGCCCACCTTCGGGCCGACCTGGCCGAAGATCGCGGTCTCGGAAGCGATGGCGAGATCGCAGATCGTCACGAGCACGTTTCCGCCGCCGATCGCATAGCCGTTCACGCGCGCGATCACGGGCTTCGGAATGTCGCGAATGATGCTTTGCAGTTCCTCGATCGGCAGGCCGACGGTGCCGCGCCCGTTGTAGCCGTCGCCGGACTGGTCGCCGCCCGTGCAGAACGCCTTGTCGCCGGCGCCCGTGAGCACGACCACGCCGATATCCTTGTTCCATCCAGCGAGCCCGAAAGCCTTGATGAGCTCTTCACAGGTGTTGGCGTTGAATGCGTTATAGACCTTCGGGCGATTGATGGTGATCGTGGCGACCCCATCGGCCTCCTGATAAACAATGTCCTTGAATTCCATGTCGCGTTCCGATGTGGTTGTTGGATGTCGCTGGCCGAGCCGTTTAGCCGGCCATGGTCAGGCCGCCGGACACGCTGATGACCTGGCCGGTGATGAAGGCTGCATCGTCGCTTGCGAGGAAGGCGACCATGCCGCAGATGTCTCCAGGCTCACCCATGCGCCCGAATGGCACGGCCTTGACGAGCGCGGCCTTGATGCGCTCGCCTTTTTCGCCTTGCGCGAGGTTGTCGAGAAGCGGCGTCGCGGTGGGGCCAGGGCATATGACATTGACGGGGATCTGCTGACGCGCCATCTCGCGCGCCATCGTCTTCGTGAATGCGATCAGGCCGCCTTTGCAGAACGAGTACACCGCTTCCATCGACGAACCCACGCGTCCCGCATCCGAGGAAATATTGACGACGCGGCCCCGGCCGCGTTCGGCCATGCGCTTGAGCACGGCGTGGTGCATGTTGAGCGGTCCATAGAGATTGATAGCGACGACCTTGTCCCAGAACGGCTTTTCGGTTTGCAGGAAGAAGGCGCCCATGTCCCAGCCGGCGTTGTTGACGAGCACTTCGATCGGCCCGAGCTCTTGCTCGACCTTGGCGACGGCAGCGTGGACGCCTTCGTGATCCGTGATGTCGACGCGATACGCGCGCGCCTTTCCGCCTGCCGCCTCGATTTCGGCCGCGACACGTTCGGCGCCTTCTTGATTGAGGTCAAACAGGGCGACGGTGGACCCTTCTTCGCCGAACCGCTTGCTGATTGCCGTTCCGATCCCGCCTGCGGCGCCTGTAACGACGACGACCTTATCCTTGAGCCCCTTCATTGATTCCCTCCGTGATGTGCCAGGCGCTCGCGCGCCGATTAGTCTTTGCTGAGCGCTTCCGAAACCGCCTCGCCTTTCCCCGTGGCCCGCGCAACGAGCGCGCGCGCCTCATCCGCGCCGTAGCCCGCTTCGATCAGAACCTCGACGCTGTGCTCGCCGAGATTCGGCGGCAGATAGCGCACATTGCCCGGAGACTCGGAAAAGTGAACTGGAATCGAGGTCATCACCATCTCGCCTTCCGTCGGGTGCTCGAATCGCTGGAAGAACCCGGTCTCCTTCAGGTACGTGTCCTGCATCAGGTCTTTCAGGTCGCGCACGGGACCGTGAGGCACGTCGGCCGAGGCGAAAATGGCGTTCCACTCCTCGGTGGTCTTGGTAAGGATGGCGTCGCCGACGATGCGGTAAAGCTCGTTGATGTTGCGCATGCGTTCCGCCATGTGGCAAAAACGCGGATCGTCGAGAAGGTGAGCCGCATCGATCGCGCGCAGCACGCGGCGCCATTGTTCGTTGTTCACCGCAAGCAGGCAGATGTGACCGTTCTTTGTCGCATAGGGCCGGCGATGCGGCGAGAACATGCGCGGATAGCCGAGACCGGTCCCATCGTTCGACCCTAGCGCGCCTTCCCACAGATGCTCGAATAGATTGAACTGCAGCATCGTCTCGAACATCGGCACGTGAACGAGCTGACCCGAGCCCGTGCGCTCGCGGTGATAAAGCGCCATGCCGATCGACGACGCCAGCACATAGCCGCAGAACTTGTCCACGATCACCGTCGGGAAGTAGCGTGGCGATCCGTCCGCATCGCGGTTCATCGCGGCGATGCCGCTTTCGCCCTGGATGACGTCGTCGAAAGCGGGGCGGTCCTTGTGGGGACCGTCGATGCGATAGCCCGCGCCCGATGCGTACACGATGCGGGGGTTGCGCGCTCTCACGCTGTCATAGTCGATACCGAGCCGCTCAGCCGCGCTCGGGCGCATGCTGTGCACGATGACATCGGCCGTCTCGACGAGCTTGAGCAACGCCTCGCGGCATTCGGCCTGCTTGAGGTTCAGGATCACGCTGCGCTTGTTGCGGTTCATGATCGTGTAGAAGACCGCCATGTCCGGGTTACGGCCGGGACCGTTCTTGCGGTTCTGGTCGCCTTCGGGCGGTTCGATCTTGATGACATCCGCACCCATGTCGCCCAAAAGCTGCGTCGCGACGGGGCCGAGCACATTGATGGTCAGATCGATCACGCGGACGCCGGCCAACGGTCCGGTCGCCCGTTGCAGCGGTTGTTGGGGGTTGTGCATGCTCAAGCCTTGTATTCTTTGCCCTTCACGAGCCTGAGCGGCGTATAGACCATCACTTCCGTGCCGTCCTGCTTGATCACGCGATTACGCGTACGCACGAGTCCAAGCCCGGGTCGTCCCTTGCTTGGCCGGCATTCGGTCACTTCGCATTCCACATGAATGGTGTCGCCGACATACGTCGGACCTTTGATGTCGAGTTCCATGTTCAAGAACGCGAAGCCGACGCCTTGCATGGTGGCTTGCGTGAGCAGCCCTTCCATCAGCGTAAAAACCAGCGCGCCCGGCGCGACGCGCCCTTTGATGGCCGATTGCTCCCGGAGAAATTCGGTGTTCGTGAACAGCACCTCCAGCATGCCGGTCACGGAAACGAAGTTGACGACATCGGTCTCGGTGACCGTGCGGCCGACGGTCTTGAACTTGCGTCCAATGGGCAGGTCTTCCCAGTGAATCCCCAAGCCAACCGTTTCGATTTCTTCCATTTGCCTGTCCTCTTTATTGTCGCTTGCCCATTTGCCGAACTGTCTTGTCAGTTTTTCCTGACGCGGCCAAGCACGTTGTCCGCGATGATGTTTCGCTGAATCTGGTTGGTGCCTTCAATGATCTGCACCACCTTTGCGTCGCGGAAATAGCGGTTGATCGGATATTCGTTCGAGATGCCGGCCGCGCCAAAGAGCTGCACGGCGTCGGTCGCGACTTTCATGGCGACATCGGACGCGAACATCTTCGCCATCGCGGCCATCGGGGCCAGTTCCCGGCCGCGCACGCCGGCGTCGACGAGCGACGCGGTGCGATAGACCAACTGGCGCGCGGCTTCCGTTTGCGTCACCATGTCGGCGATCATCCAGCGCACGCCCTGGAAGTTGCTGATGGTCTGACCGAATGCCACGCGGTCCTGAATGAATTTGACGGTGTGATCAATCGCGCCCTGCGCGATGCCGACCGCGCGCGCGGCCACAATGGGGCGGCTCGTGTTGAGCGCCTCCATGGCCACCTTGAATCCTTGCCCGCCTTCCGGGCCGAGACGGTCTTCGGAACGGATGAAGGCGTCGTCGAAATAAAGCGGGCACGACGCTACGCCGCGGGCACCCATCTTGTCTTCCTCATTGCCGATCGCGAGGCCGGGCGTGTTGCGCTCGACGATGAAAAGATTGATCCCGAGCGGCTGGCCTTCCTCATCGAGCGTCCTCGCCGCGACGAGGATGAAGTCGGCGATATGCGAATTCGTGCACCAGATCTTCGAACCGTTCAGCACATAGCCGCCCTCTGTGCGTCGCGCCGTGGTGCGGATGCCGGAGACGTCGGAGCCGCTTTGTGCTTCGGTGATGGAAAGCGCGCCGCGCAGCTCGCCCGAGGCCAGGCCCGGTAGCAGGCGCGCCTTTTGAGCTTCAGTGCCGCCTTCGAGAATGGCGCCGAACGGCGTCCACTGCACGACTAGAAGATAGCCGGTGTTGTAGCAAACGCGTCCGAACTCCTCGACAGCGATACAGGCCGACATGACGCTCCCAGCGCCGCCGTACGCGTCGGGGAACGGTAGCGTGAAGAGGCCCAATTCCTTAAGTAGTGCGTACATGTCATGCGGATACTCGGCCGTGCGGTCGATCTCGTCGGCGCGCGGCGCCACGCGCTCCCTCGCGACGCGCCGGATGAGGTCGCGGATCTGAACCTGGTCGTCTGTTAGTTCGTATGTCACTTCGGGCTCTCTTGCTAACGGTGTGCCAGGCCGTGGTTCGCGTCCGGAGTGGGGAAACCTTCCCCCGCTGGCCTCTCCTGAACATCGCTCGGCATCAGTCTTCGAAAACATGAACAATGTTCGATAAAGTAAACGAATGGTCCAGGAGACGTCAAGCGCGGAAACAAGCCGCCGCGGGTTTGTCCGGGGTAGGTTCAGCATTTCCCGCGATGTAGTGTCAGCCTTGCGCGGCGGGGCATGACAGCGCTTTCCCGCCGTTGACAGGGCGCTTCCAGTGCGTTTAGTATTTGGAACATCGTTCGTGTATACGTTTTACGTTCACCCGATATTGCGGCTCTCATCGGCGTGAGCCTGTGGCAAAACGATTTGGAGGAGCGGGGAATGGACTCTCTTTGTCCTGAAGTCGACTATCAGAAGTTTCTGGCCGAGGGCCGCTTGATGATCCAGCGCAGCCGCGGCAGCGGCCGCTATGTCTTCTACCCGCGCGTGGCCGAGCCCGTTACCGGGGCGCGCGACCTGGAGTGGGTCGAGGCTTCCGGCAAGGGGACGGTTTATTCCACCACGGTCGTGCGCCAGAAAGCGCCCACGCCCAGTTACAACGTTGCACTGATCGATCTGGAAGAGGGTGTGCGCATGCTCAGCTGCGTGGAGGGCATCGAGCCGGAGGCCGTGCGCATCGGCATGCCGGTGCAGGCGAAGGTGGTGTACCGGGGGGACGCGGCATTGCTTGTATTCGAACCGGCCTGACACCCGCTAACCCCGCAACCGGCCGTCAAGACCCGGGCGCACCGATAAAAGGTAGATCGAATGGACTTCAACTTGCGCGGGCGTACCGCACTGGTGGCAGGCGCCACATCTGGGATTGGCGAAGCACCCGGCCTGTCGTCGATGGACCTTGCGGCGCGTGCGTCCGTCGACGCACTGGCGCAAGTCGGCCTCACGCCAGGCGACGTGGACGGACTCTTTGTCTGCACGCCGGACGATATGCTCTCGGGGCTTACGTTTGCCGAATACCTCGGTATTAACCCGAAGTTCACCGACAACAACCGCAGCGGCGGCTCGGCGTTCGAGATCTACGCCCACACGGCGGCGATGGCGTTGCTGACGGGGCAGATCGACGTTGCGTTGATCGCCTATGGGAGCAACCAGCGCAGCGCGGCGGGCAAGCTCGTGCAGTCGTCGCGGCCTTCGCCCTGGGAGAGCCCGTACAAGCCGATGAACCCCGTATCGTCATATGCGCTTGCGGCGGCGCGTCATATGCACCAGTACGGCACGAAGCGCGAACATCTCGCCGAGGTCGCCTTGGCCGCGCGCAAGTGGGCACAGTTGAATCCGGAGGCGTACGTGCGCGCGCCGCTATCGATCGACGATGTGCTGGGCGCGCGTCTCGTATCGGACCCCCTGTCGGTGCGCGATTGCTGCCTCGTGACCGACGGCGCGGCTGCCGTCGTCATGGTGCGGGCCGACCGGGCGCGCGATTTGACCGCCAAGCCGGTATATCTGCTCGGCGCGGCTTCGGCCACTTCGCACCGCGAAATCGCGAGCATGCCGGATCTGACTGTGACCGCCGCGGCCGAATCAAGCCGGCGCGCGTATGAAATGGCGGGCGTAAAGGCAAGCGATATCGACGTCGCCATGCTCTACGACGCATTCACGATCAACACCATTCTTTTTCTTGAGGATCTCGGCTTCTGCCCGAAAGGGGAAGGCGGCCGCTTCGTGTCGGACGGCGCCATTGCGCCGGGCGGTCGTCTTGCCGTGAATACGAACGGCGGCGGTTTGTCCTGCGTTCACCCCGGCATGTATGGCCTGTTCCTGATCGAAGAATCGATGCGGCAATTGACGGGCCGCGCCGGCGACCGCCAGATTGCGGGCGCAAAGCTCGCGATCGCGCACGGCAACGGTGGCGTGCTGTCGAGCCAGGCCACGGTGATTCTCGGAACGCAGGAAACGCTCTGATGGCAGAGATCGTAGCAGTCCGGCAAGACGGCGCAATCGCGATCGTCACATTGAATTATGTTCAACGGCGCAATGCGTTTTCGCTGAAAATGCGCGAGGCGTTGTACGCGGAACTTTATCGGCTGATGCATCGCGAAGACAGTTGCCGCGCGATTGTTCTGACCGGCGCCGGTAATACGTTTTGCGCGGGCGGCGACATTTCGGAGATGCAGACGCGCAAGGTACTTGAATATCGTCAGCGCAATCAATTGCCGCTCGATATTTTCAGGCTGATGGTCGAAGGTCCGAAAGCCGTTGTCGGCGCCGTGGAAGGGTTTGCGTTTGGCGCGGGTCTTTCACTCGCCGCGGCGTGCGACTACATCGTCACGTCTTCGGCCGCGCGATATGCGAGTGCGTTCGTCAAGGTGGGGTTGCTGCCCGACACGGGGCTCTTCTGGTCGCTCTCGCAACGCGTAGGCGGCGGTCTTGCACGCGAGCTGATGTTGAGCGCGCGAGAGTTCGACGGCATCGAAGCGGGCGAGACCGGCTTTGCCAACCAAGTTGTCGAGCCCGGCCATGCGTTGAATGCGGCGATGGAAGTGGCGCAACGGTACGCGGAACTCCCCTCGGTGGCCATGGCACATCTGAAGAGCGCGCTCGCCACGGGCATTCACACGCTCGACGACGCGATCGAAACCGAAGTCAACGTGCAGCCGATCCTGCGCCGCAGCCGCGAGCATCAGGAAGCCGTGAGCGCCTTCATGGAAAAGCGCAAGCCTGTCTTCGTGGCCGACTGAAGGAAGCCATCATGAGCGAAAAGCAAACTGCAGGCACCGACGCCGCGCCGCTGATCGAGGTGACGCGCGAGGGGCACGTCGCGATCGTGACCTTGAACAATCCTCGGCGTCGCAACGCCATGAGCCGGCAGATGCGCCAGATGCTGCGCGACACGATGCATCGCCTCATGGTCGATGACGCCGAGTCGCGTGCGATCGTCCTGGCCGGCGCGGGTGAACACTTTTGCGCGGGCGCCGACATCTCCGAAATGACTCAGCGCACGATCTTGCAAAGCCGCGAGATTCTGGCCGAATCGTGTGTCGTGGTGCGCGAAATGCTGGCCGGTCCCAAGCCCGTTGTGGCAGCCGTCGAAGGCGTGGCCTTCGGCGCGGGACTCTCGCTCGCGGTCGCGACCGACTATGTCGTTGCCGCATCGAACGCGCGTTTTTGCGCGGCTTTTCTGCGCGTCGGCCTGATCCCGGATACCGGCATTCTATGGACGCTGCCCAAGCGCATCGGGATGGCCCGCGCCAAGGAGATGCTCTCGCTCGCCACGGAGATCGACGGTAACAAGGCTGGATCGATTCACCTCGCGAATCAAGTAGTCGAGCCCGGCGCCGCACGCGCAAAAGCAATCGATGTTGCGCGTGGCCTGGCCGATCTGCCGCCGCTCGGCGTGGCACTCCTCAAGGAAGCGCTCACGAATGCCGCGACGACGATGGATGGCGCGCTGCGAGCCGAGATCGACTATCAGCCCATTCTGCGCCGGTCGAAGGACCATCAGGCTGCCAGCAAGGCGTTTTTCGAACACACCGTGCCGGTTTTCACTGGCGAGTGACGGCGGGGGAGTGATGCGATGAGTATCGAACAAGAGCAAATGGCAGCGGGCAGCGACCCAATCGTTCAGGTTCGTCGCGAAGGCGACGTAGCCGTTGTCACGATGAGCTATCCCGAGCGCCGCAATGCATTCTCGATGAAGATGCGTCTCGCGTTGACCGACGTGTTCCAGCGGCTCATGCATGACGACCCCGACACCAGGGCAATCGTGCTGACGGGCGCCGGCGGTCATTTTTGCGCAGGCGGCGACTTGTCCGAAATGCAGGAGGCCACGCCATCGTTGTTGGCGCTGCGCGAACGCATCGCGGTGGGGGTACGCCTTTTCAAGCTGATTTACACGGGCACGAAGCCGGTCGTCGCAGCCGTAGAGGGAGCGTGTTGTGGCGCTGGCCTCTCGCTCGCCGCGGCTTGCGACTTCGTGGTCAGTGCGGAGACGGCGAAATATTCCTGCGCGTTCGGCAAGGTCGGATTGCTGCCCGATACCGGAATTCTCTGGACTTTGCCGCAGAAGGTCGGCGGGGGCAAGGCCCGGGAACTGATGCTGAAAGGCGACGTGATCGACGCAGCCGAGGGGCGCCGTATCGGCCTGGTCAGCGAGATTGCCGCGAGCGGGTGCGCGCTCGATGCGGCGATCGCGGCCGCGTCTCGCTTCGCGAGCTATCCACCGGTGACGCTGGCGCTACTGAAGGCGAGTCTCGTCAACGCGGGCAATTCGATCGAAGACGCGTGCCGCCTCGAGATCGACCTCAATCCGCTGACGCGTCAGACCAACGATCATGCGGAAGCCGTGAACGCCTTCATGGAAAAGCGCAAGCCGGTATTTACCGGCGCCTGAAGCCGCCGTTCTCCGTTGCTGTTTCTACTGGACATTCAACGCCTATGTTTACGCCTGACCTGCTGAAGCACAAAAGAATTCTGATCACCGGCGGCGGCACCGGTCTCGGCAAGAGCATCGGCCGGCGCTATGTCGAACTCGGCGCCGATCTCGTCATCTGCGGTCGCCGCAAGGAGGTGCTCGATGCGACGGCCGATGAGTTCCGCGCGGCGATGCCCGGCGCGCGCATCACGACCGTATCGGCAGACGTGCGCAGCGCGGAGTCCGTCGAGTCGATGATGGACATCATCTGGCAGGACGGCCCGCTCGACGTATTGCTGAACAACGCGGCGGCGAACTTCATCGCGCGCACGGAAAGCCTCTCGCCGCGCGCAGTGGATGCGGTCCTCAACATCGTTCTGCATGGCAGCTTTTATTGCACGATCGCCGCGGGCAGGCGCTGGATCGATGCGGGTCACAAGGGCAACGTGATCAGCACCGTGTCGACGCCCACGATGACCGGCTCGGCTTTTACGGTGCCCTCCGCGGCGGCAAAGGCCGGTGTGCTCGCAATGACGCGCAGCCTCGCCGTCGAGTGGGGGCCGAAGGGCATTCGGCTGAACGCGGTGGCCCCTGGCCTCTTTCCGACGCCGGGAGCATGGGAGCAGCTGTATCCGCCCGGTTCGCAGGTCGAACCGCAGGAACGCTCGGTGCCGCTTCGGCGCTTCGGCGATCACAGCGAACTCGCCGACCTCTACGCGTATCTGGCTTCGGAGGGATCGGGCTATATCACTGGAGACATGATCGTGATCGACGGCGGTCGCTGGATGCAGGGCGTTGGCGGCCCGACATTCCGCGCCATGCAGGATTGGACCGACGAGCAATGGGATGCCATGCGCGCCCATGCGCGCAAGGGTTGACCGATGGGACCGCTTGAAGGAATCCGAATCATCGAGCTGGCCGGTATCGGACCGGGGCCAATGGCGGCGATGTTGCTCGCCGATTTGGGCGCGACGGTGCTGCGCATCGAGCGGCGCCGGCCGGTCAAGCTCGGCATCGAGCGGCCGTTGCGCTACAACCTGTTGCTGCGCAACCGGAAGTCGATCGCACTGGATCTGAAGGACCCAAAAGCCGTCGAGCTCGTGCTGTCGCTCGTGGAGCGCGCCGACGCCTTGATCGAGGGTTTCCGCCCCGGCGTAACCGAGCGCCTTGGTTTGGGCCCGCAGGCTGCCCTCGAGCGCAATCCGAAGCTCGTCTACGGACGCATCACGGGGTGGGGACAGGACGGCCCGCTTTCCGAGTATGCAGGACACGACCTGAACTACATCGCGATCACCGGCGTGCTCAACGCAATCGGCCGCCGCGGCCAGCCTGCGTCGATACCGCTGAACCTGATCGGCGACTATGCGGGAGGTTCGCTGTACCTCGTAATGGGGCTGCTTTCCGCCATCCTGCATGCGCGCAACGGTGGCAAAGGCCAGGTCGTTGACGCCGCCATCGTCGACGGCACGGCCAACCTTGCCACGACGTTCTTTGGGATGCAGGCGGCCGGCATCTGGCGCGACGGACGCGGGACGAATATCACGGACTCCGGTTCGCACTTCTACGACGTCTATGAATGCGCGGACGGCAACTGGATTTCGGTGGGACCTATCGAAGAGAAGTTCTACCTCGAGCTGCTCCGCCTGCTCGATATCGATCCGGAAACGCTCGGCGCGCAACTCGACGAGCGCAACTGGCCTGCGGCTCGCGCGTTGTTCGCGCTGAAGTTCAAGAGCCGCACACGCGAGCAGTGGACGACGCTGCTCGAGCACACGGACGCGTGCTTCGCGCCGGTGCTGTCGTGGAGCGAGGCACCCGAACACCCGCACCTCAAAGCGCGCGGGACGTTTATCGACATCGACGGCATCGTCCAGCCGGCTCCGGCGCCACGTTTCTCGGTCACGGTACCCGAGAAGCCGACCGCGCCGGAAGCGCCCGACGCGGCGACGATCGATGCCGCGCTGGCCGCATGGCTCGCGCCGGAGCGCATCGGCGAGCTGAAAGAAGCGGGAACGCTGGCCTGAGCCGCACGCGGCAGTCGACCCATAAAAAAGGAACGAGACACTCATGGACCTGCGATATACCGACGAAGAACTGGCATTCCGCAATGAGGTGAGAGCCTTCTTCAAGGAGGCGCTGCCCGCCGACATTCGACGCAAGGCCGTGATGGGGCAGCGCTATTCGGCGGCCGATCTGCGCCGCTGGCAACGCATCCTCTACGAGCGCGGCTGGGCTACGCCAGCCTGGGACAAGGCGTGGGGCGGTACCGGCTGGAGCGCCGTGCAGCAATACATCTTCAAGGAAGAGCTGCACATGGCCCCGGCGCCGGAGACACTGTCGTTCAACGTCAACATGATCGGTCCGGTGCTGATCGCGTTCGGCAGCGACGAACAGAAACGCCATTTCCTTCCCCGCATCGCCAGCCTGGAGTACTGGTTCTGCCAGGGCTTCTCCGAGCCGGGTGCCGGTTCCGACCTGGCCGCCTTGCGAACGCAGGCCACGCGCGACGACGATCACTATGTCATCAACGGACAGAAGCTCTGGACGTCGACGGCGCATCACGCCGACTGGATGTTCTGCCTGGTGCGAACGGACTCGAGCGGCAAGAAGCAACAAGGCATCACGTACTTGCTCATCGATATGAAAACGCCGGGCCTGACGGTGCGGCCCATTATCACGATCGACGGCCACCATGAGACCAATGAGGTGTTCTTCGACAACGTGCGGGTGCCGGTTGCCAACCGCATCGGTGAAGAGAACAAGGGCTGGGACTACGCCAAGTATCTGCTCGGCAACGAGCGCAGCGGCATCGCTCGTGTGGGTGTGTCGAAGATGCGTGTGCGCCACGCGAAGGATCTCGCGAAGCGCGTTCCCTGCGGTGACGGCGTGCTGTGGGACGATCCGCGCTTTCGCGAACGCGTCGCCGACGTCGAGGTTGAGTTGAAGGCGCTGGAGATGACGCAGATGCGCGTGATCGCCGAGACCCGTGCGCAAGATAGCCACGTGCCGGATCCGAAGACCTCGATTCTGAAGATCAAGGGCTCGGAGCTCCAACAACGCTCGGCTGAGCTGCTACTCGAGGTGGCGGGCCCGGATGCGCTGCCGCTCGACATCGACTTCTTGCGGGGTCTCGGCGATCCAGTCCGAGAACCCGACTGGGCGCTGACGATTGCGCCGAACCACTATTTCGCGCGTCACGTTTCGATCGTGGGCGGCTCGAACGAGATTCAGAAAAACATTCTCGCCAAGTCGGTACTGGGGCTCTGAGCGACGTCGAACTGCGGAGAAGCATGGGTTATGGACTTTGATTTCACCGATGAGCAACGCATGCTCAAGGACAGCGTCGAGCGGCTCGTGAAAGACGAGTACGGCTTCGAGCAGCGCGCCAAATACCTCGCGGAGCCGGATGGCTTCAGCCGCGCGCAATGGGCGCGCTACGCCGAAATGGGGCTTCTGGGCCTGACGTTCGACGAGCAGTACGGGGGCAGCGGCTGCGGCCCTGTCGAAACGATGGTCGTCATGGAGGCGCTGGGGCGCGGGCTCGTAGTCGAACCCTATCTGTCGACGGTCGTGCTGGGCGGTGGCCTCGTGCGGCTTGGCGGCAACGAGGCGCAGCGCGCGGCAATTCTGCCTCGGATTGCGCAAGGCGAGCTGCTGATGGCGTTCGCGCATGGTGAGGCGCAGTCGCGCTACGACCTTGCCGATGTTGCGACAACCGCGCGGCGCGAAGGAGACGGATGGGTGCTCGACGGGGCAAAGCGCGTGGTGCTTCACGGCGGCAGTGCGGATAGGCTCGTCGTGTCCGCGCGAGTGTCGGGCGAAAGACGCGAGCGTAACGGGATTGGCCTTTTTCTGGTCGAAGCCGATGCGGCCGGCGTGACGCGACATGCCTATCCGACGCAAGATCGTCTGCGAGCGGCGGACATCGAGTTGTCCGCTGTCCGCGTCGCGCAGACCGATGTTCTCGGCGTTGCGGGCAGCGCGTTGCCGCTGATTGAAACGGTGGTGGCGCAGGCGATCGCGGCCGTGAGCGCGGAAGCCGTGGGCGCAATGGCCGCCGCGCATGAGGAAACCGTGGAGTACCTCAAGGTTCGCAAGCAGTTCGGCGTCCCCATCGGCTCTTTCCAGGCACTGCAGCATCGCGCGGTCGACATGCTGGTCATGCTCGAGCAGGCGCGCAGCATGGCGCTTTTCGCGACCATGATGAGCGAAGAGCCGGACACCGAAGAGCGCAACCGCAGCATCTCCGCGGCCAAAGTGCAGATCGGACGCTCGGGCCGCTTCGTCGGCCAGCAGGGGGTGCAACTGCACGGCGGCATCGGCATGACCGAGGAATGCAAGGTCGGTCATTACCTTCGGCGCCTGAGCGCCATCGATATTCAGTTCGGTTCGACCGAGCATCATCTGGCCCAGCTCGCCGATGCAGGCGGGCTGATCGATTCAGCAGCCTGAGCCGCGCGCGTTCAGCCAAGCAAACGGAAGCCATTCATGAGCCGAAATTCCACCCTTGACCCCTATCGGGAACTGCGCGACGCCTTGCGCGATCTATCGAAGGAATATCCCGACGAGTACTGGCGCCGTATCGATCACGAGCGTGTTTATCCGGAGGCATTTGTCGACGCGTTGACGAAGGCCGGCTGGATGGCGGCATTGATTCCACAGGAATACGGCGGTTCGGGTCTCGGGCTGACCGAGGCGTCCGTGATCATGGAGGAGATCAACCGCAACGGCGGCAACTCCGGGTTTTGCCACGGCCAGATGTACAACATGAACACGCTGTTGCGCAACGGCTCAGAGGCGCAAAAGCGCAAATACCTGCCGAAGATCGCGAGCGGCGAATTGCGCTTGCAGTCGATGGCCGTGACGGAACCGACGACAGGCACGGATACCACGAAGCTGAAAACCACCGCCGTGAAGAAGGACGGCCGCTATGTGGTGAACGGCCAGAAGGTATGGATCTCCCGCGTGCAGCACTCGGACATGATGATTCTGCTCGCGCGCACCACGCCTTTGTCGGACGTGAAGAAAAAGTCGGAGGGGCTGTCGTGCTTCCTCGTGGACCTGCATCAGGCCATCGGCAACGGCCTGACCGTGCGGCCCATTCCGAACATGGTCAATCACGAAACCAACGAGCTGTTTTTCGACAACCTGGAGATTCCCGAAGAGAATCTGATCGGCGAGGAAGGCAAGGGTTTCAAGTACATCCTCGATGGTCTCAACGCCGAGCGCGCGCTGATTGCGGCGGAGTGCATCGGTGACGGCTACTGGTTCGTCGACCGCGCGTCGAAGTACGCGAACGAGCGAGTGGTATTCGACCGGCCCATCGGCATGAATCAGGGCATCCAGTTTCCGATTGCCGAAGCGTACATCGACGTGCGCGCGGCGGACCTCATGCGCTACAAGGCCTGCGAGCTGTTCGACCACCACCAGCCCTGCGGCGCCGAAGCGAACATGGCCAAGCATCTCGCGGCCACGGCTTCGTGGAAGGCGGCGAACGCGTGTCTGCAGACGCATGGCGGCTTCGGTTTCGCGTGCGAATACGACGTCGAGCGCAAGTTCCGTGAGACGCGCCTCTATCAGGTCGCGCCTATCTCGACGAATCTGATCCTGTCCTACGTGGCCGAGCACGTGCTCGACCTGCCGCGTTCATTCTAAGCATCGAGGGGATCTCATGCGCTTCGAGACCATTCTGTACGACGTCAAGGACCGTATCGCGACCATCACCCTGAACCGCCCCGAACACATGAACACCTGGAACGACCAGGTGGCGACGGAGGTGTACGAGGCGATGCAGGCAGCGGGCGCGGACCGTGGCGTGCGCGTCATCGTTTTTACCGGCGCGGGCAAGGCGTTTTGCGCGGGCGGCGATATTCACAGCTTCGGCGGCGACCCTGCCGCGCTCATGACGAAGCTCCCGCGCCCTTTCGATATGCGCAAGCGCGCGGACTGGCAAACGCGCTGCTCCTACTATCCGTCGATTCCGAAGCCCGTGATTGCGATGCTCAACGGCGCAACGGTCGGCATCGGCCTGATTCACGCGCTCTTTTGCGACATCCGCTTTGCCTCCGAGGACGCCACTATTACAACGGCGTTTGCGCGCCGCGGTCTGACTGCCGAATACGGCATGGCGTGGATCCTCGCGCGTCACGTGGGCCAGGCGCATGCGCTCGACCTGCTGCTCTCGGGACGCAAGATCAAGGGCCGCGAAGCGGAGCGCATGGGCCTCGTGAATCGTGCGATCCCGGCTGAAAGACTGGCGGAGGAAACGTACGAGTATGCGCGCGAAATGGCCAATTACTGCTCGCCGCGCTCGATGCGCATCATGAAGGAGCAGGTCTGGGAAGTGCCGTTCCAGACGCCGCACGAGGCGGTGATGTACGCCGGGTTGGACATGCCGATCGCGAACCAGTGCGACGACTACAAGGAAGGCATGGCGAGCTTCCTGGAGAAGCGCAAGCCGAGCTTCACGGACGATTGACCCCTAAGACCTGGAGCTTCGCTCCCAGCCCCCCAAGGAGGCAATTTCCAAGAGGATTGGCTTCGGGGTAGCAGAGTTGAGCCGGCCCGGCGTTTCTTTTGAGCACTGACAGGACACCCTCATGTTGAACTACGAAGTCGTCAAGAACTGGCCGATCGAAGATGTCACGCAGACGTACACCGAGCGCGACGTGATGTTGTATTCGCTCGGCCTCGGCCTGGGCTCGGATCCGCTCGACGCCGCGCAACTGCGCTATGTCTATGAAAAAGACCTGCAGGCGATGCCGACCTGCGCCGCGGCGTTCGCGTGGCCGAAGTCGTGGATGCGCGATCCCCGCACGGGCATCGACTACGTGAAGCTCGTACACGGCGAGCAGGACGTGCGCTTCCTGCGGCCCATGCCTGTCGCCGCGACCATCGTCAGTAAGACGCGCGTGAGCCGGATCACGGACAAGGGCGCAGGCAAAGGTGCAATCGTCGAGTTGTTGAGGGACATCATCGATGCCTCGAATGGCGATCGGCTCGCCGAGGTCAGGCAGGTGTCCTTCCTGCGTGGCGACGGCGGCTTCAGCGCTGAGTCAGGGGCGAGCGATCCGCCGCCCGAAGCGCTGCCGGCCGTGCCGGAGAGCGCTCCGGACGCGGACTACGTTTTCTCGACCGGCGCTCATGCAGCATTGATCTATCGACTCTCGGGCGACGTGAACCCTCTGCACGCCGATCCTGAGGTGGCGTCGAAGGCCGGATTTAGCCGCCCCATTCTTCACGGCCTCGCGACCTACGGCATGGCGGGTTACGCCGCGATCCGCATGTTCGCGGCCAATGACGCCGCGCGGCTCAAGCGACTGGCGCTGCGCTTGACGTCGCCGGTCTACCCGGGCGAGGACGTGCGCTTCCAGTTCTGGCGCGAGAGCGACACGCGTCTACATCTGCGTGCGCGCGTCGACGCCCGCGATGTCGTGGTGCTCAATAACGGAATCGTGGAAATCGCCTAAAAGCAGCGACTGGAGTCTGACGATGGACCTGACAGAGAGTCCCGCCGAAAAGGAATTCCGCGCGACGGTGCGCGATTTCGTGGCGACGCATTTGCCCAATGATATCCGCGACCGCGTGCTGAATTTCCGCCACGTGCCGCGCGAAGATTACGTTCGCTGGCAACGTATTCTGGCTGCGCGAGGATGGGGTGCGCCGGCATGGCCCGCGGAATATGGCGGCGCCGCCTGGAACGCCGCGCAGCGCAACATCTTCGACGAGGAATGCTTTACCGCTGGCGCGCCGCGCCAGATGCCGTTCGGGCTTTCGATGGTTGGACCGGTGATCCAGAAGTTCGGTACCGACGCGCAGCGCGAGCGCTTCCTGCCGCGCATCATCTCGATGGAAGACTGGTGGTGCCAGGGCTATTCGGAGCCAGGTGCAGGTTCGGATCTGGCGTCGCTCAAGACCCGTGCGGAACGCATCGAGCGCGACGGTCAGGCCTGCTACCTCGTCAACGGCCAGAAGATCTGGACGTCGTTTGCGCAATGGGCAAACTGGATCTTCTGCCTCGTGCGCACGGATGCCGGCGGGCGCCCGCAGGAAGGCATCTCGTTCCTGCTCATCGACATGGCGACGCCCGGCATCACCGTGCGGCCCATCCGCACGCTGGATGGAGGCCACGACGTCAATGAAGTGTTCTTCGACAACGTGGTGGTTCCGGTGAGCAATTTAGTCGGCGAGGAGCATCGCGGCTGGTCGATCGCGAAGTATCTGCTTGGTCATGAGCGCACCAACATCGCCGGCCTTGGCAACTGCAAGCGCTTCATGCGCCGTCTCAAGGAGATTGCGAGCGTCGAACGCAAGCATGGCAAGCCGCTTATCGAGGACATCCGCTTTCGCGATCGGATCGCCAGTGTGGAAATCGACCTGATTGCGCACGAATGGTCGCTCTTGCGTGTCGTCTCGGCCGAGACGGCAGGGCGCCCCATCGGACCGGAAGCGTCCGTGCTTAAGATTCGCGGTTCAGAGATTCAGCAGCAACTGACCGAGCTGATCATGGAGTGCGCGGGCCCTTACGCGGTGCCTTTCGTGAGCGAAGCGCTCGAGGCGGACTGGCAGGGCGAGACGGCCAACGGCGAACTGCTCAACTCGCTCGCCGCGCACTATCTGGACTGGCGCAAGATCTCGATCTACGGCGGTTCGACGGAAGTGCAGAAAAACATCATCGCCAAACAGGCGCTGGGCATCTGAGGGCACGCCATGGACTTCACGCTGGTTGAAGAAGAACAGATGCTGGCCGATGTGGTCGGCCGTTTCGTCGAGAAGGAGTACGACTTCGAGGCGAGGCGCCGTCTGGCGGCTACCCCGCAGGGCTGGTCGGACGCGCACTGGTCCACGCTGGCCGAGATGGGCGTACTGGCGCTGAACATACCGTCGGAGCACGGCGGCCTCGGGGCTGGGCCGGTGGAGACGATGCTCGTGGCGGAAGCGTTTGGGCGCGGACTGGTGCTGGAACCGTTTCTGTCGTCCGCGGTGATCGGCGCGAAGCTGATCGGGCGTGCCGGGCACGAGGCGCGCAAAGCGCAGATGCTCGAGGGGCTCGCGGACGGCAGCCTGAAGACGGCGTTGGCGACGCTCGAGCCTGGCGCGCGTTTCGATTTGTGGAGCGTCGCGACCACGGCCGAGCCAACGAGTGGCGGGTTCATCCTGACGGGGCGAAAGGGCGTCGTGCTGCACGGCGACAGCGCTGACATCCTGCTGGTGTCCGCACGCACCTCGGGCGAGCAGACGGACAAGCATGGCATCACGCTTTTCGCGGTCGATGCGCGGGCGCCAGGTGTGAGCGTAAAGGGTTTTCCGGCGCTCGACGGGCAGCGTGTCGCCGAGGTCGTTTTCGACGGCGTACGCGTCGACGCGCAGGCGGTCATCGGCGCCGTCGATGAAGGCTACCCCTTGCTCGAATGGATCGTCGATCAGGGCATTTTCGCGCTCTGCGCCGAAGCGGTGGGGGCGATGTCGCGGCTGACCGATCTCACGTTCGACTATCTGCGCACGCGCAAGCAGTTCGGTTCGCCGATCGGCAAATTCCAGGCGTTGCAGCATCGTGCCGCGGACATGCTGAGCGCAGTCGAGCAGGCCAAATCGATCGTCTATTTCGCGGCAGCGAAGCTAGGCGATGACGATGAGCAGGCGGCGCACCGTGCGGTCACCGCTGCAAAGGCGCTGATCGGCAAGAGCGCCCGATACGTCGCACAGCAGGCAGTCCAGCTTCATGGGGGGATGGGCATGACAGACGAACTCGCGATCGGCTGGTACGTGAAGCGTCTCACCTGCATCGATATGACGTGGGGTAACACCGAACATCACGTCGAGTTGTACGGCGCCTTCCTCTAAGCACGGTTCACGAATGGTCTGATCGATCGAAAAAAGGAGACACCCTATGTCAGCAGCCAGTCACGCCAGCACGTCGGAACGGGCACCGGTCCCCGCACACGTGTCACCCGAACGGGTGGTCGATGTGGATATCTATGATCCGCCGGGCGCCGAGGATGACTATCACCTCTCGCTGAAGAAGCTGCACGCGGAGGGCATCCCCGACATCTTCTGGACGCCGCGCAACGGCGGTCACTGGATCGCGACGCGCGGCGACGACATCTATCACATCCTCAAAGACTACGAGAACTTCTCATCCAAGCAGCTGACCGTGCCGCTCGTGGAGCATCAGCCGCTGGCGCCCATCTTCTTCGATCCGCCGCAGCACACGGCCTATCGCTCGCTGATTGCACCCGCCTTCATGCCTCAAGCGATCAGCAAGCTCGAAGAGAAGGCACGCGAAATGGCGATCGAACTGATCGAGGGCTTCTACCCGAAGGGCGAGGTCGAGTTCGTTTCGGGCTTTGCACAGCATTTGCCGATCGGCATTTTCATGAACATGGTGGCGCTGCCCCCTGAAGATCGCGAATACCTGTTGAGCCTGGCGGACAAGATGGTGCGGCCGTCCGATGCCAATGAGAAACTCGCCGCGCTTGGCGCGATCTTCCAGTATCTGGGGGTGAAGATCGCTGAACGGCGCGCGAATCCGGGCGATGACCTGATCAGCAAGATCGTCCACTCGAAGATCGACGGACGGCCGTTGACCGACGAAGAGGTGAGAGGCCTGTGCGGGCTGGTACTGATCGGCGGGCTGGACACGGTCGCCTCCGCAATGGGCTTCATCGCACGCTTCCTCGCCGGTAGCCCCGCGCACCGCAAGCAGCTCGTCGACAATCCCGCACTGACGCAAAAAGCTGTTGACGAGCTTCTGCGGCGTTTCCCGGTGGTGAACCAAGGACGGCGGATCACTCACGATTTCGAATATAAGGGCGTGCAGCTCAAAGAGGGCGACATGATCATCATGCCGACCACGCTGCATGGCCTCGACGAAAGGAAGTTCGACGACCCGCTCACCGTGGACTTCTCTCGTCCGACGCCGATTCATTCGACCTTCGGCAACGGTCCGCATCGCTGCCCGGGTTCGTTTCTAGCCCGCGTGGAGCTGAAGGTCTTCCTGCAGGAATGGCTGAAGCGCATCCCTGATTTCCAGATCAAGCCAGGCGAGAAGGCGGGGGTTCACGGCGGCGTGAACGGCACGCTCTATCACCTGCCGCTGGTCTGGGAGGTGAAATAGCGTCAGCGCGGCGAGCCGTTTCGCGCGCCGGGCGAGGCGCGCTTAAGGCGCGCTCGAGCCGCGCCGTGCCGCTCTCGCTCACCGCTTTCTTTCGGTGCCCTGTTTGGGGGCCCCGCTTAGTGCGCAGCACGCGCACTCCCTGTATCGCAGCGCTTCCATTGACCAAGCCGCAGTCGCAAAGGCCTGCGCTGCGAGCCTCGCTCGCTGCCCGCGCGACGAGGGTTCTCTACTGGAAAACACTATTGACACTCCATCGACGGCGCATTTACGATGCTGAACAACATTCTAAAAGACGCACCGATTGAAAAGCTTCGGTCAAATGCGCGGGAAAGAGAGTGACGCGTCCGAGTGGATTCCGAATCAGAGGAGACAAGATGAAATCGACTGTGAAAGGCGGCGTTGCGCTTAGGCGCAGCCTTGAAGCGATGCTGCTGGCTGGCCTGTGCGGGGGCTTCGCGAGCATGGCGCATGCGTTTACGATCACCACGCCGAATCCGGACATCCAGATGGACTTGGACACCACGCTGCGCGCGAACTACGGCGTGCGGCTGCAAGGACTGAATCCGACGATCGCGAACAACCCGTCCTACGACGAAGGCGACAACACCTTCAAGCGCTACCAGACCATGCTCGCGCGGCTCGACATCACGAGCGAATTCGACTTCAAGTACAAGGAAACGACAGGCTTCCGCTTCAGCATCGCGGGCTGGTATGACGCCGCTTATTCCGGCAAGGACAAGAGCGCGCCGGGCCTGCAGAACGTCGCTAACTATCCGGGGAACAACTACACCGGCTACATCAAGAAGTACTACATCGGGCCGTCTGCCGAAGTGCGCGACGCGTTCGGCTTCACCACCGTCAACGCGGGTCACGTGCCGATCGACATCAAGGTAGGCCGTCTCGCGCAAATCTGGGGGCAGTCGCTGATCGGCAGCGTGGGCGGTGTCAACTCGGTCGCCGTGTCGCAGGCGCCGCAGAACCTGATCGCGGCGACGCAAAGCCCTGGTGCATCGCTGAAGGAATTGTCGCTGCCTACGGGGCAAGTGGCCGCCTCGGCCCAAGTGACGAACAAGTTACAGTTGAGCGGCTACTACTCATTCGAATGGCTGCCGGACCGGTATCCCGAAGGCGGCACCTATTTCGGTGGGTCGGATTCGATCAACTACGGTCCGCCAATCTCCGCGTACGCGGGGACCTTCCCGATCTTCAACCGCAAGGGACCGCAGGGCGACATAGGCGACATCGGCGTGGAGGCCAAATACCGCCTCGAAAAATTTTCGAGCACCGTTGAATTGACCTACCGACGGTTCACTTACAAGACGCCGTGGTTCGATCAGTTCAATCCGGCCAATTTCACCACCGAGGATATCTACGCGAACAAGGTCCAGCTGCTCGGCATCGGTGTGAACAGTCAGATTGCCGGCACGGCGGTTGGCGCGGAAGTCTCGTATCGCCGCAATACGCCTTTGTCGTCGGCCGGCAGCGGCTCGCCGGGTTCGCTCGAAGGGGCGCGTGGCGATACACTACACGCGCTGCTCAATACGACGACCTACCTGGGCAAGTCGTTCCTTTGGAACGAGGCGCCGCTTGCAATGGAAATTGCTGCGGCGCACCTGATCAAGGTGACCTCCGGTGCGCAGAACTTCAACGCGCCCGGTTACTCCGCGGCATGCACGTCGGCGCCCGACGCGGTCGCGCTCGGTTGCGCGACGAGGAATTTCTATACGTTCGGTGTTTCGTTCACACCCCACTGGAATCAGGTGTTCCCCGGTGTGGATCTCGACCTGCCGCTCTTCGTACAATGGAACATTCATGGCAATACGCCGACTGTCGATGGCGGCAACCAGGGCAGCAACATCTACCAAGCGGGCCTGCAATTCACCATCCACAACAAGCACATCGTGAATTTCACCTACACCGGTTACACGAACTGGAAGCGCACGGCGACCAATGTCAACGGCGCGCCCTATTCGGATAAAGGCTGGTTCGGCATCACGTACCAGACCACGCTTTGAAGAAGAGCTGATCACCCGGGACTTCACAGGAAATTTGCAAATGAAGATCGCAAAGTTACTGACGGCTGCCTCGATCGCCGTCACCTATGGTTGCCATGTCTACGCGGCAGTATCGGCGGACGAAGCGGCGAAACTCGGCACTGAACTCACGGTTTTCGGCGCAGAGGCGGCGGGCAGCGCGGACGGCCAGATTCCGGCGTATACGGGCGGCATCACGCAGCCGCCCGCGGACTTCAAACCGAATAGCGGCAAATGGGCCGATCCGTTTGCCGGCGAAAAGCCGATTTTGACGATCACCGCTCAGAACTGGCAGCAGTACGCGGACAAGCTGAGCGAGTCGTCCAAGGAACTCTTCAAGCGCTATCCCGATTACAAGATGCTCGTCTATCCGACGCATCGCAGCGTGTCGTTTCCCGCGTGGTTCGGTGAGAATTGCAAGATCAATGCAGTCAAGGCGAAGCTGGCGGATGGCGGACAGGATATCGAGGACGCCTTTGGCTGCGTTCCATTCCCGATCCCAAAGACGGGCGAGGAAGCGCTCTACAACTACATCATGCGGTTCGTCGGCACCAAGCATAAGAACTTCGTCAACACCTGGCTGATGGATAGTTCGGGCAATCCTGTGCTGACGGGCTCGTTCAAGAGCAGCCTTTATTTTCCCTACTACGATCCGGCATTGGGCCGGGACGGGTTCAAGAAAACGGACGGTGTCTGGTACCAGGTTCAGAATGACTACGCCGCACCCGCGCGCCTGAAGGGCGATACCACGCTCTTTTGGAACTACATGTCGAGTTCGCGCGACTGGCCGGGGTGGGAGTATGCGCCAGGTCAGCGGCGCACCCGCGTTGCCCCCGATCTCGCCTACGACACGCCCAATCCCGGCTACTCGGGCGTGATTACCATGGACGATATCCAGTTGATGTACGGCAAGCTGGATCGCTGGAAGGCCAAATTGCTGGGTACCCGGGAAATGTATATTCCGTATAACGGGTACAAGTGGGAATACGCGGTCCCGGACAAAGAAATGCTGACGCCGCATTTCCCGAACGCCAATCAGATCCGTTGGGAGCTGCATCGAGTCCGCGTGATCGAATTGACGCTCAAACCCGGCGCGCGGCACCTCTACAGCAAGAAGATCCTCTATACGGACGAGGATTTGGGCGGCGGCATGATGGACGCGTACGACCAGGCAGGCAAACTGTATCGAGGCGGATTCGAAGACACGGTACCGGCATATGACACGAAGATCCCATATTCGCTCGGAAACTGGTTCTTCGACTTCAACAGCGGCGTATATCTGCTGGGCAGTCATCCCTCGGACACGGCAGGTATCTTCTTCAATGTCGATTTTCCGAGCAGCTATTTCACGCCTGAACGGATGCAGTCCACCGGCATTCGTTGATTCAAATCGGCTCGACTGATTCCCGTTCAGTTGAGCGAGTCGTCGACAGCACGACCCACCACGGGCGATATGCAGCGGGTTTTTCCCGCTGCATACCGCCTGTGCTGAGATGGACGGCAGCTTTGCATGGGACCAGAGTCAGCCCTCAAGCTGACTTTGATCGACAGGAGACATGATGCGCCGAATGTATTTGAACGCGGCACTGCTCGCGCTCGCGCTAGCTGTCGCCGAGCCGTCGCTGGCGGCATTCGCCGATCCGATCGACACGCCGGCGGCGGCGAACCCGCGTGCCGGAAGCGCGCCTTTGCTTGCAGTTGCGCATGCCGGAAGCCGGCTGGTTGCTGTCGGCTTGCGTGGACTGATCGTCTTGTCCGATGACAACGGCGCGAGCTGGCGGCAAGCCCCCGCACCGGTGAGTTCTGACCTGGTGGCCGTGTACTTCGCGTCGCCAAGCTCAGGCTGGGCGACGGGTCAGGATGGCATCGTATTGCATACCGCGGACGGCGGGGCATCCTGGGTCAAACAACTCGACGGCAGATCGGCGGCTGCCCTGATGTTGGCCTACTACGAAAAGCAGGACCAGTCGAACCCCAAGATCGCCGCAGCGCTCGAAGAAGCCAAACGCTTTGTCAATGACGGCCCCGGACGCCCCTTCCTTTCGGTTTGGTTCGACAACGAGCGCACCGGCTACATCATCGGCTCGTTCAACGTCATCTTTAGAACTGACGATGGCGGTGCGAGTTGGACGCCGTGGTTCGACCGCACCGAAAACGAACAGGACGCGCTGAACCTGCATGCGATACGCAGGATCGGCAGCACGTTGTACATCGTCGGCGAGCAGGGCCTCGTCATGCGCCTCGATGCGGCCGGGCAGCAGTTCGTGAAGCTGACCGTGCCTTACAAGGGCAGCTTTTTCGGCATCTTCGGTACACCCGAGAACATGATTCTCTATGGTTTGCGCGGCAATGCGCTCCGCAGCGTCGACGGCGGGCAGACCTGGACGAAAGTTGGCATTCCTGACGAATCGAGTCTGCTCGGCGGCGTGCGGCTCGCTGATGGGCGGCTTGCGCTGCTCGGCCAGGACGGCCGTATCCTGATCAGCACGGACGGCGGCGCGAGCTTCAGCGCGGCAGACGTGCCAGGTCAGCCGTGGTCACTGTGGGACGGTACGAGTCTTGAGCGCGGCGGCCTGGTGGCCGTGGGCTCAGGTGGGGTGAAAAGCATTGCTGTACTCAAGTGAACCGCGGGAGAGGGGAGCCCAAGATGGCCGGCAACAGCAGTGAGCAGATCAATTCCATGCCCGTAGTCCGGGACCTTGCCGCGTTCGACGCCAAGTCCGGCAATGCGCTCGAGCGGCTGGTTTTCAATCATCGGTTCGCGCTGATCCTGTTGTGTGCGGTGCTGTCGGTGTTTTTCGGCTACAAGGTGGCGACCGGACTGCAGATCAACGCCAGCTTCGAAAAAATGATCCCGCAGTCCAGCCCGTATATCCGGAACTACGTGGCAAACAAGGGCGATTTGAAAGGGCTCGGCAATAGCCTGCGCATCGTGGTCGAGAACACGCGCGGAGACATTTACGATCCCGCCTATCTCGAGGCATTGAGGAAAATCAACGATACCGTATTCCTGATGCCCGGGGTCGACCGGCCGTGGGTCAAATCGATCTGGATGCCGGCGGTGCGCTGGAACATCGTGACTGAAAAAGGCTATGCGGGTGGCCCGGTCATGCCGTCGACGTACAACGGCTCGGCCGCGTCGATCGACGCGCTGCGAAGCAACATTGCGCGGGCGGGCATCACCGGCTCGCTCGTCGCCAACGACCTCAAGTCGAGCATGATCGTGGTGCCGCTGCTCGAGCGGGACGCGGCAGGCCAGCCCATCAACTATGCACAGCTCTCGCACTTGCTCGACGACATGGTGCGCGCCCAGCAAAACGGCAACGTCCGCATCCACATCGTCGGCTTTGCCAAGCTGATCGGCGACCTGATCGATGGCCTAAAGCAAGTGATGACTTACTTTGGCGTCGCGGCGGCTATCGCGCTTTGCGTGATCTTCTTTTATACGCGTTGCCCGCGCAGCACCTTTCTGGTGGTCGCCTGCTCGCTCGTCGCCGTGCTCTGGCAGCTTGGCATTGTGACGGCGCTGGGGCTTGTCATCGATCCGTACTCGGTCCTCGTGCCATTCCTGGTGTTTGCTATTGGCGTATCGCACGGCGCCCAGAAAATGAATGGCATCTTGCAGGATGTCGGGCGGGGCACGCATAAATATGTAGCAGCACGCTACACCTTCCGGCGGCTTTTCCTCGCGGGCCTGACGGCACTTATGGCCGACATGGTGGGCTTTGCCGTGCTGACCATCATCGATATCCCGGTCATCAAGGACTTGGCCTTGACAGCCAGTATCGGCGTGGGTGTGCTTGTCTTCACGAATCTTCTGCTGTTGCCGGTATTGCTCTCGTATTTTGGTGTCAGCCCGGTGGCCGCGCAGCGCACGCTGATCGAAGAGGCCGACGAGCAACGTGGCCGCTCGCGTATCGCGAGACTATGGAGTGTGCTGGATCGCTTCACCGAACGGCGTTGGGCTTTGGCGGCGATTGTAGTGGCACTGCTGTTGGCGGGAGCAGGATTCGCCGTCAGTGAGCGCTTGCAGATCGGCGATCTGGATGCGGGGGCGCCGGAATTGCGGGCCGATTCGCTTTACAACCGTGACAATGCGTTCATCAATGGCCACTACGGCCTGTCGAGCGATATGTTCGTGGTGATCGGCAAATCGTCGTTGACCAATTGCGATGCGGATCACTATCAGATGCTGGCCGATGTCGATCGTCTCGAGATGGCACTGCAAGATGTGCGCGGCGTGCAAACCACGAGTTCGGCCGCATCGCTCACTCGGCTGATCACGTCCGGCGCTTACGAGGGCTATCCGAAGTGGTACACGATCAACCGGACGCCCGCGATCCTCAATCGCTCTCTCTTCCAGGTGCTGCTCGATCGCCCCGATCTCATCAGCCCGGCTTGTAACACGATGCCCGTCATCGCATACCTGACTGACCACAAGGCGGCGACGCTCAACCGGGTGCTCGACGCGGCACAGCGTTTCGCGGATTCGCACAAGAACCCGACTCATCAGTTCCTGCTGGCAGCGGGCTCCGCAGGCATCGATGCGGCGACGAACATCGTCGTCAAGGAAGCGAATCAACGCATGTTGCTGCTGGTCTATGCGGCTGTCATCCTGCTTTGCTTGATCACGTTCCGTAGCTGGCGTGCCGCCGTGGTCGCACTGGTGCCGCTCGTCATTACATCGGTCATGTGCGAAGCACTGATGGTCATGCTGGGCATTGGCGTCAAGGTCGCGACATTGCCCGTGATCGCCCTGGGGGTTGGGATCGGCGTCGACTACGCGCTCTACTTGTTGTCCGTCCAGCTCAACTATCAGCGTGCCGGATTGCCGCTGCGCGAGGCATACCGTCGAGCCGTGCAGTTCACAGGCAAGGTCGTGGCGCTGGTGGGCGTCACGCTGGCCGCGGGTGTCGTTACCTGGGCGTGGTCGCCCATCAAATTCCAGGCTGACATGGGAATCTTGCTGACCTTCATGTTCGTCGGCAACATGATCGGCGCGCTCGTCCTGATCCCGTCGCTGTCGCACTTCTTGCTGCGGACTGCGTCGGCCAGGCCCGAACGGGCCGCCGTCCGAAACAGCATCGCGCTCGCCGCCGAGAAATCGAAGGGTGTGTGATCGGCCTGCGGCAACGCGTTAAGCAAAGTGCTTTGCTGTCGAGGCGGCGCGTCGCAGCTATACGACCGACATCGAAAAGCTGAGAATCTCCGAGACGCCGCCGTCGACCATCAGCATGTGGCCGTTCATATAGGAGCTCGCTTCGGAGGCGAGGAATACGGCGGCGCCGCCGAGTTCCTCGGGGCGTCCCCAGCGTCCGACGGAAATATGCGAGCGGACGATTTCTTTCATCTGTGGATTCGAGGTGACGGGTTCAGCCATATCGGTCATGAAGTAGCCGGGGCAGATGCCATTGCAGAGGATGCCGTGGCGCCCGAGCTCCGCACCGAGCGATTTGGTGAGACCCGCCAGCGCATGTTTGCTGGCAACATAGGCCTGCAATTTCTCGCGCCCAAGCACCGAGACGTACGAGCCCACATTGATGATGCGACCTCGTCCGCGTTCGATCATCGGTCCGGACACGGCCTGCGCGAGCAGGTAGGCTGCGGTGACGTTGATCTGCATCGTGCGGTGCCACATTTCGAGCGTGGATTGCTCGAAATCGCTCCATTCGCAAATGCCTGCGTTGTTGAGCAACACATCGATGCGTCCGTGACGCGCGAGAACGTTGCGCACGCCGTTGCCGATCGCGGTTTGATCGGTCAGGTCGAAAGGCTCGATGTCGACGTTGCCGCCCGCCTTGCGGATCGACGCCTCGGCGGCCTCGAGATTTGCGCGTGAGCGTGCACAGAGGACGACGGTTGCGCCTGCGGATGACAGCGCGCTCGCCATCGCAAACCCAAGCCCGCGTGACGCACCGGTGACGAGGGCGACTTGTCCTTCCAGTGAAAAGATCTTCATGAATGCCTCTGCGAATTGTGAAAAGCCGCCTATCGGTGGCGAATGACGATCTTGCCGAAATGCTGCTGACTTTCGAGGCGGCGCAGCGCGGCTGGCACGTCGGCAAAGCCGTAGACGGAGTCGATGACTGGCCTGAGTTTGTGCAGGCCGATGGCGCGGTTCATGATCTCGAAGTCCTGGCGCGAGCCCACGCGAATCGTTGCAATGGACAATCCGCGCATGAAGAATCCGTCGCCGGGCGAGGGGGCGCCGCTCAGCATGCCCACGACGCTGATTCGCCCGCTGTCCCGCGTTGCCGCGACGGATTGCGGGAACGTCGCTGCGCCGCCCACTTCCACGACGAGGTCGACCCCCTGGCCTGCGGTGAGCGCGAGCACGGCCTCGTCCCATCGCGGCGTCTCGCGATAGTTGATCGTGGCGTCGGCGCCGAGCTCGACGAGGCGCTTCAACTTGGCATCGCTCGACGAGGTGGCGATCACGCGCGCGCCAAACAGACGCGCGAGTTGCAACGCGAAGATCGATACGCCACCCGTACCTTGTACGAGCACGGTCTGGCCGGGCAGCAACGGCGCATGCTGGCAAAGCGCATTCCACGCGGTGAGCGCCGCGCAAGGCAGGGTAGCGGCCTCCTCGTCGGAGAGATGGTCCGGCACGGCGACCAGTTCTTCCTCGCTCAGCACGACCCTCTCTCGAAGCATGCCTTCGACGATGGCGCCGCGGCCCAATGTGTCTGCGTGCCGCGGACGCGCGCCGCCGTGCCAGTTCTCGGCAAAGTTGGCCATGACGCGGTCCCCTGGCCGGAAGCGCCGCACGTGTTCGCCAATGGCAAGCACGACGCCCGCGCCATCTGATGCCGGGATGAAGTTCGGCGACATCCAGTCGCGGAACGCGCCGTTCATCAGCAGCAGCTCGCGAAAATTCAGCGAACTGGCATTCACCTGAACCAGCACCTGATGACCGCGGGGCGGCGGGGGATCGGGCTCCTCGCATAACGCGAGACCCGCAATGCCTTCGAACCGCTCGCATCGATAAAGCTTCACTGTTGCCTCCTTGGTGTTGACCGAGGGCGTCGAATCCTCTGGCGCGCGACACCTTCCTCTTTCTTGTCGTTGACAGCGGCAAAAAGATGAGTTCAGAATATCGAACATTGTTCAGTAAATCGTTCGGAGCGTCAAATTGAAGATACTGGTCGCGGTGAAGCGCGTCATTGACTACAACGTGAAACCTCGGGTGAAGTCCGACGGTTCGGGCGTCGATCTGGCCAACGTCAAAATGGCCATGAATCCGTTCGACGAGATTGCCGTGGAAGAGGCGGTGCGCCTCAAGGAAGCGGGGATGGCGAGCGAGGTCGTCGTGGTCTCCGCGGGAACGGCGCAATCGCAGGAAGTCTTGCGCACAGCACTCGCCATGGGGGCGGATCGCGCCGTGCTGGTGCAAAGCGAGGCAGAACTACAGCCGCTCGCCGTCGCCAAGCTGCTGGCCGCCGTAGCCGCGCGCGAAAACCCCCAACTGGTGCTGCTCGGCAAGCAGGCCATCGACAACGATGCCGGCCAGACCGGCCAGAAACTCGCCGCGCTGCTCGGCTGGCCCCAAGCGACATTTGCGTTCAAGGTGGAAGTGGACGGTCAGCAACTGGCCGTCACGCGTGAAATCGACGGCGGACTCGAGCGCGTCGCACTCGATCTGCCGGCCGTTGTCACAACGGATCTGCGCCTGAACAGTCCGCGTTATGTGACGCTGCCCAACATCATGAAAGCAAAGAAAAAACCGATGGAGACGCTGAGCCCCGAGGCACTGGCTGTCGACGTCGCGCCTCGTCTGAAGGTTCTGGAAGTGACCGAACCGCCGGCGCGCAAGGGCGGCATGATGGTTCCGGACGTTGCAGCACTGATTGAAAAGCTTCGAAACGAAGCGAAGGTGATCTGATCATGACTATTCTCGTTATCGCGGAACACGACCAGGCAAGCCTCAGCCGCGCCACGTTGAGCGCGATTACGGCCGCGGACGCAGTGGGCGGCGACATTCACGTGCTGATAGCCGGCCACGGCGTATCGGCGGTGGTGGCGCAAGCCGCGAACATCGCCGGCGTCGCAGAGGTGCTCGTCGCGGATGCGCCCCACTATGCGCACGCGCTCCCGGAAAACCTGGCCTCGCTCGTCGTTTCGCTGGCCAACGGCTATACGCACGTCATCGCCGCGTCCACTGCGGTGGGCAAGAACTTCATGCCGCGTGTGGCGGCGCTGCTCGATAGCGCGCAGATCTCCGATGTCGTCGCCATCAAGGCGCCCGATGTCTTCGTGCGGCCCATCTACGCCGGCAACGCACTCGCGACGGTTCAATCCGCCGACGTAATCAAGGTCGTCACGATTCGCCCGACGGCTTTCGAGGCGGCGGCCACGGGCGCCGCGGCTGCGCCCTCACGGGCGGTTGCGCCGGCGCCGGCCTTCGATAGGGCCCGCTTCATCGGCCAGGAACTGACGAAGTCGAGCCGTCCGGAACTCTCGGCAGCCAGCATCGTGGTTTCGGGCGGCCGGGGAATGGGCAACGGCGAGAACTTCAAGCTGCTCGACGCGCTCGCGGACAAGCTCGGCGCTGCGGTCGGCGCGTCACGCGCGGCGGTGGACGCCGGCTTCGTGCCGAACGATTATCAGGTGGGTCAAACCGGCAAGATCGTCGCGCCGCAGTTGTATATCGCCGTGGGCATCTCCGGGGCCATTCAGCACCTCGCCGGCATGAAGGATTCGAAGGTCATTGTCGCGATCAACAAGGACAGCGAGGCGCCGATCTTTCAGGTAGCCGACTACGGACTCGCGGCCGACCTTTTCGAAGCCGTGCCGGCGCTAACCGCGGCGCTCGATTGACGTTCGCACGGATTGACATCGCTCCGAGGGGAAGCCTAGCATCTGAACGCCGTTCATGCAAATTGGACCGATAGTTGCATATTGGCTTCGATCGCGGTCAGCACATAACAAGTCGGAACTGGCGCCTACGCCGGCCATATCACGAAGGAGATATCAATGGGTAACAGAAGTCCCAACCCGGGGGAACATACGGTCCGCGTCGATTTTGTGCCGAAGGACAGTTACCTGTCGAAGTCTTTCCTGGAGCGGGAGAACGCGCGCCTGTGGCCGCGTGTGTGGCAAGTCGCCTGCCGTCTCGAGGAAATTCCGAACAACGGAGACTACGTCACCTTCGATGTGGCCGGCGAGTCGATCATCGTGGTACGCACGGCGGCGGATGAAATCAAGGCTTATTTCAACGTCTGCCAACATCGCGGTCGCCGTTTGACGAACGGCTGCGGCAAGGCCGCAAAGTTCCACTGCGCCTATCACGGCTGGCAGTGGAATCTCGACGGCAGCGTGGCGCGCGTGCTCGACCGCGACGACTGGGCCGGTTGCCCCGAGATGACCGATGGCGACTTGCGTCTCACGCCCGTCCTGGTGGACACATGGGGTGGCTTCGTGTTCATCAATATGGACCCCGGCGCCGAGCCGCTCGCGAAGTTTCTCGACCCGGTGCCCGAAATCACGAACTGCTTCGAGTTCGAGAAGATGCGTTACCGCTGGTACAAGTCGATTCGCCTGCCTTGCAACTGGAAGGTCGCACTGGAAGCGTTCAACGAGGGCTATCACGTCGCCGCAACGCATCCGCAACTGCTCGACGTGGCGGGCGACGACGTGACGCGAAGCTTCGCCTATGGCCGCCATGGGATGTTCGGCTATTCGACGGCCACGCGCATGATCGGCGCGCCGTCGCCCCGGACGGGCAAGCCCATGCCGGAAGATGTGCGCCAGGGGCTCGTCAATTTTTTCCGGGTCATGGAGGAGACGCTGAAGGCCATCAACACCGCGCGTGACTACGAAGCGGCGAAGCGGTTGATGCACGAGATGTCGCCGTCGGGCAACCAGTTCGAAGTGCTGGCGAAAGCGATGGAATTCCAGCGTGAAGCAGCCATCGCCGAGGGCGCGGGCTGGCCCGAGATCTCTTTCGAGCAACTGGGCCGCGCGGGCGCGGACTGGCACGTCTTCCCGAACCTTGTCTTTCTCCCGTACCCGGACGGTGCGCTCTTTTATCGCGCGCGGCCGGATGGCGACAATCCCGATTCATGCATCTACGACATATGGTCGCTGCAGCGCTTCGCGCCGGGCGCGGAGCCCCCGCTCGCGCGTGAGTTCTACTACGGCGTGGACGACTGGAAACAAAACGCGCTCGAAAACTTCGGGCTGATTCTGTGGCAGGACTTCCAGAACATGACGAACGTGCAGCAGGGTATGAAGTCGCGCGGCTTCAAGGGATCGCGCACGAATCCGCTGCAGGAAACGTCGGTGTCGAACTTCCATCGCGCGCTGCGCGAATTCATCGCGCAGGAGGAGTGATGTCGGCGACCTGGGACGCAACCTACGATTTCGTGGTGGTCGGCAGCGGCGGCGGTTCGATGTGTGCGGCGCTCGCCTGCAGGTCGGCGGGCAAGGAAGCGCTCATCATCGAGAAGCAGGCAAAGGTGGGCGGCTCGACCGGTTATTCGGGGGGGGTCTGGTGGCTGCCGAACAATCACGTGATGAAGCGGCACGGTGTCAGCGATTCGTATGAGCGCGCGCGCCAGTACTTCGATGCCGCGGTGACGTATCGAGGTCCGGGCACCTCCGAAGCGCGGCGTGAAGCATATTTGCGCACCGGCCCAATCATGGCCGAGTTTCTAGAACAGCACGGCATGCAGTTCGAATACGCCGATGGCTGGTCGGACTACTACGACACGCTGCCGGGCGGCGAACCGCGTGGCCGTTCTTTGCTGGCGAAGCTCTTCGACCTGAAAGAGCTGGGCGAGTGGGGGCCGCGCCTGTCGCGCTACAAAGGCCCGGCGATGCCGGCCAACTCGAACGAGTACCCGCAGCTCTTTCTCATGAAGCGCACGTGGGGGGGCAAGCGCAAGGCGATGCAACTGGGCGGGCGCATGCTCTATCAGAAGCTCACCGGCAAGGAGCTCGTCTCGAACGGCGCCGCAATTCAGGGGCGCATGCTGCAAATGGCGCTGCGCGCGAACGTGCCGATTTGGACAGATACGCCCGTGCGCGAGCTCATCGTCGAGGACGGGCGAGTGACCGGCGTCATTGCCGTCCGCAGCGGCCGCGAATTGCGGGTGCGCGCGCGTGAGGGCGTGCTCCTCAACACGGGCGGCTTTTCGCGCAACGCGGAAATGCGGCGCAAATATCAGCCGCAGCCGTCGTCGGCGGACTGGACGAATGCGAATCCGGGCGACACCGGCGAAATCCTCGAAGCCGCCATCGCCCTCGGCGGGGCGGTGGATTGCATGGAGGAAGCGTGGTGGGTCGTGACGTCGCTCGGACCCAACGAGGAGCTGCCGGAAGGCGCACGTGCGCCCGATGGCTCTCCGCTGCCGTTCATGCACCACCTCGATCTCTCGCTGCCGTTTTCGATCATGGTCGACCAAGACGGCAAGCGCTTCTGCGACGAGGCGGGCGCCTATATGGAAATCGGCCAACGCATGTACCAGCGCCACAAGGAGACGGGCAAGGCGGTGCCGGCGTGGGTCGTCATGGACAGCCGCCAGCGCAAGTACTACCCGTGGGGCACGGCGATGCCGGGCCAGGTTCCGCAGCAATGGCTCGACAGCGGCTACATGATCAAGGCCGATACCCTCGACGAACTCGCGGCGAAATGCAATATCGACCGTGCCGGTCTGCTCGAAACAGTCGACCGCTTCAACGGTTTCTGCAAGACCGGCGTCGATGAAGACTACGGCCGCGGCTCGCGAGCCTTCGACCGCTGTCACGGCGATCCGACGATCAAGCCGAACCCTAATCTGGGGCCGATCGAGGAGGGTCCTTTCTACGCCGTACGCATGTACCCCGGCGACGTCGGGACGGCAGGCGGCCTTGTGACCGACGAATTCGCGCGCGTGCTGAAAGAGGATGGCTCGCACATTCCGGGGTTGTACGCCACCGGTAACTGCACCGCGTCCGTGGTCGGACGGTGCTACCCCGGTGCCGGCAGCAGCATCGGCGCGTCGTTCGTGTTCGGTTACATCGCGGCGCTCCATGCGAGCGGCGCGCCCAAGATCTGGTGACACAGGAGAGTGACGAATGAATGCCTATCAGCCGCCCAGCAGCGAAGTCCTGGTCGACATCTACCGGCGGATGGCACTCATCAAGCAGAACGATGAGCGCTTTCGTGCCGTCATCAAGTCCGGCAAGCTCGTGATGCCGTATTACTCGCCGCGGGGTCAGGAAGTGATCCCCTCGGCGATGTCCGTGTGCCTCACCGACGACGACTACATTTGCACGATTTACCGCGGTGTTCACGACATGATCGCCAAGGGTGTGCCGCTCAAGCAACTCTGGGCCGAGCTCGGAGGGCGCGTGACGGGCACCTGCAAGGGCAAGGGCGGACCGATGCACGTGACCCATCCCGCCTCCGGCGTGATGGTTACCACGGGCATCGTGGGCAGTTCGATGCCGATTGCGAACGGTCTTGCGCTCGCGGCGCAAATTCGCGGCGAGCCGCGCGTGGCCGTGGCCTATTTCGGCGACGGTGCGTCGAATATCGGCGCCTTCCACGAATCGCTGAACATGGCCTCGATCTGGAAGCTGCCGGTGATTTTCGTGTGCCAGAACAACGGCTATGCCGAGCACACCAAATACGCCTACGGCACCGCCGTCTCCAATATCGCGCAGCGCGCCGTCGCATACCAGATGCCCGGCGTGACGGTGAACGGCAATGATCCGATCGCAATGCACAAGGCGGCGCGCGATGCCGTCGAGCGCGCGCGCAACGGAGGCGGCCCGACGCTCATCGAAGCGAACACGTTCCGCTTTCACGGCCACGTGTTCGGCGATGCGGACGCGTATATGGACAAGCACGAGAAGGCGGCCTGGATTGCCAAGGATCCCGTGCCGCTCTTCCGGCAGTGGCTCATCGACGCAGAGCACGCGACCGAAGCGCAACTGGCAGCGATCGAGGCGGATCACGAAGCGCAGATCGACGCCGCAGTCGAATTCACGCTGTCGAGCGAATATCCCGATGTTGCGGAGCTTCGGCGCGATATCTTCAAGGACGAGGTGCTCGCATGACCCAGATGCCCACCAACATCAACACCATCCAGGCCGTCAATTACGCGCTTGACGACGCCATGGCCGCGGACGCCGACGTCATCGTGCTGGGTGAAGACATCGCCGACGGTCAGGAAGGCGGCATTGTCGGCGTGACGAAGGGACTGTCGACGAAGTATGGGACGTCGCGCGTGCGTTCGACACCGATCTCGGAGCAGGCGATTATCGGTGCAGCGATCGGCGCGTCGATGGTCGGCATGCGTCCCGTGGCCGAAATCATGTTGATGAACTTCACGACCGTTGCGATGGACATGATCGTGAATCACGCCGCGAAACTGCGCTTCATGTCGGGCGGCCAGACGAACGTACCCATCGTCATTCGCACGATGACGGGCGCAGGTTTCGGCACGGGGGGGCAGCACGCGGATTACCTCGAGGCCTGGTTCGCGCATGTCGCCGGCATCAAGGTCGTTGCGCCGTCGAACCCGGCCGATGCCTATGGCCTGATGCTGTCGTGCATTCGGGACGACGATCCGTGTCTCTTCATCGAGAACATGCCGACCTACTGGAACCCCGGGAAGGCGCCGGAGCGCGGCGTCGCGATTCCGCTCGGCAAGGCCAACGTCGTGCGCGCGGGCACGGACGTGACGGTGATCAGCTACAGCCGCCGCGTGCAGGAAGTCATGGCGGCCGCCGAGGCGCTTGCCCAGGAAGGCATCGCCTGCGAAGTGATCGACTTGCGCACCATCGCTCCTTTGGACACCGAAACGATCCTGACGTCGGTCGCGAAGACAGGGCGCGCCGTTGTCGTGCACGAGGCAGTCAAGCCGTTCGGTGTCGGTGCGGAAATCGCCTCGCGCATCTACGAAGCCCTTTTCCGCGAACTGAAGGCCCCCGTGCAGCGCGTGGGCGCACAGTTCTGCCCGGTGCCGTTCTCCAAGCCGCTCGAAGACGCCTTCGTTCCGGGCGTGGCGGACATCGAGGCGGCCGTGCGAGCCACGCTGAAATGAGCGCGGCGTGCAGCCAACGTTTTCATTGTCAATAGGGCAAGGTCATGACCACACAAGTTCTGCTTCCGAAACTGGGCTTTTCGATGAACGAAGGAACGCTGGCCGAATGGCTGGCGGAAGACGGCGCAACCGTCAGCGAAGGGCAGATTCTCTATGCGCTCGAAAGCGATAAATCGATTCAGGAAGTCGAATCGCCGGCGTCGGGCACGCTGCGCATCGTTGCTCAGGTCGGCGAAGTGTATCCCGTCGGCACGCTGCTGGCGGAAATCGTCTGATGGGCCACGGGCCGTCATGCTAGTCAACCGTTGTTCGAAGGGACATCCGCGATGAGTGTCGATTCCATTGCCAACCGCCAGCAGGCAGATGCGAATGCCGGACCCGGCGAACCCGCACCTCCTGCAATCGGCGCGAATTTGCCCCCATGGCCGCAGGTCGATTTCGCCGAATATGGCGAGATCGAGGTCAAGCCGGTGTCGCGCATTCAAAAGCTGACCGGGGCTTTCCTGTCGCGCAACTGGCTGACGATTCCGCATGTCACCCACCACGACGACGCGGATATCACGGCGCTCGAAAGCTATCGCAAAGCGCGCAACGAGGCGAACGCGGCCGTGAAGCTTACGCCGCTCGTTTTCCTCATCAAGGCCGTCGTGCGCGCGTTGCGGGAGTTTCCGCAATTCAACGCGTCGCTCGACGGCAACGGCAAAAACCTCGTGCTAAAGAAGTACTTCCACATCGGAGTGGCGGTGGACACCCGCTTCGGATTGCTCGTGCCGGTCCTGCGCGATTGCGACAAGAAGAGTGTCGAAGACCTCGCGGCCGAACTCGCGGCGATTTCGCTGAAGGCGCGCGAAAAGGGCCTATCGATGGCGGAAATGTCGGGCGGCTGCTTTTCGATCAGTTCGCTGGGGGGCTTCGGCGGTACCGGCTTTACGCCTATCGTCAACGCGCCGGAAGTGGCGATTCTCGGTGTGACCAAGACGCGGCTCGCGGCCGCGCCCGCGGAAGACGGCGGCGTCAGCTGGCGCAAGATGCTTCCTCTTTCGCTCAGCTATGACCATCGCGTCATCAACGGCGCGGACGCGGCGCGTTTCACCGCATTCATTGGAACCGCGCTGGCGGACCCGCAGGCGCTCGCAGGCTGAGGCGGTCCAACGCGCGGTGTGAAAAACACAACGACGGCATTTGAGATGAAACGACCCCCACGCTCACTTTGTTCGCTGCCCCCCGAGGGGGCGCTCAGCCTCCTTGGGGCGGCCCGGCGGAGGCTGAGATGAGAACCCTTGGCGAGATGATCGAGCGAAACGCTCGCTTGCATACCGATCATACGGCGCTCGTATACGGCGAGCGCCGGTTGACTCACGGTCAGCTGGCGGAACGCGCGCGCCGTTTTTCGGGGGCGCTCTACGGGCGTGGTCTGCGGCGCCAGGACCGGGTCGCGATCCTCGCGATGAACTGCGCGGAGTATTACGAGGCTTATCGCGCGTGCGAGTGGGCCGGCTTCATTCTTGCAACCGTCAATTTTCGGCTCGCGCCGGCGGAGATTCTTTACATCCTGAAGGATGCGGCGCCTAAAGCGATCGTCTTCGAGGCACAGTATGCCGATGTCGTGAATGGGCTGCGTTCGCAGCTTCCCAATATCGAGCAGTACATCTGTATCGGCGATACGCCCCCGGATTGGGCCGTGGCGTTCGAGGCGGTGATGGAGGATGGCCCGGCGGAAGGGCCACCGATGCGCTCGAATCCGGAAGACTACGCATACCTCATGTACACGAGCGGGACTACTGGGCGTCCCAAGGGCGTCGTTCGTACGCACCACGCCATGTGCGTCACCGCGGAAAGCTGCGCGCTCGTCACGGAGTTCTCGGGCAAGTCCCGCGTGCTGCAAACGACGCCCGCATTCCATGTTGGGGGCATCGGATTCGTCAACGCGGTGGCGTGGATGGGCGGCACCACGGTCGTTCATCGAGGCTTCGAGCCGAAGCAGATGCTCGAGACGATCGCGCAAGAGCGCATCACGTTCACGTTCATGGTGGCCGCCATGCTGCAGGCGGTGCTCGACGTGCCTGAGCTGTCGAGCTACGACGTATCGAGCGTCGAGAACATCGTGACGGCGGCGGCGCCCGTGCCGCCGCCGCTGCTTGCACGCGGGATCGAGGTGCTCGGCCCCGTGTTTTCGGTGCAGTACGGCATGACCGAAAGCAACGCGTGCTGGCTGCCCGCACACGAGGTCAAGCCGCATGGCTCTCCGGACGAGGTGCGCCGCCTTGCTTCCGTGGGTCGGCCTTGTCCCGGCATCGAACTGCGCATCGTCGACGACCACGGCCACGATTTGCCGCAAGGCCAGACCGGCGAAGTCTGGCTGCGCTCGCAAACGCAGTTGAGCGGCTACTGGAACAACAGCGTCGCCACGGTGGAAGCGCTGCGCGACGGCTGGTACCGCTCGGGTGACATGGGCTACCAGGACAAAGACGGTTATATCTTCCTCGTCGACCGCAAGAAGGACATGATCATTTCCGGCGGCGAGAACATCTACAGCCGTGAAGTCGAGGATGCGCTGGGACAGCACCCCGCGGTCGTCGACGTGGCCGTGATCGGCGTGCCGCACGAAAAGTGGGGCGAGTGCGTCAAGGCGGTCGTGGTGCTGCGCCGCGGCGAGCATGCGACTGAAGCTGAGCTGATCCAGTTCTGCCGCGACCGCATTGCCAGCTACAAATGTCCGAAAACCATCGCTTTCGTCGATGAACTGCCGAGGTTGCCGACCGGCAAGATCAGCAAGGTGATGCTGCGCAAGCAGTTTGCCCAGTGAAGCCGTAATGCAATCGCCCTGGCGTTATTGAGAGAGAATCGATCATGGCCAAATGGCTCAAGAGTGCGGAGTGTGTGCAGTTCGAAGTGGCCGAGCGTATCGCGCGCATCACGCTGAATCGCCCGGACAAGCGCAACGCCATCAACAATCCGCTTCTGCAGGAACTCAAGGCGGCATTGCTCGAAGCCGACGATCTGAAGTCGGTCAACGTGATCGTGCTGTCGGGAGCGGGGCGAGACTTCTGCGCGGGCTACGATCTCGTGACGACGTATTCGGATCGGGCGGCGGAAGCCGTCGACCCGGGTGACTATCGCGGCACGAGTCGCAGCTTCGACGACGACTGCTGGTCAATGGAGCGCCAAGCCGAAACGGTCAATCTGATGGCCGAAATTCACAAGCCGATCATCGCGCAGGTCCATGGCAATTGTCTTGCCGGCGGCACCGATCTCGCGCTCGCGTGCGATATGGTGATCGCCGCCGACGACGCGAGAATCGGCTTTCCCGCCACGCGCGCGAACGGGTCGCCGCCCGCGCAGATGTGGTTCTATCACGTCGGTCCGCAATGGGCGAAGCGTCTGCTGCTATCCGGTGACTCGCTCACGGGCCGCGATGCGGCGAAGATCGGTCTCGTCATGGACGCCGTGCCCGCGGAGCAACTGGAAGCGGAAGTGGGCGAGCTGGCGCGCCGGCTATCGTTTGTCGATGCCGACCTGCTGGCGGCGAACAAGCGCATCGTCAACCTCGGGCTCGAGCTGGCCGGTTCGCGCACGCTTCAGCGGCTTGCCGTGGAGAACGACGCGCGGGCGCACCAAAGTCAGGGGCCGCGCCGCGCGCAGTTCAAGGCGGACATGGAAGCGATGGGCCTCAAGGAAGCGCTCAAGCGCCGCGACGAGCCCTTCGGCGATGGCATGATCCGCCTGCATGCTCGCGGAAGCTGACCCGTCCGTCGATGCGACGAATCAAACCCAAATGTAGATCGGAACATCATGGACGTTGAACTCACATTGAACGGCGCGGTTGCGACGCTGTGCCTGAACCGGCCTGAGAAGCTCAATGCACTGACGCCGGAGATGCTCGAGCTGATTCTCGGCCACCTTGATCGCATCGACCGTGATCCCGAGATTCGCGCGGTGATCCTGACTGGCGCGGGCCGCGCTTTTTGCGCTGGCGCCGACATCAAAGGCAGCGGGGCCGCGCCGCCGCCGATGAGCGTGTCGCATGCGCGCGCTTCGATGGCCGTGTATCAGAAGATCGCGCTGCGGCTCTATAACCTCGACAAGCCGATGGTTGCGGCAGTGCGCGGCGTTGCCGTGGGAATCGCATGGAGCTTCGCGCTGTGCGCGGACCAGCTGATCGTTTCCGATACGGCGCAGTTCATTCCCGCATTCCTGATGCGCGCCACGTTGCCCGAAGGCGGCATGGTGCATCTGCTCGCGCGTCATTGCGGCGAATTTCGCGCCAAGGAAATCATGTATCTGAATCGCAAGCTGACCGGCAAGGAAGCGCTCGATATGGGCCTCGCAAGCCATCTTGTCGAAGACGAAAATCTCGATGTCGCTGCGCTAAGACTGGCCGGCGAGCTTGCCGCGGGGCCGACCTTTTCGCTCGGCTTGACGAAGCAGCTGTTCCGGTTGAACACCGGCAATATGGAAGATTTTCTCGCCCAAGAGCTCAACGCGGTCGCACTCGCCGTGAATTCGGAGGACGCGGCGGAAGGCAGGCTGGCTGCGAGAGAGAAGCGCGCACCGGCTTTCAAGGGTCGATGACAGGCGGGTGCGCCCGCGCGAAAAAGCCTCAGGAGCCAAGCCGTGCATTTCGAATATAGTCAGGAAGACGAAGCGTTTCGTCAGGAAGTCAGACAGTTCTTCAAGGAACATGCGCCTGCCGACATTTCCCGCCGGTGGCGTGTCGGCGTGCATCCCCCGGCGCGCGAGGATATCCGCAGGTGGCAACGCATTCTGTACGAACGCGGCTGGGGCGCGCCGCATTGGCCGCTCGAGCATGGCGGCACCGGCTGGAGCGCGCTTCGCAAGCACATTTTCATGGAAGAGCTGTATCACGCCGACGCCATGGATTACGGCTGGCAGTCCACGCAGATGGTCGCGCCCGTCATCATCGCGTTTGGCTCGGATTGGCAGAAGCAGCGTTTTCTGCAGCCGATTTTGCGCGGCGACGAGTTCTGGTGCCAGGGCTTTTCCGAGCCTAACGCAGGCTCCGATCTGGCCGGCTTGCGGACCACGGCCGTTCTCGACGGAGATGAGTACGTCGTCAACGGTCAGAAGATCTGGACCAGCGACGCCACGATCGCCGATTGGGGCTTCTTTCTCGTCAAAACCGATACGACAGTCAAGCCGCAGCGGGGCATTTCGTTCCTGCTCGTCAGGATGGACACGCCCGGCATCACCGTGCGCCCGATCGTTTCGATCGAGGGCGGCCGGGGCTTGAACGAGGTGTTCCTCGAGAACGTGCGTGTGCCGAAGTCGCATCTCGTCGGCGAGGCCGGCATGGGCTGGACGTATGCGAAGTACCTGCTCGAAAAGGAGCGCACGACCAGCGCATTCCTGTACTTCAACAAGCGCGAGCTGCAGCGCGCGAAGGATATCGCGGCCAAGGAAACCGTGGACGGTGTCCCGCTCATCGATACGCCTGAATTCGCGCGCAAGATCGCAGAGGTCGAGGCCGACCTGATGGCGCTCGAATGGTCCGTGCTACGTATCCTCGCGGAGGAAAAGAGCGAGCGCAATCTCGATGCCGTCGTCTCCGCGCTGAAGGTTTGCGGTTCCGAGATGCAACAGCGGGTGACGCAACTGCAAATCGACGCGCTCGGGCCGCGCGCCATGCGCTTTGACGATCACGGTGACGACGACGGCGGAGGCTTGCCTGTCGATCCCAACTGGCCGGACTACGTGGGCGGCCGAGCGTCGGGTTACCTCATCGCGCGCGCATCCACGGTCTATGGCGGTACGCGCGAAGTGCAGAAGAACATCATTGCGAAGCTGGCATTCGGACTCTAGCCATGGACTTCAATTTTTCCGAAGAACAATCAATGCTGAAGGATGGCGTGGATCGCTACCTCCAGCAGGAGTATGGATTCGAAGCGCGACGGCGGATCGCTGCGAGCGAAGAAGGTTTCAGCCGCGAGCGTTGGCGCGACTACGCCGAGCTTGGCTGGCTCGGGCTCACCTTGCCGGAAGACGTCGGCGGGCTCGGCTGCTCGTTTGTGGAAATGGCGATCCTGATGGAGGCGTTCGGGCGCGCGATGGTGCTCGAGCCGGTCGCGCAAACGGCACTGCTATGCGCAACGATTCTCGAGCGCGGCGATGCGAAGGAACAACGGGAGGCGCTGCTACCCGCGGTGATCGAAGGACAATTGCTGCTTTCTCTCGCGGATAGCGAAGCGGGTAGTCGTTACAAGGTGGGCTGCCATGCGCAGACCCACGCGCGCAAGGCGGGCTCCGGTTATCTGATCAACGGGGCCAAGACGCTGGTTGTCGCCGGCGCATCGGCCGACCATCTACTCGTTACCGCGCAAATCGAAGGCATGCCGCCAGGCGCGGGGGTCTTCCTTCTCGAGCGTCGCGCCGCCGGTGTGACGTGCCGGCCGTACCGTCTGCTCGACGGATCGCGCGCCGCCGATATCGACCTGCGCAATGTCGAGGTGGGCGACGATGCGCTGATCGTCGGGCCGGAGCGCGCGCTCGAGGTGCTCACAGAGGCGACGCAGTTAGCCATCCTCGCGAGCGTTGCCGAGAGCCTCGGCATGATGGAAGCCGTGATGGCTATCACGTCCGAATATATCAAGGGGCGTTCGCAGTTCGGACAACCGATCGGCAAGTTTCAGGCATTGCAGCACCGCATGGCGGAGATGTTCGTGGCGACGCAGGAAGCGCGCTCGATGCTCTATTGCGGCATTGCTCATCTCGACCGGCCGGCGGATGAACGCGGCCGTGTCGTCTCCGCGGCCAAGGCGGTTGCCGGACGCGCGAACCGTTTCGTCTGCGCGCAAGGAATCCAGTTGCACGGCGGCATGGGGCTCACCGAGGAATATCCCGTTGGCCACTATTTCCGCAAGATGACGATGATGGAAAAGATGTTCGGTGACATCGACTTCCATCTGGGCCGGTTGGCGGCAAGCAGCCGGACTCGATAACAATCTGATACGGAGCGAAACGGACGTGGAGCGTGTCAAGGACAAAATAGCGATCGTGACCGGGGCCGCGTCCGGCATCGGCGCCGCATGTGCCGCGATGCTTGCGGACGAGGGCGCACTGCTGGTGGTCGCCGATCTCAATCTGGAAGGCGCGCAGGCACAGGCCGGCCGCATCAGGGACGCGGGGGGAAAAGCGGTGGCCGCGCAAGTCGACATCGGCGACGAAAACTCCATCGAGGCACTGTTCGATCTCACGCTGAGGACCTGGGGCGGGCTCGACATCCTGCACAACAATGCCGCCGCTACGTCGCTCTCCACTACCGTCGATGCGGCGGTCGAAGCTGTGGACGTCGGGGTGTGGGACGACACGATGCGGATCAACCTGCGCGGCACGATGCTCGCGGCGCGCCGTGCGTTGCCGCTCATGCGCGCTCGCGGCGGCGGATCGATCATCAACACGTCGTCAGGCGCGGCCCAAGCTGGCGCGCTCGGATACAGCGCCTACGGCGTCTGCAAGGCCGGCATCGAGGCGCTGACGCGCTACATCGCCACGCAACACGGCAAGGAGGGCATACGCTGCAACGCGATCGCGCCGGGCCTGATCGTGACGCCGGTCACCCGCGCGTACTTTGCGGGGGAAACCGGCGAGATGATGCTGAGCCACCATCTCACGCCGCGCCTGGGACAGCCCGAAGACATTGCCCATGCGGTGGTCTATCTCGCGTCGGACGAGGCGGCATTCGTCACGGGCCAGGTGTTCAACGTCGATGGCGGACTGCTTTCGCACCAGCCCTACTATGCGGACGAAATCCGTGCGCGTTCAGCCGCGGCCGCCGTTAGCAACACGGAGGGGCACGCATGACGACCGATCCCGGACTGATTGCTCGGATCGAGCGCATCGAGGCCCAGCTCGCGATTCAACAACTGCCGATGCGATACGCGCTCGCCGTCGATTCGCGGGACGTCGACAGCCTCGTGCAGTTGTTTACCGAGGACGTCAATTGCGGCCGATGGGGCGTCGGACGCGCGGCGCTTAAGGCCTTCTATAGTTCCGAACACATCCTGCGCAGCTTCTATCGCAGCATCCATCAGATCTGCGGTCATGCGATCGAGTTCATCGATGCCGACCGCGCCACCGGCAGCGTCTATTGCCGGGCGGAGCATGAGGACAACGGCGCCTGGGTGGTGATGGCGATCTGCTACTTCGATCACTATGTGCGCCGCGATGGGCAGTGGTACTTCGAGCGGCGCGACGAGCAGCACTGGTATTCGACCGACTGGCTGGCTCGTCCTGGCGCGCCGCGCTTCCAAAACTGGCCGGGCAAGTATGAGGGCGAGCGCTACCAGCCGCGTCTTCCGCACCGCTTTCCGACGTGGACGACCTTCTGGAGCGCGAGCGAGCAGCGCGCGATCGATGCATTGACGACCACGCCGTAGCGGGTTTATTCGCTTGTCAACGACGCTGTCCGATCCGCCTTCGATCGGCAACGGCGTTGACAGCTCAGCCGCGCTGAAGCCTTCGGAACGGCGCGCGCGCCCGCCGTTCTATGCGGTCGAACCGGGAAGACGCACCACTAGCCCATCCAGTTCCGGCGTCACGAAGACCTGGCACGTCAGGCGGCTATTCTCGCGCACGTCCATCGCGCAGGTGAGCATGTCGAGCTCATAGGGTTCGGCCGCCGGCATATGACCGGCCCACGCCTCGTCGACATAGGCGTGACAGGTCGCGCAACTGCAACTGCCGCCGCAATCGCCGAGAATGCCGGGGATCTGGTTATTCACGGCGGTTTGCATGACTGAATCGCCGACGTTGGCGGTCACGCTGGCTTCGTTCCCGTCCGGCTGTATGAATCGAATGAGCGGCATGGCTTGTGACTCTTTGGAAGTTAGTTGGACTGGGGCAGCAGACTCTTCAACGGAATCGATTCGTCGGCGAGATCGGCCGCGCGGACCGGAATTTTCTCGGCGACGAACCGCTTGGCCAGCATGAATTCCGGCGCGCGGCTCACGGTATCGGCGGCCAGCATCACGCCGTCCTTGAGATAAAACGCCGAGAAAGAGCGGGTTTCGGGACTGCCGCGCAAGACGAATTCGTCATAGCCCTGGGACAAGCCGACCATCTTCAGCTTGAGATCGTATTGATCGGACCAGAACCACGGCACGGTGTTGTAAACACGCTCCTTGCCGCACAACGACGCAGCCGCGGTGCGTGCCTGCTCCAGCGCATTGGGCACCGATTCGAGACGCAAACGGCGGCCGAGCGATGGGTTGGGGTGATTCGTGCAGTCTCCGACGGCGAAGATATCCGGATCGGAAGTGCGCGTGTGTTCGTCGACCACAATGCCGTTGTCGACGGCGAGACCCGCTTGCTGCGCGAGCTCGGTGGCAGGTTCCAGTCCCACGCCGACGATCACCAGGTCCGCGGCGACGCGCGTGCCGTCCGCGCAGCGCACCGCAGCCACGGCGTCGCCGGACGCGTCGAGTTCGAATCCGCTCACGATCGCATTCGTGCGGATGTCGACACCCGCCTCGCGGTGCACCTTCTCGTAGAAAGCGGAAAGCTCGGGCGCCGTCACGCGCGCGAGCACGCGCGGCAATGCTTCGAGCACGGTGACCTGAAGGCCGCGCTTCACGGCGACGGCGGCCACTTCCAGGCCGATGTATCCGCCGCCGATGATCACCAGGCGTGAGCCGGCATGGAACTGGCTCCGGATGCGGGAGACGTGATCGAGCGTACGAAGGTAGTGAAAGTTTTGCAGCTTCTCGATGGCTTCGATATCCGGCAAGGCCAGCCGCCGTGCCCGGCCGCCCGTCGCGAGCACGAGCTTCGTGTAGCCGATTTCGCTGCCGTTGGAGAGCGTCACCCGCTTGGCGGCACGGTCTATGCACTGCGCGCGCGTGTTAGGGATGAACTCGACCCGCGCCTTGTCGTAAGTCGCCTGCGGTTTCAAATAAAGCTGCTCGACGGTCGACTCGCCCGACAAGAATGCCTTAGACAGCGGCGGGCGCTGATATGGCAAATGCGGTTCTTCTCCCACCATGACGATGCGGCCCGCCCATCCTTGCTCGCGGATTGCGGTCGCGCATTCGCCGGCCGCGTGCCCCGCGCCAATGATCAGCGCGGTGTTTTCTGCGTCTTCATCTGTCATGAAGCGGAACTCCGTCTCGCACGACCATGGGCACGACACACCATGGTTCTCAGTTGTTATGAATGATGTTCTATATTTTGAACGACCGTCGCCGCCGCTGTCAATGCTCAGGAACCCGGTCGAGCTGATCCGGAGCCGACCATCGCCTCGATGCCGCCAACCGCGAAGCGGATCAAGTAGGTGCGCATGCGCTCGATATGCGACGCGGCGAGTGCGCGCGTTCCGGAACGTGCTTCCTGCGCGTACAGCTCGTTGAGCACCAGATGGAACACGGATTCGACGAAATGCTGCACCAGTTCGACGGTTTCCCGCGTCGCGCCGGGAAGGGCCTTGGCGAAGGCGTCACGGTAGCGCGCGGCGGCTGGCCCGTACTGGTCATAGAACGGTGCAGTGAGGTCGGGGCGCTCCAGAAGGCAGCCAATCTGGGTCAGCAGACGCAGGTAATTTCGCCACCCGGGGTCGCCGCTTTTCAGATGCGCAAAGGCCGGCGCGCAAAGCGCGATCACAATGGCCTCGACATGGGGCCGCTCGCCATGCGACGCCGCGAGCGCGGCGTCGAGCGATTCGATCACCTGCTGGCTGATCACGGCCGCGCGGCGGCCGATCGCCCGCTGGAACAGGGCGTCCTTGCTCCCAAAGTGGTACCGCGCGAGGCTCAGCTCAATGCCGCAGGTCTGCATGATGTCGCGAATCGACGTGCCGAAGTAGCCGTGCATCGCGAAGAGCCTCTCGGCTGTGTCGAGAATGCGCTCGGGCGTCATGCTCCGTGTCGAAGCGCGCGGCTCCTCGATGGCGGTCGCCGGGCGACGAGCGGCGCGCGTGTTCGTGGACGGCATGGTTTCCTCTTCATGGGGGGCGCGAACAGGAAAGGACGCGGGTTACGTTCAAGCGCATGATAAAACCTTCTTGCACAAACGTGCAAATTCGAACATAGTTCAATTATTGGCACTGCCGAGCGAAGCCGGGGGTGCTTGCTAACGAACGACTGATGGAGACACGAACCATGGCTCTCGCGCTGCGACTCGAGGACTTCGACGATTCCACGTTCAACCCGTTTTTCGAAGATTCGCTCGCGTATGGCGCCGATGCGGACCCGTATCCGCGCATTGCCGAGCTGCGCGAGAAGGCCACGGTGCAGCAAGGCGACTATCGTGTGCTGATGGGCGGGGCGGCGGACCTGACGATGTCCGATGTCGCGCACTACTCGGTATTCGGGTACGACGAAGTCGCACAGGTACTGGGCGACCCTGCCACGTTCTCGAACAAATCTTACGAGCGCAATCTCGGCATCAGCTTCGGACGCAGCATCTCTACGATGGACGCGCCTGAGCACCCGCGTTACCGCCGCATTTTCCAGAAGGCCTTTTTGCCGCACACCGTCGCGGCGTGGGGCGATACACTGGTCGATCCAGTCGTGAGCGAGCTGATGTCGAAGTTCGTCGATCGAGGACAGGCGGATCTCGTCAACGAGTTCACCCTGCACTATCCGTTCAACATCATCTACCGGCAGCTGGCGTTGCCGCCGGAAGACGTGAAGGTCTTTCACAAGCTGGCAATCGCACAGACGCTCGTGTCGATCGACGTCGAGCACGGCGTGGAGGCGTCGACTAAGCTTGGCGCCTATTTCGCGCGGCTCGTCGAGGAGCGTCGCAGCAATCCGGGCGACGATCTCGTGAGTTCGCTGGCTACCGCGGAAGCGGAGGGCGAGCGGCTGCCCGATGAAGTCGTCATTTCATTCCTTCGCCAACTAGTGAATGCGGGCGGCGATACCACTTACCGCGCGACCAGTGTGCTGCTCCTTGCCCTGTTGCGCGAGCCCGCGCAGCTCGAAGCGGTCCGCCAGGATCGCTCGCTCGTTGCACCGGCGATCGAAGAAGCGCTGCGCTGGGATGGCCCCGTGCTGATGCAGTCGCGCATGGCCACGCGTGACGTCACGCTGGGCGGAGTCGATATTCCGGCGGGGGCATTTCTCGACGTCGTGGCGGGCAGCGCAAACCGCGACCCTCGCCGCTTTCCCGATCCGGACAAGTTCGATATCTACCGCAAGCCCGCCCATCGCCATTTTGCGTTTGCCTATGGGCCGCACGTGTGCATCGGCCAGCATCTTGCGCGCGTTGAGATGACGCGTGCGCTCAATGCAATTCTCGACCGCTTGCCCAATCTTCGTCTCGATCCGGCCGCGCCGGCACCTCAGATCAACGGCATCATGATGCGTGTTCCGCACGCGATTCCCGTCGTCTTCGGCTGATGAGAACGGTGCCGATTTCGAGCGAGATCGGCCAACAACGACGGTGGAGACCGCATTGATGACCGAATTCGACTATATCGTCGTGGGCGCGGGCGCGGCCGGTTGCGTGCTCGCCAATCGTCTTTCGGAGAGCGGGCGCCATACGGTGCTGCTCATCGAAGCAGGGCCCGAGGACCGCCATCCGCTGATCAGGATGCCCAAAGGCTTCGGCAAGCTGCTGGGCGATCCGGCCCACGCCTGGTTCATTCCCGTGCAGCCCGACTACGGCAACGGACACCGCAACGAAATCTGGCTGCGCGGCAAGATGCTCGGTGGCTCGAGCAGCATCAACGGCATGGTGTATATGCGCGGACATCCCGAGGACTACGACGGATGGGCCGCACTCGGCGTCAAAGGCTGGGGCTGGCAGGACCTGGCGCCATGCTTTCGGCGGATCGAAGATCATGCGCTCGGCGCCGATGACTTGCGGGGCGCGGGCGGCCCGCTCAAGGTGTCGCTGCACGCGCAGCGCAACCGTATCGGCGACGCCGTCCTCGAGGCGTGCCGATCGCTCGGCGTACGACGGGTCGAGGATATCAACCGGCTCGATCACGAGGGCGTGGCTTACCTGATCTACACAATCCGCAACGGCAAGCGGCAAAGCTCGGCCGAAGCGTTTCTCAAGCCCGCGCGGGCACGCAAGAACCTGACGGTGACTACGGGGGCGGAAGTTACGCGCATCACGTTCGCGGGTACGCGTGCACTCGGCGTGCAATGCAATCGCGCCGGGCAGCAAGTCGCTTACCGGGCGCGCCGCGAGGTCGTGCTCTCGGCCGGCGCAATCGAGTCGCCGCGCCTTTTGCAACTGTCGGGTATCGGCGACGCCGACCATCTACAGTCGCTTGGCGTTCCAGTCGTCGCGGCGAGCCCTGGCGTCGGATTGAACCTGCGTGAACACTATCTGTACATGCTTCAGGCGCGCCTGAAGCATTGGCGCGATTCGCAGAACCGGCAGTTCGGCGGCATGCGTCTATGGCGCAATGCGATGCAATACGCGCTGTTCCGCCGCGGCGTGATGTCGCTTGGCTCCTATCCGGTAGGCGGGTTCATCAAAACGGCGCCGGATGCGACCCGCCCCGATGTTCAACTGATGATGGCGCCTTTCTCGATGGATTTCGGCGCGGCGGGCTACGCTTTTGAAGCGTTTCCGGGCATGCAGCTCTTCAGCTATCCGCTGCGTCCGCGTAGCGAGGGGTACGTGAAGATCCGATCGGCGGACCGGCAGGTGCCGCCCGAGGTCGTCGCGAACTACCTTGCGGATCCGTACGACCGGCAACTGTCCGTCAATTCGTTCAGGCTCATGCGCGGTCTGCTGTCGGCAGAGCCGCTCGCGAGCCTGGTGGCCGGCGAGACGCGCCCGGGCGCCGCGGTCCAGACCGATGACGAAATACTCGATCTCTTTCGGCGCGAAGGTCAATCCGGTTTTCACGCTTGCGGCACCTGCAAGATGGGCTCGGACCGGCTGGCGGTGCTGGACTCGCGGCTGCGGGTGCGGGGCGTCGAAGGACTGCGCGTGATGGATCTTTCCGTCACGCCGACGATGATTTCCGGCAATACCAATGGCCCCATGATGGCAATGGCTTGGCGCGCCGCCGATCTGATCCTGGAGGACGCGCGGTGAACCGTTTTGGAGACACAGATATGAACCTGGCAGTCCAAGCTTCCACCGAGCAAAATGCGATCGTTCAAGAGGCACTTGACCGGGCCACGCGGGAAGGCGGCGAAATCGGCGTGCAGGTGGCGGCCTATCTGAACGGCAAGCTCGTGATCGACGCATGGAGCGGCGTGGCCGATCCGGTCACCGGCCGCCTTGTCGATGGCGACACGCTTTTTAACGTCTACTCGGTGACGAAAGCCGTTGCGGCCACAGCACTGCACATCCTGGCAGATCGTGGGCTCATCGAATACGGCGCGCCAGTGACGCGCTACTGGCCCGAATACGGCGCGCACGGCAAGGAGAAAACCACCGTGCGCGACGTGCTGACTCATCGAGCATGCGTGCCGCAGATGCCCGATGGCGTGACGCCGGAGCTGATGTGCGATTGGCACTGGATGACACGTGCCATCGCGAACCTCGAGCCGCTTGCCGAGCCGGGTACGAAGACGCTTTACCTTTCGATGACTTTCGGCTGGATCGTCGGCGAACTGGTTCGACGCGCCGATCCCAACAAGCGCTCGCTGGGCCGCTTCGTTCGGGAGGAGATCGCGAGGCCGCTCGGCATCGAGGATCTCTGGATCGGCATTCCCGATGAAGTCGAATCGCGCATCGCGCGCCTCACCGATGCGATGGTGCCGGTTCCACCGGAATACCTGCCGCCGCTGTTCTTGCGTTCGATGCCGAACGAGGTTGCGTTGACCCCTCGAGTCTTCGAGCGCCCGGACGTGCGTCGCGCGGAGGTGGCTGGCGTTGGCGGGATCTTCAATGCACGAAGCGAGGCGCGCTTCTGGGCGATGCTTGCATGCGGCGGCGAACTGGACGGCGTGAGGATATTATCGAAGGAACTCATCGCGACGCTGAATACGCCGCGAGCCAACAGTGAAGAGCCGGACCCGGTGATGTTCGGCTTTCCGATTCCGATCACGATCGGCGGCTTCTGGTTTGGCGGAAATCATCCGCCGGTGACGGCCGTGCGTTCGCCGCGCGCGTTATGCCATCCGGGGCAGGGCAATTCGATCGGCTGGGCCGATCCGGATACCGGGCTTGCCGTCGCGATCTGCCATAACAAGCTGTTCAACCCGACCACGCCGGAAGAGGATCCGCTGCTGCCTATCGCGGTGGCGATTCGCAAGGCACTGGACCTCGAGTGATGGGAGCAAGGGCCATGGACATCGCATATTTGCAGGAATGGACCGGTCGCACGGAGACAGCGCGAGACGAGATCACCCTCACGCCGATGGCGGCGCTCGCCGCCACGCTTAACCGCGACGATCCGCCTCCTGCCCTGGGCGATGAATTGCCTCCGTTGTGGCATTGGCTTTATTTTCTGCCCGTTCATCGTCAGTCGATGGTGGGTCCGGACGGTCATCCGAAGCGTGGGGGCTTCTTGCCTCCGGTCGATTTGCCTCGTCGCATGTGGGCAGGCAGTCAGCTCGAGTTTCTTCGTCCACTCAAAGCCGGTAGTGGCGTTGCGCGTCTTTCTTTGATCGAAAGCGTGACGCACAAGCAGGGGCGGACCGGCGATCTCGTGTTCGTCAAGGTCAAGCATGAAATCGGCGATGCTGCCGGTGTCGCGATCGTCGAACGCCAGGATATCGTCTATCGCGATCATCCGGCTGCCGGCGATCGGCCGCCGGCGGCCCAGGCCGCGCCTGCCGGTGCGCAATGGGCACGCGAGATCGCTCCCGATCCCGTGCTGTTGTTTCGCTATTCGGCGCTTACCTTGAATGGCCATCGAATTCACTACGATCGCCCCTATGCGACCAACGAGGAAGGCTATGAAGGGCTCGTCGTGCATGGCCCCCTTCTGGCGACGCTTCTGATGGACTCCGTGAGATCGGAATTGCCCAATGCACGCGTGCGATCGTTTTCGTTCCGCGCGGTCAAGCCAGTAGTGGACACCGCTCCGTTCTACGTGTGCGGCAAGCGAGAGGAGTCGGAACCAAGCACGGTCAGCTTGTGGATCGCCGGCAGTGACGGATCGTTGCGCATGGAAGCATCGGCGGTTCTGAGCTAGCCGTCCTCACATTGGAGACTTATGCGTTCCTTTTTATTTGTGCCGGCAAGCAAGCCTGAGCGATTCGGCAAGGCGCTCGATGCAGCCGCCGACGCGGTGATCGTTGACCTGGAGGATGCCGTGGCGCCGGCAGACAAAGCGTCGGCGCGTGCGCATGTCGGTCGAGCCGCGGGGTCCTTTGCGGCATCGCCGGTGCGCGTACTGCTACGCGTCAATGCCGCAGGTACGGACTGGTTTGAGCGCGACCTCGAGCTTATGGCGTTGGACGGCATCGATGGCGTTGTATTGCCGAAGTCCGACAATGCCGCTGCATTGACCGCTGTTGCGGCGGTAACGAAGAAGCCGATCCTGCCGATCATCGAATCCGCCGAGGGCGTTTGGAATGCGTTGGACGTGGCGCGAATGCCGGGCGTCGAGCGGCTTATCTTCGGCTCTGTCGATTTCGAGCTCGATCTCGATTGTGACGGCTCATGGGATGCGTTGCTGCACGCGCGCTCGCGCATCGTGCTGGCCTCGCGTGTCGCCGGTATTCAGTCTCCGGTGGATGGCGTAACCGTTGCGCTTGACGATGCACGACAACTCGCGGAGGACGCGTCGAAAGCGCGATCATTGGGTTTCGGCGGCAAGCTGTGCATTCATCCGCGGCAAGTCGGAGCGGTCAATGCTGCGTTCAGCCCGAGCGCGGATGAAATTGCCATGGCGCGTCGAATCGTCGAGGCGTATGAGCGCGCGGAGGGGGGAGCGGTATCCGTGGACGGGCGGATGGTGGATTTGCCGGTGTTGCTCAAGGCAAGACGCATCGTCGGTCTTTCCGATAGCGTGCGCGGCGCCGTAGAGCGGTAACGGGCTGAAGCGGCTTGCGTGGTGACGAGCGCGGGGTTTACAACTTCTCGCTTGCATCACTCCTGCGCCAAAAGCGAATGCCGTATGGCGCAGGTGTAGTCCGGATCCGCTTAGATGGGATCCCAAGGCGTGAGTGTCATGGACGGCACGTTCGGGAAGAAGCTCGATTCGAACGCCGGCATGACCTGCTCGGCAATCGCTTCGGGCGTCCAGCCGCCGTCGCGGTGCAGCGAGCGGATCATGCGGATCTGATTGAAGAAGTAGATCTCGTTGGCGCGCACACCGAAGATCTGGCCCGACACTTTGGAGGCCTGATCCGAGGCGAGATAGACGGCGAGCGGCGCAACCTTGCGCGACTCCATCCGCTTGAGAATCTCGACGCGTGCCTTTTGCTCGGGCGTCTCGGAAGGGATCGAAGCCGTCATCGCGGTCCATGCCCAAGGTGCGATGCAGTTCGAGCGTACGTTGAATTTCGCCATGTCGAGGGCAATCGACTTCGACAGACCGACGATACCCATTTTGGCTGCCGAGTAGTTGGCCTGCCCGATGTTGCCGATCAGCCCCGATGTGGAGGTCATATGAACGAAGCTGCCGCCGTTTTGCGCCTTGAAATGGGGAGCGGCCGCGCGGGCAACGAAGAACGAGCCGTTCAGATGAACATCGACCACCGCCTTCCACTCTTCGAGACTCATGTTGAAGAACATGCGGTCGCGCACGATGCCGGCGTTGTTCACGACGCAGTCAATGCGGCCGAACGTATCCAGCGCGGCCTGCACGATCCTCTGCGCGCTATCCCATCCGGCGACGCTATCGGTCGAGGCGACGGCTTGCCCACCGGCTTCCTTGATCTCCGCGACGACCTTCGCGGCGGCGAATTCGCCGGTCTCGGCATGGCGGCCGAGATCGTTGACAACGACCTTGGCGCCGTTCGCCGCGAATTGCAGCGCGAAATCGCGCCCGATACCGGCTCCCGCGCCCGTTACCACTACCACCTTGTCCTTGACGAAATCGCTCACGCTTGTCTCCATTCGATGCAGGCGTTGATGTAAAAAAACTCGCCTCGGTATAATAGCAAAACTGAACGTCGTTGCATAATATGAACGGCGGATGCGGGCTCGAAACGGGGGCTCCAAGTCCGGGCTCGAAGTGCTGGCCAAGTTGTGACAATTTACCCGACGGAAGACGGCGGAACACAAGGAGACGCTAGGTGAACGATACGAAAGGCTGGACCGTGCCGGACCATGTTCCGCGCGAACTCGTGGTGGATTTCGACTATATGAACCCGCCCGGCGCGCAAGAAGACGTCCATCTGGCGTGGAAGACACTGCATGCGGGGCCCGACATCGTCTGGTCGCCGTACTACGGCGGGCACTGGATCGCCACACGAGGCGAGGACATCGAGGCCATGCAGAAGGATCACACGCGCTTCTCGCATCGCAGTGTCAACATTCCGCGGCTCAACGAGACGCAGCTCGTGCCGCTGGAGCTCGACCCGCCTGAGCACACCGCGTACCGCAACCTGATCACGCCCGCTTTCCTGCCGCAGGCGATCGCCTCGCTCGAAAACGACGTGCGCAGCCTCGCTACCGAGCTCATCGAGAAGCTCGCTCCGCGAGGCGAATGCGAGTTCGTTTCGGAATTCGCCAAGATTCTGCCGATCGTGATTTTCCTGCGTCTCGCGGATCTTCCGATGACCGATCGCGAACAGTTGCTCGAATGGGCCGAATGGGCGGTGCGCGGCAACCTCGACGAGCGTAACGCATCGCAGCACCGGCTCATCGGTTATATCTCCACGTGGGTGGACAAACGCAAGGCCGAGGCGGGCGGCGACCTCGTGAGCCTCATCGCAAACGCGCAGATCGACGGCAAGCCGATCAGCCCCGAGCGCATGTTCGGGATGTTTATCGTCGTGCTGTTCGGTGGCCTCGATACAGTCGCCTCGATGATGGGTTTCATCGCACGCTTCCTCGCCGAAAATCCGGTTCACCGGCGTCAACTCATCGACCATCCCGATCTGATGATTTCGTCCGTCGACGAGTTGATCCGGCGCTTTGGCGTAGCGAATACCGCGCGGCTCATCACAGAGGACATGGAGTACAAGGGCATCCCGTTTAAAAAGGGTGACCAGATCCAACTACCGAACGCTCTTTTCGGCCTCGACGACCGCAAGTTCAGCAATCCGCTTGCAGTCGACCTCACGCGCAAGCCCGTGATCCATGCGGCGTTCGGCAATGGGCCGCATCGCTGCCCAGGTTCTTTCCTCGCGCGCACGGAGATCAAGGTCTTTCTGCAGGCGTGGCTCAAGCGCATTCCCGAGTTTTGCATTCGTGAGGGCGACAAGCCGCGGTGCGGCTCGGGCTCGGTCAACGGGATGCTTTATCTGCCGCTCGCCTGGGACGTTGCGCCCTGATTCAACCCAACCATCAACCAATCACCGACGATCATGAAGAAATGGCAATGCATTTTTTGCGGGTTTTACTACGACGAGGAAGCGGGACTTCCGGCTGAGGGCATTGCACCGGGTACCCGCTGGGCAGACGTTCCCGACGACTGGGCGTGTCCCGAATGCGGCGCGACCAAGGCCGATTTCGTGATGATCGAGGTCGAGGCCTGACTGTCTAACGGTCTGACTGTCCGAATGCTGGGACAGGCGCACGGTGCAAAGCCGTGCGCCTCGTCGCCGGAGATCAGGCGCGCTCGAAGATGGCGGCGATACCCTGACCGCCGCCGATGCACATGGTCTCGAGCGCGTAGCGTCCCTTTCGACGTGCAAGTTCATGCAGCAGCGTCGTCATGATCCGCACGCCCGTCGCACCGATGGGGTGGCCGAGCGATATGCCGGAGCCATTCACGTTGAGTCGGTCGATATCGTTCCAGTTCCAGGCTTTGAGAACCGCCAATACCTGGCAGGCAAACGCTTCGTTCACCTCGACGAGATCCATCCGATCGAGTGTGAGACCCGTGTGTGCCATCAGCTTGCGAACCGCGGGCACGGGGCCGATGCCCATACGTGACGGCTCGCACCCGGCCGCGGCCCAGCCGGTGAGCCAAGCCATAGGTTCGAGGCCCAGCGCTTCAAGGCGGTCTTCGGCAACCACGAGGCAGGCGGCGGCGGCGTCGTTTTGCTGACTCGAGTTGCCTGCTGTCACCGTACCGCCGGAGATCAGCGCGCGGAGCTTGCCTAAGCTTTCCATGCTGGCATCAGCACGGATCCCTTCATCCGTCGCGAAAGGAAGCGGGTCGCCCTTTTTCTGAGGAATGCTGACTGAAACGACCTCTTCCGCCATCTTGCCCGACTCCCACGCCGCCGCTGCGCGTTGATGGCTGCGCAATGCATACTCGTCGGCGGCCCCACGGCTGATGTCATAGTCGGTGGCGAGGTTTTCCGCTGTCTCGATCATGCCGGAGATGTAGCCGAAGCGCGATTCCGGCTGCGAGCGTTCACGGCCGCGCGCGAGCCGATCATGGAACTGAACGGAGCCGGAGCGGGCGCCCCAGCGCATGTCCGTGCTGTAGTACTCGATGTTGCTCATGCTTTCCACGCCGCCCGCCAGCACCACGTCGGCGGCGCCGGTCTGTACCATCATCGCGGCCGTGACGAGCGCCTGCAGGCCGCCGCCGCAGCGGCGATCCAGCTGCATGCCCGGCACTTCGACAGGCAGCCCGGCCTGCAGTGCGATCCAGCGGCCCACGCAAGGCGTTTCGCTGTTCGCGTACGATTGCGCGAAGACGACGTCGTCGATGCGCGCGGGATCGACGCCTGAGCGGCGTATCGTTTCATTCGCAACGAGCGCGCCGAGCGTTTCGACGGGCACGCCCCGCAGGCTACCGCCAAAGGTGCCCACAGGCGTTCGTACCGGGGCGACAATTGCTGCTCGTTTCATTGGATATTCCCTGCAGAGTGGCTGAGGCCTTTCATACGTTGCGCGTAGCGGCGCCCGTGTCTTCTTCGAGAGCGCGGCGGTAATCGGGGTGCGCGATGGCGAGCATGCGTTCGCGCCGCTGCCGCAGCGTCAGTCCGCGCAGATCGGCAACGCCGTATTCGGTCACGATGATGCCGGCGTCGCTGCGCGGCGTGCTGACGGGGCCGCTCAGCGAGGAGACGATTCGACTTGCACCCTTGCCCGCTGTCGACGGCAGCGCGATGATAGGAAGGCCACCGTGAGAGCGCCGAGCGCCGCGAAGAAAATCCAGTGCCCCGCCCACCGCGCCCACATACATGCCGCCCGCGATTTCCGCATTGATCTGCCCGCTAAGGTCGACTTCCACCGCCGAGTTGATGGCGACGAAGCGATCGATGCTCGCGAGCACGTTCGCGTCGTGCGTGTAGCGCGTCGAACGAAATTGGATGGCGTCGTTGCGGTGCGCGAAGTCGTGAATGCGGCGGCTGCCCATCATCACCCCTGCAACGGTTTTGCCCGTATCGACGGTTTTGCGTGCATTGTTGATGACGCCGCTTTCCATAAGATCGGCGACTTTATCGCCGATCGTCCCCGAATGAATGCCCAGGTCCCGGCGATCGGTGAGGCAGTCCAGAATCGCCTCTGGAATGGCGCCGAGGCCGAGCTGGAGGGTGGCGCCGTCTTCAATGAGGCCGGCCACGTGACGCGCGATGGCCAAATCTGTTTCGCCCGCTGTGCCGGGCGGACTCCCGGTCAGGGCTCGCGACGTGGGAAGGATGAAGTCGATATCTTCGTCGCGAAGATAGCGCTCGCCATAAGTCCAAGGCGCTTGCTCGTTGACTTCCGCAATGATGGCGCGCGCGCGCTCGATCGCCGGAATCAGATACTCATGTGCGATCGATAGGCTATAGCGGCCTTGCGCATCGGGCGGGGCGAGTTGAAGCAGCAGGACGTCGATGGGAAACTGGCCCGAGTCCATCATCTGCGGAAACTGCGAGTAATGGCACGGGAGGATATCGAGCGCGCCCGCCTTGGCAAGCGCGCGGTTCGCGCCGGTGCCGCAGTAAGAAACGAAATCAATGCAGTCGGCGTGTTCGGGGCGGCAGGTATCGTGAGTGGCGGCGCCGAGGAAGACTCGGAACGGCCCGATGTCGTGGCGCTGCTCGAGCAGCTTTCGCGTAAGCGGAAGCGGCTCGGCGTTCCATTGACCCCATGCAACGGTATCGCCCGGACGAATGACCGATGCAAAGTCGATGGCATCCGCTTCTAGCATTAAGGGCATGGTGTGGGCGGGCTCAAATGGTAGTTTGCGCAATGGGTTCGGCTTGGTCGAATTGCCCGTGCACGACGCCTGATGAGAAGAGCCCTGCGATTCGTTCTTTGCTGTACCCGATGCCCCGCAGCACGACTTCCGTGTGCTCCCCCAGTCGCGGAACCGAGAGCGGCGTCGACCCGGGCTCCCTGCGGAAATGAATTGGGTTCGCCACATGAGCGCGTCCTGATGGATCGGTCTGAATCATCCGGCGTTCGTGGGCGTGGGGATGAGCGAGCGCGTCGGCGAGCGAGAGTACCGGCGCGACGCTGATGTGACGGCCATCGAACCAGGTAAGCCATTCGTCGAGCGTACGGGTCAAAAACGTTTCGGTCAGGAACGCGCGCACGCGTAGTTGACCTTCGCCGGCCGGGCCGATGGCGTCGTCAATGAGATCGGCACGGCCAAGCGGCGTGAGCAGGTTCGTGGCGAAAGCCCGTTCCCGACCGCCGAGGCAGAGCCATTTCGAATCGGCGGTCTCATACGCGCCGAGCAACGCGAGACCGCTGTCGCCCGCGCTCTCCTCGTGCGATTGAGCGCCCGATGCGTTGAGCAAGCGACCGCTCAGATACGGCTGGGCAGTGAGCGCTGCATCGAAAAGCGAGACGTCGATATAGTCGCCGCGTCCCGTTTCCCTTGCGCGCAGCAGTGCCATCAATACGGCTGATAGCGCCGTCAACGAACCGGCCAGCGCTGCGAGCGACGGCCCGCTGGTAATGGGCGTTCCTCGGCTATCGCGCGGCAGCGTTCCTGCCAGCGATTGAATCACCGGATCGTGGGCAGGCAGCGAGGCAAGCGGTCCCGTTTGTCCGAATGCGGTCATCGCGCAATAGACGAGCCGCGGATTCGTCCGGCTCACCGTCTCATAGTCGATTCCGAGGCGGGCAGCCACGCCCGGCCTCGACGATTCAATGACGACGTCGGCTTCGTTCATCAGCTTCAACGCGATTCCGCGCCCTTCCGGATGCTTCAGGTCCAGGGCAATGCTGTGCTTGCCCCGGTTGATCGCCGCGAAGAACGCGCCATCCGAGCCGGGTGCGCCGCGCGTCGGGTCGCCCGTGAGCGGCTCGATCTTGATCACTTGCGCCCCGTGTTCCGCGAGATGGGCGGCGAGGAACGGACCTGGCATGAACTGCGACAGGTCGACGACGCGAAGACCTGTCAGTTTCACGAGAGAGAAGCGCTGAAGCCGAGCGGCCGTTGCGCGATGGCCACCGCTTCGTTCACGATGCGGCCGATCAATTCCGCACAGGTCGGCAGATCGTGAATGAGGCCGGTCACGATGCCGGCAGGGAAGGCGCCGCCTTCGGTTGCGCCGCTGGCGAACGCGTCCATCCAGCGGCGTGCTCCAGTCAGCGCGTAGAGGTCCGCAGGCGTGGCCTTGCCACCGCGTTCCAGTTCGAGTGCGGCGAGGCTGACGCTGTTTTTGACCACACGGCTCGAATCGCCGATCGACCGGCCAACCAGCACCGTATCGCGCTCGGTTGCTTCAAGAAGACGCTGCTTGATCGCGGGATGAACCGGGGATTCCTGGGTGAGCATAAAGCGCGTGCCCATGTTGATGCCTTCGGCGCCGAGCGCCAGGGCCGCCATGAGTCCTCGCCCGTCGGCGAAACCGCCGGAAGCAAGGATGGGCACTTTCAGCTTGTCGGCAGCGGCAGGGATCAGGATCAAACCCGGGATATCGTCTTCGCCCGGGTGGCCGGCGCACTCAAAGCCGTCGATGCTGACGGCATCCGCGCCCAGCGATTCGGCCTTTACCGCATGGCGCACGGTGACGCACTTGTGAACGACCTTGATATTGTGGGCTTTGAACTCGGCGATGTATTTCGCGGGGTTGCTGCCGGCGGTCTCCACGACCTGAACATCCTGGGACACTATCGTACGAACATAGCCGTCATAGTCGAGGCCGGCGTTGGCGCCGAGCACGGTCAGATTGACGCCGAAAGGCTTGTCCGTGAGTGAGCGCACCTTGTCGATTTCACGCGCCAGCGCATCGGCAGTCGCATGAGTGTGGGCGGAGACGAAACCCAGACCGCCTGCATTGCCAACCGCCGCCGCCAGTTCGGCCCGCGCCACCCAGCGCATGCCGCCTTGAATGATGGGATATTGAATGCCGAGCAATTCGGTAATGCGATTGACATGAGGTTTCATCGCGCTTTTTATCCGGGGTAAACAGTGGGGGTGCCAGAAGAACCTTCAGCAATCGCGAAACTGCGGTTTGCGTTTTTCGGCGAAGGCCGCCATGCCTTCCTTGCGGTCCTCGGTCGCGAACGTCGAGTACGCCATGCGCCGCTCGAACAGGATGCCCTCGGCGAGGCTCGACTCGTACGCGCGGTTCACACACTCTTTCGCCATGGCGACGACTGGCTGAGAGAATCGCGCGATCTCGTCGGCAGACTTGAGCGCTTCTTCGACGAGCGCATCGACGGGCACGACGCGGCTCACGAGTCCGCATCGTTCCGCTTCGACAGCGTCCATCTTGCGGCCGGTGAGGATCATCTCCATCGCTTTCGACTTGCCGAGCGCGCGCGTGAGACGCTGCGTCCCGCCCGCGCCCGGAATGGTCGCGAGCGTGATTTCCGGCAGGGCGAAGCGGGCGTTATCGGCAGCGAGAATGAAGTCGCACATCATGGCGAGTTCGCAGCCCCCGCCGAGCGCAAGCCCCGCGACAGCCGCGATGACCGGCTTGCGGCAACGCGACGTGCGTTCCCAGTTTGATGTGATGAACTGATTCTTGAAGACGTCCATGTACGTCCATTCGTTCATCATCTTGATGTCGGCGCCGGCGGCAAACGCTTTTTCGCTGCCGGTCAGCACGATCGCGCCGATGGCAGGATCGGATTCGAAGCCGTCGAGTGCGGCCGTCAGCTCGTCCATCAGCTGATTGTTCAACGCGTTGTAGGCTTGCGGACGATTCAGCTTGATCAAGCCGGTCTTGCCGTGAATTTCGACGATGATCGTCTCATACGCCATGGTCTTTCCTCGCGGATCAGGGTGAGCACTCGAGCCGGCATGCGGGGCGGCATCGCACGCAACCGATGCCGCTGCGGTGTGCCGTTCACGCTGCGAACGCCACGGTGCAAGTTGCCAATTAACTGAACGACGTTTATCATTCTGAATGGATGGTCCGGCTTTGTCAAATCCAGCCTGAAGTCGGATTGCTAACGGAAAACACCGCGAGGAGACAGTGCATGACGACTCGTCACGAAGACGGACAGATTCGCGTTGAACAGCGCGGGAACCTGCTCCTGATGGGAATCGACCGGCCGGAAAAACGCAACGGTTTCACCCCGAAGATGTTCAGTGAGCTGGCAAGGGCGTACACGCAGCTCGAGAAGAGTGCGGATCTTTTCTGCGGTCTGGTCTACGCAGAGGGCGATCATTTCACGGCAGGACTGGATATGCCCAAGATTGCCCCGTTGCGCCGCGAGGGGAAACCCTTGCTTCCGGAGGGCGAGGTCGATCCGTTCAACCTGCGTGCGCCGCTGCGCACCAAGCCAGTCGTTGTCGCACTCAAAGGAATCTGCTTTACCGTCGCCGTGGAATTGATGCTCGCTTCGGAGGTGGCCGTGGCGGCGGACAACTGCCGTTTCTCCCAGCTTGAAGTGAAGCGGGGGATCATGGCAGGTTGTGGTGCGACATTCCGAATGGTCCAGCGTGCCGGATGGGGCAACGCAATGAAGGTGCTGCTGACCGGAGACGAATTTACGGCGGAAGAAGCGCGACACATGAACTTCGTGCAAGACGTCGTCCCTGCCGGTCAAGAGTTCGAGCGAGCGCTCGCTATCGCGGAGCGAATCGCGGCGCAGGCGCCTCTGGCCGTGCAGGCTACGATGAACAACGCACGCATTTCGCTGGGACAGGGCTGGCAGGAGGCCTATGCAAAGATTCAGTCGACCCAGCAGTTTCTCTACAACACGGAAGATGCGAAGGAAGGCGTTCAGTCTTTCATCGAAAAGCGTACGGCGAAGTTCGTTGGGCGCTAACGCGTGGCGGCCAGCGCGGCCGGTTTGAATTCAAGGGTGATTCGATATGACAAAAGGCGCGTTGGCGGGGGTTCGCGTACTCGACTTGAGCCGTATTCTCGCGGGGCCTTGGGGCGCGCAGATGCTCGCTGATCTCGGCGCAGAGGTCATCAAGGTCGAGCGGCCGGGCAAAGGGGACGATTCCCGACAATTCGGGCCCCCGTTTCTCATGGATCGAGAGGGAAGCGTCACGCGTGAGTCGACGTTTTTCATCAGCGCGAACCGCGGCAAGAAATCGATCACGTGCGATATCTCCACGTCCGATGGTCAAGCCCTGATCCGCTCGCTGGTCGCGCAGTGCGATGTGCTGCTCGAAAACTACAAGGTCGGTGATTTGAAGCGCTATGGTCTCGATTACGAGAGCCTCAAGCTTGTCAATCCGCGCCTGATTTACTGCTCGATTACGGGATTCGGGCAGACCGGACCCTACAGCCCCCGGCCAGGCTATGACTCGATTTTCCAGGCGATGGGCGGCCTGATGAGCATCACCGGAAACAGCGACGACGTGCCGGGGGGCGGCCCCATGAAAACGGGGCCTAGCCTTGCAGACATCTTGTGCGGTCAGTATGCGGCGTCGGCCATCATCGCTGCGCTTTATCATCGCGACGCGGCGCAAGGCGGTAGTGGAGAGGGGCAGTACATCGACCTGGCGTTGCTCGATTCGATGATCGCCGCCACCTCACACTATGCGAGTCAGTATCTCGTTTCGGGGGAAATCCCGATCCGGCGCGGCACGGAAGGCAACGGTGGCATGCCGTCTCGCATGTTCCGCTGTGCCGATCGCGACATCATGATCGTTGCCGGCAACAATGAGCAATACGCTCGGATGTGCAATGTCCTCGGGCATCCCGAGCTTGCAAGCGATCCGCGATTCAGCGAGATAGCGCTGCGCGTAAAGAATCGTCGCGCACTTGGCGAGGTGTTCGAGCCGCTGATCGCCAAATGGCAGAGCGATGAACTGCTCCGGGCGCTCGACGCCGCCGGGGTTCCGGCTGGCCCGATCAACGATCTACAACAGGTGTTTGCCGATCCGCATGTGCAGGCGCGCGCCATGTGCGTCGAAGTTGCGCATCCGCTCACTGACGAGCCCGTTCGCATGGTTGCCAATCCGGTCAAGATGTCGGGCACCCCAATCGATTCCTATGCGCCGCCGCCGATGCTGGGACAGCATACGAACGACGTGCTGCGCGACCTGCTAGGAATGTCGGAATCTGACATCGATAGCCTGCGCGAGAAAAAGGTTCTGTAGTTGAGGGAAGTCCAACGCGGGGGATTCCTTGCGGATCCGCCCATTTATGTGCCGTGACTCTCAGTAAGGAATGCGAGTGGACAATCAGGAACCGGAGAATATCAGTGTGAGTGAGAATCACGAAGTCGCCGCCGCCAATTCACATTGGCAAAACGTGCATGAAGGACAGGGTTCCCGCGCCCCCACGAAACTTCCTCCTATGAACTGGGCGTGGGCCGCGAACAATGCAAGCTTCGATTGGATGGACTGGCATTTGCCGGAGTTCGAGCCGATCTGACCGGAGTCCGGGCGCAAGCCCAAATAGGGCGTCGCGCAACTCGCGCAACGCGGCACGTCGGCTTCGACTCCCATTGATGCAACGATTAGTTTTCATTCAATGCATACGCGCATTCTGACAAATGCAACTAGTCGTTTCATATTTTGCACCGCGTTCAAAAAACTAACGCTAGAGCATTGACTGTCCGCCGTCGACGCTGATAGTCTGCCCCGTGATGAAATTAGCGTCCTCACTACACAAGAATGCAACAGCTCGACCAATATCGCGCTGCGGATCACCAAACCGGCCCAGCGCAATTTCGGACAGATAGCGGGTTCGCTCTTGCGGATTGGCTTCCAGGTAGGCATCGGCGGCAGGCGTGAGGGCTGCCGGGCAAATGACGTTGACAGTAATGCCATGAGCGCCCCATTCGCGAGCGGCGACACGCGAGAGGCCTCGAATGCCCTCCTTGGCCGCGGCGTACGCGCCAAAGCCCTTCAAACCTTCGATACCGGTGCGCGAAGCGAAGTTGATAATGGCGCCGCGGCCTTGCAACTTCATCCGCGGCAATACGGCTTGCATGAAATACAACGTGCCGTAGAGGCCGGATTCGAGCGTGGTGCGCCAGTCTTCGTCGGTGACGGATTCGAGCGGTACACCGGGGCTGCTGCTTTGCGCATTGTTGACGAGCGCGTCGACACGGTCGAACCGCTCGACGGTAAGCTCGACTGTCCGAACGGCGTCCGCACGATTACGTGTATCGCCCGGTACGACGAGCACTTGCGCACCGAGGTCGCGCAGTTCGTCAGCCGCCCGAGTGAGCTTGGCCTCCGTGCGGCCGGTCAAAACGAGATTCGCGCCGTCGTCTGCCAATGCTCTCGCGACGCCGAGGCCGACGCCTTGCCCGCCTCCGGTCACGATGACGACCTTTTCCGCCAGCTTTTTCGTATGCATGAATGGTCCCAGGTGGAAGGGTTGATGACGCTATGGGATGCGTCAGCGCAACGCGCTGACGGTTGCGGAACGCATGCTCCTGCATTCCATAAAATGAACGTCGTTCAACTATAGCTCAATTGAGATCAAGCGCGCCCCTAGCGTATTCCCGAATCCGGAGGGCGTGGCGATGTGCGAGCTTATGATCGTTGTAAAACTATGTGAATAGTTCCCGTATAATCGATACCATCCATTCATGGGGAAAATCATGTTGAAAGAGATCTCAGCGCCGGCGGACCGGGATGTCAGCGGGCCGCGCTCGCTGACGCGACTCCTCGGGATTTTCGACGTGCTGGCGAAGTCTCCCGACGGCATGTCGCTGGCAGAACTGAATGTCGCCCTCGAGTCGCCGAAGAGCAGTCTGCTCAACCTGCTGAGGCCACTCGTGGCGGAAGGGTATTTGATACATGACTCAGGCCGCTATCGCCTCGGGCCATCCATCTTCCGGCTCTCGGCGGGCGTCATGGCGGCATGGAACTTCTCGAAGCTGCTGCGCCCGTACCTGGTGGATCTCTCGAAGAGCACCAATGAAACGGTGTATATCGGTGTCCTCGACGTCGAGCACAAAGAGATCACCTACGTCGACGTGATCGAAAGCGAGCAGTCCGTTCGTTATTCGATGCACGTGGGCTTGCGCCGTCCGCTCTATTGCACGGCCGCGGGGCGCGTGCTGCTGGCCCATGCGCCGGAAGCTTTCGTCTCGGACTACATGAGGACGGTCAAGCTCGAGCGCCGCACGCCGCAAACGGTCGCGACGAAGAAGGCGTTGCGCGACGAGCTCGATCACATCCGCGAAACCGGCCTGTCGGTAAGCCGAGGCGAGTTGCTGCCGGATTCGGCAGGCGTGTCGTCGCCGGTTTTCGGGCCGAACGGGAATGTGATCGCGGCGATGGCCATCGGTGCACCGCTCGAGCGCTTTGATCGCGAACGCACGCAACTCGAGGAACAAATGATCCGGGTGGCCAAGCGGGCATCCGCGCAGGGCGAAGCCGACGAGGAGTGATCAGGTACGAAGATCCCCTGCGGAGTGAAGAGAGGCGCGTTGCTGTAGGGGAGGCCCTGCGTCCCAGCTGAAAATGCACTACGCCCGCGTGCAACGGATCGGTCGCAATGCTTATAACTGGGCGCGGCGTTTCGGCAGCGTGTAAGCAATCAGCAGTCCGGCAATCGAGCTGCACGCAATATAGGCAAACACTGAAACATAGCCACTATCGGCGGCAAACCATCCACCGTCGTATTTTGCCGACGCGCTGCGCAGCAGCGAAAAGACCGCTTGAGCGCCCACGGCGAAGAAGCACGAGAAGAACACGTAGAGCATGCCCGTTGCCTCGCCGGTCTGATGGGCAGGCGCCGCCTCGACGATCTGGTTGTACAGCGCCGTGCTGGCGAAAGCGAGACCGAACGAGCACAGCGCCGCGCCCGGAACGAAAAGGGGCAGACGTCGATGAAGCACGATCAGCGAGGCCCAGGCAACGACCAGGATGGCCATGCCGATCAAGGCGGCGCTGCGGGCCTGGTACCGGGCGGCTACGCGGCCGCTCCAAGGGCTCGCGACGAGCGAGACAATGTTGACGCTGAACATCAGCAAGCCGGCGGCCGTTGCGCTCAGTCCGAATCCGGTGTGCGTTCCCGCCGGTTGCTGAGCGAGCAGGGAGAAAACCTGCCCTAATTGCATGCCCCCCGCGGCGACGAATGCCATGCATGCATTGGCCAATACGATCTGACGCGCCTTGAGCAGGCGTACATTGATAAGCGGATGCGCCGCCTCGTGCTGGTGCCGTGCCCACAGGACGAGCACGACGATCCCCACACCGATTAAGCCCCATAGACGCGCATCGCCCAGCCCCCATACACGGCTCTGCTGCACCGCGAACAGGATGGCGCAGAGCGCGGGCGCAAAAGCGAGGCCGCGCAAGTAATCGATCCGTGCGCTGAGGCGCTTCGGCGAAGGCGGAGTCCACAGGCGCACGGCAGCAACCGCCACCAGGCAAAGCGCTACCTTGAACCAGAAGCCGCCTTGCCACGAATAGCGATCCACGACGACGCCGGCGCAGATGTAGATCAGCCCCGCCGATACCATTCCTGCCGCACTGATCACGCCCACGGCGGCCGGCACCCTGCCGGGCGGCAGGTTCTCGCGCACGAGTCCGATGGAAAGCGGCGTGATCCCCGCCGCGACCGATTGCATCGCGCACCCCGCGATAAGCATGGCGACATCGGTTGCGCACGCGGCGACGACGGCGCCCGCTGACGCAATCGTCATCACCAGGAGCAGGATGCGCCGATAGCCGAGCAGGTCGCCCAAGCGGCCGCTCACCGCGGCAAAGCCGGCTGAGCCGAGCCAGTACGCTGTGACGGTCCAGCTCACGGAATCGGACGCGGGGAAAGCCTTGTAAAGCGTCACCAGCACGGTGTAGATGACGGTGATGCCCGACGAGGCTGCCACAGCGGCCAGCAGTATCGCTATCATGAAACCGCGCGGCGGCACGGCCAGCCGTTGCGTTCTATGTGCTTGTGCCAGTGCTTCGGCTTGCATACACGTCTCCGGTTGCATGTATCGCTTCAACTATGCTTATATACGAACAACGTTCGCATTGTCTACCGGTGTCACCCATACTGGCATGCTAAGGTTAGACACGATGCGCGGATCGATATCGAATCGATATCGCCACTTTTGACTTCGATATGAGAGTTTTTCGGTCGAGACCTTGCGCCGATACTTCTCTCAAGGGCGCACGTTTGGCAGCGCTCCCCACAACCAGGAGACGCTTCATGCAACCGTATCAAGGGAAGATCTACGATGCCGACACGCACTTCTACGAAGTGGAGGACGCGTTCAGCCGCTACTTGCCCGAGCAGTTCAAGAAAGACTGGTCCTTTACCAGCCGCACCACGGCAGACGGCAACCGCTGCATGTATGTCGGCGAGCGCAAGGTGGAAATCAGCGAGGGCTACACGTCGGCAGAGGGGCATGTGCCGCCGCCCGGCAAGCTGCACGAATGGCTGCGCGCGATGAAAGACGGCAAGGACAACGTCGATATGCGCGTTCCCCCCACGCCGGACATGTTCAATCGCGACGCGCGCCTCACGAAGATGGACGAATTCGGCGTCGAGGCTTGCACGATGTACATCGGTGAGATGGTCGCCTGCATTTCGTACTTGAATGAGCCCGTTGCGGCGAATGCAGTCCTCCATGCGTACAACCGTTGGATGCTGGAAGACTGGGGCTTCAACTACAAGGACCGCATTTACACGACGCCGGTCGTCACGCTCGACGATCTCGATGCGGCCGTTGCGGAAGCCAAGTGGCTCGTCGCGAACGGCGTGCGCGTGGTCCTGATGCCGATGGGCCCATTCAATGGCCGTGCGCCTGCGGATCCTTACTTCGATCCGTTCTGGTCGATCCTCAACGAAGCGGGTGTGCGTGTCACCTTCCATGTGTCGGAAGCGATCTACATGAAGGACCACATGGCGGTTTGGGGGGAGCCGGTGCAGCAGTCACGCCAGCGTCAGACGGCATTCGTCTGGATGCACGGTTACGGTGAGCGTCCGGTGATCGAAACACTGTCGTCGTTCATCTTCTACAACTTCTTCGAGCGTTTCCCGCGCGTCAAGTTGTGCAGTGCCGAAAACGGCGCCGAATGGGTCCCTTCGATGCTCGTGAAAATGGACAAGTGCCGGGGGATGGCGAAGAATGGCTACTGGCCGTGCGGACAGCTGAAGACGCGCCCCAGCCAGATCTTCAAGGAGAATGTTTTCGTGGTCGCCTATCCGGAGGACGACATCGCCCAGATCATCGCTCAGACGGGTTCCTCGGACTTTCTGTTGATGGGCTCCGACTATCCGCACGCGGAAGGGGTGCCTGAGCCGAAGGACTTCGCGTCGGAGGCGTGTGGCTCGCTATCCGAAGAAGACACGCGCAAGATCATGTACGACAACGGTCGCCGATTCATTCCGCTGCACGTGTAACCGATATGGATATTTCCGACTATAAGGCGTTATTGCTTAAACGCGACGGCGGCATCCTGACCGTCACGCTCAACCGCCCGGAAACGCTGAACGCGTTCGACGAGCAGATGGACATCGAGATGTCGCGGCTTTTCCTCGATGTGGCCGAGGATGCCGAGACTCGTGTCGTTGTGTTGACGGGTGCCGGGCGCGCCTTCAGCGCGGGCGGCGACATCGAGCATATGCAGCATGTCATCGACAATCCGGCGCTGTTTCTCGAAGGCATGCAGCGTGCGAAGAAAATCGTCTTCTCGATGCTCGATTGTCCGAAGCCGGTCATCGCGAAGATCAACGGACATGCGATCGGCCTCGGCGCGACGATCGCGCTATTCTCGGATTTGAGCTATGCCGCCGATCACGCGAAGATCGGCGATCCTCACGTGAAAGTCGGCTTCGTGGCGGGCGATGGCGGCGCGGTGATCTGGCCGCAGCTCGTGGGTTACGCCAAGGCCAAGGAGTACCTCTTGACCGGCGATCTGCTCAGCGCAGGCGAAGCGGCGCGATTCGGACTGATCAATCATGCAGTGCCGGCCGATGAGCTCGATGCGGTCGTCGATGCGATGGCCAAGCGTCTGGCGAACGGTGCCGCCCGTGCTATTCAATGGACAAAGGCGTCGATCAACATCGGGCTGAAGCAGCTGGCACATTCCATTCTCGATGCGTCGATTGCCTACGAGGCGCTCTCGAATTTGACCGAAGACCATCAAGAGGCGGTCAACGCGTTTCGCGAGAAACGAGAGCCGGTGTTCAAGGGACGTTGACGTTCTTTTATGCTCTATGCGGGCAGGGCGGCGGCGCAGGGCAAGGGAGTGATTGCATATGCAACGGGTAGTGGTGGTGACCGGTGGATTCGGCACATTGGGACGCGCTGTGGGTCGCGCGTTTGCCGAGAATGGCTGGAAGGTCGCGCTGATCGACAAGGCTCCCGCGCCAGAAAACGCGAGCGCGGCGCAGCTGCAAGCCGCGTGGTGGCGTGGCGGCGTCGAGCTGACCGATCTCGAGGCGGCGCGATCCGCTATATCGGCGGCGGTCGATCAGATCGGCAAGCTGGATGCGATCGTCAATGTGGCGGGGGGCTTTCGCTGGGAAACGCTGGCGGACGGCAGCCTCGACACATGGGATCTGATGTACCAAATGAACGTGCGCACGGCGGCGACGGCATCGAAAGCTGCGCTCGATTATTTTGCCGGTAGCGCGGAGGGTGGGCGCATCATCAATATCGGCGCTGGCGCCGCGCTCAAAGCAGGCGCAGGCATGGGCGCCTATGCGGCCTCGAAATCCGGCGTCATGCGTTTGACAGAGGCACTGGCCGAAGAGCTGAAGGGCCGTTCCATTACAGTCAACGCGATTCTGCCCGGCATCATCGATACGCCGCAAAACCGCAAGGACATGCCCGACGCAGATTTTTCGCGCTGGGTGCGGCCCGAAGAAATCGCCAATGTGATTCTCTTTCTCGCGTCTGGCGCCGCATCGGGAGTGACCGGTGCGCTGATTCCGGTCACAGGACGCATGTAAGAAAGCGTGCGTAGCCGGCCGCGGTTGACGCCTGCTACGAGGGCGTCAACTGCTAAGCCAAACATCAGGTCAGGCGAGCAAGCGAATCCGTGTTGAATCCGAGAAAAGGCTCGCCAAGGCGCGCACGCCGCGCCCAGTTCGGATCGTGCAGGAGCGAGCGTCCGACGCCGACAAGATCGAATTCATTGCGCGCGAAGCGCTCGACGAGAGGCGTCAGATCGGCTTGCGCAACCGTATCCGCGCCGGCCATCGAATCGTAGTACCCCTTGTTGATGCCGATTCCTCCTACGGCCATCGAAAACTTGCCCGTGACCTTTTTCACCCAGCCGGCGAGGTTCATCTCCGAGCCCGGGAATTCCGCGCGATTGAAATAACGCGTGCTCGCCTCGAAGATATCGACACCCGCGTCCGCGAGCGGTGTGAGGATCTGCTCGAGCTCCTGCGGATCGTTGGCGAGACGCGCGCGGAAGTCCTGCTGTTTCCACTGCGAAAAGCGGAAGGTGACCGGCATGGTGTCGCCGATGCTCGTTCGGATTTCACGGACGACTTCGGCGGCGAAGCGGCTGCGCGCCGCAAGGTCTTTACCCCACTCGTCCGCACGCTGATTGGTTTCGGCCCACAAGAAGGCATCGATCAAATAGCCGTGGCCTCCATGAATAGCGATGCCATCGAATCCGGCGGCGCGCGCATAGCGCGCGCTTCGCCCATAAGCGGCGATGACGTCGGCGATTTCCGCGTCGGTCATCGGACGCGTTGGCGGCATGACCCGCTCCATGTAGCCTGCGTCCAGCGATGTCGCGCGTCCGGCCGGTCCCCATACGCCCGAGGGACGCAGCGGGAGAGCCTCGGGAACGGGGCCCGTATTCGCCTCTTTCATCGGCCCCATATGCCACAACTGCGGAAAGATGACGCCGCCGCTCGCATGTACCGCGTCTGTCACGCGTCGCCAGGCCGCCACCGACGCCTCGCAGGCCAACACCGGAATCGAATTCTCGCCGAGACCGGCTTCTCCAAGCGCAGCCGGATGATCGATGCCGACACCTTCCGTGATGATGAGCCCGGTCTCGCCCTGCGCGCGCCGCTGGTAGTAAGCGGCCACGTCATCGCCGGGCAGTCCGTTCGGCGAGAAGCCGCGGGTCATGGGTGACATCACGATACGGTTGGCGAGCGTAACGCCTCGAACCGTGAGCGGGGCAAAAAGCGGGCTGGCATCCATTTCTATCGGTTCATATAGTTGACTGTTGTGCGGATAATGATACGCTATGTTCTATCAACGAAAAAGGAGTTTTGGCGCTGTGTGACTTGCGGCGCCGAAGAGGAGGATTGCATTGGAGCAGACAGATGCACTGGCGGCGGCTGGCGCCGAGCAGGACGACGAAAGGGCGATTCCGCACGGCTTCACGCTGATGCCGGCGTTTGGGCCGTATCACCAGATGTTCGGCCCTACGTACTTTCGCAAGACCGAGCGCGGGTACGCCGTCGGCATGCACGTGCGGGAAGCACATCGTAACCTCGGCCAGATGATGCACGGCGGGGCGATTTGCATGCTGGCGGACACGGCCATTACTTGGGCGAGCAAGTATTCACGCCAGCCGGCGGTGAAGGTGCTGACGACGGGCTTGACGGTCAACTTTATGGGGAACGCGGAGCCGGGTGACTGGATAGAGGCCCATATCGACGTCCTCCGTTCGGGAAAACGCGTCATCTTTTCGGACTGCCGGATCTGGGCGAACGCCAAGTGCATCGCCCAGGCATCAGGACAATTTCAGGTCATGGGCGAGGTTGAAGGCTAGTCGGTCGACGGGGTGCGAGCGAAGCGGCAGTGGATGTTATGGCGCCGGCTTGCCCCGAGCCTTGGACTGCTGCGTGGCACGATACTTCCACGCGTTCAACAAAAGCCGGTGAATCCGCTCAGCCCGGCGTTTGCGCTCGGCACGCGTGGTCTGTATCGCCAGGTGCACTTCAGGGGCACCGGTGACGAGCGTCAGCAAATCGCTCGCCGCGTTCGCCGGGTTGTCGATGTCGATCGTTCCCCTGGCGGCCGCAGCCTCCAGCACGCTGGTTAGCGGCTCGAGCATCGTGTTCACGAACTGCAGGAACTGCTTGGCGATATCCGGAAAGCGAACCGCTTCGCCTATGACGAGCCGGGATGTATGTACGCTGTCCGGTATCGCCATGTGCTCGACCAGCGCATCGATCAGGGATGCCAAGTTCGCCGAAAAATCGCCGCCGGGTTCGAGTTCGAGAGCGATCTTGCCGCGCAGATCGGCCATCCCCCGCCAGACAATGGAGCGAAAGAGCTCTTCTTTCGTGCCGAACTGCCGATAAACGGTGGTCTTGCTGACGCCAGCCAGCGATGCGATTTCCTCGACCCGCGCGGCGCCGAAGCCTTCCCTCATGAAAACGGCTTTGGCTGCATCGAGCACGTGCTCTCGCAGTTCCACGGCATCGTCGTGCGCCGGCCGGCCGGCCGTTCGTGGTTTGCCCGCCGCAGCGAGCCTCGAGACTCCGGCGGGAGCCTGAACTGCCATTGGTTTGGACATCGGTGAGCGTTGGATAACGGAATTAGGGCACCAGTATACTCACGAGCGCGAAGCGGGCGCCAGCAACGGCTCGCCTCGCGCCCGCGCACCTTGAAGCAGCGGCACGCGAGGCGGGCCTCAGACGTTGATCATTCCGCGGACATACGACTCCATCGTGCCGGCACATGAGAGCTTGTCTTCGCCTTCTTCGAGGTCGGCATAACGGCCGACCTGTCGAACCAGCGGCCCTTGCAGCCCGTCGGTGTTTCCCGCCGGTGAAAAATCGATCGTGACTTTGTCGCCGGTGATGAACCCGCCCCAGTACCCTTCGGCCAACAGATCGAAGAACGCAAAGCGTCCCTCGACGACGCCCTTGCCGTCCGAAGGATTCAGCAGTTGCTCTCCGCTCTTGTCGAGGACGAACGGTACGATCCAAGGGCAGATCGCGTAGCCTTGCGCAACGTCCGACCATGGGCCGGTCCCGATCATCTCGGACATGCCATAGCTGTTCTGGACGTTTTCCGCACGAATTCCATAGAAGCGGATGATCTGCTCCCGATAATCAGCGGGCGCCGAGGTGCCCTTCAACCCGCCACCGGTCGTGATCACCGTATCGGGGTGGCAGATACCATCGGCGATGCCGCGTTGGCGCGCGCGGTCCGCGAGCGTCCAGTGCAGCGACCAATTGCCCTGCACGAGCACCGGAACATCGCGCCGCGCGGCGAGCTTGTCGAGAAACCGGTCGATCATTGCGCCGGTGTGGCGCTGGCGCGCCACCGCATGTTCCTGGAATGCAGCGACTTCACTCGGTTTGGCGGACCCATCGGCGATTGCGCGGCGCATGCGACCCATCGAAATCGTTGCGGAAGCAAGCACCGGTTCGTCGAACATCAGGGTGCTTTCAGCACCGAGCCGTTTCGCCGCATTCAGTATGGGCTCGATATGGCGATGGGCGCCGGCCGGCGGCATCATCAGAAATACCGGGCGCTTGCCGAAGTCTCGTCGGATCAATGCGTTGCCGTAGACGCCGAGCTTCACGCAGGACTCGGTGACGTTCTCGAGATCGCTTCGCGTCTGGCTGATGAAGCTGCATTTTCCGGACGTGCCGCTCGAGCTGAACACGTAGTGTCCCGCTTCGCGCAAACGGTCCATCCATGCGTCGACGTTGTCCACGCCGTTCAGGTCGACCTCGCCCACCGGTTTGCTGGAGAGCGTTTGCAGCCATGCCGCCAGGTGCTGCCAGCGACCATTGTCGATCAATGACTCAGGGTAACTCTTGTAGATCTGATGCGCGAACAGAAGAGGCACCATGTCCGCGTCACGGTTGACGTCTTGCACGCCGACATCGTCCGCTCTACGACGCAAGAGCCTGATGTGCCCGCGGCGCTCGGCGAAGCGCTCTTTCATTGCCGCGAGTTGAAGCTCACGAAGATTCCCGGGGTGATGACGGAAAGGATCGCCGTCACGGCGAAGCATTGCGTAGAACGGGTCCAGAGCAGACATGTCGTCTCCAGAGCAACGAGTTGCGTTAGCGTGAGTGTTAGTGATCGAAGTCGGTGGAGCTCGATACGTCGAGCCACGCTTCGAGGTTCTCGTGCACGGCCGCTAGCTTCTTGCGGACGACGTCGACGGCGTCCGGCCCGAGCGGCAGACGAAGCGGCGGCGTGTCGGCGGACACCGCACGCACAACGGCGTCGGCGGCTTTCGCGGGATCGCCTGTCTGCGTGCCGTGGTAGCTGCTCATGAACCGGCGCATGTTGCCCACGGTCTCTGCGTAGTCGGGTGATTCGACCTGGCTCCACTTCATCGAGCCCCCCGCGAAATTCGTGCGGAAGCCACCCGGCTCGACGATGGTCACATGGATACCGAACGGTTTCAGTTCCCGCGCGAGCGATTCCGAAAGCCCTTCGACGGCGTGCTTCGACGCGCAATAGCAGCTGCAGCCGGTGATGCCGATCACGCCGGCCACCGACGAAAAGTTCACGATATGGCCGCGCTTTCGCTCACGAAAATGCGGCAGCACGGCGCGGATGACGTTGACTGTGCCGAACACATTCGTATCGAATAGCTGACGTGCTTCCGCGTCGGAGACCTCTTCGAGCGCGCCGAATAGACCGTAACCGGCATTGTTGACGAGCACATCGATCGTGCCGGCTCGACTCAAGGCCTGCGCGACGGCCCGAGGCACCGATGCGGCGTCGGTTACGTCCAGCAGAACACCGTGGGCGCGACCGGGCGCGAGATCTTCGAACTCCGCGATCTGCGCGTCCTTGCGCAGCGTGCCGACGACCTGGTCGCCGCGGGCGAGGACCGCTTGCGCGAGGGAACGGCCGAAGCCGGACGAGACGCCGGTAATGAACCACACGGCTGGCTTTGTCGATTCTTCATTTGTCGTTGTCATGGCTTTTCCAATATCGAGGACGATTGATTTAGTTAGCGCTGCGGGCTTCGGTCATGTCTGCGATTTCTCCGCGGACATAGGCGTCGATCGTTCCGGCGCATGACAGCTTGTCGTCGCCGCCCGGCAGGTCCTTGTAGCGCACCACGTCGCGGATGATGGGCGTGCGCACGCCGTCTATGCAGTGACCGAACTCAACGATGACCTTGTCCCCACTGATCACGCCAGCCCAGCGGCCGTCGGCAATCAGGTCGATCATCGCTAGCCGACCTTCGACGATGCCTTTCCCGTCGGGCGGATTCAGCAGTTGTTCGCCGGTCGAGTCGAGCACGAGCGGGACGAGCCACGGCGGCACCGCCCATGCCTTCGCTTCGTGAAACCATGGGCAAAATCCCGACACTTCGCCCATGCCGTAGCCGTCGTTGAAGTTCGTCGCATTGAAGTTAAAGAAGCGTTCGCACTGTTGCTGGAAATCCTCCGGCAAGTTCGCCCCCTTCTTGCCGCCGCCGATGCTGATGATCGTATCGGGGTGAAAATCACCGTCCGGAATGCCCCGTTCGCGTGCGGTGGCGACGATTTGGTAGAGCATGCCCATCATGCCCATGATGAACATAGGTTCACGACGCCGCTCGAGTAGCTGATCGATGAAGCGCCGGAAATCCGCTTGCACGCGTTCACTGCGATCAAGGTTCTCCTTTTGGAACGCTTCGATTTCACTGGGCAGCGCGGTGCCGTCCGAGATCGCCCGTCGCATGCGTGCCATTCGCGTAGTGTGGGCAGCGCTTTGCGGTACGTCCGACATGTAGTGAATGTCGCCGGGCTGCGCGATCGACTCGCCGAACTTCGCCATGCGCTCGGTGCCGGTGTAGGAGCCGGAAGAGGGCGTCAAGAGGAACACCGGGTAGCGGCGTGACGGGTCGCGCATGCCGCTTGCCGCCCAGCGAATGCCCTGGGCAAGCAGACGCCAGCCAAGTTCACGGTCCGCTTCGCTCTGGTAGATGAACGACTGCTTGCCCGACGTGCCGCTCGAGCTCATCACGTAGTGGCCATTGCGGCGCAATTCGTTGATCCAGTCGTCGAGATCGGCGATCTTCTCGTAGTCGAGTCCATCTATCTTGTGCGTCGCGAGCGTTTGAAGCCATGCGGTGAGATGGCGCCATTTGCCGTGCTCGATGAACGAATCGGGATAGCTCTTGAAGACTGCGTCGGCGAACAACAACGGCACCGCGTCGCTCAGCGTCCTCAATTCGGTGACGCCCGCTTCGTTGGCCCGCTTGTCGAGAATACGAATCTGCTGGCGGCGCTGCGCGAACCGTTCGCCTACGGCCTGCAGCTGCGCGGCAGCGAGGTTCTCAGGCGCGTTGCGGAAGGGATCCGAAACCTCGGTGAGTTGCAATAGGGCAGAAAGGGTTTGCATCATCGCGTCTCTTCCTGGTTCGGGCCCGATTCCTCCGACACCCATTTCATGAATCGATGGATGGGGAACATGCCGTCATGCGGATAGCCGCCGACTCCATCCGAAATCGATTCGCCCAATGCCACGATGCGCTGAACGCCCGCGCATGCGAGCGCATCGCGCACCTCGGTCACGCGATGAGGCGGATAGATGCCGACCGTCTGTGTGGCGACGGTCGCGTAGCGGACCCCGTCTCGGAGGCTGGCTACCGGAACGACGTTTACGGTCTTGCAAATGGGATGAAAGTCGACCATCTCATCCGAGCGAATGACGAGCCCCTTGCCGTCATAGCCGCCGAACACGCGGTAGAGCGGTTCCATCTCGCGCAGCACGTCCACGGCTTCGCGAATGTCGCTCGGCACGAGCGGGCCTTGCCCGTCGCCATACCGGTAATCTTCGCCGAGGGCGAGCGCAAGTCGCTCGCAATAGCGGTCGGCGTCGTCTTCGTTCCCTTCGATGAACTGATAGCGGCTTGCGTTGCACGCATCCTGGTTGAACGAAAGCACATCGGCGGCGCCCGCGCGCGCAACTTCGCGCAGGACTTCGTCGGAGCTGAAGGCTTCTCGGCCGATTAGCGAGATCGAGACCTTGGGATCGAACGCAACCAGTTCCAGGCCGGGGCCCGCGTACCGCATCGCATGGCGCACCGCGCTTTCGCCGCCCCACACGACGATTTTGTCGAAGTACTGCGGGCGATAAAGGATGGACTCGACGTTCTCGTCACCGCCTCTCCAATAAGCCGCCGAAAAGGATTGCGTGACCGGATGGTGCGGGTCGATCTCGGCCATCGTGCGCAAGATGGCGGTGGCCGTGAAGAGATCGTTGGACGGCAGCTTGAGCAAATGCACGCCCTTCGTCAGCGCTGCTCGCATGACGCTCATGGCGGCGACCATCGGCGAGTTGCCCGCCAGGATATGCACCAGACGCGGAGGAAATGCCCGCAGACGGCTCGGCCGGCCGCGCAGCGTGCGTGCAACCCAGCCGTCGACGAGGCCCGCATCGCCGAGACTCACGCGCAACTCGTCTTCTATCACTCCGCGAGCGAAAAGATTGGGAATATCCCGATAGCAGTTTTCCAGAATCCGGCGCCCCAGCGGGCTTACCTGAATCATCGATTCGAGAGCGGCCTGCATGAGCGGATTGACGTCGAGATGAAGACGTGGGCCAAGCTCGACGAGGAAGTCGATGATCCGCGCAATGGGGACGTCGAATGCCGGACCCGCCTCGGCGCGCGGCCAGACGAGATCATCCAGCTCGACTTTAGGCGTGCAGAAACCCTGGCCCAGATCGCGCGACACGTGCTTGACCGCGTTTCCGGTTACCGTGCGACCGCGGTACACATGGGGAACCGGCAGCGGGGCGGGACTTGATGCCTGTGTCGGCGTCTCGCTTTGCCCTGCGAGGGTTTCAGTATGCTCCATGGACTGCTCCTTTTTTCATAGGGGTACGCGTTGAGCTTCAGCGGACTCGCCGCTCAGTTCCGGCATGGCCGTCGCCGATCAGCTCAGGTTGACGATCATTCGGTCGAGAAGATGCTTGACGGTGGCGACTTCATCGGCTGTGAAGCCGCGAAGCTGGCGGTTCCTCGTTTCGACAATGTGCGGCAAGGTTTCACGCAGCAATTGACGACCGGTTGCCGTCAATGCGAGTTCGACGCTGCGTCTATCGGACGTGCTGCGAATTCGTTCGATCAACCCGCGCGCTTCGAGCGAATCGAGCTTGCGAGTCATGGCGCCGCTGTCCGCAAGCAGGATGCGGCAAAGAGCGGTCGGTGTGCGAGCACGTCCGTCGTAGAGCGCTTTCAGAATTCCCCACTGGATAGCCGACAGCCCGCTGGCGGCGAGCTTGCGGTCGATTTCGGCACCCAGCAGAAGATGAACCTGATTCATCTTGAACGCGACGCTCTCTTCCGTCCGGTATTCGTCCGGAGTCAGCAATCGCGCGGGTTCAGCGCCGTCGAACGTCTGCTCCAGCGTGGGGGTTTCCACGAGATTCATTGTTTTTCCTGCTCAATAGGTATCTGCATCTGCAGACAACTATATGCACGTCATTCAAAATATGCAACGAGCCATGAGGCGTGGTTTTCCCCATGTCGCGACGGAATGCGTTGTCGCGGATAATGCAACCACCTGTTGCAATTTGTGCGACCGAGGGCTAAGCTGGTCCGTCTGGAAGCGTCCCCGGCCGCGGTGTTGGCGCGCGTGAGCGAACGCTTGCCTGCGTAGTGCCCCGCGCGTGACGATCGATTTACGCCAATCGACTACAGCATGCCTTCTCCAAAAGTTTTTCATGAACGCCTAAGCGGCAAGGTCGCGATCGTGACCGGGGCCGGGTCGCTCGGCCACGGGTTCGGCACGGGCAAGGCAATTGCCTGCCTCTTTGCGGCGGAGGGCGCGTCAGTCTGCCTCGTCGATCAGCAACACGAGAGGGCCGCGGAGACGCTGACGCTGATTACGGACGCAGGTGGTCAGGCCTTCATTTCGACCGGAGACGTCACCGATAGCGCCGTATGCGCGCGCATTGTCGATGAGACCGTTGAGCGATATGGCGGCCTCGACATCCTCGTGAACAACGTCGGAATATCGGGCGCGCCGGGGCGGTTGGAGGATATCGACGAAGCGTCGTGGGATCGCGTAATCGATGTCAATTTGAAAAGCGCGTTCCTGATGAGCCGCAGCGCCGTGCCGAAGATCGTGGCGCGCGGAGGCGGAGCCATCGTCAACATTAGCTCGGTTGCCGGCATCCGCAGTCATGGCTCCGCCGCGTATGGATCGTCGAAGGCCGGTATGGTCGCTTTTACGCGCGAGCTCGCGGTGATGTACGGCCGCGATTTCGTTCGCGCAAATGCGATCGCGCCGGGGCACATCTTCACGCCCATGGTGGAAAGCATGCTCAACGAAAAGGCGCGCGAGCGCCGGCGCAAGATTGCACCGCTTCCATTGGAAGGAGACGCGTGGGACGTTGCGGCCGCCGCGCTGTTTCTCGCCAGCGATGAATCGCGATTCATTACGGGCACGTGCTTGCCCGTGGATGGCGGCGTAACGGAGATAGCCGCTTTGGCTGCTTACGATCTGGTCCAACAATAGTTGCCGCGCTGACGCGGCGAACGGTGGGTTGGCCCCTGGACGCACGATGGGTCTCGCTTGAGGTGTCCCCGTGGCCGATGCGTTCATATTGTTATACGGCATTCATTTATATATACTCCTTCTCGTCGTCGACTATGGGAAATGCCAAATGCAAATCCCCTGTTGACGGCGCCCTCGACGGGCCCAGTCCAACGAGCATGGCCACGGCGTCAAGAGACCAAGGAGTGAGTGGGGATGGCGGAAGCAAATCAGCAAGGGTACGGCCCACGTGAGTCGATGGAATACGACGTGGTGATCGTCGGCGGCGGCCCCGCAGGTCTGTCCGCGGCAATCCGCCTGAAACAGCTCGCAGCAGAAAATGGTGTTGACATCGGTGTATGCGTGCTGGAAAAAGGCTCGGAGATCGGGGCGCATACCCTGTCAGGCGCGGTGATGGATCCTCGTGCGCTTGATGAACTCATTCCTGACTGGAAGGACAAAGGCGCGCCGCTGACCGTGCCCGTCACCGAAGACCGGTTCCTCTTCCTGTCCGAGAAACGCGCCTTCAAGACGCCGAACTGGGCGCTGCCCGACAACTTCAAGAACCACGGCAACTACGTAATCAGCCTCGGCAACGTCACGCGCTGGCTGGGGCAACAGGCCGAGGCGCTCGGCGTCGAGATCTTCCCGGGCTTTGCGGCCGCCGAGGTGCTCTACAACGAAGACGGCTCGGTTAAAGGCGTCGCGACTGGCAATATGGGCATCGGCAAAGACGGCGAGCCGACCGAGAACTTCCAGCTCGGCATGGAGCTGCATGCGAAATACACGCTCTTTTGCGAAGGCGCGCGCGGACACCTCGGCCGGCAGCTGAACGACCAATTCAAGCTCGACCGCGATGCCGATCCGCAGGTCTACGGCATCGGCATCAAGGAACTCTGGGAGATCGATCCGGCGAAGCACCAGCCCGGGCTCGTCATCCATACGGCAGGCTGGCCGCTCGATACGCAGACGTACGGCGGCTCGTTCCTCTACCACGCGGACAACAACCAGGTGGTCGTGGGCTTCGTCGTCGGCCTCGGCTATTCGAACCCCTACCTCTCGCCGTTCGAGGAGTTCCAGCGCTACAAAACGCATCCGGAGATCCGCAAGGTGCTCGAAGGCGGCAAGCGCATTTCGTATGGCGCGCGTGTAATTACCGCGGGCGGACTCATGTCGCTGCCGAAGCTCGTGTTCCCGGGTGGCGCGCTGGCAGGCGACGATGCGGGCTTTCTGAACGCCTCGCGCATCAAGGGCAGCCACGCGGCGATCAAGACCGGCATGCTCGCCGCTGTTGCCGCATTTGAAGCCGTGCAAGTCGGCCGTCAGCATGACGAACTCACGGCGTATCCCGAAGCGTTCAAGCAATCCTGGCTGTATGACGAACTCTATAGGGCGCGCAATTTCAAGCAATGGATGAGCAAGGGCCTGTATCTCGGCACGCTGATGGTTGGCCTCGAACAAAAGCTGCTTGGCGGCAAGGTGCCCTGGACACTGCATCATCACCATCGCGATCACGAGATGCTCGAGCCCGCGTCGAACAGCAAGCCGATCGAGTATCCGAAGCCTGACGGGAAGCTCACTTTCGATCGTCTTTCTTCTGTGTTCCTCTCCAATACGAATCACGAGGAAAATCAGCCGGCCCACCTGACACTTAAGGACGTGAGGGTGCCCGTCGACGTGAACCTGCGGACCTATGCGGGCCCGGAAACGCGCTTCTGTCCAGCGGGAGTGTACGAATTCGTGAAGAACGATGACGGCGGCGACCGCCTGCAGATCAACGCGCAGAACTGCGTGCACTGCAAGACTTGCGATATCAAGGACCCGACGCAGAACATCGTCTGGGTCACGCCCGAGGGCGGCGGCGGTCCGAACTATCCGAATATGTGACTTCGATTGACGCCGGGCAGCGACCAAAAGGCAGGCAGTGGGTAGCTTCGGCGGTCGCAGCCGTTATCTCCGACCTATAGCTGCTGGCGGAAATGCATGCCGACGCAGCGACCTTGACGGAAACAGCGCATAAGGAAACCTTAAGGTACGGCGCCTACGGTTCATCGTAAGCCCTCGGAAAGCGGGCCCCAAGCGGAAAGCACCTGGGAGGCGAGCCGAGGGCGAGCATGTCCCAGCGGAGGGTTGTGATGAAATCGATGTTCGTTATCGGCGGCGCACTTATTGTCGCTGCTGCTCCCATACTGGCGTCCGCAAAACCGCCAGCCAATCCCACGGCGGGCGAGCCATTCGAATCTCAGGTCCAACCTAATAGTGCCGAGCAGTCGGACTCGAACCATGACTCGATGGGCAATTCCGCGAAAGTCACTTCCGGCTATGGAGGCGTAGCGGAGACGGGGCAGCACGCTTCGGTCAAGCCATTGACTCCATCGACGCACGCGCTGTACCGGCACCACTAACTAGACTGGCGGGTGGCTTGCGCTACGCATCCCTGGTCGCACCGCATCCTGCCTGCGACGACATCCCGGCCCTCATTTTAGGGTCGGCGTGGCGTCGCGCGTTGCCGGCATCTGCTACCGGGACGGGACGTGTGGCGCAATGATCTGATTGTCGGTCGCGGGACGTATGTCCGCACTCTCATGTAAGCGAGCGGCATGTCGGTTTGCCCGGGTGTCGCGGTCTAAACTGCTCGGCATTGGCTGGTGGTGAGCGGATAGTCGAGGCATCAGCTGATCACCGGAGACCCGAAGCTATGCGAGTGTTGCTGGTCGAAGACGACGATTTGATCGGAAGCGGTGTCGAAGCTGGGCTGCGACATGCGGGATTCACCGTTGACTGGACGCGCGACGGCGGCTCAGCGGCTACGGCACTTAGCACGACTGAATATGAATTGCTGGTATTGGACCTCGGTTTGCCGAAGCTGTCCGGCTCAGACTTGCTCAAGTCGCTTCGTGCGCGCGGCAACGATATTCCCATACTCGTTCTGACGGCTCGCACTACCGTAGCCGACCGCATCGAGGGACTTGCGGCAGGTGCGGACGATTATATCGGCAAGCCGTTCGATCTGGCAGAGTTGATTGAACGCTGCCGTGCACTGTTGCGCCGCGCACATGGCCGAGCCGTCTCGATCATTCGATATCGCGATTTCACGGTCGACCCAAGGTCCATGACCGTCATGCGCGGCAATGAACGTCTGCCGGTGACGTCACGCGAGTGCGCTTTGTTGATCGAATTGCTCTCTCATCAGGGCATACCGCTTTCCCGTTCGCGCCTCGAAGACAGTCTTTACGGGTGGCATGCGGAAGTGGAGAGCAATGCCATCGAGGTACACATCTCCAATTTGCGCAAGAAGCTGGGCGCGGATTTGATCAAGACTATCCGCGGCCTCGGATACCTGGTGGAGAAAGCATCGTGACGCATTCGATCCGGAAACGATTGATGCTCCTCGTGTTGACAAGTATCGGCGTGGTGTGGACCATCACGCTCGTCACGAGCTATCGCCAGGCGCTCCATGAAGTAGCCGAATGGGAAAACGCCCGGCTCGAAGAAGCTGCGAGAACGTTGCTGGCAATCGACGAAACTGACCTGGGCGTGCTTGCAAAAGGCGGATTCGTTGGCAGCGACGATAATGGCGACGATTCGAAGCAACGGCTGCTCTTCGAGGTGCGGGGTACCGGCGATCGAGTGCTGGCGAGGAGCCCTGGCTTGACTAACGCCGACCTGCGGGAGGCAACGACTCCTTCATTATTGGCGGGCGCTTGGTCGGTGGCGGCCGGTGGTGCGAACTGGCACGTCTATATGCGCCGCGATGCAGCGTCGGGCCGCGTTGTGCGCGTATACGAGCGCAGTGAGAGCCGAAGCGATCTCGCCTCGGACGTCGCGCGGCGCGTTGCACGACCCATTGCCTACGGGTTGCCCGTGCTTGCGTTGCTTGTTTGGCTGAGCATCGGAAGAAGCCTGGCGCCCCTCGCGTCGCTCTCAGCCGCAATCCGGTCGCGCAACGCCGACAATCTCGACTCCATCGACCTGCATCGCACGCCGTCCGAGGTTCGTTCGCTGCTCGACGCGCTCAATAACCTGCTCGATCGTCTGCGCCGCTCGTTCGAGCGCGAGCGAGCATTTACAGCGGACGCCGCACACGAGCTGAAGTCACCCCTCGCTGCCATCAAGGTGCAAGCGCAGGTTGCACTGATGGCGCAAGAAGCGTCCGTGCAACGCCTTGCGATGCAGCGCGTCGTCGAAGGCGTCGACCGCAGCACGCGCCTTGCCGATCAATTGCTATTGCTTGCGCGGATCGACGAAACCAAAGCCGTGCCAATCGGTCAGCTTCGGCTCGACACTGTTGTCGACTGTTGCGTGCGGGCTCGTCAGGTCGATGCGGCGGATAAGAAAATGACGCTGACATCGTGCCTTGACGGTGATGCAACAGTGGTAGCCGATCCTGAGTTGCTGAGTATCCTGGTCGATAATTTGTTGGACAACGCAGTCAAGTACGGGCGCGAGGGTGGTCGAATCGAGGTAGTCGTCCGTCGTTTCACGCGTGATACGCGCTTGGTAGTGCGCGATGACGGTCAGGGCGTTGCGGCCGAAGACCGCGCGCGCCTCACCGACCGCTTTTTCCGAGTAGTGGGCAACGGATCGCCCGGTAGCGGGCTGGGGCTATCGATCGTCGCGCGAATTGCGGCCTTGTTCGGCGCGCGGCTAACATTCGAGGTTGGTATCGAAGGGCACGGGCTCGGCGTAGCGATCGATTTCAAAGATCAGACTGATTTCCCGTGCCTCATAAACCAGGCGAGACACAATACGCCCGCCACGATGCAATAAACGCCGAATGCCGCGAGCTGGCCGCGCCCTTCGAAATACCGCATGAGAAAACGTACGCTCAGGTAGGCCGCGATTGCCGTCAGCAGCCCGCCCAGCAGCGCGTCGCCAAGTCGGGAGGGTACTTTGAAAAGTTTCGGCAACTCCAGCACGCCCGCTGCAAAGATGATGGGCGTGCCGAGCAGGAACGCGAACTCGGCCGCTCGTTCTGCTGTGAGCTCGGTCCAGCGCTTCCTGAAGTACCAAAGCAGCGCACTCGCAGTACCTTAAGTAGCCTTGGCGAGGTCGAGCGTCTCGTCTCATCGCGGCATTGCATATCTCACGCGGACCGAAGGCGCATTCGTTAACGTTGTCTTAAGCTCTCCGTGCGATGCTGCAACCGTCGGTTGCCGACAATGCTGACAACGCTGACAACGCTGTTCGCGACCCACGAACGACGAGCAGCGCAGCATAGGACAAGCAGCACGGCAGCGTGTCGCCATCAAATCCACGCTATCAAATCCACGCCGTTAAATCCGCGCCGGTTAAGGCTGAAACACGATGTACCGCCGCCATCGAGGTAGCGCCGCAGCGCCACCGCCGTCGATCGTCCCAGCAAGGGAGGGGCAATTATGTTACCGAACTGGTCGTTTCATCTACTCGCCCTGACAGGATTCCTCGTCGCCTCATCGCTTGCAGTGGCGGGCGAGCCTGCCAAGGTCGTTGTCAGGCTCTCTGATGGCAGCAATGGACGCATGTCGTTGAAGTTAAGTCCGTCGAAGGTTCCATCAGGGCCGGTCGAATTTACGATCAAGAACGAATCCCGCGATATGGAGCACGAATTTCTCTTCGCCCCTTGGTCGGGGCCCGATAGCGCGCTACCCTACGACGGGAAGACTCAGCAGGTCAAAGAGGACAAGGTGAACGGACTGCAGGGCGTCGAGGACCTACGCCCACGCCAAACCGTGACAGCGCGGTTCACACTGACCGAAGGCCGGTATGTCTTGTTTTGCAATGAGCCCGGCCACTATCACGACGACATGCGGGCGAATCTCATTGTCGGTGCCGCTAAATAGAACGACACGGAGTCACGAAGTTCATCTGCGCCAAATTGGCGAACCCGATTGAGGATAGGCTGCGAGTCGTCCTCGGGTCGAAAGGCGATGCCGCTTGATGGCGATCAATCCGTATCGAGGCATGCTTCGTACACTGTGACGAAGCGCCCTGTTTCCCCTACCGTTGTGATGCCGTGCTGCCGGCAGGGGGAAAGACCTTCTCGAATGCCCGCCGATTCCCATGCCACCTTTTTTTCGTTCGATCGATTTCGTCCTACTGATTGGCGCGGCCAGCAGTCTCGTGGCCGGACTTTTCGCCGCGGCATTGGGCGAAATTACCGTCGCCCACGCGTTATGGCTCGCCGGAGCATTACCGGTTGTGGTCGTGCTGGCGGTATCCATCGCCAAGGGGCTGCTGCGGCGCGAAGCGGGCGTCGACATCCTCGCGCTGCTTGCGATCGCCCTCGCATTCGTGCTCGGCGAATCGCTCACTGGTGCTGTGATCGCATTGATGCTGGCAAGCGGGCGCGCACTCGAAACATGCGCTCAGCAGCGGGCAGAGCGCGAAATAACAGCGCTGCTGAGTCGCGCACCGCACTTCGCCCACCGCTTTGAAAGCAGGTCAATGGCACCGCGTGGCGGTGGATGCAGTTTGCCCCGGTGATCGGCTACTCGTACGCAGCGGTGAATTCGTGGCAGTGGACGGCTCGCTGATTGATCATGCGCAACTGGATGCGTCCGCACTCACGGGCGAATCGGCTACGCAATTTCGAGTACCCGGAGAGAGCGTGCTCAGTGGCGTGGTCAACGCCGGCGCAGCGTTCGAGATGGTGGCTGCCGCGACGCCCAGCGACAGCACGTTTGCTGGCATCGTCCGCATGGTGCAGTCCGCGCAACGCGAGCGCAGCCCCGCAGCGCGCCTCGCCGATCGTTACGCCGTCTGGTTTATTCCTGCCACGCTGCTTGTGGCTGGTGGCAGTTGGCTCATCACTGGCGAGGACGAAGTTTTCCATGCACTCGGCGAGAGCGCCTAGCGGGCTCGCCGCAACTGATGGCAGACGCTCGGCGGCGATGTTGCTGCCTCGACGTTCTCGTCACCTGGCACAGGCCCGACGGCGGGACAACGCAAGGGAACAACGCCGCCACGGAGCCGCACTTTTCATTCGCCGTTGATGGGTGTCAAGCGCCGCCCCGTGCTTATCGCTTAAGGTGGTGTTATCGACAAGTCGGAGTGCGACTTCGTTGATGAAGTTCGATGAGCAGGAGAAGCATTCGTGAGCGCCCCTCTGTTGTTGACGTTTAACCCCGGCTCTTCGACGATCAAGCTCGGCTTGTTTCGAGTGACCGATGGCGTGCCGGTGCGATGCGGTGCGGGCAGCATCGACTTCGGCCGCGTACCGCTGGCGCTCGAGATCTCGAATGCTGGGCAGTCGGCGACGATCGAATTGAGCGCCTCGCTCACGGAGGATCTTCATGAGGCGATCGACGAGACCCTCGATTGGCTCTCCACGCATTTCGCATTCAATGATCTCGCGTCGGTCGGGCATCGCGTCGTGCACGGCGGCGATCGTTTCTCAGGCCCCGTCGCGATAGACCGTGAGACGCTCGCCGCCATCGAGGCCCTCACTCCGCTGGCTCCTCTGCATCAACCGGAGAGCGTGCGGCTAATCCGCGCGATCCGTGAATTGCGCCCGCACCTGCTGCAAGTCGCATCGTTCGATACCGCGTTTCATCGCACGCAGGCCGACATCGTCCGTCGCTTCGCGATTCCGCGGCACTACTTCGACGAAGGAATCAAACGATATGGCTTTCACGGGCTTTCCTATCAGTACATAGCGACTCGGCTTGCCCGCGAGTTCCCGAAGCTGGCGGCGGGGAAGGTCATCGTTGCGCATTTGGGCGCCGGAGCCAGCCTGTGCGCGCTCGATGCATGCGTGAGTCGAGACACGAGCATGGGCTTCTCGACGCTCGACGGCGTGCCGATGGCGACCCGTTGCGGCTCGCTCGATCCGGGCGTCGTACTGCATCTTCTCGAGCGGAGAGGACTTAGCCCCCGCGAAATCGAGGACATCTTGTATCGTCAATCCGGCTTGCTCGGCCTATCCGGTACAAGTGCCGACATGCGCGAATTGAACGCCTGCGGCCTGCCGCACGCTCGCGAAGCCATCGATCTGTTCTCGCTTCGTACTGCCGGAGAGATCGCCCGGTTGACCGCAACGCTTGGCGGGCTCGATGGATTGGTGTTTACGGCGGGAATCGGTGAACATCAACCCGATGTACGGGCATCAGTATGCGAGCACCTCCAGTGGCTCGGCGTCGACCTCAATGCGCGGCTCAACGAGGATAACGCACGCATCATCAGCAATGAGGGAACCCCTGTCACGGTGCTCGTATTGGCCACCGACGAAGAATCCGTCATCGCTCGAGAAACGGCATCGGTGCATCGTTGCGGCGAGCGGCTTCCGGCCGGCGTCTAGATGGATGCGCGCAACGTTACCCGGTTGATACGCGTCAACCGACGTACGGTGCGCACGGCTACAGTGAACGAGGAGCTTTTTTTCCTCTCAGGAGAATCATCATGAAAGCACTCGTTTACCACGGCCCCGGCCTTAAGTCGCTCGATGAACGGCCGATACCGGAGCTTGCTGAACCGACCGACGCTATCGTCAGAGTGATGCGCACCACGATTTGCGGAACCGACTTACACATCCTGAAGGGCGATGTGCCCAGCTGTGAGCCGGGACGCATTCTCGGTCACGAAGGGGTAGGCATCGTGCAACGCGTCGGGAGCGCAATATCGACGCTATCCGAAGGCGATCATGTCCTCATCTCGTGCATTTCCGCCTGCGGACGATGCGATTACTGCCGCCGCGGCATGTATTCGCATTGCGCGACGGGCGGGTGGATTCTAGGTAATCGCATCGACGGCACTCAGGCAGAGTATGTGCGGATTCCGCACGCCGAGACGAGCCTCTACCGAATTCCGCAGGATCTCGACGAAGAAGCGCTCGTCATGTTGTCCGACATCCTGCCGACCGGCTTCGAATGCGGTGTACTGAACGGCAAGGTACAGCCCGGCTGCACGGTCGCGATCGTCGGTGCCGGGCCGATCGGCCTTGCATCCCTACTCACCGCGCAGTTTTATTCGCCCGGGCAGATCATCATGATCGATCATGACCCGAACAGGCTGGAAATGGCGCACCGCTTCGGCGCGACAGCATGCATCGACGGTGGCCGCGCGGACGCGGTCGCCGAAGTGATGCGGCTCACCGATTCGGTGGGTGTCGATTGTGCGATCGAGGCCGTCGGCATTCCGGCGACGTTCGAGTTATGCGAATCGCTCGTCGCACCCGGTGGCGTCATCGCCAATATCGGCGTGCACGGCGTGAAGGCCGATCTGCACCTGGAGAAATTGTGGGATCGCAATATCGTCATTACGACCCGCCTCGTCGATACCGCGAGCACTCCGATGCTGCTTAAAACGGTCCGCTCTGGCAAGCTCGATCCGAAGCAATTGATCACTCATCGGTTCCCGCTTAGCGAGATCGCAGCGGCCTACGATACGTTTGGCCATGCGGGCGAGACTCGCGCATTGAAAGTGATCATCGAAGTCTCGTGAAGGGCCGATGTGTGACGCGTCGCGGCGCGGTACCGGCAAGAGCCGGCCGGCGCCGCGGTGTGCGATTCAAATTTGTGAGAGCCGTTCGAAATCAAGGATGCGAATTTGCTTCTCGCAGGCGTGCACGATGCCGTCCCTTCTGAATTTCGAGAGCATGCGGCTGACGGTCTCGAGCTTCATCCCCAGATAGCTACCCATCTCTTCACGCGTCATGCGCAGGTTGAACTCCGCGCTCGAATAGCCTCGCTTTTTCAGGCGCTGCGACAAATTCAACAAAAAAGCCGCGACGCGCTGCTCCGCGTTCATCGTCCCGAGGAGCATCATGATCTGTGATTCGCGCACGATCTCGCTGCTCATCATTCGATGCACGTGGCGCTGCATCGATTCTTTAGTGCGGCACATCTCCTCTAGTAAGCAGAAGGGGATAATGCACACGTAGCTATCTTCCAACGCGATCGCGTCGCAACTATGTTGCCCGGTGCAGACACCGTCGAATCCGAGCGTTTCCCCGAGCAACTGAAATCCGGTAACGTGCTCGCGCCCGTCTGACATTCTGATCACAGTCTTGAACGAGCCGGTGCGCACTGCATAGATGCTTTGAAACTTGTCATCGGCGCGATAGAGCGCCTCGCCGGTCTTGACTTTCCGTTTCGCCTGAGTCAGCGAATCCAACTGATAGAGCTCGCGCAGGGAAAGGTCGACAGGCATGCAAACGGAACGCAACGTGCACGCCGAGCAGCTCGGCGAGTTCTGCTGTAAAAGAGGCTCACCAAGCGGGCGCGCGTTGTTTAAGGCGGCGGCCCCGCCACAACCGTCTCGCGCGTACTGCATCTCGTTGTACATCGCAGCCTCCAGGTCGAGCCGTAGTCGGACCGTTCGCGAGGCGAACCATTCACCCGACCACCACTGCAGTATTCCCCAGTTTGCAATGAATCGATATCGGCGCTGTACGAAGCTGCGGTAGGAACAGCGGAAGGCGCGTAGGACATCGCCTACGAAGGGGTAAATGGTCATACAAGCGTGACCGACTACCGGCCGCTCGCGCATGGTTGACAAGAGACAGAACGTCGCTGACAAGCGATCGCTTTGCGGGTGAGAAGCGGCGTGTGGTGCGGCTACATGCCGCATCCATCTGCGTGCCCGCGGCGGGCATTACAAAGAGCAGGCGCCCGTCTTTAAACGGGCGCAGAAAGAAATTCGCCTGGGAGGTTGCGCGAAACCGACGAACTCGATCTCGCCAAGGCCCATCAATGCGACATCAATACGGGCACCGTCATCGTTCGGAGCAGGGCATGCGTGACGCCGCCCAGGACTCTTTCACGCGCACGCGCGTGGGCATATGCCCCCATGACAAGGAGATCGGCGTGCGTATCGCTGATCTGATTGAGAAGCGTTTCCCCCGTACCGACGCCGGAAATGCGGGGTATCGACTTGAACGCGGCGCGGACCCCATGCCGCTCCAGATAGCCGGCAACATCGAAGCCCGCGGGCGCTTCCCGGTCCGGGTGTTTCTCGACAGTGCAAAGCGTCACGAAGCGCGCGCGTTTCAGGATCGGAACGGAATCGGCCAGCGCCCGGGCGGCTTCGCGGCTCCCGTCCCAAGCGACGACGACGTTCTCGCCGAACGTTGCGACACGCCCCGCGTACGGTACCACGATCACCGGCCGTCCCGCGTTCATCACCATATCTTCGACGAAGTCGCGACCCACATACGAATCCTGATCCTCCGGATCTTCTTGCCCGAGGATGACGAGGTCGGCGTGGCGCGCATGAAGGACTGCCTCGTCGAGCGCCGGCCCCCGAGGGGCACGCCATTCGAACGAGCATCCTGCCTGCTCGGCCGCGGTGATGAAACGATCATGCGCGCGATTCGCTCGTTCAGCGTGCTGCGCTTCAAGTGACGCTAGGATGAGACTGTCGTCGCGTTTGAGAAGCGGACGAAACAGATCCTGGCAAACCACGTACAGGCCGATCAAACAGGCGTCGTACTTAAGAGCAAGGTCGAGTGCGAAGCTTACGCGCTCGGGGCTTTTTCGGCTGTCGTCGACATGGACGAGCAATGTCTTGTAAGTCATGGTGATTCCTTTTCGGGTTGGCACGATCAGTGCGACATCAGCACAGGTACCGTCATCGCTTTTAGGATGGTGCGCGTTGCGCCTCCCAGCACGACCTCGCGCCAGCGCGAGTGGCCATAGCCACCCATCACGATGAGATCCGTGCCGAAGTCCGCGGCACGCGAAAGCAGCAGTTCGCCTATTGGGACATCTCTCACGCCCTCCATCTGCTCGGTGACCACATTGACGCCGTACCGCGCAATGATCTCGGCGATATCCGATCCTGGAATTCTGCTTCTGGGCGCCTCGGCCTTGAGCGCATTGACCGTCAGTACCACGACTTGCTTCGCGCGAGCCAGGAAGGGAAGAGCGTCGTGCGCCGCGCGCGTCGCCTCACGACTTCCATCCCAGGCAAGCAGGACATTCTCGCCGACGCTCGCGAATTCGACCGCGTAGGGTACGACCAATACAGGGCGGCCTGCGGAGAGCAGGAGATTTTCGACGAACTGTTCGGCGACAAACGATTCGGCGTCTTCCGGATTGTGCTGGCCGACGACGGTCAGATCCGCGAGCCGGGCTTCTGCCGGAACGAGACGATTGGCGTACCCCTCCGAGAACTTCCATTCGCCGACAACTTTCTCGCGTGCAATTTCCGCTTTGAAGAACCGTTCGAGCGCCGCCTGGCGTTCGGTGCGCATAGCTTCGACTTCGGCGAAGTAATCGGCCGTGCCTGCCATGACGTAAAACGATCCGGGCTCCGGTCTGAAGACAGTCAGGAGGCCAGTCAGGTGTGCGTCGAATTGCTTAGCAAGATGCAGCGCGAACTGCAGTCGCGGCCTCGCCGATTCGCCCAAGTCTAGATGCACGAGGATGCTCTTGTAACTCATTGCGATAGCTCCCGGAGAAAGGGACGCGGAATTCGGCCCTGCTTTGCAGTCTAGGAGCGCATGCCGCGCAAGGGTTGATGACGGTCAAGCGATGCATGTGCGAGTTGCGATGCTTCTCGTTAGTTTCCGCTCGGTTGATTGATGTCAAGCGCCGGCGAATGCAGCCACCTAGAGTCGACTACGTCACGTGGCTGCATGGCACACGCGGCGCTTGCCTGGAAATGTGACGAATGCAAGCCGCGCAACTCTTCGAACTGGAGCACCAAATGTCAGGAAAACGCGTTGCCTTCGTGACAGGAGGCATGGGAGGGCTCGGCACGGCAGTCTGCCGCCGTCTTCACGCGATGGGAATGACGGTCGCAATGACGCACACGCCGCGCAACGACCATGTGACGACATGGTTGATGCGCGAGCGCGATGCTGGCCGCCAGTATCACGCTTATGAGGCGGACGTATCGGAGTACGACTCCTGCGCGCATTGCGCCAAGCGCGTGCTCGATCACCATGGCACGGTCGATATCCTCATCAATAACGCAGGCATTACGCGCGATGCCACCTTCGCGAAGATGACCAAGACTGATTGGGACGCCGTGCTTCGCACCGATCTCGATGCGCTGTTCAACATGACCAAGCCGTTTATTGGCGGAATGATCGAGCGCGGGTTCGGCCGAATCGTCAACATCGGCTCGGTGAACGGATCACGAGGGGCATTCGGGCAGACGAATTACTCGGCGGCCAAGGCGGGCATCCACGGCTTCACGAAGGCGCTCGCGCTCGAAGTCGCAAGGCATGGGGTGACGGTGAATACTGTCTCGCCGGGATACCTCGATACCGCGATGATCGCCTCGGTGCCGGCGGAAGTCATGGATAAAAGAATACTGCCGCAGATTCCTGTCGGTCGCCTCGGTCGCCCGGACGAAGTGGCAGCGCTTGTCGCGTTTCTCTGCTCGGACGACGCAGCGTTTATTACCGGTGCGGACCTCGCGATCAATGGCGGAATGCATATGCGATGAGCTAAGCGGCAGGCCGTGATGCCGTGCGAACGCCCCCGTCCGAGAGCATCGATTGACCGGCATCAACCACGTCCCTGCGGCTTTCCATAGTCTAGAGACTGCGGATTAAGAAAGAGGGCGACGTATCAGCGCTCCAGCCGCAACGACGTTTCAGTATTCAACCCGAGGAACATCATGTTGAAAGTTCGTACTCAAAAATCGCGATTGGCTCGACTGCCTGTTGCATTGGTAGCTGGTCTCACGATAGCCAGCGCCGTTGCACTCGCGCAAGAGATGGCGACAATTCGGCCCGTCACCGAACATGGCATCACCTATCTGAGCGGCGGCGTCGGCGAGGAGGAGGTCTCGGGGATGCGTGCGATGGCGCCAAAATTCAATTTGCATCTGGTGTTCGCGCAAAAGAGCGGCGTCTATCTGGCCGACGTCGACGTGGTCATCTTTTCTCCATCGGGACAGCAAGTGGCCGCAATGAAATCCGAAGGGCCTTTGTTGTTCGTTAGCCTGCCGCCGGGACGATACCGCGTTACCGCGACATCGGATACGGTCAACGTGACGCACTGGGTGACCGTGCCGGCTCACGGTGGCGCCGATATCAATTTCTACTGGGGATGAGGCTCTTTCGCGGATGCGGTGGACGGTACTCAACGAAATGGAACAGGAGACGGAAGTGAATGTGAATGAGATTTTTACCCGCGGTACGGTTCACGTCGCGGCATCGTGCACTTTGCAGCAGGCTGCGTCCCAGATGGGCGATCAGCATGTCGGTGCGCTGGTTGTGACCGAAGACGGCGTGAGCAATCGCATCGTTGGCATCGTGACCGATAGAGACATCGTGATCAAGGCCACGGCATCCGGCGCTTCGCCCAGAGAGATGCTCGTTACCGATATCATGTCGGAGCACGTCATGACCGTGAGTGAGGACGCGGACGTTGGCGACGCGATGCAGATCATGTCCAGCCACGGCGTACGAAGATTGGCCGTCACGAATGACAACGAGGATATCGTCGGTGTCCTATCCCTCGATGATGTGATCGAGGCGCTGAGCAGGGAGTGGTCGCAGCTGTCCAGTATCATCCGATACGGTCAGCATCGAGAGTGGTCTGGAGCGATCCAGTCGCCGTTGCATTTGTGAAGGGATGGCGCGCAGGAATGTCGGGGAGCGCCCCTCCGAACGTCAAAGCGTTTCGTCGTCGTCGAAGAGCTTGTGCTCGACCGCGTAGCGAACGAGCGTCGCTTCGTTATGCATCCCCATCTTCTCGAGAATACGAGTTTTGTAAGTGCTGACTGTCTTTGTGCTTATGCAGATGCGACTGGCGATTTCGCCGATCGACTGTCCCGCGGCGAGGCACCGGAAGACTTCGAACTCTCGGTCCGAGAGCCGCTGATGAGGTAGGGCGTCGACCGGCCCGTTCAGACTCTGAGCGAAGCGCTCCGCCATCGAGACGCTCACATAGGCGCCCCCCGAGGCGACTTTCGTTACGGCGGCGACCAACTCGTTGGTCGCGCTCTCCTTCGTCAGATAGCCCGATGCACCAGCCTTGAAGGCACGCACTGCATATTGCTGCTCCGCATGCATCGTGAGGACCAGAATTCGCAGCGTCGGGATTTCCTCCTTGATCTGCGTAACGAGCTCGATTCCTGTGCGCGCACCCGGCATTGTCAGATCCATGACGAGTACGTCGGCGGGCGTGCCGCGCACGAGTGCGATCGTACTGGGCCCGTCGTGCGCTTCCCCCGCGACCTCGAAGGCGCTCGTGCTCTGAAGGATATACCGGAGTCCCTCGCGAACAAGCGTGTGGTCGTCAGCCAAAAGTACTCTTGTCATGGAGGATTCCTTTCCCCATCCTCGTGCACGGACGCGAAGGGTGACTGCGATCGAAACACCCGCAAGCCGCCGATCGTGCTGTTTGGGATGGAAAATCTCTGATGCGCTTTCCCGGTGCGATAAAAAACCGACAAATTCATGACCGACGGTCGCCACCGTGGGCCGAAGCTTCTGTTTGATTGTCGCCTATTGGCGCTATGGTGCCAATGGCGAATCGTCTGTGTATGAGCGTGACCCCACGATTGCTCCGACTATTCGAGTGCGAGTACGTGAGCGATCCGCACCGACGCCACCGGATCAAGCCGCTTTTTGGCTCGTGCGGTAAATGGCCGAGCGTAAGCCGAGGCGAGTGCGCTTGCGCTTGACGCAGGTCAGATGAGGGTCCTCATGGCGGCGGCAGTATGAACCACGGACTCGTCAGGGTGACGATGTCTCGATGAGCCAGGAGAATGCAATGAAGACGGACAAGCAATTGAAGCAGGAAATCGAAGAAGAGCTGGAATACGATCCTGCGGTCAACTCGGCCGATATCGGCGTCGAGGTGAGCGGTCGCGTCGTGACCTTGTCGGGCCACCCGACGAACTACGCTGAAAAGCTCGCCGCGGAGAAGGCGGCCCAACGCGTGGCGGGCGTCAAGGCTGTCGTCGTCGAGATGGAAGTGAGACTGCCGCGTGCCGACGTACGGAGCGACGAAGACACGGCCAATGCAGTGCGTTCGATGCTGCACTGGACGGTCGGCCTTTCGGAAGAGGCTGTGAAGGTACAAGTCGAAAAGGGGTGGGTTACGCTGAGCGGTGCCGTGCCGAATGCTCATCTGTCCCACCTCGCGACGCGCACGGTCAGTCATATGCGCGGGGTGACCGGGGTGTCGAACCTCATCGATGTGAGCAGTGGGGAGTCGGTCAACAACATCGCGGAGAAAATCGGCCGGGCATTGCAACGTCACGCAGAGCGTGAAGCGAAGCACATCCAGATCAATGTGCGCGACGGCTCGGTTACGCTGACTGGAAAAGTAGGCTCATATGCCGAGCGCTCGGCCGTCCGCGGTGCCGCTTGGTCGGCACCTGGCGTGCGTGCCGTCATAGACGATCTCGATATCGAATGAACAGATGATTCAGCCAGCTACGGCTGGCCGCTGAGACGGCGCTGCGGCTTGGCGTGTGCGTTCGGCGAGGAGCTTTGCGAGTGCGGCGGAAGCGAGGCGCACTCGCAATGAGTCGGCGCGGCTCGTCAGAATGATCGGCAAGCGTGCGCCCAATACGAGCCCTGCCGCGTCGGCGCCGGCGAAGTACATCAACTGCTTGCAAAGCATATTGCCGGCTTCCAGGTCCGGCACGAGCAGAATGTCGGCCCGTCCGGCAACGGGCGAGATGATCCCTTTGATCTGGGCCGCGGCGACGCTGATTGCATTGTCGAAGGCGAGCGGACCGTCGACGAGCCCGCCGGTGATTTGCCCGCGTGCCGCCATCACCGTGAGCGCGGCCGCATCGAGCGTCGCGGGCATTTTCGCACTCACTGTTTCGACGGCGGCCAAGACGGCGACGCGCGGTTCGGGGATGCCCATCAACTTCAGCAAGTCGATGGCGTTCTGGCAGATGTCGCGCTTATCGTCGAGCGTCGGCGCGATGTTGATTGCGGCATCGGTAATGACGAGAGGCTTCGGATATCCCGGGATATCCATGGCATAGACGTGGCTCACGCGCCGCCCGGTGCGCAATCCCGATGCCGGTGCGAGCACGGCGTGGAGCAGCTCGTCCGTGTGCAGACTCCCTTTCATCAGCGCCTCGACCTGACCTGAGGCGCCGAGCTCCACTGCCCGCGCGGCGGCTGCATGACTATGCTCCGCGGGTTCGATCGGGATTCCGTCGAGACTGACGTGAGCCGCCTCCGCCGCTGCGCGGATCTTCGCCTCGGGGCCGACCAAGACAGGGGCGAGCAAATTTTCGTCGCGTGCTTCGACCGCCGCTTGGATCGCCTCGGGCGAGCATGGATGAACGATCGCTGTACGCAGAGCCGGTTGAATGCGCGCCTCGCGAATGAATGCTTCATAGCGGCCGTGACGGCGAGTCACCGCTTCCGAGTGAGGGACGCGTGGCCAGACTATCGGACGTGTCGGCGCGATCACCGTTGCCGTTCCGCTCATCACGACATCGTCCCTTTGATTCGCGCATCGTATGTCGAGCAGCACGGCATGCGTTTGCGGAAGCTTCTCCTTGACGGTCACGGTGGCGGTGATCGTATCGCCTGGCGCGATCGGATGCTGGAATTCGAACGCCTGGTCCAAATAGAGGGTGCCGGGGCCCGGCAGCTTGGAGGCGAGGACCGCGGACACCAGCGCCACCGTCCAAGTCCCATACACGACGACGTGGCCCGAAGAATTATCGGCGGCGTGAGCAGCGTCGAGATGTGCTGGATCGAGATCGCCCGATATAGTCGTAAAGAGGGCAATGTCGTCGCGCTCGGCGGTGCGCGTGAGCGTCGCCGATTCGCCAATCGTCAGATCGTCGAACGGCCGGTTATGGATGAGATGATCGTCCACGGCTGTCGCTTCATTTTTGAAAGATGTAGGTGCCTGGTGCGTCGCCGAGCGCGGAAAAGCCGGGCGCTCCCGTGGGCGGCGGCGCGACATGTACGTCGGACGAATGCGCGAGGAGCCATCCGTGCCATGCGGGCCACCAGGAGCCGTCGAAACGCTCGGCCGCGGCGACCCATTCCTGCGGCCCGACATTCATATCGGTGGCGGGCGTGCGCTTCATGCGGAACTCACGGTGCGCGTGCCCGGGTTCGCTGACGATGCCGGCGTTATGTCCGCCGCTTGCGAGCACGAACGTCACATCGGTATCGGACAGGTAATGGATCTTGTAGACCGAGCGCCACGGCGCGATGTGGTCACGCTCCGTCCCCACGACGAAGAGCGGCATTCGAAGGTTGCTTAGTGCAATCGGCCGGCCGTCGACTTCATAGCGAGCGCTCGCAAGATCGTTGTCGAGAAAGAGCTTGCGCAGGTACTCGGAATGCATCCGGTATGGCATGCGCGTCGTATCGGCGTTCCACGCCATCAGGTCGGTCATCGGCGAGCGTGTGCCCAGCAGGTAGTCATGGACAACGCGCGACCAAATCAAGTCGCTCGATTGCAGAAGTCGAAACGAGCTCGCCATCTGATTGGCGCCGAGATAGCCACGGTCCCACATCATGCTTTCGAGAAAATAGACCTGGCTGTCATCGATGAACAGTTGAAGCTCGCCTGGTTCCGTGAAGTCGGTTTGTGCTGCCAAGAGCGTCACCGACGCGAGCCGATCGTCATGGTCGTTTGCCATCGCGGCCGCTGCGATGGCCAAGATCGTTCCGCCGAGACAGTAGCCGGTTGCATGAATCTTCCGGTCCGGCATGATGCTCGAGACGCTATCGAGTGCTGCCATGACGCCACTTTCGCGGTAGTCGTCGAGCCCGAGATTGCGGTCTTTCTCTTCGACATTGCGCCAGGAAATGCAGAAAACCGTATGTCCGGCATCGACGAGATAGCGGATCAGCGAGTTGTGCGGCGATAGGTCGAGGATGTAATACTTCATGATCCAGGCCGGCACGATCAGGATCGGCTCGGCCGCCACCGTAGCCGTCGTCGGCTGATACTGGATCAGCTCGATCAGATGGTTGCGAAAGACCACGCTGCCAGGCGTGGTCGCGACGTCGACGCCGGCCCTGAATGTTTCGGCACCTACCGGTGGGTTTCGTGCCGCGATACGCTCGGCATCCTCGATCGCGTTGCAAGCGCCTTGCACCAGATTGGCGCCGCACGTGGCGAGCGTATGGAGCAACACTTCGGGGTTGGACAATATGAAGTTTGCTGGCGCGAGGATGTCGAGCCATTGTCTCGCGACGAAGGAAACGACATCTTCATGATGGCGGGTCGTGCCGGGAACCTCATGGGTTGCTGCGCTCCACCATTGCTCAGTCAGCAAGAACGCCTGTTTCCAGAAGCGAAAGGGCTCAATTTGCCATGCAGGGGAAAAGAAGCGGTCATCGCTTTGTAGCGTCGGCGCATGGGAAGGCGGAGGTTCGCACGCCGGGGCTTCCGTCGCCTCTACGATCAGTCGCGCCGCGTTGCTCGCGGCCAGCGAGGCAAGCTCCAGTCGCTTGCCGGGGGCGGCAATCATATGGATGAACCAATCGGCAAAAGCAAGGGTGAGTGCCGCCGGCGAAAACCCGGCAGTGACGCGTGCAATGAACGCCTGCTTCGCATGATCGAGTTCACGAAACGGGCTATCCGACACGCGTCCGGGCTTGGGTTCCCTCGTTGTGTCGCCGCCGCGAGCCAGTGCGGGCTTCAGTCGAGTGTCCATCGGGCTCCTTAGCTGGAAATGGGCTTCGATGACAGTAGGTTCCCCAGCGTGAGCGAACCGATCGTTTCTTTCTGCCAGGCAGCCATATGTGAGCGGGGCGCTCCGAGTCAATTTACCTAGCCAGTGAAACAACTCGTCTGATTTGCGTCAATCGCGATGGCCTTTGTTGACTTTGGTCGCTTGGAGCGGGCGCGTCGAAAGGCGTTTATTCAAGGCGGAAGACAGACATCCGATGAAAGCTCGAGCGCTTGACGTCGATCAAGCCGCCGCCTGGTTCACTTGCGAAGATCTCGCTAGGCGAGGCATGAATCCGCGTCCGGATTTCGCGCGAAGCAATCGTTTCCGATCAGGGGGAACCATTCGTGTTGCAAGTTGGTACGACGGCCGTTAGCGCGGTGCGCTCGAATGCGGGTGGGGGCCGCGTCATCGCTGTGCGGGGCGCAGTGATCGATATTGACTTCGCCGGCCATCCGCTTCCTGCGATCGACGACGCACTGATCATTGCTCCTGACAGCGACACGCCCGTGCTCGCCGAAGTGCAGGCTCACTTGAGCGACACCGCAGCTCGTGCGCTTGCCATCCGTTCCACGGCTGGCTTGTGCCGAGGCGCGCAGGCTCGTGCACTCGGCGGACCGATCCGGGTACCCGTGGGCGAGCCGGTCCTCGGGCGTTTGATCGACGTGACGGGCACGACGCGCGACGGCGGTCCGTCGCTGAGCGATGATGTCGACAAGAGGCCGATTCATCGTCCGGCACCGCCTATCGCCGCACGGGGACGGGCCAGCACCATTTTTTCGACGGGCATCAAGGTCATCGATCTGCTCGCCCCCCTTGCTCAGGGCAGCAAGGCGGCGATGTTCGGAGGCGCCGGCGTGGGCAAGACGGTGCTCGTGATGGAACTCATCCATGCCATGGTCGAACGCTATCAGGGTATTTCGGTGTTTGCCGGCGTGGGCGAGCGTTCGCGCGAAGGGCATGAAATGTTGCTCGACATGCGCAGCTCCGGGGTGCTCGGCCGCGCGGTGCTCGTCTATGGGCAAATGAACGAGCCGCCCGGCGCCCGATGGCGCGTGCCTTTGACTGCGTTGACGATCGCCGAGTACTTCCGCGACGAACGCGGGCAGAATGTGCTTCTCTTGATGGACAACGTATTTCGATTCGTGCAGGCCGGCGCCGAAGTCTCGGGGCTGCTGGGACGGCTTCCTTCTCGCGTCGGTTATCAGCCGACACTTGCGAGCGAAGTAGCGGCCTTGCAGGAGCGGATCGTTTCCGTCGGCGATGTCGCCGTGACGGCAATCGAAGCTGTCTATGTCCCCGCGGACGATTTCACGGATCCGGCTGTTACGACGATCGCTGCGCACGTCGACAGTATGATCGTTCTGTCGCGCGCGATGGCCGCCGAGGGCATCTATCCTGCAATCGACCCTATCGCTTCGTCGTCGATCCTGCTTGATCCCCTGGTCGTCGGCGCCGAACATGTGGCGGTGGCCAACGACGTGCGGCGCGCTGTGGCGCACTACCGGGAACTGCAGGACGTGATCGCATTGCTCGGGATCGAGGAACTCGGTGCCGACGATCGGCGCACGGTCGAACGCGCGCGCCGCCTGCAGCGTTTCCTCACGCAGCCTTTCGCCGTCACGGAGGCGTTCACGGGGCAAGCCGGCTGTTCCGTCTCGATTGACGAAACGATCGCAGGATGCAAGGCGATCCTGAACGGCGAGTGCGACGATTGGCAGGAAAGCTCGCTTTACATGGTGGGCGCGCTGAGCGAAGCGCGGGCGAAAGAAGAAGCGACGCGAGACGCGCATGCAGCGGCCCGTCGAGCCGCCGGCGCATAAGGAGGCGAATGATGCGCTCCGACCTCCATCTGACACTGACGACGCCTTCTTGCGTCGTCGTCAAGGACCTCGATATTGTCTCTCTGCGTGCCGAGGATGATAGCGGGTCGTTCGGGATTCGACCCGGCCATGCGGACTTTGTCACGCTGCTTGGTGCCTGCGTCGTGCGTTGGCGCACTTCGGACGGATCGATCCATTTTTGCGCCGTGGACGGAGGCGTATTGCGTGTGTCGCGCGGCAGCCATATCACGATTGCGTGTCGCCAGGCCATTGAGGGTGAATCGCTCGAACGACTCGAAGCGGATGTGCGGCGCGCCCGCGCGGCGCAAGCCGATGCCGAGCGCCGTGCGCGAGTCGAGCAAACCCGATTACATGCGCACGCGATACGGCAACTCATGCGGTATTTGAGGCCGGTCAAGGCAGGCCAGAGCCAAGGTCCTCAGGAACGTTCGGAGCTGCCGCCATGACCGACGATCAGCGCTCACGAGCGAAGCGCGCCTTCGACGATCTCGAAGCGGCCGCACGTCGAGCATCCAAGCGTCACGAAAGGGGAGAGCGAGATCCCGAGCCCTCGATCGGTAGCCGTCTTGCGCAGATCGGAATCCTGGGCTGGACGATCGTTGTGCCGACGCTTGCAGGGCTCGCGCTCGGGCGTTGGCTCGATCGCGTATCGGGCAACCGCATTCTCTTTTCCGCGCCGCTTTTGATGATAGGCGCGGCACTCGGATTCTGGTTTGCCTGGAAATGGATGCATCGCCAACAGCAGAACGATCATGACTAGCATCTCGGGCGTCGGCTGGGTACATGCCGCATCCGCGCTATTCGCCGGGCTGCTCGTAGGTGGCGGCCACTTCTTATTGCTGCGCTTTAACGGCTCGCTGTTTGGCCGAGGCTGCATGCGATGGGCGCTTGCGCTTCAAGTTGCGCGCGTTGCTGCGACGTCGGCTGCGCTCTTCGCGCTCGCACGATTTGGCGCGTTTCCGCTCCTCGCGGGCCTGACCGGTATCTTGCTTGCGCGCCGGGCGGTGCTACGCGCGACGCTGCGTTTTTCGGATCCGCGAACATGAGCCGCTCACCGCTCGAAACGACGCCGCTCTGGCACATTTGGGCGTTACCCATCTCAGTCCCGGTCGTCGTGACATGGACGATCATGGCGTTGCTCGTGTGCGTCGCCTGGCGGGTTCGCCGACGACTCAGCATCGAAGAGCCGTCAAAGTTGCAATGCGCGCTCGAGCTCTTCGTCGGTACGATCGACGAGCAGATTCGCGACACGATGCAGACCAATCCGGCGCAATACCGCGCGCTCATCGGAACGCTTTTCGTTTTCATTCTCGTTGCGAACTGGTCCTCCCTTCTGCCCGGCGTCGAACCACCAACGGCGCGCTTGGAGACCGACGCGGCGCTTGCGCTCGTGGTTCTAGGTGCCACCGTGTACCACGGCATCAGGACGCGTGGCATAGGCGGTTACCTCGGGACGTTTGCGAAGCCCTCTTGGATCATGATCCCGTTGAACGTCATCGAGCAGATCACGCGCACATTCTCGCTTGTCGTGCGTCTGTTCGGCAACGTGATGAGCGGCGTATTCGTGATCGGCATCGTGCTGTCGCTTGCCGGTCTTATCGTGCCGATTCCGCTCATGGCGCTCGAATTGCTGACCGGGGCGGTGCAGGCCTACATCTTTACCGTGCTTGCGATGGTCTTCATCGGTGCCGCCATCGACGAGACCCGCGATTCCACCGACACCATTCAGGCCAATCCTCACGACGACACGCGGAAAACGACATGAGTAATCTGATCGAAATCATCAGCGTCGCGGCGGCCGCGCTCGCCGTCTCATTCGGTGCGCTCGGACCGGCGCTCGCGGAAGGTCGCGCGGTTGCAGCGGCGATGGATGCAATCGCCCGCCAGCCGGACTCGGCCGGCACGCTGTCACGTACGTTGTTTGTCGGCCTCGCGATGATCGAGACAATGGCCATCTACTGCCTCGTCGTAGCCTTGCTGCTGCTTTTTGCCAACCCGTTCGTGAAGTGAGTGGGCGATGCGCATCGACTGGTCCACGCTCGCGCTGCAAACGTTCAATGCGCTCGTTCTCGTCTGGCTGCTCGCGCGGTTTATGTTCCGGCCGATCGCTGAGATCGTCACCAAGCGTCAGGACGCTGCGCGCAAGGTGCTCCAGGATGCGCAGGCTATACGCGTTGCCGCTGAAGCCGAGCGTAAGGCCGCAATGCAAGAGGCTGAGTGCCTGGCTCGTGGCCGGAGTGAGGCGTTGCGGCAGGTTCAGGTTGAAGTCGAAGCTGAACGGGCCGCGCTATTGGCGAGTGCTCGGGCAGAAGTCGACACGCTGCGCCAAACGGCGACAGCGGAGCTCGAGGCGAGCCGCGCGGCGCGCGCACGCAGCATTGGCTTACGCGCGACGCGGCTGGCAATCGATATCGCGGAAAAGCTGCTCGATCGGCTGCCGGAAAGTGCGCGCGTCGACGGTTTCATCGACGGATTGGTCGATGGTATCGGGCACCTGCCCGACGAAGCACGCGCGGAACTGGGTGCCGGCGCCGGGGCGCTAAGACTCACCGTGGCGCGCGCGCTAAGCGAGCGCGAGGAGCAGGCGTGCCGTGCCACGCTCGCGGCAAGCCTGGCCCGGCCGGTGACGCTCGACGTTCATATCGACCCTTCCTTGATTGCTGGCCTGGAACTGGATGGTTCGTATTTGCATGTACGAAACAGTTTTCGCCATGACATCGAGCAGATCGAGGCAACGCTGACGAACGACGATGGAGCAGACGCCTGAAATGGACGATGCCGTCTGGCTGGTTCGCCAGCGGGAAAGGCTTGCGCGCATAGAGTTGGCACCGACAGTGCAGACGGTTGGCCGCGTCGAACGTTTCGCCGATGGCATTGCGTATGTCTCGGGCTTGCCCGATGCGATGCTCGACGAAGTGCTGCGCTTTCAGAGCGGAGCGGTCGGCTTCGCGCATACGCTCGATGAAAAGACGATCAGCGTTGTACTGCTCGATGAGGATGGCGCAATCGACGCAGGTTCGCTCGTGACGAGGACCGGTAAAACGCTTCAGGTTCCGGTCGGGCCGCAGTTGCTCGGGCGCATCGTCGACGCACTGGGCCGTCCGCTCGATCGCGCCGAAGCGATAGGTCCGGTGGAAATATCGCCGATCGAGCGTCCGGCACCGGCGATCGTTGACCGAGATCTGGTCGCCGAACCGCTTGAAACCGGCGTATTGGTGGTCGACGCGCTTTTTGCGATCGGGCGCGGACAGCGCGAACTCATCATCGGCGATCGTGCGACTGGGAAGACCTCGCTTGCCGTGGATACGATCATCAATCAAAAAACCTCGGACGTCGTTTGCGTCTACGTCGCTGTGGGGCAACGTGCAACTGCGGTCGAGCGCGTGATCGAGGCGGTGCGCGAGCACGGAGCGCCCGAGCGATGCGTCTTCGTCGTGGCATCGGCTGCCTCGGCACCGGGCATGCAATGGATCGCACCATTCGCCGGCATGACGATCGCGGAATATTTCCGCGACCGAGGACAGCATGCCCTCATCGTGATCGACGATCTAACGAAGCATGCAGCGACGCACCGTGAGCTCGCCTTGCTCACGCGCGAGCCGCCGGGTCGCGAGGCGTACCCCGGCGACATTTTTCATGTTCACGCACGTCTGCTCGAACGCGCCGCCAAACTATCGCCGAAGCTAGGTAGCGGCTCGCTCACCGCGCTTCCGATCGCCGAGACGGATGCGAGCAATTTATCCGGATATATTCCGACCAACTTGATATCGATAGCTGACGGCCAGATCGTTCTCGACGCTGGCCTGTTCGCGGCGAATCAGCGCCCGGCGGTCGACGTTGGTCTCAGCGTGAGCCGTGTGGGCGGCAAGGCTCAGCCTCGCGCACTGCATGAGGTGTCGGGGCGCTTGCGGCTCGAGTACGCGCAGTTTCTCGAACTGGAGATGTTTACGCGCTTCGGCGGTCTGACCGATGCGCGCGTAAAGGCGAGAATCGCGAGAGGCGAACGTATTCGAGCATTGATCACGCAGCCGCGGTTTCAGGGGCTGCGAACGATGGACCAAGTCGTATTGCTTGCAGCTCTGATCCATGGCGCGTTCGATGAAGTTTCAGCCGAAGTCGCCCAACGCGTACGGGAGCAGTTGCGCGCGTGGCTCACCGCGCAAGTCGCGTTGCTGCCTGACGGCGCGGCGCTCTCCATGGAGAGCGCCGACGCCGCGCTGCTTGCCCGGCTGGCCGACTCGGTGACTGAACTCGTCAAGCGGGTCGCGAGCGTCGACACCACGGATACCGTCGTCGGTTCGCGGACGTTCGAGCAAATCGCGCCGTCAACCGATTTGCCGCCGAGTGTGGCCAGAAAATGAGCGAGAAACGCACAGAGATCGCCGCTCGCGTTGCAACCGCGCGCCAGTTGGAGGCGGTCGTCACTGCAATGCGCGGTGTTGCCGCCGCTCGCGCGAACGAGGCGCACGCCCAACTTGCCGGAATACGAGAGGCCGCGGCGACCGTCGGCGCCGCCATCGGCGATGCGCTGGCGATCGGTGGCCATGAGCGCACCGGCGAGCGCGATATGCCCGTGTCCGCAGGGGGGCGGCACATCGTCATCGTACTCAGTGCTGAGCAAGGATTCGTCGGCGCATTCAACGAGCTGATCGTCGAGCGCGCCGCGCATTGCGCGATCGCACCGGTGCCGCCATGCGAATTCCTGATTGCGGGCACGCGCGGCGCAATGCTCGGCGAGCAGTATGGCTTGCCGGTTGCGTGGTCCACGGCCATGGCCTCACGAGCGTGCGACGTGCCGCGTCTCGCCAAGCACATCACCGACGCGCTCTATGAGTGCCTCCAGGCGGGGCACAGTAGTGAGGTGAAGTACGTATCGCTGGTTCATGCAGCGCCGGGTTTCGCGTCGCGCCTCGAGATCGTCGAGCACAGACTCCTACCGTTCGATTATGGACGCTTCGAAATGGCGCCTCGCGCGCTGCCACCGCTTCACACTCTGCCAGCGATGCGTTTGTTGACAGGGCTTGCCCAGTGGTACGTATTCGTCGAGCTATGCGAAGCGGCGATGCTTTCGTTTGCCGCGGAAAACGAAGCTCGTGTGAGGGCGATGACCGCAGCTAGGTCGAACATCGCCACGAAGATCGATGAGCTTTCTCGAAGCTACCGTCGCGCGCGGCAGGACGAGATCACGTCCGACATCCTGGAGCTCGCAACGGGTACCTTGTGTACCGTGTAGCATTCCGGCCCGCTGTCAGTCCGATTTCATGCGCCAGGCGTGCGGAAGCATCTCCAATGCAATTCATAGGATCTGCATCAGCATTACTGTCATGCGCTGTCGCTTGCTAACTCGACCAATCCGCCCGGAGCGAGGCGGTCTTGCGGTCGGGCGGTCTTACTGGCTCAGTACCCATTGCACGAGCTTGTGCGCGTCCCGCCGCGAGATCGGGCCCCCACGTTCCGCGGGTAATGGCATCTGGGTGTCGCCCCAATGAGCCCTCCCGCCCTTGCGTAGCTTGTTCTCGAGCATCACGCTCGCGTTCGGTTGATCACGATAGCGATCGGCAATCTGTCGGAACGACGGTGCGAGAAACGGCGCGTCGATCGTATGGCAGAACATGCAGTGCTGCTGATCGATCAGGTCGGTGGGCTCCGGCTCCGGCTTTGCCAATGCCGTGCAACAGTACAAGCCGGTCAGTAGGCCGGCCATTCCGATCATCCATCCTTTGTGCAAGCCGTTCATCGCAAGTACCTGAGTGCGCCTTTTGCATTCGCTTCAGTCTACGGCTGCGGCTGCATTCCGCGTTGACGCGCATCAAGCGGGGCGCGCACAGGCGCGCCGCCGCTGTTGTCGTCGCGTCCGACCTCGCCTTGGCGAGGGGCGACGCTCAGCGACGGAAGTAACGCGCATCCGAGACGCCCGGCGTATATCGATTCGGCGATGGGTTGATGCGCATCAACTGGGCCGTCTCGGCGCTGTCTAGAGTGGTCTTACTCCGTCTCGTGCCGACCGACCGCGAGTCTGAACCGGGGTTGCAACTGGAGCGACGGAATAGTCCGATGCGTGAGCGTCGTCTCGTTGTGAGCATGAGCGAACCACTCAACTCATATCAGCTCGAGGAGTGAATGCAATGAGCAATTTGACACGTTATGACCCATTTTCGATGGAACCCTTCTCCGATTTGTTCCAGGGTTTCTTCCGCCCCATGCGGAATTTGACGCTCGACGGTGACTTGCCGCTTTCCGATGTCAAGATTGATGTTGCCGAAAGCGACGGTGCCTATACGGTGAACGCCGAACTGCCGGGCGTCGACAAGAAGGACATCGACGTCAAGATCGACGGCAACGTCGTTTCGATCAGCGCGAAAGCGGATCGTCAGAAAGAGTCTAAAGACGGCGAGCAAGTGATCCGCCGCGAACGCTATTCCGGCCTTATCAGCCGCTCATTCTCGCTTGGCACGGACATCGATGAAGGCGCATCGTCTGCTCAGTATCAGGACGGCGTGTTGTCCCTGACGCTGAAAAAGAAGAAGGATGCGCCCCAAAAGCGCCTGCAGATCAACTGAGCGGAGAGCGCCACGTCTTCGGGCTCGGCGGTGCGTGAACTGCCGAGCACTTCTTGCGGTTCAGGGGAATTCGCTTGACACCACAAGACGTCGGGCACCAACGAGGCATTCATTATGACGATGTCAGGAAAGGTCAGCGACAGCGATTGGGCGGTTTCGGCCAGGGTCGATCCGGTACCCGGTGGTTTCACCTGCGCGATCGAGGTTGAGCACAGCGATGAAACGCGGAAATTCGCGCACCAGTTCAAGCATCACCGGGTCTTCGAGACGGAGCGGGAAGCGGTGCTCGATGGCTTGCACGAGGGATTAGTCTGGATCGAACGGAAAATGGCGCACTCGATCCTTTGTAGCGGAGAGGGGTGATGAAATCGGATGGAAGGACTGACGGAGATCCTGCATGAGCCATTTCCTGGACCGCCTGCGCTATTTCACGACATCGAGACCGCAGTTCTCGGACGGTCACGGTGCTGTAACCGACGAGGACCGGAGATGGGAGGACGGCTATCGCAAGCGCTGGCAGCATGACAAGGTCGTCCGTTCAACGCATGGCGTGAACTGCACAGGCTCATGCTCGTGGAAGGTCTATGTGAAGGGCGGCATCGTTACCTGGGAGACGCAGCAGACCGATTATCCACGCACGCGTCCGGATATGCCGAACCACGAGCCGCGTGGCTGCTCGCGGGGCGCATCTTATTCCTGGTATCTGTACAGCGCTAATCGCCTCAAGTATCCGCTCGTGCGCAGCGCGCTCGTGCGGCAGTGGCGCGAGCGCCGCCGGACGCTCGCGCCCGTCGACGCCTGGCGCTCGATCGTGGAAGACGCCGATGCGCGCCGCGAATACCAGAGCCGGCGCGGCCTGGGCGGCTTCGTGCGTTCGACCTGGGACGAGGTGAACGAGATCGTCGCGGCGGCCAACGTATACACGGCCGCGCACTATGGCCCGGACCGCGTCGTGGGGTTTTCGCCCATTCCTGCGATGTCGATGGTGTCGTATGCGGCCGGCTCGCGCTATCTATCGCTGATCGGTGGCGTGTGCCTCAGCTTCTACGATTGGTATTGCGATCTGCCACCGGCGTCTCCGCAGACGTGGGGCGAACAGACGGACGTGCCCGAATCGGCCGACTGGTACAACTCGACGTTCATCATCATGTGGGGCTCCAATGTCCCGCAGACGCGCACGCCGGACGCGCACTTCCTCGTCGAGGCGCGATATCGCGGCACGAAGGTCGTTTCGGTGTTCCCCGATTATGCCGAAGGCGCAAAGTTCGGCGATCTGTGGCTGCATCCGAAACAGGGAACGGACGCGGCGCTCGCGCTCGCAATGGGCCATGTGATCCTGAAGGAATTTCATTTGGCCGCCGGAAAGAGCGACTATTTCGTCGATTATTGCAAGCGCTACACGGACATGCCGTGCATTGTGCGGCTCGTGCCGCACGGCGACGGCTACGTTCCTGACCGCCTCGTGCGCGCATCCGATTTCGACGACGCGCTCGGCGAAACGGCGCATCCCGAGTGGAAGACGGTGATGATCGACGATGCGACGGGCGATTATGTCATCCCGCTCGGCTCGGTCGGCTTTCGTTGGGGACAGCAAAACGACGCGGAGAAGGGCAAGTGGAATCTCCGGTCGAGGACGTCAGGCGGTGCGGCGCTCGCGCCTCGGCTCTCCTGCAAAGACACTCACGACGCGGTGGCCGACGTGCTGTTTCCATACTTCGGCAATCAGCCGCACGCACACTTCAATCACACGTCGCATCGATCAGAGCTGTCGCGTAAGGTGGGGATTCGTCGTGTCGCCACACGTGACGGCGAAATGCTCGTCGCGACCGTGTACGACCTCTTCGTCGCCAACTACGGGCTCGACCAGGGCCTCGGCGGTCGCGACGTTGCGGCGAGCTACGATGACGATCAACCCTACACGCCAGCGTGGCAGGAAGCGATCACCGGCGTGAAGCGCGCCGACGTTATCGCGGTGGCGCGGCAGTTCGCGGAGAACGCGGAGAAGACACGCGGCAAATCGATGGTGATCATCGGCGCGGGCATCAACCACTGGTTCCATATGGACATGGCCTACCGCGCGATCATCAACATGCTGATCATGTGCGGTTGCGTGGGTAAGCCGGGCGGCGGCTGGTCACACTATGTGGGCCAGGAGAAGCTGCGTCCGCAAACGGGTTGGACCGCGCTCGCGTTCGCGCTGGACTGGAACCGACCGCCGCGGCAGATGAACGCGACGTCGTTCTTCTATGCGCACACCGACCAGTGGCGCTACGACCCGATGGATCCTGGCTCCCTGCTGTCGTCGCTTGCCGACAAGACGCGCTACGACGGCCGGCCTATCGACTACAACATCCGCGCTGAGCGCATGGGGTGGCTGCCGTCCGCGCCACAACTGGATGGGAATCCCCTGCGCATCGGTGCACGCCTGACTGATCCGACACAAGCGGCGGCCGAGGTCGCGACCCGGCTCGTGTCCGGCGAGCTGAAGATGGCTTGCGAGGACCCTGATGCGCCGGACAACTTTCCGCGCAACCTCTTCGTCTGGCGCTCGAACCTGCTCGGCTCGTCCGGCAAGGGCCATGAATACTTCCTCAAACACCTGCTCGGCACGACGCATGGGGTGCAGGGCGATGACCTCGGCAAGACAGGCGCGCCGCGCCCCCAAGAGGTGATTTGGCGCGATGACGCGCCGCGCGGCAAGCTCGACCTGCTCGTCACGCTGGACTTCCGCATGTCAACGACCTGCATGTACTCGGACATCGTGCTGCCGACGGCGACATGGTACGAGAAAGACGACATGAACACGTCCGACATGCATCCGTTCGTTCACCCGCTATCGGCCGCGGTCGATCCGGCCTGGCAGTCGAAAAGCGACTGGGAGATCTTCAAGGGGATCGCTAAACGCTTTTCCGAATTGAGCGATGGGCATCTCGGCGTCGAGCGCGACGTCGTGCTGGCGCCGATCGCGCATGACACGCCGGGCGAGCTCGCGCAGCCATTCGATGTACGGGATTGGAAGCGCGGGGAGTGCGAAGCGGTTCCGGGCCGAACGATGCCGTCAGTGACGCTTGTCGAGCGAGACTACCCGAACACGTACCGTCGTTTCACATCGCTGGGTCCGTTGATGGATCGCCTTGGCAATGGCGGCAAGGGAATCGGCTGGGACACGAAGGAAGAAGTCGAGCTTCTCGCCGAGCTCAACTATCGGGTGGCGGAGGAGGGGGCAACGCAAGGCCGTCCGCGCATCGATACGGCGCTCGACGCCGCCGAGGTGATTCTGTCGCTTGCGCCCGAAACCAACGGCGAAGTTGCGGTGAAGGCGTGGCGCGCGCTGTCGGAAATCACCGGCATCGACCACACCCATCTAGCCGAGGCGCGCGCCGACGAGAAGATCCGCTTTCGCGACCTCCAGTCGCAGCCTCGCAAGATCATCTCATCGCCGACCTGGAGTGGGATCGAGTCCGAGCGGGTCTCGTACAACGCGGGCTATGTCAATGTCCACGAGCTGGTGCCGTGGCGCACGCTGAGCGGACGCCAGCAACTCTATCAGGATCATCCGTGGATGCGCGCGTTCGGCGAGTCGCTTTGCGTCTATAAACCGCCCGTCGACACCGGCAGCTACGCTCAGATGCTCGGCACGCGGTCCAACGGCAATCCGGAGAGGGTCCTGAACTTCCTCACACCGCATCAAAAGTGGGGGATTCACAGCACGTACACCGACAACCTGCTGATGCTGACGCTATCGCGTGGCGGACCGATCGTCTGGATTTCCGAAGACGATGCGAAGGCGATCGGCGCCGTCGATAACGACTGGATCGAATGCTACAACTCGAACGGCGCGCTGTGCGCGCGGGCTGTCGTCAGTCAGCGGGTGCCATCCGGCATGGCGATGATGTATCACGCCCAGGAAAAGATCGTGAACACGCCCGGCTCGGAAATCACCGGCACGCGTGGCGGCATCCACAACTCGGTGACGCGCGTCGCGCTCAAGCCGACGCATATGATCGGCGGCTATGCGCAACTCTCGTACGGCTTCAACTACTACGGAACGGTCGGTTCGAATCGGGATGAGTTCCTGATCGTCCGCAAGATGAACCGGGTCGATTGGCTCGATGGGGAAGCCGATGAAGGAGAGAAGTCATGAAAGTGCGCGCGCAGATCGCGATGGTCCTGAATCTCGACAAGTGCATTGGCTGCCATACATGCTCCGTGACTTGCAAAAACGTCTGGACGAGCCGCGAAGGTATGGAGTACGCGTGGTTCAACAACGTGGAGACGAAGCCGGGCATTGGCTATCCGAAGGAGTGGGAGAACCAGGATCGCTGGCGCGGTGGCTGGACGCTCCGCGCCAACGGCACGATCGAGCCGCGCATCGGCAATAAATGGCGAGTGCTCGCGAAGATCTTCGCGAATCCTCATTTGCCGGAGATCGACGACTACTATGAACCGTTCACGTTCGATTACGCACATCTGCAGGAGGCAGGCGACGCGCGCGCGATGCCCGTGGCGCGGCCGCGTTCGCTCGTGAGTGGCGAGCGGCTCGAGAAGATCGAATGGGGGCCGAACTGGGAGGAGATCCTCGGAGGCGAGTTTGAAAAGCGCGCCAAGGACTACAACTTCGACGCAGTGCAGAAGGAGATCTACGGGCAGTTCGAGAACACCTTCATGATGTATCTGCCGCGGCTGTGCGAGCACTGCCTGAATCCGGCGTGCGTCGCCGCGTGTCCGTCCGGCTCGATCTACAAGCGCGAGGAAGACGGCATCGTGCTGATCGACCAGGACAAATGCCGCGGTTGGCGGATGTGCGTGTCGGGCTGTCCATACAAGAAGATCTACTACAACTGGCAGAGCGGCAAGGCCGAGAAGTGCATCTTCTGCTATCCGCGCATCGAGGCTGGCCAGCCGACGGTCTGTTCGGAAACCTGCGTAGGGCGGATTCGCTACTTGGGCGTGCTGCTGTACGACGCCGACCGAATTGCCGATGCGGCCAGTGTCGAGCAGGAAGCCGATCTCTACGATGCTCAGCTCTCGCTGTTCCTGGATCCGAACGACCCTGAAGTGCTCGCTCAGGCGCAATGCGATGGTGTGCCGGCCGCTTGGCTCGACGCGGCGCGGCGCTCTCCCGCGTACAAGATGGCGATCGACTGGCGGATCGCATTTCCGCTGCATCCGGAATACAGGACGCTGCCGATGGTCTGGTACGTGCCGCCACTGTCGCCGATCAACGCGGCGGCGACGAGCGGCACGCTCGGAATGAACGGTTATCTGCCCGATGTCGAATCGTTGCGGATCCCACTGCGCTACTTGGCGAACTTGCTGACTGCGGGCGATGAGGCACCGGTGAAACTGGCGCTCGAGCGGCTGCTCGCTATGCGTGCCTTCATGCGCGCTCGACATGTCGACGGCCTCGACGTGCCCGGCGTACTGGATCAGGTCGGGCTGTCGCGCGGACAGGTCGAGGAGATGTACCGCTATCTGGCGATCGCGAACTACGAAGACCGGTTCGTGATTCCGACGACTCATCGCGAGTACGCAGAGGACGCGTTCGAGCTGCGCTCGTCGTGCGGTTTCTCGTTCGGTAATGGCTGCTCGGACGGGCGCTCCGAGGCGAGCCTGTTCAGCCCGAGCAAAGGCGCGAAGACGATTCCGATCCGGCAGGAGTCCTGAGATGAGTGCGGCACCCGACCCAACCTATGCGGCATTTTCCGCGCTGCTCGATTACCCGGAAGATGCGCTGCTCGATGCGCTGGATTCGATCGAACTTCAGATGCGCGACCTGGCGCGTCCGCCGCGGTCTGAGCAGGCCGGGCTCGAGCGCTTCTTCGAGTATGTGCGCGAACGGGACCTGCTGACGCTTCAGGAGAATTACGTCGCACTGTTCGATCGGGGCCGGTCGACGTCGCTGCACCTGTTCGAGCACATTCATGGCGAGTCGCGCGACCGCGGCCAGGCGATGGTGGACCTGCTGCAGATGTATGAGCAGCACGGCCTCTTTCTGCGGCCCGGCGAGTTGCCTGATTACCTGCCGGTGTTCCTGGAGTACTTGTCCCGGCTGCCTGCGCCCGACGCGCGTGCGTTGCTCGGCGAGACAGGTGACATTCTTCGCGCGATCGCGGAGCAGCTCGCCAGGCGTGGCAGTCATTACAGCTTCGTCGTCGGCGCGCTATTGCCGCTGATGGGTGCCGACGCTATCGACGCGCCGACATTTCCGGACGACGACGCTGAGGCCGAGCGACCCAGCGCGGCCGACTATCGCGCGCTCGACGCCGCCTATGGAGATGAACCGGTGCGCTTTGTGGGCGCGATGACGCCCGCCGAAGAAACGATACGGTTCTACGACAAACGGCCGGGCCGGCAGACGTAGTCACCGTCAGCCCATAGAGGGAAAGTCATGAACGACTACTTGCATCAGTTTCTCTTCGGCATCTATCCGTACGTTAGTCTCGCCGTCCTGATCATTGGCAGCCTGGTCCGCTTCGATCGAGAGCAGTACACATGGAAAAGCGATTCGTCGCAGCTGTTGCGGCGTCGTGCGCTCCGGGTCGGCAGCAATCTGTTCCATTGGGGCGTGCTCATCGTCGTGCTCGGACATTTCGCGGGGTTTCTCGCGCCGCACTGGCTCGTGTCGCCGTTTCTTTCGGCGTCGGGGCACCAGCTTATCGCGATGGTCGCGGGTGGCGCGGCGGGCGCCGTTGCGATCGTCGGCCTGACGATTCTGATCGTGCGGCGGCTTGGCGATCCACGCATCAGGCGCAACAGCCGGAATTCCGACATCGCGATTGTGCTGATGCTGTGGGCCCAGCTCGCGCTCGGGCTCGGAACGGTCGTCCTGTCGATGCGCCACATGGACGGCGCCCTGTTCGAGCAACTGACCGACTACGTGAAGGGCATCGTCACGTTCCGACCGGATGTCGCGAGCTTGCTCGCGGGCATGCCGCTGACGTACCGGCTGCACATCCTGCTCGGCTTCACGATTTTTCTCGTGTCGCCTTTTACGCGGATGGTGCATATCTGGAGCGGCATCGCGTCGCTTGCCTACGTCATTCGCCCGTACCAGATAGTGCGTAAGCGTTGAGAGGATGACGATGATCGACAAGCTTAGAACCCAATCGGGGCTGGCCGCGGGATGCATGTGCATCAACGGTGTCGAATTCGACGCCGAGACGATCGCGGCTGAAAGCGCTTATCACGCTCAAGCGCCCGATCCTCTCGAAGCGGCCCGACGGGCACTGGCCGTGCGCGAGCTACTGAGGCAGCGCGCCGTCGCACTGGGACTCATCGGCGAAGATGCGCCCATCGGCGACGAAACGATCGATGCGCTGCTCGCACGAGAATTGACGCATCTGCCGGACGCAGACCGGGAAGCGTGCGAGCGCTACCACGAGCGGCATGCGGCGCGATTTCGCCGAAACGAGATCGTCTATGCGAGCCACATCCTGTTCGCCCTGACGAATGGCGTGCCGCTTGCCCCGTTGAGGCAACGCGCCGAAGCCGCCCTCGCAGGTGTGCTTGCCGCGCCGGCGACATTCGAGGCCGTGGCGCGCGAGATGTCGAATTGCCCATCCGCCGGCATGGGAGGCAGTCTGGGGCAACTGATGCGCGGCGACGCCGTGCCCGAGTTCGAGTCGGCCCTCTTCGACACGCGGGACGTCGGCGTGCTGCGCCGTCTCGTCAACACGCGATTCGGATTCCATATCGTCCGCGTGGATCGCCGGGTGGAAGGCGACACGATTCCGTTCGCCGAACTTGCCGGCGCAATTGCCGCCTTCCTGTCGGAGCAAGTACGCCGCAACGCGATGCGGCAGTACCTGTCGGTCCTCGCGGGCGGCGCGCGCCTTGACGGCGTCGAGTTGCGCGGCACGAACAGTCCACTGGTGCAATGATCGGGAGAACGGGTATGGATTTTCAGGGCGATGCGGTGGTGGGCGTAAATGGACATGCTGTGACGACGCGCGCATGGAGTGTGCTTTTCGCGAGCACGCTTGCCTTCATGATGTGCTTCATAGTCTGGATGATGTTCGGTGTTCTCGGCGTGCAGCTTCGCGAGGACCTGCATCTGAACGGCACGGAATTCGGTCTGTTGACATCGACCCCTGTGCTTACGGGCGCTTTGATGCGGCTCCCGCTTGGCGCCTGGACGGATCGCTTCGGCGGCCGAATCGTAATGACGACGCTGCTGTTGGTCTGCGCAGTGCCTGTGTTCGCGGTGAGCTATGCAACGCAGCTCTGGCAATTCCTGCTGATCGGTCTCTTCCTCGGCTGCGTCGGTGCGTCGTTCGCGGTCGGCACGCCCTACGTCGCACGCTTCTTTCCGCCAGAGCGTCGAGGCTTTGCAATGGGCGTGTTCGGCGCGGGCACCGTCGGCGCGGCGATCAACCTCTTCGTTACGCCGTCGCTGCAGGCGGCGTACGGCTGGCGCTTCGTGCCGAAAGCGTATGCTGTCGCGCTCGTCGCTACGGCCGTGATCTTTTGGCTGGCCTCGGCGCCCGATCCGGGCGCCGGCAAGGCCAAGGGATCGTGGCTCGATTCGTTCCGCGTGATTCGCGATCCGCGGGTGTGGCGCCTGTGCCAGTATTACTCAATCACGTTCGGCGGGTTCACGGCGCTGTCCCTGTGGATCCCTCAGTACCTGAAAAGCGAATACGGCATGACGCTTGTCGCCGCATCGGCGTTTGCTGCCGGATTCGCATTGCCCGGCTCGGTGCTGCGCGCGCTCGGCGGTGCGCTGGCCGATCGGTTCGGTGCGCATGCGGTGACATGGTGGGGGCTCTGGATCGCTTGGATGTGCCTGTTCGTGCTCTCCTATCCGGCCACCGACCTCGTCATCCATACAATCGACGGCTCGACCACACTGCGCATTGCCATGCCGGTCGGTGGATTCGTCGCGATATCATTTATTTTGGGCATCGTGTTCGCGTTCGGCATGGCATCGACGTTCAAGTACGTCGCGGACGACTTTCCGGACAACATGGGGATCGTGACCGGCGTCGTGGGACTTGCTGGGGGCCTTGGCGGATTCCTGTTGCCGATTTTCTTCGGCGCGTTGCTGGATGTGTTTCGCGTACGGTCGACTTGCTTCATGTTCCTTTACGGAATTGTCTGGGTCTCGCTGACTCTGATCTATCTGTCAGAAGTGCGGCGCATGCGGGTCATCGGGTAGTTCCGCGAAGTTCTTGGCGTCGACTGGACTGATGGCTTCGGTTCCCGCGCGAAAGAGAAAGAAGGCGCGTGCGATCTGGGATACGCAGGGAGACATCGCATCAGGGGAGGATGTGGACAATCATCTCGAACAGCCGCTCGAGGTCGTCTTCGAGCTCGCTTCCTTCGAACGGGTCGCGGTTCGTGCCGAAGCCGGTGTCGATTTTTTCCCACTCCGCGTTCGTCAGTAGCCGGCGCGCGGCTGGTAGAACGACCTCTTCCTCGAGACGCATATGCTCGAAGTAAAATTCGGCGAACGCTTGAACGCGATCGCGCACTTCGGCGAACGCTGGCTCGCCTTTGAGCTCGTAGCGCGTCAACGCGTCCTCGAGCGCGCGCACGAGCCTTTCGTCTTCGGCATGTTGAGACCTGAGCTTCCGGATGACGGCATCCAGCTCGGGCGAGCGTCCGGATAGAGGCGGAAAAAGGTGGACGTCCTCCTTCGGATGATGGACTTGCTCGGGGTACTCGCGAATGTAGTAGAGCATCGCGCGTAGCACCATGATGCCTGGGACCTGTTCTCCACCCTCGACTCGCTCGACGAAGCGCAGCATCCCGCCGATGACCGCCGAGAGTTGCCCGTGCTCGTTGAGAATGACCTGAATGGCATTGCGGGGCATGATCGCGTGCATGGATGGCTCCGAGAATTGAAAGCGGTGAATCTGCTCCATGGCATCCTCGTTCGAGATGCTTCAACTTCACAGTATTGGAAGCAAAAGTGTGTCGCTTTGACACAGGTCAAGCGGCTCCAGGTCGGCCACCGCCAATCGGCCACGCGGATGGAACGATGCCCGTGCCGCCGATGAGGGAATCGACCTCGAACATGATCGGCGTCAATGCGAAGCGCGGCGCATTGCACGATGCTGACATTGAGGCGGCGCGGTTGCCAATTGGGTGGCCAAGCGTCCCTACCCTTGGAGGCGAGGAACATCATGGCTTATCGAAGAATCATGCTTGCCGTGGACGGCAGCGCGTCATCGAAGCGGGCCACGCTGGAAGCGACACGCATCGCCGCGCTTACGCAAGCGTCGGTGCTCGCGGTCCATGTCGTCGACCTGAAGTCGCTTCTTGCATCCGGCGAGGCGTATGCGCAGGCCTTGAAGGGCAACAGAGCGGGTCACATAATCCTTGCGGAAGCGCGCGACGTCCTTCGATCGGCCGGAATCGCAAGCGAGGAAGAACTCGTCGAGACGAATGGGACAGGCGATGACATAGCGAGTTGCCTGGAGCGCTGCGCATCGCGTTGCGCGGCTGATCTAGTGGTCATGGGCACGCACGGCCGACGTGGCGTCAAACGATTGATGCACGGCAGCGTGGCAGCGCGATTTCTGACCTTTTCGACTCGTCCTGTCCTGGTCGTGCGGGCTGAAAACGACGAAGAAAGCACATAACGCCACGCCGGAAGGCGAAGCGACTCGCAGCCGCAATTGAGGGCGATCAGCCGTCGACCGTTGGCTGCGAGGTCATAATTGCCGCGAATGACAAGCGCCGTTCGTCATCCGCCGTTCTCGTCAGCGAACACGCTCGATTCGGCCCGAGTCGAGGTGTCGTCGACACATTGCACGTGCCACGAACCCGTCTTGGCGGCCGATCCGTTACGCTCGTACCAAAGAGCGCATCCTGTTTCACCCTCGAATGGTCCACCGTGCCGGCGCAACTGAAGACCTTGCAGCACGCACCGTGGCCAGCCATCGTGTGCTCCGGAAAGCACGGCGCTTTCGGCGTTCAGCCGCAGGTTTCCCCATCCAGGCAGTGGCAATCCCATGTGGGATTCTCGCGACCACCTGAGTGAGTCGTCATCTAGCCAGAGAATGGCATAGCTCGTCGGGTCGATACGATCGAACATCCCGAGATGGATGGTAATTCGCATGATGTTGCCCTCCTGCTCGCAAGAGCGGCGATCCCGCCGATTCCATGCGCGTAATGACTCGAGATCCGGTCGGTCGGCGAATGCGCGCTTTGGAAGCAACTATCGCCTTTTCGCTCCGCCCGATCGGCATTGGCATGCCGCACAATTCAGTTTAGGGGTGGCCATCTCGATCCGATTGACCGGCGTCAATCAACTATGGGAGCGCGTCGTGTCCGCCGAAAGCGGGCTGGGGCGTCATCGGACGCACCTAGGGTCCTTCGTCATACTTATGCCAGCCTCCCTGAAACCTGGCGGTCAGGGCGGCGAGCTGGGATGCCGGCCTGATGGCCGGGGTTTCGGCGACCCCTTGCGAGGGGTATAAATCCCTTCCGAAAGGGTGGAGGAAAGCCGGCCTGACAGTCGGTTCCGCGCGGTCGCCCGTCGCCTTCCTATGTTGACCGGGTTCTGTACGAGTCAGCACACCGCTGCGTTCAGCGCGGTTATAAAATCGCGTGACAGCGTCAATTTTGCTGAACTGAAGGTTGCCGACTGTGCGTTACGACAGTCAAGCCGAATATGAATCGCCGGAGACTGAATTGGATCCCCGCAAGCCGCTGGCCGGTCTGCCCCAGCAACTCTTCCAACAGGTCGTGGAGGCGGCCCCTAACGCCATGGTGATGGCGGACCAAGACGGCCGTATTCTCTTCGGTAACGCACAGATGGAGAAGCTTTTCGGCTATTCACGCGAGGAGCTGCTCGCGATCAGCGTCGATCGCCTGGTGCCGGAGCGCTTTCGTGCCGCCCACGCTGGATACCGTCGTGCGTTTTACGCCGATCTGAAAAGTCGCCCCATGGGCATCGGCCGCGATCTCTTCGCCCTGCGCAAAGACGGCTCGGAATTCCCGGTCGAAATCGGACTGAATCCGGTCACGACAGACGAGGGAGTATTCATCCTCGCCGCAATCGCCGATATTACCGAGCGCAGGCGGCTGGAGGAGCGTTTCCGTCAAGTGGTGGAAGCGGCACCCAACGCAATGGTGATGGTGGATCGCGAGGGGCGGATCGTGCTCGTCAATTCGCAGACGGAGAAGCTGTTCGCCTATGCCCGCGAGGAACTCTTCGGGAAGCCTATCGAAATACTGGTACCAGAGCGTTTGCGTGGCGGACACCACAGCTATCGCGAAGCGTATTTCGACGAGTTGCAGCCTCGGCCGATGGGCTCGGGCCGCGATCTTTACGGACGTCGCAAGGATGGTTCGGAATTTCCGGTTGAAATCGGGCTGAATCCCGTGCGGACCTCGGAGGAGGTGTTCGTCCTCGCTGCCATCGCGGACATCACGCAGCGCAAGCGCGCGGAGCACGAACTGCTGAAAAGGACGGAGGAACTGGCCCGCTCCAATCACGATCTCGAACAGTTTGCGTACGTGGCCTCGCATGATCTCCAGGAACCGCTGCGCGCCGTCGCGGGGCCTTTGCAACTTCTGCAACGCCGATATCAAGGGCAACTGGATGCACGTGCCGACGAATTCATTGCGCACGCGGTGGACGGCGCGACGCGTATGCAGAAGCTGATCGACGATCTGCTCGCTTATTCGCGCGTAGGCCGAACCGGTACCGCGCACCAGTTGACCGACTGCGGGGAGGCCCTGGATCAGGCGCTCAAGAGCTTGAGCGTCGTTCTTCAGGAGTCGGGCGCCGTAGTCAATCGCGGGGAGCTTCCCACCGCAATGGCCATTCCCACACAGCTCACGCTGCTCTTTCAGAATCTGGTGGGAAATGCGCTCAAGTTTCGATACGAGGACCGCCCAGTGCAAATCGACATCGGCGCGCAGCGTCAAGGCGACGATTGGGTGATCTCGGTAAGGGACAACGGGATCGGAATCGATCCTCAATACTTCGAGCGCATATTTCTCATTTTCCAGCGCCTGCATTCGCGGGCCCAATATCCGGGCACGGGATTAGGACTTGCGTTGTGCAAGCGAATTGTCGAGCAGCATGGTGGCCGCATTTGGGTCGAGTCAGCGCCTGGCAGCGGTACCACGTTCTTTTTTACGCTGAGTGCCAAGGCGGGCCGGAACGTTTGAGCTCGACACAACTCACGGGAGAAACCCATGCCTTCTGAAGTCACGGACAGTCTGATCCCTATCCTCCTGGTCGAGGACAGTCCCACGGACGTCATGATGACACGTGAGGCTCTCGAGGATTATAAGGTGCGCAATCCGTTGCACGTCGTTGAAGATGGTGTGGCAGCGATGGAATACCTGCGGCGAGAAGGCAAGCATCGCGATGCGCCACGGCCGGGCCTCGTCATGCTCGATCTCAATCTGCCGAGGAAGAGCGGGCGGGAAGTGCTCGAGGAACTGAAGGCGGATCCCGATCTCAGGAGCATTCCCGTGGTCGTGCTTAGCACGTCCAAATCCGAGGAGGATGTGGCGAAATCATATGGTCTGCACGCCAACTGCTACATCACGAAGCCCGTTGACTTCAGCAGTTTCGTCGAGGTCGTGCGCAGTATCAACGACTTCTGGTTTGGCGTCGTGACGTTGCCTCGCGTGTAATCATGGACACCGTGCAGCAGCTTCGGACCCTGCTGGTCGAGGACAATCCGACCGATGCGCTGGTGATCGGCGAGGTGCTCGCGGACGTGCTGGATTTTCAGCACCGGCTCGTTCACGCTCAATCGTTGTCGGAGGCGCTTGCGCAAGCCCGCTCGATGCCATTCGACGTCGTGCTCCTCGACTTGGGCTTACCCGATGCGCAGGGCCTCCACACATTCAAAGCGTTTCATCTTCAGGCACCGGAGTTGCCGGTGCTCGTGCTCACCGGTCTCGATGACTCATCGGTGGGCCTGCAAGCGATCCACCATGGCGCGCAAGACTATCTGCAGAAGCGGGATATTCGCCCTTCCGAGTTGAGCCGCGCGATTCGCTATGCGATCGAGCGTCATCGTGAGGCCGTGGCGCTCAAGGAGTCCCGCGCGGAACTGCAGCGCCTTTCCGCGAACATTCAGCACGTACGCGAAGAAGAAAAGGCACGCGTCGCTCGCGAGCTGCATGACGACCTCGGCCAACAACTGGCCGCGCTCAAGATCGAGGTCGGCAAGATCGAAAACCGTGCCGAAGGCGCGCGGACCGCAATAAGCGGAGCCGACCTTGGCAATATCAACGACTTGATCGATCGGCTCGTCGTATCCGTGAGGCGAATCGCAGCCGATTTGCGTCCTGCCATTCTCGACGAGCTCGGTCTGCTTCCCGCGATCGAATGGTTCACAGACCAGTTCTCGGCACGGCATCGCGTGCGCGTCATCCGACGTATCTCAGCCGACGATATCGAGTTCAACCGCAGGAGCGCGACTGCAATATTCCGGATTGTTCAGGAATCGATGATGAACGTCGTGCGGCATGCGGGTGCGACCGAGATGACACTCGAAATCGAGTGCAAGGGAGCGAACTGTGTCGTGACCATCACGGACAACGGTCATGGCTGTCCGAGCGATGAGCGCCCGTCGCCCAATTCGTTCGGCCTGCTGGGCATGCGTGAACGCGCGGCAGGGCTCAACGGCGAGCTATCGATCAGGACCTCGCCTGGCCAGGGCTTTGCGTTGTCCGTTTCATTGCCCCTCGCGGCGATAGTAGACCCGGAGTGAAGTCCAAGGGCGCCCGGCCAGCGGCGCCGATTCGTTTGTACGGTAACCGTACGGATCGATCCGAAGGGTCGACGTTCATTTCCCCTGGTCAAGCCGTGACCGTTTGCGCATGCTCGACGCTGTCAATCCCGGTTGATGCGCGTCAATGTGTCCGTCGTCGTCGGATGTAGCCTCGACTCGTGAGTGCCTCGTCGTTTCTTCGAGGCAGTCGCTGACGAACGCAAGCGGAGGCCTGCATGAATTGGTTGGCTGAATATTTCGCGCAGCGCGCGAGTCCCATCATGTTGTCGCTTTGGGCCCAACCGCCGTTCGCGATCGGGCCGGACGGTCCTCTGCCGCAACGGACTTATGCGTCGCCGTACCCGGGCATCGAACTTGTCTTCACCCCCGGCGTCGTCGTTGAACGTGCGGGCCGTCCCCATTCTTTGCCGGCGCACTACGACACGGTTGCCGCGCTCGAGACCCCGGTGATCGGCGGGCGTGACGTCGACGTGCGTGAAGAGAGTTTCTTCAAACGAATTTCGATCTACGCCCCGTCGACCTTCAATCCGGAATTCCTCGTGAAGATCAACGACGACTTTTCTTTCGTTCCCACATTTGCCGTGGACGGTAGCCCCGCATTTTTCGGGGTCGCGATGGCGTCATCGTCATCGGCGCGCGATCCGTCCATCGTGGGGTTGCCGTGGTTCTTTCAAGGCTATCTCAGCATCTGAAAGATGGTTCCATTCGAGAGGAGCGAGAAATGGCTGAGCGTGCATCGATTCTCTGGTTCAAAGACGTAAGGCGAGCGGATGTGGCGCGCGTCGGTGGCAAGAATGCTTCACTCGGCGAGTTGACGGGCGCGATGGCCGATGCCGGTATCGCCGTGCCATCGGGTTTCGCCACGACGGCCGACGCCTATTGGTCGTTCATCGACGCGAACGATCTGCGGCAGAAGATCTCATCGACGCTCGATGACCTCTCCAAGGGCAAGCTGATGCTCGCGGAGGCGGGTGCCGCGATTCGTGGAATGATATTGCACGGCGAATGGCCGACCGCCATCGCCGACGCAATCTGTCACGCCTATCGACAACTGAGCGAGCGCGCTGGCGAGGCTGCCGTCGATGTGGCGGTGCGCTCGAGTGCCACGGCCGAAGATTTGCCCGACGCGAGCTTTGCCGGACAGCAGGAGACGTTTCTGAACGTGCGCGGCGAGCACGCGCTGCTCGCAGCCTGCCGGCGCTGCTACGCCTCGCTCTTTACCAATCGCGCCATCAGCTATCGCGACGCCAAGGGATTCGATCAATCGAAGGTGGCGCTCTCGATCGGCATTCAGCGGATGGTCAGATCCGATCTCGGCGGCGCGGGCGTCATGTTTTCGATCGACACCGAGACCGGCTGCGACAGAGTGGTCGTCATCAATGCGGCGTGGGGACTGGGAGAGAACGTCGTGCAAGGCGCTGTCGATCCGGACGAGTATGAAGTGTTCAAACCGCTGCTGGGGCAGGCCGCGTTTCGGCCGATCATCGAAAAGAAACTCGGCGAAAAGAAATTCAAAGTGATCTACGCGCGCGATCCGCAACGTCCGACGAGGAACGTGCCAACCTCTAAAGCTGAACGTGCGACGTTCGTGCTGGCCGATCACGAGATTCTCACACTTGCGCGCTGGGCATGCGCGATCGAGCGCCACTATGGTCAGCCGATGGATATCGAATGGGCAAAGGACGGTGCGACGAACGAACTCTTCATCGTTCAGGCGCGCCCCGAAACCGTTCAATCGCGGCGGCGCGACGCGGGTGCGATCAAGACTTATCAACTGGAGCGGGCAGGACGGAAGCTGCTCACCGGCGTCGCCGTCGGCGATGCGATCGCCACGGGTACCGTTTGCGTCATCGACAGTCCCCAAAGAGCTGAGCATTTTGTCGACGGAGCCATTTTGGTCACGCACACGACCGATCCCGACTGGGTGCCACTGATGCGTCGAGCCGCGGCGATCGTCACCGATCATGGCGGAAGGACTTCGCATGCGGCGATCGTGAGCCGGGAGTTGGGCCTTCCCGCCATCGTCGGCACGGGCAACGCGACTCACATGCTCCACGATGAGCAAGAGGTCACCGTTTGCTGCGCGCAAGGCAGCGACGGGTTTGTCTATGAAGGTCACGCCGAGTTCCACGTCGAAGAAATCGACTTCGCGAGCCTGCCCTCGACTCGTACCCAAGTCATGCTTAACCTGGCCAATCCCGCGGCGGCGCTTCGTTGGTGGAGGCTGCCGGCGGATGGCGTGGGATTGGCACGCATGGAGTTCGTCATCGGGAATCACATCAAGATTCATCCGATGGCTCTCGCTTGCTACGATACGCTTGCTGATAACGAGGCAAAACACACGATTGCGGCCCTCACAGCGGGCTATGAAGACAAGACCGAGTATTTCGTCGAGCGGCTCGCTCGTGGGCTTGCGCGCATTGCGGCCGCCCAGTACCCGCATCCCGTCATCGTCCGAATGAGTGACTTCAAAACGAATGAGTACACGAATCTGATCGGCGGCAAGACGTTCGAGCCGAGTGAAGAAAACCCGATGCTCGGTTTTCGCGGCGCTGCCCGTTACTATTCGCCGCGCTATCGTGCGGGGTTCGAGCTCGAATGCCGCGCGATCGCGCGGTTGCGCAGGGAGCTCGGATTCACGAATGTCGTGGTCATGATTCCGTTTTGCCGTTCGACGACAGAGGCCGACCGTGTTCTGGCGGTGATGGCCGAAAGCGGCTTGAAGCGGAGCGAGGACGGTCTCGAGGTTTACGTGATGTGCGAGATTCCGTCGAACGTGATTTTGGCCGAGGACTTCGCGCGTCGCTTCGACGGTTTCTCGATCGGCAGCAACGATCTGACGCAATTGACGCTCGGCGTCGACCGAGATTCGGCGGACCTCGCGGTGCTCTTCGATGAAGAGGACGCCGCGGTCAAGTGGATGATCGCACACGTGATCGAGAGTGCGCATCGGTCGGGCGCGAAAGTCGGTCTTTGCGGCCAGGCTCCGAGCGACCGTCCGGCGTTCGCGCAGTTTCTCGTGGAGTGCGGCATCGATTCGGTGTCGGTCACCCCGGACAGCTTTGTTGCCGTGAAGCGCCGGATCGCGGAGGCGGAAGCTTCACGGGCGGCACGATGAGCGGTCATTGATAGTGGAACGAAAAGCCGAACTTGCCAACACGCTTATCGCTACCGCGGTCATCGCGCTCATCGTATTTCAGGCCTTGATGCTGCGCGCGCCAACCGTTGCGATCGGATATAGCGATTTCTAGCGACTCGTGGCCGCGCACGCCGTCGACGCGACATCTATGCCGCTCTGCCCAACGGCGTCTACCGCTACGCAGATTCATGAAGGGTGGGAATTGAAACGATCTCCTGTAACCAGTTGATCGACATCAACGCCCAAAGCACTGCCGGGGAGGAGACTAACTGCGTATGCGAGAAACCGTCGCGATCTTTTCGCGGGCGATGTCTCGAGCACGGGGCATCGCCTTCCGCCGGTGCCTGACAACGTCAGCAACGAAGCTCGGATGAGCGCACCGAGAGGAGGCCATTCATGGCCGAGATCGTCACTATCACACCTAACCCCAGCATCGACCTTTCGTTTTCAGTCGAGCGTCTCGTCGACACGGTGAAGCTTCGGTGCGGTGAGCCCCGAAAGGATGCAGGCGGAGGCGGGATCAACGTTGCGCGCGTCTTGCGACGCTTTGGAAGCGAGTGCCTGGCGATTCATCTTGCAGGTGGGCGCACCGGCTTGGCCCTGGATGCGCTGCTCGACGAGGAGCGCGTGCCCTACGAGTGCATTTTTATCGGCAACGAGACAAGAGAGAACGTCACGGTGCTCGAGATGTCGAGTCGCCGCGAGTTTCGCTTCATCATGCCGGGCCCGACCGTGACGGAGGTGGAATGGCGACGCTGCCTCCGTTACCTCGACGTGATCGATCCGCAGCCACGGTACCTCGTCGCAAGCGGTAGCCTGGCTCAGGGCATGCCGTGCGACTTCTATGCACGAATTGCGCGGTGGGCGCAAAACAATTGTGTCCGAATGGTCCTGGATGCGTCGGGCGATGCGCTCGCGGCGGCGCTCGAGGCCGGGGTGTTTCTGGTCAAGCCGAGCCTCGATGAGCTGCGCGAGCTTACCGGTGCGCCGCTCGCGGACGCCTCGGAGTGGCGCGATGCGGCGCGGCATCTGGTGGGGTGCGGCCGCGCGCGCAACGTGGCGCTCACGCTCGGTGGACGTGGCGCGATCCTCGCCACGGAAGATCGCGTTGTCAGCCTGCCCGCCATACCCGTGAACGTCGTCAGCGCCGTTGGCGCGGGCGACAGCTTCCTTGCCGCGATGGTCTGGGCGCTCGACCACGACGCGAACACGGAAGAGGCGTTGCGCTACGCGATAGCTGCCGGTTGCGCCGCGGTGATGAGGTCCGGAACGGCGCTTTGCAATCCCGCTGATGTCATCCACATGTATCGGGAGTCGTATGGTGTGATGCCGTGCGAGGTCGGTTTATGAACAAGTGGAGGCTCGCATTGCTTCGTCCCAGGTGATGTCATGCCGGCGCCGATACCAGTCGGCGACTCAGCAGCCAAATTAGATTGACGGCGTCAACGCTCACGAGTTGGCAGCCGCTGACGTTTGCCTCGGAGTCTTCGGTCAAGCGTCGTCCTCTGGCGCAGGATTGAGCAGAAAGACGAAGGCGGCGACTCCCACCACGATCGCGCCAATGCCGTAGCGAAACGCTTCATCCGCATCGAACGCAAGACCGCGAATGGCCATGCCAAGACCGGCCAGCACCGCGAATACCGAAATTGTCGCGAGAGCGATGCGAACCCTGCTTCGTACCATGGCCCTTTCCTCGTCGTTATGCGCACGGACTCGCGCCGCGACTCCATAGGCGAAACATCGTCGGCCGCGACTCCGGTTTCGTCGTAGGGCCGTCTTCGCCCAATGCGTCGCGCGGCGCAACCTTCATCATCCGCGCACGCGGCCTGCGATCGTTGACCTGGGTCAAGCTTGCGCAGGAAGCCAAAATGGCCGCGGCGCGGCAATACACTCTCGCCTTTGATGCCGATCAAGCCGCGGCCAGTGGTGGCGGTCGATGATGAATCACGATGAGCGTCGGACGGCCGGGGCGCTCGCGCGTTCCCGATCGGCCAAACAAGCGAGTACGTTCATGGCAGATTCGCCGAAGCGCGGCGATGGAATCGACACGCGGCCGGGTGGAGGGAGTGCGGCAAGGCCAGAATCTGCGGGCAGGGCGCGCGTCTCGCGCCGATTGCCGCGGGCGGTGTTGCTCGCCGGCATCGCGGCACTGCTCGTTTGCGCACTCGCCTTCGCATGGTGGTTCGGCATAGGGCGCCCCGAACCCGTCCGCTATGTCACCGCGCCAGTCACGCGCGGTTCGATTGCGCGCGTCGTCACCGCGACGGGTACCGTCAACCCGGTGCTGACGATCATCGTCGGCAGCTATGTCTCGGGCGTCGTCCAGAGTCAGTACTGCGATTTCAACACGCGCGTGCGCAAGGGCCAGCTTTGCGCCAAGATCGATCCCCGACCCTATCAGACGGTCGTCAATCAAGCTCGCGCGGAGCTTGCCAACGCGCGCGCGCAGATCGTCAAGGATCGCGCGCAGCTCACCTACGCCAAGCGCACCTATGAGCGTGACGCCGAGCTGCTCGGCCACGGCATCGTGTCGCAAGATGCCGCGGACAATGCGCGCAGCGCATATGATCAGGCGCGCGCGCAGGTGCTTGTCGACGACGCCGCCATCGAACAGCGCTCGGCCGCCCTCGACGCCGCGCAAGTCAATCTCGATTACACCAATATCGTCTCGCCGGTGGACGGCACTGTCGTCTCGCGCAACATCACGATCGGACAGACGGTAGCGGCGAGCTTTCAGACGCCGACACTCTTCCTCATCGCGACCGATCTCACACGGATGCAGGTCGATACGAACGTCAGCGAGAGCGATATCGGCGATCTGCGGGAGGGCAACGCGGCTAAGTTCACCGTTGAAGCTTTTCCGAAGCGGCAGTTCACCGGGAGCGTCGTGCAGGTCAGGCAGGCGCCGCAGACAGTGCAGAACGTCGTCACGTACGATGTCGTAGTGGGGGTGGTGAACGACGATCTGAGCCTGAAGCCTGGCATGACCGCGACGACCCGTATCGTCATCGATCAACGAGATGGCGTGCTGCGTGTGCCCGATCAGGCGCTGCGATTCACGTCGCTGCGAGCCGCGGCAACGGCGACGGGACAGGCATCGGCGCCGAGCACGGCGAAGCCGACGTCTTCTGCGCGCGTCTGGGTGCTGCGCCGCGGTCGGCCTACCGCCATTTTGATCACGACCGGTCTCGACGATGATGTTTATTCCGAAGTAACGGGCGGCCCGCTCACGGAAGGCGACGCGGTGATCGTCGGCGAGAACCAAGCCGTTGCAGGCGCCGGCGCGAGCGCCGCGACCGCGCCTCGGCTGCATATGTGAGCGCGGGGCCGAGAATGCGCGACATCGTGGTCGAATTGCAAGCGGTGACGAAGATCTACTCGGCAGGGGGCGCGGATCTGCGCGCGCTCGATTCGGTGAGCCTCGTTATCGAGCGCGGCGAATTCGTTGCGATCATGGGTTCGTCCGGCTCGGGAAAATCCACACTGATGAACGTGCTCGGCTGTCTGGACCGCCCCAGCGCCGGACGTTATCTGCTCAACGGCGCCGATACCGCGGAGCTCGCCGAGCACGAGCTCGCACGCATCCGCGGCAGCCATATCGGCTTCGTATTTCAGAGCTTCAACCTGCTTGCGCGCACGAGTGCGCTCGAGAACGTCGCGCTCCCTCTCTTCTATGCGGCAACCGGGCCGGCTACGCGGGCTGAACGCAACGCGCGCGCACGTCAGGTGCTCGAATTCGTCGGGCTCACGCAACGTGAACGCAATACCTCGAGTCAGCTATCGGGTGGGCAACAACAGCGTGTCGCGATCGCCCGGGCGCTCATAGGCAACCCCAGCATCCTGTTGGCCGACGAGCCGACGGGCAACCTCGATACACGCACGTCTCACGAAATCATGGACATGTTGCGTGCGCTCAATCGCGACCACGGCATGACGATCGTCGTCGTGACGCACGAGGCTGACATTGCAGGCTATACCGACCGCGTCGTCACGATGCGCGATGGGCGGATCATCTCGGACGAGCGTCGCGCGCTGGCTACGGGACAAGGACAGGCAAAGCCCGAGATGTCGGCGCCAATAGGAACGCCACTGCCAGGCGAACCCTCGCTCCCTGTACCGGCACCCCGGGTGTCCGTTAGCCTGCTCGGCACGCTGCGCGCGAGCCCCATTACGGGTTTTACGTCCATGACGGTCTTTACGGCCGCACTCGCGCTATGGCGCAACAAGATGCGTTCAGCGCTTACCATGCTCGGCGTATTCATCGGCGTTGCCGCGCTGATCGCCATGGTCGCGGTGGGGCGCGGCGCGAACGCGGCGGTGCGTAAGCAGATCGAAAGCCTCGGCACGAATCTCGTCGTCATCGTTCCCGGCGCAACGACGGCGACAGGCGTGCGCGCGGGCACTGGCAGCGCTTCGACGCTGACTGTCGACGATGCGCTCGCCATACGGCGCGAGGACCCGGCAGTGAGCGCGGTCAGCTATTTGATTCGCCAACTCGGCCAAGTCGAGTATGGCGGGCAGAACTGGTCGACGAGCATCCAGGGCATCTCGCCGGGGTACCTCGATACGACGGGCTGGCATATTGCATCGGGACGTACCCTCGACGAAAGCGACATACGCGACGCATCGATGGTCGTGCTGATCGGGCAGACCGTCTATCGGCAGCTATTCGGTCCGGGCGAGAATCCCATCGGGGCGCGAATTCTCGTAAAGGGTGCGCCACTGCGCGTGGTGGGCTTGCTCTCGGCGAAGGGGCAGACCGCCTTCGGCCAGGACCAGGACGACGTAGTCATCATCCCTTTCAGTGCCGCTGAGCGCAAAGTGCTTGGCGTTGCTGTGCCGAGCCAGGCGCAAACAGCGCTCAACCCGTACTTCCCGCCCGTCGCGAATCCTTACGGCACCGTGCCGCGACTGACCGGCTACGTCAATCAAATCTACGTTCAGGCAGCCAGCCCGCTGCTCGTGCAGGCGGCGATTGCGCAGGTCAATGACACACTACGGCGCCGACATCGAATCCGGCCAGGGGACAACGACGACTTCGCGGTGCGTAACCTGAGTCAGATCGCCGAAACAGCCGAAGGAAGCAGCCGCATCATGGCGTTATTGCTCGCGACGATCGCATCGATCTCGCTGCTCGTCGGCGGCATAGGAATCATGAACATCCTGCTCGTTTCGGTCACCGAGCGCACCCGAGAAATCGGCTTGCGCATGGCGATCGGCGCTCGGCGCCTTCACGTACTGCTGCAGTTTCTCGTCGAGGCGGTGTTTTTGAGCGTTACCGGCGGGCTTGGCGGCATTGTGTTCGGTGTGGCCGTCTCCGAACTGATTACGATGGTCGCGCACTGGCCGACGCTGCTTTCATCGGCGGCCATTGCAGGCGGCTTTGCATTTTCCGCGGCTGTGGGCATATTTTTTGGCTATTACCCGGCCCGTAAAGCATCGCGTCTCAACCCGATCGAAGCGCTGCGCTACGAGTAATCCGCATGATCTCGATCACCTCAACCCTGCGCGGATGTTTCGGCCGGCGATTCCGCACGCTGCTCGGGGCTTCCCCCATTGCGCGCCAGCGCCTCATTGGAAGCAGGTGGCCAAACCCTGCATCGAGCACCGGGCTGCTCCCCGGGCGGCGGACTGGACGATGGCCAACCGTTGCGGTAGGGCTGGTAGCGCTGATGCTCGCGGGCTGCGCGGCGGGACCGGATTACGTGCCGCCTTTGATGCAGTCCGACGCTGCCTTCGTGCGGACACCTGTGGTGTTTCCACAGGCTGGGTCCGCGGATCCCACACAGCATGCGCAATCAGGGGCGGAGATCATCGATCGCTGGTGGACGTCGTTTCGCTCCGCGCAACTCGATGACACCGTCTCACTCGCCTTTGCGCAAAGCCCGACTCTCGACACCGCGCGCGCGACGCTAAAGGCGGCGCAAGAGGCGATCCTCGCGGCACGTGGCGGACTCTATCCGCAACTGGATCTAGCCGCGAGCGCCGAGCGCAGTCGTACGAGACTCGGCGGCGGGGCGGCCCATGCGGTCAGCAATCTGATCGCCATCGGCCCGACGGTCAGCTACGACATCGATTTCTTCGGTGGCGTGCGCCGGCAGGTGGAGGCGCAAACGGCCCTCGCGGAGTATCAGCACGATCAATTGGCCGCCACTTATCTGGCGCTGACCGGCAACACCGTCATCCAGGCGCTGACTGCCGCGAGCGCGCGGGAGCAGTTGCGGGCGGTCGACGACATCGTCGCCGTCGACCGGCGCAATCTCGAACTCGTCGGAATCGAGCGGCAAGTCGGCCGCGCGGCGCAAAGCGATGTGCTCGCCGCCCGCAGCCAGCTTGCAGCAGACCTCGCGCTTGCCCCACCGCTCGAACAACAGCTTGCCGCGGCCGATCATGCGCTTGCGATACTCGTTGGGAAGACGCCCGCGCAATGGCAAGCACCGCAGTTCGATTTCGATATGCTGGCGCTGCCGATCGACGTGCCGGTGATGCTGCCGTCCGCATGGCTGCTTGCCCGCCCGGACATTCGGGCGGCGCAAGCGCAACTGCATGCGGCAAGCGCTCAGATCGGGGTGGCGACGGCCCGCCTTTACCCGAACATCACGCTCACCGCGTCATGGGCACAAGTGGCCACATCGATGGGGCCGCTTTTCGAATCCGCCAACGGTCTTTGGAGCGTCGCGGCCGCCTTAACGGCGCCGCTCTTTCATGGCGGCGCGCTCAAAGCGCAGCAGCGCGAGGCCATCGATGTCTTCGACGCGCAATTGGGCGTCTACCGTCAGACGGTGCTCGAGGCGTTCGGGCAGGTCGCCGATACGTTGCGCGCACTGGAGCACGACGCCCAGGCGCTCGCGGCGGAGCGCGAAGCGTTCGACACCGCTCAGGCATCGCTTCGGCTCGTGCAGGAGAGCTACCGTATCGGCACGGCAACCTCGTTCGATATTCTTCAGGCGCAACGCCTTTATGCACAGGCACGCCTGGGCTATGCCAGGGCGAAAGGGCAGCGCTATGTTGACACGGCGCAGCTATTCGTGGCGATGGGGGGAGCGGCGCAAGCGTGGGCAGAGCGCGACAGTCCGGGTGGGAAGATGTCGGCGTCGGGTCGAACGCTCACATGCCCATCTGAACGTTCCTGTTGAAGGGCGAATCGAGAAGTTTTCCCTGCGCGCGGGCATGCGCGACGATCGACTCACGCGGTACCGATCAAGCTGCCATCACTTCGTGCTTCGGCGCGGCCGCCTCGACGCCACCGGGAACGAGCAACACCGGGCAGAACGACATCCGCACGAGCCGTTCGGCAACGCTGCCGAGCAGGAACCGCTTGACGCCGCGACGCCCATGCGTGCCCATGACGATGAGGTCGCAGCCGGTCGCGCGCGCTTCTTCGAGAATGCGCTCGGCGACGGTGCCGCCCGGCGCATCGGCTTCGACTACGCGCGCGGTACCCCTGACATTCTCGCTCTGCATCAGCGCTTGCGACTCGGCTTTCAGTTGTTCGCCTTGTTGTTGAAGTGCGTCGCGCACGATCGATGGATCGAAGCCCGGGGCTTCATAAGCCACGATTGGCACGTCGATGACGAATAGCGGTATCAGTTCGGCCCCCGTTTCGCGTGCGAGCGAAAGTGCGAAGCCGAGGGCGCGCTGCGCGGTTTCGCTGCCATCGATCGGCGCGAGGATGCGTTGGTACATGATCGATCCACCTGTGCGGGCGTTGAGAACGGCGCAACCGGAGCGCTGCGCTTGATTGCAGTGTAGGAGCGGCAGCTGTTTGCCAGGTTGACGCCAATCAACTGAGCGCGCTTCGAGATGCGCGTCCTTTTCGGCGCGCCGTACAGCGTGAGCGCGTGCAGGCCGCTCTGTAAAGATTCTCTGGCGAGATTCTTTGTTGATGGGCATCAACCGCCGCCATGCGGTCGCTTGTAATCATGCAGGCATGGAAAGCCTTTCGCCAATGAGGTGACACCATGTTCAAGAGAGCGCTATTCATCGTTCTATTGACGCTGCCAGGATCGTTCGTCGTTCTGGGCGTTGCCTGCGTTCACCCGTGGGTGAGAAGGGAACTCGTGCAACTGGCAGGTATATCGGGCCCGCTCGAACGCGTAGCAAGCGTATGTGCTGCTGCGAAGCGATGGACTAGAGCGGATGGAGACAGTCGTGCCTGACATCAGTCGATATCGGGCATCTGAATATCGTCTGGATTGACAGGAGAACAGGATGGTTGCTTGTGAGCTCGCCGTAGATCGTTGCCCGGGAATGCAGATGTTCGTCAAAGACATCATGCGCAAAGCGGTCTGTGTGGAGCCTGACGTGACGCTCGCCGTGGCTGCACGCAGATTGAAGGAACTCAATATCGGCTGTATGCCAGTCTGTTCCGGAACACAAGTACTCGGCATGTTGACGGATCGCGACATTGCCATGAGAGCGGTCGCGGACGGACGCAGCGCCGAGACGATGACCGTGCGCGAAGCCATGTCCGTCGGGGCGCTCTACTGCTTCGAGCACGATACGGTGCAGACCGCCGAAACGTTGATGAAGAATGCACATGTGAGGCGACTCGTCGTTCTCGATCATCGACGGCGCATAGCTGGCATCGTCTCGATCACCGACCTGAGCGGACAATCCTTCGCGGCGCCGTCCGTTCGAAATCGTCGCATCAGCAACGGCAGTCGGGAGTGACTGGCGTCATCATCCCTGAAACCGCGCATCTCCCGGCCGAAAGCGACACCCGAGCCGATATCTCGAACCCGGATGCACGAAACGTGCGAACGTCACTGCCGCGCCGGTCATCCACGTGCGTCTCACGAGCACGAGGCATGGCTCATCAAGGCTGATTTCGAGCAGCGTCGCTTCGGCGCGCGTCGGCAGGCAAGCATCGACGACGTGCTCGATCTCGTGCGCGGGCAGGGTCGCGGAGAGGTACTCCGATGGCTGCATCGCATTGAAGTCCTGCTCCAGGAAATCCGGCACGGCAGCTGGGTTCACATAGCGATCCTCGAGCCGCACCGGCACGCCATTCTCGCGATGAACGCCGATCAGATGAAACACGGATGAACTGGGCGGCAAGCCGAGCGCGTTCGAGACGGCGAGCGGCGCGCTCTCGCGTTGCGCGACCACAGTCTGGTAGTCATATTCATGACCCCGCGCGCGAATTTCCTCGCCGATATGCGCGATCATGAGCAGCGTCGACTGCGGCTTTGCCTCGGCCACGAAAGTGCCCACGCCCGAATGCCGCGTGATCCATCCTTCCCCGGTCAGCTCTCGCAGCGCGCGGTTGATCGTCATTCGCGAGACGCCGAGCGATTCGACGAGATCCAGCTCGGAGGGAATGCGGTCTCCGGGTTGCCAGGCACCCGATTCGATCTTTCCGCGAATGAAGCTTTTGACCCGCGCGTAGCGCGCCATCGGCATGTCGGACTCGCCTGCATTGTCCGCGGTGGGGGTGGGCTTCACCGACGTCGGTGCCGGCATGCCTGGTCTCCTCGCTCTTCGGGGTAGCGTGGCAGACATCATCAAGCGGGCTCGTCTTGCGCGCCCCGCGACCAGAACGCATTGCGATCGAAGTAGTTCTGCAGAAACTGGCGCAGGCGCGGATGCTTCGCGTCGTGGAATACTTCGCGCGGCTTGCCTTGCACCGCGATGCGCCCTTGATCGATGAACACGACCTTGTCCGCCACCTGCGCCGCAAAACCCATTTCGTGCGTGACGACGGCCATTGTCATGCCATCGCGCGCGAGCTGCTTCATCACCTGCAAAACTTCACCGACGAGCTCGGGATCGAGCGCCGAAGTCGGTTCATCGAAGAGCATGATGTGCGGCTCCATCGCGAGCGCGCGCGCGATCGCCACGCGCTGCTGTTGGCCGCCGGACAGCTTCGCCGGATAAGCATCGCCCTTGTGCGACAGGCCGACCGTCTCGAGCATCAGGTCGGCGCGCGCACGCGCCTCGTGGCGCGAGAACCGCCGCACGCGCAGCAGCGCCTCCATTACATTGTCGAGCGCGCTCATGTGAGGCCATAGATTGAACTGCTGAAACACCATGCCGATATTGCGCCGCACGCGATTGATCTCTGCGCTCGATGCGCGTACGCGCCGCCCGTGTCGCTCGCGGTATCCGAGCAGTTCGCCTTCGATGCGCACTTCGCCTTCATCATAGGTTTCGAGCCCGGCGAGACAGCGCAGCAGCGTGCTCTTGCCCGAGCCTGAAGGGCCGATCACGCAGACGACTTCCGACTTGCCGATGTCGAGATCGATGCCGCGCAGTACTTCGGTTTCGTTGAAGCGCTTATGCAAGCCGCGCACTTCCACGAGCGGCGCAACGGACGCATTCACGAAGATCGGCCCCTCGTTGACTTCGGAGGGAGAAAGCGGGGAATCGATCATGGCAGGCGAGTCCGATACGTTCAAGCAAGAAAGCGGGTCACGCGTGCTTCGACCCAGATCCCGGCGCGCGAGGCAAGCTCGACGAGCACGAGATAGCAGACGCACAGTGCAAGCAAGGTCTCGACGAATGCGAACGTCGCCGAACCGATGCCCGTCAGCACGAACGTCAGCTCCGGCACGGTGACGATGGAGAGCACTGCCGTTTCCTTGCTGAGCACGATGATGAGGTTGATCAACGCGGGCACGATCAGCACCAGCATCTGGGGAATCTGGATGCGCCGAACGGTCTGCCAGCGCGTGAGGCCGAGACACGACGCCGCTTCCAGATGGCCACGAGGCACCGCCCCGAAGCCCGAGCGGAAGGCCTCGGCGAAATACGCGCTGCCATAGAGCCCGAGGCCGAGAACGCCGGCGGTGAGCGGCTCGAGCGTAAGGCCGAACGAGGGCCCACCGTAATAGAGCAGAAAGAGCTGCACGAGAAACGGCGTGCCGCGAAAGAGCTCGATATAGACGCGCAGCGCGCCGCGCACCCATCGTCCGCAAAAGAGGTGCGCGAGCGCGATCAAGAAACCGATGACGATGCCGAGCGCGACACCGACCACCCACGTGCCGAGCGTCGTCGCGAATCCCGCGCCGATGGCGGGTAGATTGTGCGTGAGAATGGTGGGATCGAATTGCTGCATGTCGACCGTCTCAGGCGTGCTGCAAGCGTAATTCGGCGGCGTGCGCGGCAAATGAAAGCGCGCCGCAGATCACGAAGTAGATGAGGCCCGCCGCGGCATACGCTTCGAGCGGACGATAGCTGCTCGCTGCGATGTTTTGCGCGGTGCGCGTGATTTCGGCCACGCCCACGACGGAGATCAGCGACGACGCCTTGATGAGCAGCACCATCTCGTTGACCAGCGAGGGCAGCGTGAGCCGGAACGCCTGGGGCACCTGAATACGGCGCAACATGTCGAGCGGCGAAAGCCCCAGCATCTGCGCGGCTTCGAGCTGCCCCGGCGGAATACTCAGGAAGCCGCCGCGCAGGATTTCAGCAACATAGGAAGCCGAGCAGAGCGCCACCGTGCTGATGGCTGCGACGAGCGGCGGCACGTTGATGCCCACGAACGGCAGCAGGTAATACACGAGCAGCAGTTGCACGAGCATCGGCACGCCGCGGAAGAAGAATACGTAAGCGCCGCCCGCCATCTTCCATATCTTGATGGAAGATAGCCGCGCGCTACACACCGCAACCGCGACGAAGAAACCGATCAACAGGCCCGCGAGCGAAATGCCAACCGTGGCGAGCGCCGCGTGCAACAAGAGCGGCACGCCTTGAGCGAACACACTCAGGCTGAACATGGCATCGGTTTCCCTGAAAAAAATCCGGGAACGTGCTTCAGTAGTTCGGGACGGGCATCGTGGAAGGCACGTCCATCGCTACGCCGAACCACTTCTTCTGCAGCGTGGCGAGACGGCCGTCCTTGTTCAGCTTCACGAGGGCTGCGTTGAAAGCATCGAGGAGCGATTTGCTGTCCGCATCTTTGCGTAGGCAGTAGGCGAAGTACACCTTCGCGCCGAAGGGCGGCTGCACCACGGCGAACGTTTCGGGCCGCTGCTTGGCCACGTAGGCGATGTTGGTCATCGAGTTCGCCACGGCCACGATACGGCCGGCCGCCAGATCCGCATACGCCTGATTGTTGTCGATGTACTCACGCACTTCCGGCGGCTTCGGCAGCGTGGCGACGTAGGCCTTCAACTGATCGAGCTGCGCCGAACCCTTGCCGCCGCCCACCACCTTGCCCGATACATCAGATGATTGCTTGATGGTCGAATCGTTGGCGCGCTTGAGAAAGGCATCGGTGGCATCGGCGATGGGCAGCGTGTACGCATAGCGCTCCATGCGCGCCTTCGTCACCGTAAGCGGGCCGCCGACCATGTCGAACTTTCCCGCTTCGAGGCCGGGCAGCACGCTCGGCCACGGCAGGTCGATGAAGCGCACCTTTACACCGAGTTCCTTGCCGATCTCGGCGAACAGGTCTTTGTTGAAGCCTGCTTGCTGGCCGTTCTCCAAAAAGTCGAACGGCGCGAACTGCATTTCGGTGCCGACGACGAGCTCGCCTGCCTTCTTCACCTTCGCAAGCTGATCCTCAGCGTAGGCGCACGCACTCGCGGCACACAGCGCGACCATCAGTACATGTCGTTTCCAGCCTGCAAGCATCTTCATGAGACGTCTCCGGTGGCGCGCGAGAGGGCGCGGTGGTCGAGCGTTGGGCTCAGTATATACCGCGAAAATTTGCGTACGGGAACAAAAAAGCGATGCTCGGTTTCACTAATGCGGGCTCGTCCGCCGATCAATGAAAAGGCCGACAAAAACGCCTTGCATTGCAACTTGCATGTGCTGTTTTGGCGGTATATACAACGTAAGAAGCGTGCATGCCGCACGCCCCACCCGCGAGGAACCGCCGATGCCCGCTGCCCGAATTCCCGTGATCGACTTCGCCGGCGTGATCGAGGGCGATGCCGCCGCACTTGCGCGCGCGGGGCGTGAAATCCATCAGGCGTGCACCACGATCGGCTTTTTCTACATCGTGAACCACGGCGTGCCGCAAACCGTCATCGACGCGGCCGCCGAGGCGGCGCGCACGTTCTTCGCGTTTCCGGTGGAGACGAAGCGGCGCGCAACGGTAAATCAACGTCATCGCGGGTTCAACTCGCTCGGCGATGCGACCATGTATCAGGCGAAGAAGCCCGATTACAAGGAATTCTTCAGCATCGGCCTGGAACTGCCGGAAGACGATCCCGACGTGCTGGCGGGTCAGGCGCTGCGCGGGCCGAACAATTGGCCGGACTTCATGCCCGCGTTGCGCCCGGTGCTTTACGGCTATTACGAAGCGATCGGCGCATGCGGCGCGCATCTGCTGCGCGCCGTGGCGGCGAGCCTCGGCATCGACGAACAGTTTTTCGCGGCACGTTATGGCAAGCGCATGCAGCGCACGCAGATGGTCTACTATCCGCCGCAACCTCCACAGTCCGACGCCGACCAGTTCGGCGTCGCGCCGCACACGGACTACGGCTGTATCACGCTCCTGTGGCAGGACGACGTGGGCGGCCTGCAGGTGCGCGAAATCGCCAGCGACACATGGATCGATGCGCCGCCCATGCCGGGCAGCTTCGTGGTGAACGTAGGCGACTTGCTCGCGCGCTGGACGAACGATCGCTTCAGATCGACGTTGCATCGCGTCATCAACGCATCGGGCCGCGAACGCTATTCGATCGCGACGTTCTATGACCCGACTTACGACGCCGTCGTCGATCCGGTCGATCTCCGCACGCCTGCCGCCGAGTCGCGCTATGCGCCGGTCGCGGCAGGCGACTATATTCTCGGGCGCATCAACGACTCCATGGGCTACCGCAAGAAGCGCGCGGCAGAGCGGGGCACGGCTGCATGAGCGGTGCATCGTCAAAGACGCTCGAGCGCGTCATCGCCGCGCTGCGCGGCGCGCTCGGCGATGAGGCTGTGCGCACCGGTCAGGCGATACCCGAGCAGGCGATGACCGACTGGACCGGCCATGCGCCGATGCGTCCCGCGGCGCTGCTGCTGCCGTGCTCGACCGATGAGGTTGCGCGCTCGCTTGCCATCTGCAACGAAGCGGGTCAGCCCGTGGTGCCGCAAGGCGGCATGACCGGGCTTGCGGGCGGCGCGATCGCCCGTGCCGATGATATTGCGCTGTCGCTGGCGCGGTTCGCGGGCATCGACGAAATCGATCCGGCCTCCGCCACGATGATCGTGCGCGCGGGCACCACGCTGCAGGCCGCGCAGGACGCCGCGAGCGCGGCGGGTTTCGAACTCGGGCTCGATCTTGGCGCGCGCGGCTCGTGTCAGATCGGCGGCAACCTCGCGACGAATGCCGGCGGCAATCGCGTCATCCAGTCGGGGACGGCGCGCGATCAGGTGCTCGGTCTCGAAGTGGTGCTCGCGAGCGGCGCGGTACTGAGCTCCATGACCAAGATGACGAAGAACAACACGGGTTACGACCTGAAGCAGCTTTTCATCGGCTCGGAAGGGACGCTCGGCATCATCACGCGGGCCGTGCTGCGTCTGAATCCGCCGCGCGGGCGGCGCCATACGGCGCTCGTCGCGGTCGATGGTTACGATGCGGTGGTGAAGTTGTTGCGGTCCTTGTCCGCTCGGTTCGGCAACGACATCGGCGCGTTCGAGATCATGTGGCCGGACTTCTTCGATTTCGGCGTTGCCCTGACGGCGCACGCGCGCTCGCCGTTCCCGGCGGCGCACCCGCTCTATGCGCTGATCGAGCATGCCGGGCTCGATACGTTAGACGAGGGTGAAGCGTTCTTTGCCGTGCTGGCAGAGGCGCTCGATGCCGGCCTCGTGCGCGACGCGGTGCTGGCGCAGTCGGTCGCCGATGCACGCGCGCTTTGGGCCGTGCGCGAATGCACCGCCGAGTTTCCCGCGCGCATGGATCCGGTCAACTTCGACGTGAGCCTACCCATCGGTCTCATCGGCGAGTTCGTCGATGTGTGCCGCGCGGCGCTGGATAAGCGCTGGCCTTCGAACCGCAGCTACTTCTTCGGGCATATCGGCGACTCGAACCTGCATGTCACCGTGGACGGCCATTCGATTCCGGGCGTCGCGCACGACGACGTTTACGCCTTTGTCTACGAGATGCTCGCGCCGTATGGCGGATCGGTTTCGGCGGAGCATGGCATCGGATTGCTCAAGCGCGCCTACTTGCCGTTCTCGCGTTCGCCCGAAGAGCTTGCGGCCATGCGCGCGATCAAGGCGGCGCTCGATCCCAAGGGCATTCTCAATCCGGGCAAGGTGATCTGAGCTGCCGCATCCGAAAGCAGAGCCGCTTGCACGGCTCTGCGGGTTATGATTTTTGCCGCGGACGCAATCGTGCGCTACGCTCCGATCGGAAAAACTCTTTCGAACCGAGCCGCCAGAGATCGCACGAAAGGAAAGAGTATTGTTGCGGTATCTCGAGCGATGTCACTCAGCCGTATGCCAGGGCGTGAGCTTGCGCTGCAACGCGCGCAAGCCGAGTTCGAGCGAGAGCGCGATCATTCCTATCAGCAAGATGCCGGCGATCACGACATCGGTGACGAGAAAGCGCGAAGCCGAATACACCATGAACCCCAGCCCGCGCGTCGCCGCAATCAGTTCGGCCGCGACTAGCGTCGACCAGCCCGCACCCAGAGCGATACGCACACCCGTGAGAATTTCCGGCAATGCGCTCGGCAGTACGACAAACCAAAGCAGTTGCAGACGTGTTGCGCCGAACGTCGCCGCCGCAAGAAGACGGCTCTTCGTCACGCGGCTCGCGCCTGAAGCGGTGGCGATTGTCAGAGGGGCGAAGATCGTCAGGTAAATCAGCAGGACCTTCGAAAGCTCGCCAATGCCGAACCAGATCACCATCAACGGCAAGTAGGCGAGCGGTGGCACAGGCCGATAAAACTCGATGATGGGATCGAGGGCGCCACGCGCGATTCGACTGGTTGCGATGGCAATCCCTGCGGGAATTGCCGTGACGAGCGCGAGAAAGAACGCGAGCGCAATGCGTCCGAGACTGGCAAAAAGGTGCTGTGAAAGCGTCGCGTCGTCGAAGCCGTCGGTGTACAGCACGACTAGCTTTCTGAGCGTCACCTCGGGCGTTGGCAATAGCACGGGCGGCAGCCACTGCAAGTGACTTGCGGTCCACCACGCGCCAAGCAGTATCGCCACCGTCGCAGTTGTCGCGGCGTGTCCCGCATGAAAACGTGCCTCGGTGCGAGTTTGGTCGGCGCTCTCAGGCTCGTCGTTCCAGGGTTGTCCGGCCGGTGCCCCGGCAACTGGGGAGTTCGGAAAATGCATCGTCATGTCACGCTCCTTCGGTCTCGCGCACGAGTTGATCGAGCAGTTCCAGGTGGATCTGGATGAACGCGGGATCGCTGCGAATCGAGCGTAGTGATTCACCCTGCGCATAGCGTCGCGAAAAGTCGAGGCGATGGCGCGCAACCACGCGGCCTGGTCGAGGAGACAAGATCAGGAGTTCAGTGGCGAGCAGCACGGCCTCTTCGACGCTGTGCGTGATGAGAAATACGCCAGTGCTCGTCTTGTTCCAGACTTCGAGAAGCAGGCTCTGCATGCGCTCGCGCGTGAGGGCGTCAAGCGCACCAAGCGGCTCGTCCATCAGCAGAAATGCCGGGTCGGCGGCGAGCGCGCGCGCGAGCCCGACGCGCTGACGCATACCGCCCGAAATCTCGTTCAGGCGATGCTGCTCAAAACCGCCGAGCTTGACGAGTTCGAGTACTTCTGCCGCGCGCGCCACTCGTTCCGCACGACCCGCGCCGCGTAGCCGCAGGCCCAACGAAACATTCTCGATCACATTGAGCCAGGGCATCAGTGCGTCGTCCTGGAAGACGACGCCGCGGCTTGCATCAGGACCGGTGACAACCACGTCATCTTTCGCCACCGTCCCCGAGGTCGGCGTCTGGAAGCCCGCGAGCACGGAGAGCAAGGTGCTCTTTCCACAGCCCGACGCGCCCAACGCCACAACGATCTCGCCGCTGCGCACCGACACGGACACGTCCCGGAGCGCTGTCAGTGCACCACGGGCTGTTTCGTAGACTACGCTCACGTTTTGGGCTTTCAGTTCAGCCATGATTGGTTCCTTACCTGGGTGGCGTCGGGAGATGCGAGTCGCTCATTTGGTCGCCGTGACAAAACTGGAATTGATCGCAGTGCTGTAGTCCGGCAGTGTCTGGTCGATCTTCTTCTGCTCACGGAGAAAGTGCGCGGTCGCGGCAACCGCTTTGGCGGTGCCGCCGCCCAGAAGAGCGGACGAAGCCTGTTCCTTCGCGTCCGGGTATTGATTGCCGGCGAGCAATTGCGGCACGTCGGCCGCGCTCGCGCCGCTCAACTTGGCTATGGCCGCTACCTGACCCGACGCGCTTGTCCACGATCTTCCGTTCGCGCGGTAATCGGCGATCGAATGCAGTGTCACACCCACGAACTTCTTTACGAAATCGGCATGCGCCTGCGCGAAGTCCTTACGCACAACCCATAGGTCGAACGTGGGCGCGCCCCATTTGCCAACCTGCGTGGAATCGACGAGTACGTGTCCCGTTTCCTTGGCCTTGCCGAGTGCTGGATCCCACGTATACGCGGCGTCGATTTCCCCGCGCGTCCATGCAGCGATGATTTCCGTGGGGCCGAGATTGACGATGTGGACCTGGTCTGAACGGATGCCCCAATGCTGAAGCGCCGCGAGGAGGCTGTAATGCGAAGTCGAGACGAATGGAGTGGCAATCGTTTTGCCGATGAGATCCTGCGGCTTGTCGATATGCGCGCTGTTGCGCGCAACGAGCGCTTCCGAGCCACCCGTGATTGCGTTTAGCGCCACCGCCTCGACGGGAACGCCGCGGCTTACTGCCGCGGCGAACGGGCTGGAACCGACGTCGCCGATCTGGATGTCCCCGGACGCGAGGGCCGCTACGACATCGGCGCCGGTATCGAAACGCCGCCAGTTGATGGTCCAGCCCGTTGCCTTTTCGTAGGCAGCGCTTGCCTGAGCGAGCTTTGCAGGATCGGCGCCGTATTGATAGGCAATGTTGACGGTTTCCGCGTGTGCGGCGACGCCGTGAGAAATGAGTGTCGCCAAGGCCGCCTGGGCGGCAATGCCATGAAAGAGTCGTTTGATTGTCATTGTGGTATGTCGTTCCGGTCGGAATAAAGAGGTTATCGCTGAGGCCGATTACGGCTAACCAACGAAACATCAATTGCATATATGTATGGGCAATTAGAGAGAATTCGGGCAGACGTTCCCGGATATCGTGACGCACGTCGTCCGCCTGCACTGGTCTGTGCCGAGCTCAAGAAATGGTCGGCTGGGTCGATAAACCTGGCGTGACAGCAACGGTAGACCCGAGACACAACCACGAAAGGCTGCAGAGACGAGGTTGGCAAAGCGATGAGCATCGTCACCGCCGACATGGAACAACTGGACGTGTATACCCGTCGTCCAGATGGCATACTGCACGGCGTACTAACTGTGCAGGAAACGCATGAACCAAAAAATGAAGACGATCTCGATTGCTGTTCTCGCAACCGCGAGCTTGCTGTGTGCGAACGCACATGCCACCCGTAACGCTGGCGGTGTGGATGATGCCGAGGGGGCTTACGCCGTGTTGTTTCCGCTGGCGCAGGCGGTACCCAAGCCGCGATTGACGCCGGGCGTACTGAATCCCGATGTGACACAGGCGACGATACATTCTACGATTTGCGTGAAGGGCTATACGCGCACCATTCGGCCCGAGGAAGGTTACACGCGGCGCCTCAAGCGAGAGCAAATCGCCGCATACGGCTATACCGACCGACGGCTGCGTGACTATGAGGAAGACCACCTAGTGAGCCTCGAACTCGGCGGCTCGCCGACGGATCCGCGCAACCTTTGGCCCCAACCGCACCACGTCGTCGGAGGATGGGGCTCGTACGCAAAGGACCGCCTCGAAAACAAGCTGAAAAGTCTGGTATGCAAAGGGCGCCTGCCGCTGGCCGATGCGCAGAGCGCAATCGCGAGCGACTGGATCGGTGCGTACAAGCGGTTTGTCGGCCCGGCGGCGGACGACACACGCGAGCGCAGATACGGAGACTGACGCAAATTGCTGCTCGCGAACGAGGGCGCTCCGTCATCCGGCTCAATGCGTTCCGAGTGCCGGCACGAGGGCGGCGATCGCCTCGCGCAGCGTCGTCGCGCCGAAACGCCGCTCGCCGATACCGGCTTCGACATCGATCCGCCCGGCGTTGGTCGCGTCGTAAAGATCGGTGATGAGCTGGGCATGGTTCGTGGCCAGCCCTGCGCGTAGCAGGGCTGGCGCCCATTGGTCACGTGGCAACGCCTGCGCGATGACATCGCGGTTGATCGCTTCGCTTAACGCCTCAGCGACATCGTTCGGACTGTAACGCTGATTGCTTTCGACACTCACCACGCGAGCCGTATTGCCCGTATTTCGATCGAGCAACACTTGAGAGGCTACGACGCCGACGTCATGGGCCGACACCATCGGGAACTTCCGGTCCACGGGATGATGCAGGCTCGGCAGTACGCCCGTCGCCAGCGCGACGGGCACGACGCGCGCCCAGTTCTGCATATGCTCGGACGAGCGCAGCAGCGTGAGGTGCCGCACCGCTTCCTTGAAGCGCGCTTCGAGATGATGAAAGAGCATCGTGATGCCCGTGTTCGCATCGAGCTCGGCGCCGTAGTCGGACAGTGCGACGACATGCAGATCCGGGTAGACGCGCAGCACCTGCGCGGCAGTATCGATCATGCGCCGCATCGCTTCGGCGGGCGCGGCTTCGCCACGCGGCACGGGGCACAGCATCTGTACACTGTGCGCGCCATCGAGCGCGCGACTCACCGACGCGCCATCCGTCAAATCGCCCAACACGATTTCGCAGCCTATGCGTGCGAGCGGTTCGCCTTGGGCCGCATTTCTCACTACCGCACGCACGGGCTGACCCGCGCGCCGCAGTTCCGCCGCTGATGTGCGCCCCACTTTGCCCGACGCTCCGAAAATCACGAACATTGCTCGACTCCTCGATCGATGAGAGGACTTCAAGCGTAAGCCGCTGTGCTTGCCCAAACGCGCAGGTAAGGATACTCAAGAGCAGATTTGGATGACGATCGGCGCACGCGAGACGGCAGGCACCATGCAGGGCTCGGCAAAAAATCGCAAACCGCAGCACAATGCTTCGATTCGATGGATCGAAAGGCATAACCAATGAAAGCCGTCACTTCCTCGTTGATTCCGGACTCTGCGACCCGCGTGAGCCTGCACTCGAGCGCATCGCTCGGCTGGTCGGGCTTCGGCGCGCAATTGCTGGGCATTGCGGCCGGTTTGCATCGCATTCCGGCGCTCGATGTGCACCGTATCGGTGTGCATGTGGGCGCACCGGTCAGAGCGGACTGCCGGTGCGATGGCAAGCGCTCTATGCGCATCCAGGCGCATGGCGACACCAATGTGATTCCAGCGGGGCTCGAGGGCGAATGGCGCGACGACGCGAGCTGTACGGTCCTGCAGATCTGGATGACGGACGAGTTCGTCCGCAACACGTTCGACCAGCTCGGCCTGCGCGCTTCCGACGCACAGATCCGGTATCGCGACCAGGTACGCGATCCGCGCCTTGAGCATTTGACGTGGGCGTTGCGCGCCGAACTCGAAGCCGAAGACGCGTCGGATCCGCTCTATGCCGAGAGCCTCTGCACGGCGATCGTCGTGCGGCTCGCGGCCGCGACTGCGTCACCCAGTCAAAGACGGCGCACGCTGATGCCACGCGCGGCGGCGCGTGTCACCGACTACATCGAGGCGCATCTGGAAGAACGGTTGACGCTCGCCAGCCTTGCCTCGCTCGTCCAACTGAGCGTGCCGCATTTCAAAGTGCTGTTTCGCGAGACATTTGGTTTGCCGGTGCATCGGTATGTCGTCGAGCGGCGTGTCGAGCACGCGAAGGCGCTGCTCATAGACGGCCGGCTGAGCGCGAGCCAGGTCGCGCTCGAAGTCGGCTTCGCGCATCAGAGCCACATGGCGAGCTGGATGAAGCGGCTGCTCGGCGTCACGCCGCGCGATATCGCGCGCGAAGACGCAGCGCAAGGTGGGAGGCCGCTGATCGTGTCACGCTAGATAAGCGGAGAATGGGGTATGCGGATCGTGCTTTGCGGCATCGCTTACCGATGAAAATAGTCGGGCAGGCGAAAGCCGTCAAAAGCGTGATTGTCGAGAATCGCATGGCGGAATTCATCCGATTGGTAAGCGGCCACGATATCGGCCGTCGCGCGTGAATTGCGGTTGGTCGCCTTCACGACGACCTGATTGACATACGGCGATGTCATCTGCTCCAGCGCAAGTGCGTCGACGAGGCGATGACCGCTCGCAATCGCGAAGTTTCCCTGGATCGCCGCATAGTCGACATCCTCGAGCGCGCGCGGCGCCTGGGCGGATTCGAGCGGCACAATGCGGATGCCGCCCGGATTCGCGATGACATCGTGCTCGGTCACATCGACAGGATTGGGATTCGGTCGGATGCGAATCCAGCCGATGTTCTGCAGGATCTTCAGCGCACGCTCCATGTTGACGGGATCGTTCGGCACGGCGATCGTCGCACCGCGCTTCACCTCGGCGAGCGAACGATGCTTCGTCGAATAAAGGCCCATCGGCGGCGTCGGCACCTGTACGACAGGGACGAGATCGGTGCCGTTGCGATCGTTGTACGACTTGAGGTACACGCTGTGCTGCATCACATCAGCGGTGATTTCGCCGCTATAGACGGCGTGATTCGCTTCGAGGCCAGTGCTGAATTCAACGTACTGCACTTTATAGCCCCTGCGTAGCAGTTGCGGCTCGATACCCTGACGAAACTCGTCGGCATACGGGCCGGGAACGAAACCGATACGCAGCGTCTGATGTGGTGTCGCTGCTGTATCGTCGGCGGCATGTGTTGCGTTTGAGGACAAAAAAAGGACCGCACTGATTGCGATCGTGGCGAGGCGCGTGAAAACGGTGAGCCTGTGCATCAAGACCTTCCTCATCATATTTATCTGATGCCGATTATCGTGAAGCGCGTTTGCCGTGGTCAAAGAACGAATCCATCAATCGATAGCCGTCTTAGTGTTATCCGGATCGCTGCCTGCTGTACGTATCGAATGTGCTCACGCCATTTCCGCCACGCGAATAACGTAAGCGCAAATCCGTTGTTACTCGAGCGAAGGCGCGTCCCTATACTCGAACGCTTGTCTGCCGTCGAAGCTTCGCTGTTCGGTGCGCGTGCCGGCCTGCATGTCACAAAACGAGGAACAACTGATGCCCGCTCAACACCTCTCGAATTCTGCCGCGCGTGCGCCGCTCCAGGCATCACTCGCCGGGCTGCCGGCGCTCGCAAAAGCCATCGGCGAAGGCGCCGCGGCGCGCGAGGCACGACGCGAACTGCCGTTCGATGCCTTCGCGCTTTTCCGGCAATCGGGCCTCGGGCGTTTACGCCTGCCTGTTGAATGGGGAGGCCTCGGCGGCTTGCTCGAAGACGAGTTTCATGTGATTGCCACGCTCGCTGCGCAGGAGAGCAACCTTGCGCACGCGTTGCGCATTCATTTCGACCAGACCGAGACGTTGCTTCTTTCGCCGCGCACACCGTTCAACGAAGCGCAGATCAAGAGGATCGCGGACGGCGCGATTTTCGGCGGTGCATCGACAGAACTGGGGACGTCGCGCCCTGGTGAAATTACGACGCAACTGCGCCGCGACGGCCAGCATTTTCGGCTGAGCGGCCGCAAATACTATGCGACGGGCACGGCGTTCTCCGACTTCGCACGCCTGAACCTGCACGATGAGAACGGCAACGCCGTGATCGCCATCGTCCCCGTCAAACGTGAAGGCTTTAGCGTGCTCGACGACTGGGACGGAATGGGCCAGAGGATGACGGCAAGCGGCAGCCTTGAATTCGACAACATGCTTGTTCGCGAAGAAGAGGTGACGCCTCGCGTGCAGACGTCACTGGTTGGCCGCCACTGCAGCGCGCTGCGACAGTTGCATCTTGTGGCGGTGGGCGCGGGGATCGTGCGCAACGTGGTGGCGGACGCCAAATACTACGTACTGCGGCATGGCCGCCCCGTGCTGCATAGCCCTGCGCCGTTCGCGCGAGAAGACGCGTTCATCCAGCAGGTCATCGGCGAGCTGACAGCTCACAGCCATACGATCGACGCACTCGTGCGCGACAACGCCCGCGTGCTGGAGCGCTCTTCGCAGGCAATCCGCAACGGCGATCCCGGTGCGGAAGCGCTCGTGCTCGAAGGTGCGCTCGCGACGGCACGCACGCAACTGGTCGTCAGCAAACTGGCGCTGTATGCGGCCGAGCGCATGTTCGAAGCAGGCGGCGCATCGGCAACCTCGCGCGCGCACAACTTCGACCGTCACTGGCGCAACCTGCGTACGATCTTCAGCCACAATCCGCTGACGCATAAAGCGCGCGTGATCGGCGACTACGAGCTGAACGGCGTGACGACGCATTTGACGGAAGGCCGGGTTTTTTAAAGAAGAACGGTACGCGCGGCGAGGCATCGCACGATGCATACCGCGCAACCGCATATCGATGTGCCGATTTCTTAGTGGCGGCGGGTGGGCCGGCATTCGACAATATCCGCGTTGCGTTCAACCGGGGTTTGCTAGACGATGAGCCGTGTCAAGACAGAGGCAGTGCCGCGTCGCCTGCATCTAAACGTCAACATCCTTCACTCGGGTTTTGTCCCGTCGGCGTGGCGGCTCGACGATGCGAACCCGCGCGCGTTCGTCGACGTGAATCACTACGTGCGCGTCGCCCAGATCGCAGAGGAGGGCAAACTCGATGCGGTCTTTCTCGCGGACAATGCGGCGATTGTCGACCAGATCGATTTCCGCCCGATCACTGCGCTCGAGCCGACGGTGCTGCTCGCCAGCATTGCGGCCGCGACGACGCACATTGGCGTCATCGGGACAGCATCGACCAGCTACAACGAGCCGTACAACATCGCGCGGCGATTCGCGACGCTCGATCACGTGAGCAATGGGCGTGCGGGGTGGAACGTCGTAACGACGGCAGACTTACCGTCCGCGCGCAACTTCGGCCGCGATGCCGTACCCGACCATGCGGAGCGATATCAGCGTGCCGCCGAATTCACCGAGCTCGTGAAGGTGCTTTGGGACAGCTGGGAGGACGATGCGTTCGTGGGCGACAAGGCGGGTGGCCGTTTCGTCGACGTGTCGAAAGTGCATGCCGTTGGGTATCGGGGCCGGTACTTCGATGTGCAGGGGCCGCTCAATTTGCCGCGATCACCGCAAGGACATCCCGTCGTGCTGCAGGCGGGCGGCTCGCCGGATGGACGCGATCTGGCCGCACGGCATGCGGAAGCCGTGTTTTCGGCTTCGCAGTCCTTCGAGGAATCAGCGGCGTACCGGCGAGACCTCAATGCACGCGCTGCTGCATACGGTCGGCAGGGCGTGAAAGTGCTGGCCGGTCTCACGACGATCATTGGCTCGACCGAAGCCGAAGCTGTGCGCCGCCGAGACGATTTGATCGACCAGATTCCATGGCGCTACAGCCTCAACCGCCTGGCCGGCACGCTCGGTATCGACGTGGAGCGGCTGAAGCTCGACGAGCCGTTGCCCGACGACCTCACGCTGCCCGCGGGCGGCAATGGGAACCATACGTTTTTTCACGCGACCATCGCTCAGGCTCGCCGGCATGGCTACACCGTGCGCGAATTGATCCGCTCGCTCGCGGGCGGAACCGGCCATCGTGTGATCGTCGGTACGCCCGAGCAGATCGCGGACGACATCGAGCGATGGTTCAATGGCGGCGCGGCCGACGGCTTCAATCTGATGCCGGATGCTCTGCCGAGCGGCCTGCGCGACTTCGTGGACGGCGTCGTGCCGATCCTTCGGAAACGCGGCATTTTCCGCAGCGAATACGAAGGTACAACGCTGCGCGAACACCTTGGGCTGACGCGTCCCGACCATTCGCAGTCATGGCGCAAGCGCGCCTAGCCCACCCCCGCCGTACCGATGCGCAGGTCGAGCAGAGGTACCATCGGCAGGTGCTACCCTCACGAGCACTCACCTAGCGAATCGCCCGCAGGGCCCGCTTCGCGCTCAGCATCATCAACAGGCTCGAGAGGGCGTTGAAGACAAAGAGCCCGCTCGGACCGATGACGGTCATCAGCAGGGAAGCGATAGCGGGGCCGATCAGACCGCCGATCGAAAACAGTAGTAAAAGTGTGGCGGAGACTGCGACGCGCAGGCGGGGTTCGGTGCGGTCGTTGACGTGCGAGACGATCAATCCATATTGCGTGAACGTCACCGCGACAAACGCGAGCATGGCCACCCAGACGACCGCAGGCACGTGAAAAACAACGAGCGCCAGGCTAAGACCCGCGGATATCTGCGCCGTCGTATAGACGAGCCGCCGCCTGTCGATGCGGTCGGACAGCCGTCCCATCGGCCACTGCGGAATGAGCGCACCGATTAGCGCCACGCCCATGAACGTCGATAGCTCGGAAGTCGAGAACCCCGTGCGCGCGAGGAACACGGGCGTCATCGAATAGAACGTGCTGTAAAGAAAGCCGGCCAGTATGCAGCCCGGTATCGCAAGCGGCGTCGCGTGCGCCATCGAGCGAAGACTGTTGCGCCAGCTATGAGCCGGCAAGCGATCGAGGCTTTCGTCGGCCACGCGGACTGGCCACCCTTCGAACAGCGAAACGGGCATGACCGCGGCGGCGAACAGGGCGGCAACGAGCGAGAACAGGCGGCCGTCGGGACCGTCGCCGAGGTGCAGCAGGAATTGCCCTGTCCCGACCGCCAGATAGTTGAGGCCCGCGTATAAGCCAAAGATTTGTCCCCGGTTCTCGTTGCGGGATGTTCCGCTGAGCCAACTCTCGATCGACGTATACAGTCCCATGAACGCAAAACCGGTCAGCGACCGGATGAGCGCCCATGCCAAGGGCGACTCGAAGACGTTGAACGCCAGTGCAAGGATGGCCACGGCCGCTGAGAAAGCAACGAACGTCCGGTGCTGGCCGATCCTGTCGATGAGCCGGCGGTTGCATACCGCACCGACCACGAATCCGCCGTAGTAGCACGATTGCACCAGCCCGACGACGAACGTCGATACGTCGGCATGCAGCATCCGCAAGGGAATGAGCGTCTGGAAAAGCCCGTTGCCGACAATGAGCAACGCATAACCGCTTAGCAGTCCGGCGAGCGATTGATAGCCGCCGAGCGCTTGGGCGCCGGGCCGGTGTGTCGTCGCGGCGGCGGGTGGCGTTCGCCGCCCGAGAAGCTTGGCCTCGGAGAGTGGCCCGGTTCGCATGGGCTCCTGAGGGGGCAGGTCCGTTTTTTCCCGGCTGGTGCCGGGCTCTGAAATCGATTCCTCGCGAAACTCTGACATGACACCTTCTTGGTCACCGCCGTCTTTGCGACGCCGGGCTTGCTCTGTTCAAGGGGCGTTCGATCCGCACAGCGCGAGGAGACAGCATCTCCCCGGAGCGGGCGCAAAGTCATCAGGATAACGGGCTCTTATCGAGATGGTAAGAGACAGTGAGCGTTCGGCCGCGTATGGGGCGGCTCTCTATCGTCGCGGAAAATGGGGTACGAATTCGTGAGACGAACGGGGGAGGGTAGCCCGACCAAGGTGTGAACGCGGTGCAGCTCGAGGCAGCTCGAGATGTATCACTCGACCTTGATGGGCGAAACGCGCCGTTCGATTACCGGCCGGACGTTGCTGAGCGTGCGCAGCCGGTGGTGGAAGTATGGTATCCGCGGCGATGCAGGCAGTCCGTGCATTGCCGCGGCGAGGGATTGCTCCTGCCTGCCTGATCAGAGCGATTTCGTCAGTTCGGGCACGACTTCGAAGAGGTCGGCCACGAGGCCATAATCGGCGACGCCGAAGATGGGCGCTTCCGCATCCTTGTTGATCGCGACGATGACCTTCGAGTCCTTCATGCCGGCCAGATGCTGGATGGCGCCTGAGATGCCCACCGCCACGTAGAGTTCGGGCGCCACGATCTTGCCGGTTTGGCCGACCTGCAGATCGTTGGGCGCATAGCCCGAGTCCACGGCGGCGCGCGAGGCCCCGATCGCCGCGCCGAGCTTCTCGGCGAGCGGATCGAGTAGCGCGAAGCTCTCCGCACTGCCAAGGCCACGGCCACCCGAAACGACGACGGGCGCCGCCGTCAAATCCGGGCGTTCGTTCGCGGCAATCTCGCGGCGCACGAACGTCGACAAGCCCGTGTCGGCCACGGCGGCGACTTCCTCGACTTCAGCGTTGCCGCCTTCCTTGGCCGCTGCTTCAAAAGCGGTGGTGCGAATCGTCGCGACCTTGATGGGGTCCGGCGACTGCACGGTCGCAATGACGTTGCCGGCGTAGATCGGGCGCTGGAACGTATCGGCCGAGTCGATCGCGATGACGTCCGAAATCTGCGATGCGTCGAGCTTCGCGGCAACACGCGGTGCCGTATTCTTGCCCGCGGCCGTGGCGGGAAAGAAGACATGCGTGTAGTCCTTCGCAAGGGCGATCACCTGTGCAGCGAGGTTTTCCGCGAGGCCGTCGGCGAGATGCGGAGCATCGACGAGGACGACCTTGTCCACGCCCTCGATCTTTGTCGCCGCCTCGGCTACGGTGCGCGCGCCGCTGCCCGCAACCAGCACGTGAATGCCGTTCGCCAGCGCACGTGCGGCCGAAATCGCATTGAGCGTCGAGCTCTTCAGTTGGACGTTGTCGTGTTCGGCAATGACGAGGGTAGGCATTCAGATCACCTTTGCTTCGGTTTTCAATTTCTCGACGAGCGCGGCTACGTTCGCAACGAGGGCACCCGTCTTGCGAACCGGCGGCTCGACGACTTTGAGCGTCTTCAGGCGTGGTGCCGGGTCGACGCCGAGATCCGCGGGCTTGATCGTTTCGATCGGCTTCTTTTTCGCCTTCATGATGTTCGGCAGCGTGACGTAGCGAGGCTCGTTCAAGCGAAGATCGGTCGTGACGATGGCGGGAAGACGCAGAGAGACGACCTCGAGTCCGCCGTCCACTTCCCGCGTGACCGTTGCCGTGCCGTCGCCGATCTCGATGTTGCTGGCGAACGTGGCTTGCGGCCAGTCGAGCAGGGCGGCGAGCAGTTGGCCCGTTTGTCCCGCATCGTCATCGATTGCCTGTTTGCCGAGAATGACGAGCTCAGGGCGCTCGCGATCGATGACCGCCTTGAGCAGTTTCGCCACGGAGAGCGGCTGCAGCTCGACATCGGTCTCGACCAGGATGCCCCGGTCGGCGCCGATCGCCAGCGCCGTGCGCAGCGTTTCCTGGCTTTGCGCGACGCCGCACGAGACGGCAACGACCTCCGTCGCCTTCCCCGCTTCCTTGAGGCGGGTCGCCGCTTCCGTGGCGATCTCATCGAAAGGGTTCATCGACATTTTTACGTTGCCGATATCGACGCCGCTTTGATCTGACTTGACGCGAACCTTGACGTTGTAATCGACAACGCGCTTGACTGCCGTAATCACCTTCATTTTTGCGATCTCCACTATTTCAATCGTTCAGCGAATCACGGCCCGCTCGATGACGACGAGCACAGGCGGCCTGATCTCATGGGCTGGCACTGACGCGCACACGGCAGGCGCAAGCCACAGAGGCCGATCGACCAGATATACGACCATCGCCTGCCCCGGCTCGCAGGTGCCGGCCGCCGAGGTCGGCTGCTCGCTATAGCTGCACGCGCTGTCGAGCGCAACAACGACGGCCGCACAACCGGGCGGAACGATCGTCGCCTCCCGGATCGCAAGCACTTTCGCTCGATACCGGCCAGAGGAGCTCATCACGTTCAATACCGTGACCGGCCCATTCATGAGCGCTGCATTCCACGCCGTTCCGCCGTCATACTCGGCGGCCTCGAACGGCTTCAGCGCGACGGCCGACGCTTCATGACGCAGCGTCACGCCGCTGCCGCGCACGACGAAAGAAACGCGCGTGATGCCGTCGAAGCGGGAGTAAGGACCATCGCGCTCGACCTCGGCGAGACTGATTCGCCACTCGCCATCTTTTGCCGCGAGGGTTCTCGTGATTCCGCCGCCGTTTCGCCATGGTTCCGCGGGTACCGCGGAGAGCGGACGGATCTCGATGGCAGACATCGTTGGCGTCTCAGGACACGGCGCCCAGGCCGTACTTGCCCGTCAACAATTCGCCCGTCGTGAACCGTTCGATCGAGTACGGCTTCAGCGAAACGTCAGTCGGCAGGCCGAGCGCTTCTTGCGCGAGAACACGGCCAACCGTTGGCGAGAGCTTGAAACCGTGGCCGGAGAACCCATAGCCCACGACGAGGCCCTCGATGCCGGGAAGCTTGCCGAGCACGGGGTTCCAGTCGGGCGTGACGTCATACACGCCCGTCCAGGACGAAGCGATCCCGGCCGTCTCGTATTCGGGGAAGCGTTCCGCCACTTGCGCGCCTACCTCGACTACGTAATCCATCGGAATGTCGCCTTGCTCAGTTTCGGCCGTGTTGAGCTTTTCACCGACGACGCCTTCGCTGACGAGCATCTGATTGCCGCCGTAACTGCGGTAATAGAGCATGCCGGTCGATGCCAGGTCCTTGAAGACGGGCATCGAATAGGTGTACTTGGCGGCTTCGCATTCGAGCGCGAGGACGGCGTGGCGCTCGGGCATGAGCGGAAGGTCGCGCCCCGTCCAGCCTGCCAGCTCGGGCGTCCAAATGTTCTGCGTGCTGATGACCGTCGAAGTGGCGAAATCGCCGATGCTGGTCGATACCCCGACAACCTTGTCGTTATCGAACAGGATCTTGTTCACCGTGACGTTTTCCCGGACTGTCACGCCGCCGCGGCGCGCGGCGCGCGCGAAGCTCGTGGCCACGAGATAGGCATCGGCGAAGCCGGCTTCCGGTTCATAGCCGATGAGCGCCGCATCGTCGAACTGTGCGATTGGCAGCAGTTCGTTCGCCTGCTTCGCATCGAGCAACTCGAGCGGGATGCCTTGAGCCTTTTGCTGGGCGAGCGACGCGCGCAGCGGTTCGACCTTGTCCCCCTCGCTAGCCACGATCATATAGCCGCACTTCACTAGGCCGCATGAAGCTTCGTCGTCGCCGAGGTACGTCGAGAAATCGTTGAACACCTCCCACGATTTGCGAGCGAGCTCGACGTTCTCCTTGACCGAGTAGTGGGTCCGCAGAATGCCCGACGATTGCGAGGTCGTTCCGGCACCGATGGTTCCCCGGTCGACGACCAGGACCTTCTTCGCGCCCAATTTGGACAGTTGGAAAGCCACCGAGCTGCCAATGACACCGGCGCCAATCACAACAACGTCATAAGTGTTCACGGTCCGTTCCCTTTTCGAGCAAGGCATGGACGAAGTGTGAGGCGAGGAAATCCGGGGCACGAGAATATAAGCGGAATCGATGCTTAGCAGAAGCGAACCTTGCCATCGCGAGGCAAGAGCCGCCGCAGCGCAGGCGGTTCTCGCGCGTTGATGCCTATTCGCGCTTCGCACCCGAACATGTGATATCGGAGGGCGGGTTTGAATGAACCACACTGAAATCTATTCGTTGTCCGAAGGAATAACGATGTGCCAAAACCTCGTTTGGTCGCGCCGCGGGTCGCTGATAGTTTATGCGTAGCGTCACTTTGACGGGCTCACTTTCAACTCACGCTCACGCATTCCATGACTTTTTCCCACTCCAACGACGCGCCCATTCTCTCGCGAGGTGCCGATTACGAGCAGGTTGCTTCGCGTTTTCGCCCGATCTTCGATCGTATTGCCGAGGGCGCAATAGAGCGCGAACGCGAACGCTCGCTTCCCCATGAGCAAATCGCCTGGCTCAAGCAGGCTGGCTTCGGCGCGGTGCGAGTCCCCGTCGAGTACGGTGGTGCCGGTTTGTCGCTGCCGCAACTCGTGCAATTGCTCATCGAGCTTGGGGAAGCGGACTCGGCATTGCCGCAGGCACTGCGCGGTCATTTCGCTTTCGTCGAGGATCGTCTCAATGCGCCGGCAAGCGCGAACCGCGACACATGGTTCCGGCGCTTCGTTGCCGGTGAGATTTTCGGTAACGCGTGGACGGAGGTTGGAGATGTGGCGATCGGCGACGTCATCACCCGTGTTTCGCGCAACGGAAACGGTTGGGTCGTCAATGGAACGAAGTACTACACGACGGGCAGCATCTTCGCGGACTGGATCGACGTCTATGCACGCCGCGACCCGGATGGGACCGACGTGATTGCGGCGGTGAGCACGCATCAGCCGGGCGTGAGAACGACCGACGACTGGGACGGATTCGGGCAACGTACGACAGGCAGTGGAACGACGGTATTCGAAGCCGCGCACGTCGACGAAGAGAACATCATCGACTTTTCGACGCGCTTCAAATATCAGACGGCGTTCTATCAGCTGGTCCTGCTTGCGACTACCGCTGGAGCGGGGCGCGCAGCGTTGCGCGACATCTCGCGCGAAGTTCGCGAGCGCCGGCGCGTCTTCAGTCACGGAAACGCGTCATCGGTCAGCCAGGACGTGCAGGTTCAACAGGTCGTCGGCCAGGTCGCGGCGCGGGTGTTTGCCGCTGACGCAACGGCAGTCAGCGCGGCGCAGGCCTCACAGCGGGCCTACGAAGCGCGTTTCGGTGGCGACGAGCGAGAGGAGCGCGACGCGAATATCGCCGCGGAGCTCGATTCCGCAAGAGGTCAGATTGCCGTGACGTCACTCGTCCTTCAAGCGACAACCGATCTTTTCAATGCGCTAGGCGCCTCCGGGACAAGCGAGTCCAGGCTGCTCGATCGGCATTGGCGAAACGCCCGCACAGTGGCATCGCACAATCCGATCATCTACAAGGAGCGCATCGTCGGCGCCTGGGAAATCAATCGCACGGAGCCGCCATACGTCTGGCAGATCGGCAAGGGCAAGTCGCAGTAGGTTCCGCCGGGGAGCAGCCCGTCAATTTTTTTCCGCATGCGTTAATGACACTTCTTTCTATCGATCGCGCAAACGCAACGACACCACCATGGAGCGATGTCGTGGATGCCGTTTCGAACTCGCTCGCTGAAACTGCGGCGACTCGTGATGAGGTCGGGGGGACGGCTATCAATGAGCGAAATCTTCTACGCAGCAGCGGGCTCCTGAGCCTCACGGTTCCAGCCGACCTCGGAGGGTTGAGCGCCGACTGGCGCTCGACGCTCGACGTCGTTCGCCGCTTCGCGCGCGTCGACAGTTCGATCGCACACCTGTTCGCCTTTCATCACCTGTTGCTCGCCACTGCGCGCCTGTTCGGACAACCTGCGCAGTGGCGCCCGTGGCTCGAGCAAACCGTCGAGCACCGCTGGTTCTGGGGTAATGCGCTCAATCCACTCGACAGGGGCACGACGGCAACCCCCGGCGAGCCGGCCTCGGGCGGCGGCTATGTCTTTACAGGACGTAAGACGTTTTGCTCGGGGGCGGCCGATTCGGACAGATTGCTCGCGTCGGCATTCGATTCGAACGGACGCCTGCTGATTGCCGTCGTGCCGACTGCGAGAAAAGGCATCTCGGTCATCGACGACTGGGACAACATGGGCCAGCGTCAAACAGACAGCGGAACGGTCGTTTTTGAGAATGTCGAAATCGAGCGAGGCGAACTGCTGCTCGACCCGGGGCCGTTATCGACACCGTTTGCCTGCCTGCGGCCGCTGCTCGCCCAACTGATTCTCGCGAATATCTATCTGGGGCTGGGCGTGGGTGCCTTGCATGAGGCTCGCGAATTCACGCTGAAGAGCGGGCGAGCCTGGGTCGCATCGCCGGCACCGAGTGTTCGCGAGGATCAATACGTGCTTGCGCATTACGGCGATTTCTGGCTTGCGCTCGAAGGTGCGCGGCTACTGGCCGATCGGGCTGCCGATCTCTTTGACGAAGCATGGCAACGCGGCACCGCGCTGACGGAAAGCGAACGAGGCAAGGTTGCTATCGCCGTGGCGGCCGCGAAGGTGTCGGCGGCGCGGGCGGGGCTTGACGTTGCGAATCGGATGTTCGAAGTCACGGGCCCGCGTGCGACCACAGCCCGGCTGAGGTTCGATCGGTACTGGCGGAACCTGCGCGTCCATACGCTTCATGACCCGCTCGACTACAAGGTGCGCGAGCTCGGCGACTGGGCGCTCAACGAGCGGTTCCCCACGCCGTCCTTCTATTCCTGACATCGCTCGTTTAACTCGAAATCAACGTATTCACAATTTAGGAGTCCCAATTATGAGCAGTAAGTTGAACGTCGTTGCCGTCTCGGGCGGGCTGCAACGCCCCTCGCGGACCTTGGTGCTGACGAAGGCACTGTTGCGTACACTCGGCAAGGCGCTACCGATCGAGACTCATCTGATCGAGCTCGGCGAGATCGCTCCTCAGCTTGCAGGGGCGGTATACCGGACACAGCTCCCGGCGGACGTCGAAGCAAAAATACGCCTGATCGAATCCGCCGATCTGCTCGTCGTGGCGAGTCCTGTTTTCCGCGCCTCGTACACCGGTCTTTTCAAGCATCTCTTCGATTTCGTCCATCATGAAGCGCTGATCGACGTGCCCGTCCTGCTGGCGGCGACGGGCGGCAGCGACCGGCATGCGCTCGTCATCGATCATCAACTCCGTCCGCTCTTCAGCTTCTTCCAGGCGCGCACCCTGCCCATCGGCGTCTATGCATCCGAGCAGGACTTCAGCGGCTACGACATCGGCAGCGATGCATTGCTCGAACGCATCGACCTCGCGGTGACGCGAGCATTGCCGATCGCGCTCGCGGCTCGTTCCGCGGATACGTCGCGCGAGGCGACGTCACTCGCCGCGTAAGTGCCTTTCTCTTGACTCTAGATCAGCGGGACATTTTCATGAGCAACAACACATCTTCTGGCGATGCCGTCAAATTCGCCTACTGGGTGCCGAACGTGAGTGGCGGCCTCGTCGTCAGCACGATCGAGCAGCGCACGGATTGGAGCCTCGAATACAACCAGAAGCTCGCGCAAACGGCGGAGCGTGCGGGATTCGAGTATGCATTGAGCCAGATCCGGTTCACGGCGGGCTACGGCGCTGAATACCAGCACGAGTCGGTTTCTTTCAGCCAGGCGCTGTTGCATGCCACGACGAAATTGAAGGTGCTCGCGGCCATTCTTCCCGGCCCGTGGAATCCGGCCGTCGTGGCGAAGCAGCTCGCCACGATCGATCATATTTCTAACGGGCGCATCGCGATCAATGTCGTCAGCGGCTGGTTCAAGGACGAATTCACCGCGATCGGGGAGCCTTGGCTCGAGCATGACGAGCGCTATCGCCGCTCGAAGGAGTTCATCCAGGCGCTCAAGGGCATCTGGACGCAGGACAACTTCACGTTCAGGGGCGACTTCTATCGCTTCACGAACTACACGCTGAGTCCGAAGCCCGTGCAGAAGCCGCATCCCGAAGTATTTCAAGGAGGAAGCTCCCGCGCGGCACGCGACAACGCGGCGAGTGTCTCGGACTGGTACTTCACGAACGGCAACACGCCGGAGAACCTGAAGGCGCAAATCGACGACATCAAGGCCAAGGCGGCTAAGAACAATCACCAGGTGCGGATCGGCGTGAACGCGTTCATTATCGCGCGCGATACCGAAGAAGAAGCGAAGGCCGTGCTCGATGACATCATCGAAAACGCACACATCGAAGCGGTCAACGCATTCGGCGATGCCGTCAAGCAGGCGGGCAAAGCATCGCCGGAAGGGGAAGGCAACTGGGCGAAATCGACGTTCGAGGACTTGGTCCAGTACAACGACGGCTTCCGCACGAATCTTATCGGCACGCCCGAGCAGATCGCGGAACGGATCGTCGAGTTGAAGTCCATCGGCGTGGATCTCGTCCTTGCGGGCTTCCTGCACTTCGTCGAGGAAGTCGAGTATTTCGGCAACAAGGTGCTGCCGCTCGTGCGCGAGCTGGAAGCACGTCAGCGCGAGAAGGCCGCGGCTTGAGGCGGAACGCGCGTGGCCGTCGGCGGCATCACGCTGCCGCGGCGCGTTTCGCCATTCCAGCCATTCCTTCACCTAACGGATCTCCGATGAAGCTTTCAACCCCGACGAACGCGCGGCCGTTGCTGTCGCTCGATCGTATCTCGCTGTCGTTCAACGGCGTGCCGGCCGTGACCGACATCAGCTTTGACGTCGTCGCGGGCCGCATCAGCGCGCTGATCGGCCCGAACGGCGCGGGCAAGAGCTCATTGCTGAACGTGATCAGCGGCATTTATCGGCCGCAACGCGGGACGCTGCATTTCGACGGCCGCGAGTACCGGCGTATCACCCCGTACGCCGCGGCGCGCGCGGGAATCGGCCGCACGTTCCAGAATATCGCACTGTTCGCGCGGATGAGTGTCTTCGACAACGTGTTGACGGGGCGCAGCCTTCACCGGCGGGGCGGATGGCTTGCCCAGACGCTCGGCATGCCCGCCGCCCGCCGCGATGATGCCGAGCAACGCGGATACGCGGAAGCGGTGCTCGATGCGCTCGATCTGCAGCGCTATCGCGAGACCGAGGTCGGCACACTGCCGTACGGCATCCGCAAGCGCGTCGAGCTCGCACGCGCGCTGGCCGGCGCACCCCGGATGCTGCTGGTCGACGAGCCGATGGCCGGCATGAACGCGGAAGAAAAGCGCGCAATGGCTGGTTACATCCGCGACGCCAATGCGCGTTTCGGCGTGACCGTGGTGCTGATCGAGCATGACATCGGCGTCGTAATGAGCCTGTCCGATCACGTCATCGTGCTCGACTACGGACGCAAGATCGCCGATGGCGCGCCGGCGCAGGTGCGCGCGAACCCGGACGTGCTGGCCGCTTACCTCGGCACGCGACATTGAGGGACCGCATCATGACGTTCTTCACCGAAGTGCTCGTGGGCGGACTGCTTGCCGGCGTCATGTACTCGCTTGTCGCAATCGGCTTCGTGCTGATTTACAAGGCGTCGGGCGTATTCAATTTTTCTCATGGCGCGCTCGTGCTGTTCGGCGCGCTCACGTTCGTGAGCCTTGTCGAGCGGCACGTGGCACCGTGGCTTGCATTCGCTCTCACGCTCATTGCATTGTCATCGATCGCGCTCGCAATCGGCCAATGGGTCCTGAAGCCGCTCGTCAACCGGCCACCGATCGTGCTGTTCATGGCGACGCTCGGGCTGAGCCTGATTATCGAAGGCGGGGCCCAACTGCTGTGGGGCGCGCAGGTTCATGGTCTCGATCTCGGTATCGATGACCGGCCGCTCGCCATCGGCGGCGTGATGGTCAGCCAGTTCGACCTTTTTGCCGCCGGCACCGCGGCGGTGCTCGTCGCTGGACTCTCGCTGTTGACGCGTTTCACGCGCTTTGGGCTGTCGCTGCGGGCGGTCGCTGATGATCCCGTAGCAGCGCTCGCTGTCGGTATCCGGCTGCCGCGCATCTGGGCAGCGGTGTGGGCGCTCGCCGGCTTCACGAGCCTCGTTGCGGGCCTGCTGTGGGGCGCGCGGCTCGGCGTCCAATTCTCGCTGTCCCTCGTTGTATTGAAGGCGCTGCCGGTGCTCATCATCGGCGGCTTCTCGTCGATCGGCGGCGCCATCGTGGCAGGCCTGCTGGTCGGGGCGGCCGAAAAACTCGCCGAAGTGTACGTCGGCACGGCGATCGGTGGGGGAATCGAGAATTGGTTTCCCTACGCGCTCGCGATGCTTTTCCTGCTGATCCGGCCGGCGGGCCTTTTCGGCGAAACCCCGGTCGAACGTGTGTGAGGAGCCGATGTCGTCGATTCAGATTGAACCACTGTCCACGCGCCCCGAGTTCGCGCGCAGGTCTTGGCCGCGCCGCGCGCTTGTGATCCTGGCGGTCGCCGTGCTCATTGCGCTTGCTCGCGTTGGCAGCGACTACTGGCTAAGCGCGATCCTCGTGCCATTCCTGATCCTGTCGCTCGCCGCGCTCGGGCTCAATCTCGCGACCGGCTACGCGGGGCAGCTATCGCTCGGCTCCGCCGCGTTCATGTCTGTCGGCGCGTATACGGCATACAACTTCGCGGTGCGCGTACCGGCGCTGCCGTTCGCGATCGATCTCGCTTTCAGTGCGCTCGCTGCCGCCGCGGTAGGCACGGTGTTCGGGGTGCCGAGCCTGCGAATCAGGGGCTTTTACCTGATTGTGTCGACGCTCGCCGCGCAGTTTTTCATCGAATGGCTCTTCACACGCGTGAGCTGGTTTTCGAACGACGATGCATCGGGCGTGCTGAGCGCGCCCGCCGTGACGGTCTTGGGGCACCGGATTGACACGCCGGGCACTCACTATCTGCTGGTGCTCGCTGTCGTGGCCGCAACGTTCGCGGTCGCCGCGAGGCTCGTACGCAGCGAGCTCGGGCGACGCTGGATGGCGATCCGCGACATGGAGACGGCCGCCCGCGTGATGGGATTTCGGGTCGGCCAGGACAAGCTGCTCGCGTTCGCGTTCAGTTCGGGCGTGCTCGGCATCGCGGGCGCACTCTGGGCGTTTGCCTATCTCGGGACCGTCGAGCCCCACGGCTTCGATCTCAATCTGTCGTTCCAGGTGCTGTTCATCGTGATCATCGGCGGCATGGGCAGCATTGGCGGCAATTTCCTCGGCGCCGCATTCATCGTATTGCTGCCGATCCTGCTGTCCAATGCCGCAGGATGGTTCGCGCATGTCGGTATCGAGGCCGGCCAACTCCAGAACCTGCAGAAGATCATCTACGGTGTGCTTGTCATCGTATTTCTGATCAGGGAACCAGACGGGCTCGCTCGACTCGCGGGATATGCGCACCGGCGATTGCGCGGCCGGCAAGCAGATGCCTGATCTCTCCAACGTGCTGCCTCAGTTTTTCCACGACAATCAATTAGGAGTTCTAAATACATGAAATCGACAGCACAGCATCGCCGCTGGTTGCAAGCTATCGCGCGGCTGATTGCGGTAGGTGGTGCGGCCCTTTCGCTGATCGCGGGTGGCGTGGGGGCCGCGCAGGCGGCGGGCGAGCAGTATTTCCCGCTGCAGAGTTACCGGGTCGGCCCGTACGCTGCGGGCGGAAGCGGCTTTTTCGGGGGCTTCATCGACTACCTGCAACTGGTCAATTCGCGAGACGGCGGCGTGAATGGCGTCAAGCTCACGTGGAGCGAATGCGAAACAGAATATGTCGTGGAAAAGGGAGTCGAGTGCTACGAGCGGCTCAAGCATGGATTGAACGGCGCGCCGGCCGCGGCGACGAATCCGCTGTCCGTCGGCATCGCGTACGCGACGATCGACCGCTCGACTGCCGACAGGATTCCGCTCATCACGATCAACCACGGACGGACGGATTCGACGGACGGCGCCGTGTTCCCTTACGTGTTCCCTCTGCAGCTGAATCCCTACAGCGAGGTATCCGCGATCGTCAACTATATCGCGCAACAGTCCGGTGGCCCTGCGGCGCTCAAAGGCAAGAAGATCGTCGTGCTGTACCACGGTTCGCCCTATGGACGCGAGACGATTCCAGTGCTCGACATCCTCGCGAAGAAGTACGGTTTCGAGCTCACGCAGCTCGAGGTCCCGCACCCGGGCAACGAGCAGGGCTCGCAGTGGCTGACGATCCGCAGAATCCATCCTGACTGGGTCATCCTGCGCGGCTGGGGCGTGATGAACCCGGTCGCACTGAAGTCGGCGCAGAAAGTGGGCTACCCGGCCGATCACATCATCGGCAACATCTGGAGCAATTCCGAGGAGGACGTGCGACCGGCAGGCGACGCGGCAAAAGGCTTCATTTCGATCACGACACATCCGTCCGGTACCGACTTTCCCGTGCTGCAGTCGATCGACCAGTATGTGATCAAGACCGGTAACGGCAACCTGAAAGATCCCGCGCGCTTCGGCACGGTCTACTACAACCTCGGCGTCGTCAACGGCATTCTGAACGTGGAGGCGCTGCGCGTCGCCCAGGCGCACTTTGGCGATAAGCCGCTCACGGGCGAGCAGGTGCGATGGGGTTTCGAGCACCTGAATCTCGACGATGCGCGGCTGAAGCAGCTCGGCGCATATGGGCTGGTGCAGCAACTGAAGCTGTCGTGCGCGGATCATGAGGGCGGTGGTGCCGTGCGGTTCCAGCAGTGGGACGGTGCGCACTGGAAGGTCATCAGTGGCTGGGTGCAGGCCGACCGTGCGCTGCTGCGGCCGATCATCGAGAAGTCGGCAATCGGCTACGCGAAGGAAAAGGGCATTACGCCGCGCGACTGCAGCAAGGAGAGCTGACCATGGGACAAGCGCCGATCTTGCAGGTTGACGATATCGCGGTGGTCTACAACCAGCAGGCTTGCGCGCTGGGCGGTGTGTCGCTGACCGTGCCCGATGGTGCGATCGTCGCGCTGCTCGGGGGAAATGGCGCGGGCAAGACCACGACGTTGAAGGCGATCTCGAGCCTGCTGCGCGTCGAGCGCGGCGCGCTCGTGCGCGGGACGATCCTCTACCGCGGCATGGATGTGACCGACGCCGATCCGTGGCGGCTTGCCGAGGAAGGGCTCGTGCAGGTTCTGGAGGGGCGGCGCTGCTTCGCGCACCTGAGCGTCGAGGATAATCTGCGCATCGGTGCGTTCGTGCGCCGCCCGTCCGCGCGGGGGATCGCTGAAGCGCTGGAACGCATCTATACGGTCTTCCCGCGGCTCAAAGTTTGCCGGCGGAAGGCAGCCGGGTACACCTCCGGCGGCGAACAGCAGATGATCGCGATCGGTCGCGCGTTGATGTCCAGGCCGTCGCTCGTGCTGCTCGACGAACCGTCGATGGGGCTGGCGCCGCAACTGGTCGAGGAGATCTTCGAGATCGTCGGCAAACTCAACCGGGACGAAGGTGTGAGTTTTCTGCTGGCCGAGCAGAATGCCGCGGTCGCGCTACGCCATGCGAAGGCGGCGTACGTGCTCGAAAGCGGGCGAGTCGTCGCGCACGGCACGCCCGAGGAGCTGCGTCAGGCCGACGTGCTGCTCGATGCGTATCTCGGTGCAGCGGCCGCCGCCGGGGCGCGATATGACGAACTGACGATCGAACATTAGACAATAGGCAATAGACAATAGAAAAGCTGAAAACGATCGTTCCTCACCGCCTCGCGCGTCGAAGACGCCCGTCCACGACGACGCGAGTCTCGCCGTCTCATAGGCGGGAAAACGCTCGGCGACTTGCGCGCACGAGCTCGGCGTCATAGTTGATCGACATCTCGCCCGGTTCTTCCGTTTCCGCGCATTGAGCGTTCCCCAGCACGCTCTCGATCCCTCCCTCTGGCGCCCTCGCCGCGGAAATGCGCGGCAATTTTGAATTAGGCAAACTTATCGTGTGCCCCCGAAATCGCTCATTGTGAGTGCGGGCGGATTTTGACCATGCAGCATTCGACATCGTCGCGCGCCATTCGACGAATGCCGCGGACACAGGAGTCACGATGAGACGATCTCAAACGCCGATCGATCTGCGCGCGCTGCAGGCCTTCGTCGCCGTGTGCGAAACGGGCTCGATGACGGGCGCGGCGAAGCAGCTGGGCGTGAGCCAGAGCGCGATCAGCCAAGCCGTGTCGGCGCTCGAGCGCGATCGGGGCATGACGCTGTTCGATCGGGAGAGCCGCCCGCCGCGGCCGAACACCGCGGGGCGCGCGTTGCTCGAGCTCGCGGGTGCGCTGCTCGAGCATGCGCAGATGGTCAGCACGCGGATCGGGGACGCGTCGCACGCGGGCACGCTGCCGGTGCGGCTTGGTTGCGTCGATTCGTTCGCGGCGACGGTCGGGCCGGAACTGATTCGCGCGGTGTCGAATTCGTCGCGGCAGATCGCGTTGTGGTCGGGGCTCACACCGGGGCTGTCGAAGCAGTTGCACGACCGGGAGGTCGACCTGGCCGTCTGCACGCAGACGACGCTAAACGACGCGCGCATTGTCGAAGTGCCGCTCTTTTCCGAAGCGTTCGTTGCCGTCGTCGCACGAAGCCATGTTGCTGGCCGTCCGCAGGTCGACTGGCGCACGCTCAACAAGGAGCTGCCGCTGATCCGCTACACGGCGCGCTCGGTGATCGGCCAGCAAGTCGAGCGATTCGCGAGGCATCTCGGCATCGACAGCCCGCGCCGCTACGAATTCGACGCGACCGATCCGCTGCTGAGCCTGGTGGCGGCCCGGCTCGGTTTTGCGATCTCGACGCCGTTGTGTCTATGGCAGGCGCGGCACTATCTGGAGGAAATCGCCGTTCTGCCGCTGCCATCCGGGCGGCTCGGGCAGCGCGACTTTTTCCTGCTGCACCGGCAGGGCGAGTGGGACGATTTCGCGAGCGAAATCGTTACGTTGACGCGAACGGTCATCGATCGCTCGATTCAGCCGGCGCTGGCGCGTGCATTGCCGCAGCTCCCCGCCGACGCGTTGCGCTAGCGGCACGTGCGGCCGATGTTGCGTCGGATGACCGAGAGTGCGCTATGTGCGTCGTCGGCTTCATAAGCTGGGCTGATACACCGTCGTAACCCGCGTTGCCGTTTCAGTGCGCGTTTGCACCGCATTCACGATTCGGTCGCACCGCGGGCAAGCAGCAACAAGTTGAGCAGGATGACGAGAAGGACCGTGGTGCGCCGCCGTTGTTTATTGACAGGAACTTTTGATTCTTATCGATAAACGTGGCATGGACGTTGCATCAGGGCTGGATAGTTGACTGGGTCGCGCAGTTCATTCGGCGGCGGGCTGCGAATAGACGAAGATCGACAGGAACTGGATCGGCGTCTTGATCAAGCGTTCGGGGCCATGCGGAATATCGCCTCGGAACGTGAGCGTGTCCCCCGGATGCAGGATGTAGGTGTGCTGGCCGTGGCGGTATTCGATCACGCCCTTGAGCATGTGGATGAACTCCGTCCCCGGGTGCTCGAAGACGGGAAAGCGCTCCGACTCGTCGTCCATCGTGATCAGGAACGGTTCGAAGAGCTTGCGCGGGCCTTGGTCGTAGGCGAGTAGGTGGTACGTATGGCCGCGCTGCGTGCCCTTGCGGACGACCTCCATGCCGGCGCCCTTCTTGACCAGTTGGGCGCCGCCTTGCGGGACGTCGAAGTTGCGAAAGAGCGCCGACATCGATACGCCGAGGGCCATGGCGATGCGATGGAGTACGTCGAGGCCGGCCGAGGTTTGCGCGTTCTCGATCTTCGAGAGCATCCCGCGGCTGATGCCGGCCTGTTCGGCGACCTGCGCGATGGTCAGTCCGTGGGACTGGCGCAGTTCGCGGATGGTCGTGCCGAGATGGCGTTCGAGCGGTGATTTGCTGTCGTCCGCGGTTTGCATGGGTAAGCCTCGGTAAAGGGTAGCAAGGTTGACAGAGCGCCCGGGTCTAACCGCCTCGGGAGCGGGCATGATTGCGCGCGGCGCGTTTCCTGACAGGAAATTTCGTTGCATCTTAATAAATATGGCAAGGAGTGACAATGAACCTGAACGATGCGAGCAAGCTGCCGGCCGCGGTGAACGAGCTCGGGAGCGTGCCGCGCTTCGACACGGCTGAAAGCGCGCAGGCTTGGCTCGCGCAGCAGGGCGTGAAATACGTGCTGGCGCAGTTCGTCGATATTCACGGTGTGGCGAAGGCGAAGTCCGTACCGGTAGCGCATCTGAAGAGCGTACTGACCGCGGGAGCGGGTTTCGCCGGCTTTGCGATCTGGGGAGTCGGGATCGAGCCGAACGGTCCCGACTTCATGGCCGTCGGCGATTTGTCGACGCTCACGCCTGTGCCCTGGCAGTCCGGCATCGCTCGTATCGCGTGCGATGGCCATGTCGACGGCATGCCGTGGGCGTTCGATTCGCGTGTGACGTTGAAAAAGCAGGTCGCGCGCATGACCGAGCGCGGCTGGACGCTCTACACAGGGCTCGAGCCGGAGTTTTCGCTGCTGCGCCGCTCCACCGCGGGCGTACTGGAGCCGTGCGATCCAAGCGATACCCTCGCGAAGCCGTGCTACGACTACAAAGGCCTCTCGCGTACCCGCGAGTTCCTGGAAAAGCTCACCGAATCGATGCGCGCCGTCGGTATTGACGTCTATCAGATCGACCACGAAGACGCGAACGGCCAGTTCGAGATCAACTACACGTATACGGATTGCCTGACGTCGTGCGATCACTACGTGTTCTTCAAGATGGCCGCGTCCGAGATCGCAAACGAGCTCGGCATGATCTGCTCATTCATGGCGAAGCCGTTCGCGAACCGCCCGGGCAACGGCATGCACATGCATATGTCGATCGGCGATGGCGAGCGCAATCTGTTCGCGGACAAAAGCGATCCGCTCGGCATGGGCCTCTCGACGCTCGGCTATCAGTTCACGGCCGGCCTGCTCGCCCACGCGCCGGCGCTGGCCGCGCTCTGCAATCCGACTGTCAATTCGTACAAGCGGCTCGTGGTGGGCCGCTCGCTGACGGGGGCGACGTGGGCGCCCGCCTACATCAGCTACGGCGACAACAATCGCTCGACGATGGTGCGCATGCCGGGCGAGCGCATCGAACTGCGCCTGCCGGACGGCTCGTGCAATCCGTATCTGGCGACTGCCGCCGTGATCGCGGCCGGGCTCGACGGCATCGAGCGTGAGCTGTCGCCGGGCGCGCCCGCCAACGAGAACCTCTACGACTGGACGCCGCGGCAATTGCGCGAGCACGCGATCGGCGTGCTGCCGCAGAACCTCGAGCAGGCGCTCGACGCGCTCGAAGCCGACCGCGTGATCTGTGACGCGCTCGGCCCCGTCGCCGGCGAATTCCTGAAGTTGAAGCGCATGGAGTGGCTCGAGTACATGCGCCATGTATCGGATTGGGAGCTGAAGAGCTACCTCGAATTTTTCTAAGGAGACGCACTATGTGTGGAATCGTAGGTTTGCTGGTCAAGACGCCGGCACTACGTGAACGGCTCGGCGAACTGATGGTGCCGATGCTGATCGGCATGACGGAGCGCGGCCCGGATTCGGCGGGGCTGGCCGTTTTCGGCAAGGCTGTCGATGCGCACCAGCGCAAACTGAGCCTCTACTCGGGCTTCACGGAAGAGGGTGAGCGCTTTGCCTGGCAGCCGCTCGTCGACGCGCTGAACGCCGCGATGGACGTCACGGCGCGCATCGAAGCGAAAGGCAACCATGCCGTACTGACGCTGCAAGGCAATGTCGATAACGTCAAGCGCTGGCTGCGCGAGCACTATCCGCAGTTGTATCTGCTCTCGACGGGCCGCTCGATCGACCTCTACAAGGACATCGGCTCGCCCGCGCAAGTCGCGCAACGCTATGGCTTCGCGGACATGAAGGGCTCGCATCTGGTCGGGCACACGCGGATGGCGACCGAATCGGCAGTCACGCCGGATCGCGCGCATCCGTTCACGGCGGGCGAGGACTTTTGCCTCGTGCACAACGGATCGCTTTCGAATGCGCATGGTGTCCGGCGCAAGCTCGAACCCGAGGGCATCCACTTCGATACCGACAACGACACGGAAGCGGCGTGCCGCTTTCTCGAGTGGCGTCTGCGCGAAGGCGACGCGTTGCCGGACGCGCTGCAAAAAGGATTCGAGGAGCTCGACGGGTTCTACACGTTTCTGATGGGCACCACGACGGAACTGGCGCTAATCCGTGATCCCTTCGCATGCAAGCCTGCCGTGGTCGCGGAGAGCGACGAGTATGTGGCGATCGCGTCGGAATTCCGTTCGCTTGCTCATTTGCCCGATATCAAGAACGCGAAGGTCTTCGAACCCGCCCCCGAGGAGATGTATGTATGGAAAGCGTGACATTCGACCTTGAGCGCTCGCCGGTCAGGGAATTGAACCAGTACCTGCACGGCGATGCCGCCGCGCTGGCCGGCCGGCGCATCAAAGTGAGCTCGCCCAACGGCGCGCACAACATCGCGGTCGGCGTCGATGCCGACGTGAGCATCACGATCGAAGGTCATGCCGGCTACTACGCGGGCGGCATGAACCAGCACGCGACGATCGTCATCGAGGGGAGCGCGGGCACCGGAGTCGCCGAAAACATGATGAGCGGCAAGGTGCACGTGAAGGGTTTTGCGTCGAACGGCGCAGGCGCTTCGGCGCATGGCGGATTGCTCGTCATCGATGGCGATGCGGGTCTGCGTTGCGGGATTTCGCTGAAGGGGGGCGACATCGTCGTCGGCGGATCGGTGGGCAGCTTTTCGGCCTTCATGGCGCAAGCGGGACGCATGGTGATCTGCGGAGACGCGGGCGACGCGCTTGGCGACTCGCTTTACGAAGCGGTGCTCTACGTGAAAGGCGAAGTGAAATCGCTCGGGGCTGACGCCCGCTTCGAGCCGATGACCGATGCGGATCTGACGGCCGTCGCCGCGCTGCTCGATGCGGCCGGGCTCCAGCACGATCCGCGTGCATTCAGGCGCATCGCTTCGGCCCGCACGCTCTATCACTGGAACGCTGAAGCCGACCAGGAATACTAAATCATCGAGAAAGCCCTCATGGAAAAACCCGTTCACTTCGCCCGCTTGCAGCAGGAAGAGTCGCAAGGCTACGACCGCAAGACGATCGACTACATCCACGCGGCCGCGCAACGCGGCCTTTATGAAATCCGCGGCCTCGGCGCGAAGCGGCGTGTGCCCCACTTCGACGATCTGCTGTTCCTGGGCGCGTCCCTCTCGCGTTACCCGCTCGAAGGCTATCGCGAGAAATGCACGACCCAGACGCTGCTTGGCACACGTTTTGCGAGCAAACCCGTCGCGCTCGATATTCCGATCACGATCGCCGGCATGAGCTTCGGCGCGCTTTCGGCGAATGTGAAGGAAGCGCTGGGCCGTGCGGCGACGGCGGCCGGCACCTCGACGACGACCGGTGATGGTGGCATGACGCAAGAAGAGCGCCGCTCGTCGAAAACGCTCGTCTACCAGTGTCTGCCGTCGCGCTATGGCTTCAATCCGGACGACGTGCGTCGTGCCGATGCGATCGAAGTCGTGATCGGCCAAGGCGCGAAGCCGGGCGGCGGGGGGATGCTGCTCGGGCAGAAGGTGAACCCGCGGGTCGCCGCGATGCGCACGCTGCCCGCAGGCGTGGATCAGCGTTCGGCGAGCCGTCATCCGGACTGGACCGGTCCCGACGATCTCGCGATCAAGATTCAGGAATTGCGCGAAATCACCGATTGGGAAAAGCCGATCTACGTGAAGGTCGGCGCGACGCGCACGTTCAACGACGTCAAGCTCGCGGTGCATGCGGGGGCGGACGTCGTGGTGATCGACGGAATGCAAGGAGGCACCGCGGCGACGCAAACGTGCTTCATCGAGAACGTCGGCATCCCGACGCTGGCCGCGGTGCGGCAGGCCGTCGACGCGCTCGAGGACCTGAATATGAAGGGGCAGGTGCAGTTGATCGTATCCGGCGGCATCCGCACGGGGGCGGACGTGGCGAAGGCGCTCGCGCTCGGCGCCGATGCCGTGGCCATCGGGCAGGGCGTGCTGATGGCGCTCGGGTGCAACAGCGACACCTATTTCAAGGACGGCGCGCTGCACCCGGCCGCCGCGGAGTACGCAGCGCTCAATACGGCGCCCGGCTATTGCCACCACTGCCACACGGGTAAGTGCCCGGTCGGCGTGACGACGCAGGACGCCGGGCTCGAGCAGCGACTGCAGCCGGAAGAAGGCGCGCGCCGGGTACGCAACTACTTGAAGACGCTGAATATCGAATTGACGACGATCGCACGCGCCTGCGGCAAGCAGAACGTGCATCACCTCGAACCGGAGGATCTCGTGGCGTTGACGGTGGAGGCCGCCGCGATGGCGCGTGTGCCGCTCGCCGGCACCTCGTGGATTCCGGGACTGGCGAACGTTTGAGCACCCCGAGACCTGGCGCGGCGCGCCAGGCACTTCGATCTATGGAGAGTCAGCATGAGCGTATCGCAGCAATCCACGTCGGTTCCTTCGCAGTCCGCCAATCTTCGATCATCGAGCCTGGGCTTCATGGAGACCATCGGCCAGTCACTGGCCAACATCTCTCCCACCCTGACGCCGTCGATCAACGTCGTGGCGGTCGCGGCGCTCGCCGGCGCGGGCAGTTGGCTCGTCTACGGGCTGTCGACGCTCGGGCTCATGTTCGTGAGTCTCAACATCGCTGTGCTGGCGAGCCGCTTTGCGGCGGCCGGGTCGTTCTTCATCTTCATCTCGCGGGCGCTGGGTCCGATTGCGGGCGGCATCGCGGGATGGGGACTCATTGCGGCGTACACCGGCACGGCGATGGGCGTGCTCGCCGGCGAGGCCATCTTCGTCCAAAATGCGTTCGCGCCGTTCGGCATCGCCGTACCGATCTGGCTCATCTATCTGGTCAGCGCGGCGTTGGCCTGGTTCCTCTCGTCGCGCGACATCAAGCTGTCGTCGCGCTTGAGTCTAGCGATCGAAGCCGCCTCGATCTCGATCGTCGGCGGCGTGCTGTTTGTGGTGTTCTACCAGCATCCCGAACGCGTCGTCGATCATGCGCAGTTATCGCTGCAAGGCACGACGCCCAAAGGCATGGCGGAGGCGATGGTGCTCGGCATCTTCTCATTCGTCGGATTCGAGAGCGCCGCGTCCCTCGGCAAGGAAACGAAGGACCCGTTGAAGGCGATTCCTCGCGCGATCATCTGGAGCATGGTGGTGGCCGGCGGCTTCTTTATGTTCGTTGCTTACTCGATGGTCGTCGCGTATGGCGGAGACGTGAACAAGCTTGGCAACGACACCGCCCCGCTGCAGACGCTGCTGAACGGGCTCGGCGCGCCGGCGCTGGCCCCGCTGTTCTATCTGATTGCATCGGTGAGCGCGTTCGCCTGCGTGCTGGCCTCGATCAACGCCGCGAGTCGTCTGCTGTTTTCGATGGGCCGCTATCAATTCGTTCATCGCTCGATGGGCATGGTCCATACGAAGCATCAGACGCCGCACTATGCGGTGGCCTTTGCCGCGCTCCTCTCGCTGGCCGTGAATCTCGCGTTGCTCGGCACCGGTGCGTTGAACACGTTCGGCTATACGAGCACCTTCGCGACCTTCGGCTTCATCGTGGCTTACTTCTTGATCTCGGTCTCGGCCCCGATTTATTTGAAAAAGCAAGGACAGCTTAAGCTCGCCAATCTCGTGGTGGGCATCCTCGGCGCGGTCGCGATGATCGGCGGGTTCTTCGGCAGTGTGTATCCGGTGCCGGCCTGGCCGTACAACATCCTGCCGTATCTGTTCGCTGCCTACATGGCGTTCGGCATGGGCTGGCTCGCGATGCTGAAGAAGCGTGCGCCGCAGGTTCTCGATAAGATCGAGCATGACCTCGAATCGAGCGAGGCCGAGATTTTCGACAGGAAATGAACGACGTTCCCCTCGCGAACCTCGCCGAGCAAGGGGGTATGACGCTGCGGCCAGAGCGCGGCGAATGCCCCGAGCTCGACATTGCCTTCGTTTCGGAAGCGGGCCGCGGCGCGCGCAACGAGGACTACGTCGGCGTGATGCTGGGCGACGTCACGCAACGCACGACGCGCGGCAGCGTGGTGGCGCTGGCCGACGGGATGAGCGGCGGGCGGGGCGGGCGCGTGGCCGCCGAGCTCGCCGTGCGCAGCTTCATCGACGGCTACTACGCGCCTCCTGACACGCTGGCGCCCGATGCCGCCGCATCGCGCTCGCTCGATGCGATTCACCGCTGGCTGCACCAAATTGGCCGCGGCGATGCCGAGCTGAGCCAGATGGCGGCGTGCTTCGCGGCGCTCATGATCAGGGGCGGCGCCGCCTGGCTGATCGGCGCAGGGGATGTGCGGCTCTACCGGATGCGCGGGGGCGAGCTGTCGCAACTCGGCGTAGATGACGTCATGGACGTGCCGTTCGGTGCCTTCGTCGCCCATGCGGTGGGGCTGCAGTGCGAGCTCGTGACGCGCATCGAGCGCTGGGCGCTTCGGGAAGGCGACCGCCTGCTGCTCTGCACCGACGGTCTCTATCGACGTATGCCGGCGCGCGAGCTGCGGGCCACGCTGTCGGCGCAGGCGTCCGCAGACATCGTAGCCCGTCGGCTCGTTCAGACTGCGCGCTCGCGCGGCTCCATCGACGACATCTCGGCGGTCGTGGTCGACGTGCGCAAGATTCCGGTACTCGACTATCGCTATCTCGAAGGCGTGCTTGGCGATCTGCCGATTCTCGCGGTTCCCGCGTGCGGGGATGTGGTCGATGGTTATGTGCTGACCGCGATCCTGAGCGACGGCCGCTACTCCCGCATCTTCATTGGCCACGATCTAGCCGAGCCGAATGTGCGGCTCGCGCTCAAGTTCCCGAAGCCGCGCGTGGACGAGGACGCGAACGTGCGCCAGGCGATCGTGCGGGAACGGTGGCTCGCGGGGAAGATCGACGACGAGTACATTCTTGCGCCGAGCGCGATCGATCCCGCGCGGCAGAGCCGCCTCTATGTCGTGATGCCGTTCCTCGACGGCTCGACACTGGAGACCCTGATGACCCAGACGACGATATCGCTGATGCGCGGGCTGGCGATCGCACGGCAACTCGGCCATGCGGTCCACGCGCTGAATCGGCTGGGCATTTTCCATCGCGACATCAAACCCGATAATGTCCTGGTGCTGCCCGACGACAGCGTGAGGCTCCTCGATCTGGGCTTTGCCTATATGCCAGGAATGCTTGCGCCGGGGCCGTCCACCGCGCCGGGTACTCCCGCCTACATGGCGCCCGAGCTCATCAAGGGCGCGCAGGGCGATGCGCGCTCCGAGGTCTTCACGTTCGGCGTCACCCTGTATCGCATGTTCAGCGGCGGACGCTCGCCCTACGGCTTCAATGGGCGAGTGCCGCTGTATCGACACCGGCCCGGCCTTCCCGTGTGGCTCGACCTCGTGCTCGAAAAAGCGACGCAGAGCGATCCCGAACGCCGCTATCAGGATGCAATCGAGGTCTGCGCCGACCTCGATCGATTCGCCGCGGGCGGCGGCGAAACGGAATCCGCGGCGCGGCTGCCGTTGATCGCGCGCAATCCGGTGATGTTCTGGAAGACCGTGGCGCTGGTTCTTCTGATTCTGTTGCTGATCGCGCTGGCGCACGGTTTAGGGGGAACTTGAACGACGCTGGGAGCGGCCTTCGGACAGATCGACAAAAGAGGCAATGGAAGATGGGCGATAATATGGCATTCCAACGCGTGGACTTCGGTCGGCTTGATGCGACGCGTGGCTTCGTCTCTATTATTTGTGCTCCCTATGCCAGACCTCAAAATCGACCGCAACGCCAAGACGCTTCGCGAGCTCACCCTGGACAAACTGCGGGGCGCGATCGTCCAAGGTTATTTCCGTCCGGGCGACCGCCTTGTCGAAAGAACACTGTGCGATGAGCTCGGCGTGAGCCGCACCGTCGTGCGGGAAGTGTTGAGGCATCTGGAGACGGAGGGACTCGTGGAAATTGCGGCGGGGCACGGGCCGATCGTCGCGCGGCTCGATCCTGCGCTGATCGGCGAGATGTATGAGTTGCGCGGCTTGCTCGAGGCCAACGCGGCGCGTGCGTGCGCCGAGCTGGCCACACCCCAGCTCGTCAAGCGGTTGCGCAAGATCCGCAAGATGATCGAGGACGCATTCGAGAAGGAAGACCTCTCGCGCGTCCTGGAATACACCGAGCACTTCTACGACGCAATGTTCGAAGGGGCGGGCAAACAGGTCTCGCTCACCGTCGTCAAGTCGCTGAACGCGCGAATCAACCGGCTTCGCGCGATGACGATCGCGATGCCCGGCCGCGGCGCGGAGTCGAACCGGGAGATGAATGCGCTGCTCGACGCAATCGAGCGGCACGACGGAGAGGCGGCATCGGCGGCGTCGGCGGCGCATATCCGTCGCGCATCCGAACTCGCGTTGGATGCGCTCGCAGAGCAGGAACGGCAACAGCAAGAGCCAGCGAGCCGCCGCGCCTGACGACTGCCGCAAGCGATTCGCCCAAAGGTTGGATCGGCGTCCGACTTTTGGGGTGCAATCGACCCGACGGCCGTTGTTTTTGGGCTTGGCTGAGCGCCGCGTCTCGTCCCATGGCGCGCTGAGGTTCCGTCTGCCATATCATGGTATTCCATAATATTGAAACGCTTGGTGCGGCCAAATTGATGGCATACCATAATCTCCGAAAGCGACACCAACGGGCACTTCGCAAGGAGAACGGGTATGAAATTGGAGATGCGCAAGCTGGTCACCTACGCCGAGACGACGTTCATCGAAGGCGGCAAGGAGGCGGCGCAGCCATTGAAGTTGTTTGGCGCCGCCGCGGTGATTCGCAATCCATGGGCGGGGCGCGGTTTCGTTGAAGACCTGAAGCCGGAAATCCATGCGCTCGCGCCGCAGCTCGGCGAAATTCTGACCGCCGAAGTGCTCCGTCTCGCCGGCGGCGGAGAGGCTGTCGAGGGGTACGGCAAGGCAGCGATCGTCGGCACTTCGGGTGAGGTCGAGCATGCATCCGCGCTGATCCACACGCTGCGCTTCGGCAACAAGTTCCGCCAGGCGGTCGGCGCGAAGAGCTACCTGAGCTTCACGAATTTGCGCGGCGGCCCCAACTGCCCGATTTCGATTCCGCTGATGCACAAGCACGACGAAGGGATGCGTTCGCATTACCTGACTGTGCAATTCTCAATCGGCGATGCACCCGCTCCGGACGAGGTCGTGATCGCATTGGGCGCATCGATCGGCGGACGGCCGCACCACCGCATCGGCGACCGCTATCAGGACCTGAAGGAGCTCGAGGCCAATGAAGGCTGACCGCGCGCTCGACCCTGCCATGATGTGCGGCGTCGTCGCGGGCACGAGCTACAGCGTTTTTCCGCCGCGGGCGGGTGGCGCGTGCGAGTCAGTCGTGCTGATCCATGGCGTAGGCATGAACCAAAGCGTCTGGTCTCCGCAGATCGATGCGTTGACGACGCACTATCGCGTCATCGCCTACGACATGCTCGGACATGGCGGCAGCGCTTTGCCCGCGCCCGAGCCTACGCTCGGCGAATACGCCGCGCAGCTCGAGCGTCTGCTCGACGCGTTGCTAATCGAGCGCGCGCATGTCGTTGGTCATTCGATGGGCGCGCTCGTGGCACTCGAGTTTGCGCTGACACATCCGAACCGCGCGCTCAGCGTCGCGGCGTTGAACGCGGTGTACGACCGCACGCCCAGCCAACGCGAAGCAGTCATGGGCCGAGCGGCCATGCTTGGCAATACGCCCGACGAAGCGGGTATCGAGGCCACGCTCGCAAGGTGGTTCGGCGATCCGGTTCCGGCGCATCTGACGAAGGCGGCGCAAGCGGTGCGTGCGCTGCTCTCGAATGTCGATCCTGAAGGATACGCGCGCACGTATCGCCTCTTTGCGCGATCGGACGACGCGCATGTCGGCCGGCTGGCGAGTCTGACCATGCCCGCGCTTTTTCTTACGGGCGAATGCGACGCGAATTCGAATCCCGCAATGTCGCGCGCCATGGCGGCTGCCGCGCCGTTCGGCCGCGCGGAAATCATCGCTGACGAGCGCCATATGATGAACGTGACCAATCCGGCGCAAGTGAACGAACGGCTGCTCGCATTTCTGCTCGGAGCGGGGGCGCCCGACAGCAAGTGCGGTGGGCGAGCAGCGGATCGAAGTCGGAGGGACGCAATGAGTGAGCCAACCAACGAACAGGCCATCGATATCGCCGAATTTCGCCGTGCGCTCGGCGCGTTCGTGACGGGTGTGACGGTCGTGACGACGATCCAGCCAGACGGGTCCCCGCGCGGCTTCACGGCAAACTCGTTCACGTCGGTTTCGCTCGATCCGCCGCTCATTCTCGTTTGCATCGCAAAGACGGCATCGAGCTTTCCGGTGTTCTCGCGGACGCGTCATTTCGCTGTGAGCGTGCTGGCCGAGGACCAGAAGGCCGTGTCGGGTGTATTCGCCTCGAAGGCGGCCGACAAGTTCTCGCAAGTGGCCTGGCATGCGCGCATCACCGGCGCGCCGGTCATGGATGGGGCGGCGGCCAGCTTCGATTGCGCAACACACGAAGTCGTCGATGCGGGCGACCACATCATTTTGATCGGTCGCGTCCTGGACTTCATTCATACGCCCTCGTCGCCGCTTGGCTACTGCCGCGGCGCCTACGTGAACTTCAGCCTGTCGCTCGACGCGCTGGCCGCGGCGGGACCGCGTGCGCGAGTCGGCGCGATTCTCGAGCATCGCCATGGGCTCGTCATGCTCGATACGCCCGAGGGATTGCAACTGCCGACCGGCGCCAAGCTCGAACCGGAAAGCGACCCTGCGAGCCTGCATGGCGCCTTGGCGAAGCTCGGCCTCCAGGTGCATCTGGACTTTCTTTTCGCCGTATTCGAATCAGGCAAAGGGCCGACGCCCGGCGTGAACATCTACTACCGCGGCCGCGTGAAGAACGATATCGGACCGCAGTCGGGCGGTGCGCTTCGAATCGTCCCGTTGCATCAGATTCCCTGGGATGCATTGCCCGACGCCGCCGTGCGCTCGATGCTCGAACGCTATGTGCGAGAGCGTAGCGAAGATGCGTTCGGCATCTATGTCGGCGATACCGAGGCCGGCATGGTCCAACCTCTCGCGCCGGCTCACTGAACGCGTTCATCGATCGAGGCGCGCGGCGAAACGATGCTCCGGACGTGCCCAATGGAGATTCAAGATCATGAAGTTCTCGTTGTTTCTACACATGGAGCGGTACGACACGAAGACGTCGCATCGCGAACTGTTCGATCAGATGACCGAGCTCGTGCAGATTGCCGAGCGCGGAGGGTTCGAGACGGCGTGGATCGGCGAGCATCATGCGATGGAATTCACGATCGCGCCAAATCCGTTCGTCAATTTGTCGTATCTCGCCGCGAAAACGGAGCGCATTCGTCTGGGCACGGGTACTGTCATCGCGCCGTTCTGGCATCCGATTGCACTTGCCGGCGAAGCCGGCATGGTCGACGTCGCGAGCAACGGCAGGCTCGATCTCGGTATCGCGCGCGGCGCCTATTCGTTCGAGTACGAGCGCCTGTTGCCCGGGCTCGATGCGATGAGCGCGGGAGCGCGCATGCGCGAGCTCGTGCCGGCTTTGCGCAAGCTGTTCGAGGGTGATTACGCACATCAAGGCGAATTCTGGTCGTGGCCCGCCGCGACACCCGTCCCGCGCCCGATTCAGCAGCCGCATCCGCCGATGTGGCTCGCCGCGCGCGATCCGAACTCGCATGCGTTCGCCGTGGCGAACGGCTGCAACGTACAGGTCACATCGTTGGCCGCGGGCGATGCCGAAGTCGCTAGCCTCATGGAGCGCTTCGATGCGGCATGTGCCGCGAATCCCGACGTGCCGCGCCCGCAAGTGATGATGCTGATGCACACGTTCGTCGGCGCCAATGCGGCCGAGGTCGATGCGGCCGTGGAAGATCTCGCGCGCTTTTACCGGTACTTCAGCAAATGGTTCAAGAACGAACGCCCGATCGCGCAAGGATTCATGGAGCCACTCACCGATGCGGACGTCGAAATGTTCCCGCAGTATTCGCCTGACGCAATCCGCAAGAACCTTGTCATCGGCGAGCCGAAAGAAGTCATCGCGCGGCTGAAGCGCTACGAGGAACTGGGCTACGACCAATACAGCTTCTGGCTCGACAGCCATATGAGCTTCGAGCGCAAGCGCAAGTCGGTCGAGCTGTTCATCTCCGAAGTGATGCCTGCATTTAGCGCACGCTGACGTATTGCCTTCGGCCATTTTCATGAAGGGAGCGGCTGAAAATGTCTCAACGGTTTCAGCAATACATCGATGGTATGTTCGAAGATGCTGACGAGCATTTCGATAGCATCGACCCGTCATCCGGCAGCGTTTGGGCGCAGATGCCGAAGGCGAGCGCGCAGGATGTCGACCGTGCGGTGCGCGCGGCACACCGCGCATTGAGTGATCCCGCGTGGGCCAATCTCACCGCGAGTGCACGCGGAAAGCTCTTGTACCGGCTCGCCGAGTCGATCGAACGGCATGCGCCGCGGCTCGCCGAGCTCGAAACGCGCGACACGGGCAAGATCATCCGCGAGACGCGCAGCCAGATCGGCTATGTCGCCGAGTATTACCGCTATTACGCGGGCGTGGCGGACAAGATCCAGGGGGCATGGCTGCCCGTCGACAAGCCCGATATGGAAGTCACGCTGCGGCGCGAGCCGGTCGGCGTCGTCGCCGCGATCGTCCCTTGGAATTCGCAGTTGTTTCTCTCGGCCGTGAAGCTCGGCCCCGCGGTTGCCGCGGGTTGCACCGTCGTGCTGAAGGCCTCGGAAGACGGCCCCGCGCCTCTGCTCGAATTCGCCCGGCTCGTTCATGAAGCCGGCTTTCCGAAGGGTGTCGTCAATATCGTGACCGGCTTCGGTAACGACTGCGGACGCACGCTCACGAGCCATCCGCTCGTCTCGCGCATCGCGTTCACGGGGGGACCGGAAACCGCGCGCCACGTGGTGCGCAACTCAGCCGACAACCTGGCGGCGATGTCGCTCGAGCTGGGCGGCAAGTCGCCCGTCCTCGTCTTCGACGATGCCGATCTCGATAGCGCATGCAACGCCGTCGTCGCAGGCATTTTTGCGGCGACTGGCCAGAGCTGCGTGGCCGGCTCGCGCCTCCTCGTGCAGCGCGGCACCCACGACGCGCTCCTCGAGCGCTTGATTGCGCGCGCTCGCGCCATCCGCATCGGCGATCCGCAAGATGCCGCAACGGAGATGGGGCCACTCGCGACTCTCCGCCAGCTCGAACACATTCAACGAGTACTGCAGGCGAGCGTGGAAGCGGGGGGCCGCGTCGTCGTCGGGGGATCGCGTCCGGAGGCATTGACGGCGGGCCACTATTTTTTGCCGACCATCGTCGATTGTCCGCATGCGCAGGTGCCCAGCGTGATCGAAGAGCTGTTCGGTCCCGTGCTGAGCGTCGTGACGTTCGATACGGAGGCCGAGGCGATCGCGCTCGCGAACGACACGCGCTACGGGCTCGCGTCTGGCGTGTTCACGCGCGATCTGACTCGTGCGCATCGGCTGACGCGTGCACTGCGCGCGGGCATCGTCTGGGTCAATACGTATCGCGCGGTGTCGCCGATCGTGCCGTTCGGTGGGTACGGCCTGAGCGGTCTGGGCCGCGAAGGCGGACTCGAAGCCGTACTCGAGTACACACGCACCAAGTCGGTCTGGATTCGCACGTCGGACCAGCCGATCGCCGATCCGTTCGTGATGCGTTAAGAGGGAGCACGCGCATGTTCTACGAAATCCGTACATATCGCATCAAGACGGGCGCAGTGCCCACCTATCTGAAGCTGGTGGAAGAAGAAGGCATCGAGCTGCAGAAGCGGTATCTCGGGCAATTGATCGGCTATTTCCATTCCGAGATCGGCCCGCTCAATCAGATCGTCCACATCTGGGCCTATCCGAGTTTGGATGAGCGCGAACGTCGGCGCGCGGCGCTTGCCGAAGACCCCGCCTGGCGGGATTTCGCGCCGAAGATTCAGGCACTGATGGAGGAAATGGAAAGCAAGATCATGAAGCCGGCGCAATTCTCGCCGCTGCAATGAATATTCGGCGATTCGCCGGGATCGTCGCTCGACCATCGATTACCACTGAGGATAGGAAAGAGACATGAACAGCAAGAGCGTCTTTTGCACGGCAGTGCTGATTGCCACGTGCGCGGCAGCCTTCGCAACGGCAAGCGTTCGCGCGGCCGAGCCGATCGTCTTCACGAGCTGGGGCGGCACTACCCAATCGTCGCAGGACAAGGATTGGGCGCAGCCATTCACCAAGGCAACAGGCATTCACGTGCTGATGGACGGCCCGACCGATTACGGCAAGCTGAAGGCGATGGTCGATAGCGGCAACGTGACGTGGGATGTCGTCGATGTGGAAGGGGACTTCGCTTATGCCGCGCAAAAGGCCGGGCTGATCGAGCCGATCGACTTCTCTATCGTCAAGAAGGACGACCTCGATCCCCGCTTTACGTCGCCGGGTGCGGTGGGAAGCTTCTATTACTCGTTCGTGCTCGGCTACAACAAGTCGAAGTTCACGGGCGCGCAACCGTCGACGTGGGCGGACTTGTTCGATATGAAGCGCTTTCCTGGAAAGCGCACGCTTTACAAGTGGTCCGCGCCTGGCGTGCTCGAGCTCGCGTTGCTCGCCGACGGCGTGCCGCCGAACAAGCTCTATCCGCTCGATCTCGACCGTGCGTTCAAAAAGCTCGACACGATCAAAAGCGACATCGTCTGGTGGAGCGGCGGGGCCCAATCGCAGCAGCTGCTCGCATCGGGCGAGGCACCGATCGGCATGTTCTGGAATGGACGTTTGCATGCGCTCGAGCAAACTGGCGTTCCCGTGGGTATCTCCTGGAATGAAAACCTGACGGCCGCGGACATGCTCGTCATTCCGAAGGGCGCGAAACATCGCGACGAGGCCATGAAGTATCTGGCCACCGCGACGAGCGCGCAAGCACAGGCGAAGTTCGCCGAGGATACGGGCTACGCGCCAGTCAATGTGAAAGCGCCCGAGCTGATGCCCGCGGCGGCCGCCAAGACGCTGCCCGACCAGTACAAGACCTCGCAGATCAATCTCGACATGAAGTACTGGGCGGAGCACCGCGACGAGATTGCGAAGCGCTGGTACGCATGGCAATCGAAGTGAGCGTGTCGCCGGCGTCTCCAGACAGGCGCCGCAAAGTTCGGATTGGGAGTCACCATGCCTGACGTTCTGAGTTCGGTTGCGCATCCGGCGGCGCCGGCCGCGCGGCGGCGACGCGATTGGCGCCGCCTGCGTCTGCTCGCGCCGGCGCTGCTGCTGCTCGCGATCTTCTTCTTGCTGCCGGTGCTTTCGCTGCTGTTGCGCAGCGTGCTCGAACCTACGCCCGGGCTTCAGAACTACGCGCAACTGCTGGGCTCGACGACGTATCTGCGCGTGTTCGGCAACACTTTTCTCGTGGCGACCGTGGTGACGGTGGTGACCGTTGCGATCGGTTTTCCGACCGCTTGGTTGCTCGCGATCGCGCCGCGAAGGGTAAGTTCCGTCCTCTTCGCTATCTTGCTGCTGTCCATGTGGACCAATCTGCTGGCCCGCACGTTTGCGTGGATGGTGCTGTTGCAAGCGACGGGGCCTATCAACCGGCTGTTGATGGCGCTCGGTGTGGTCAGCGAGCCGATCGCGCTCGTCAACAATCTCGTCGGCGTCACGATCGGCATGACATACATCATGCTGCCGTTTCTAGTGATGCCGCTCCATGCGACGCTGCGCAGCATCGATCCGTCGACGCTGCGGGCGGCGGCGATCTGCGGCGCGAGTCGCTGGCAAGCGTTCTGGCGCGTGCTGGTGCCGCTCGCACTTCCGGGCGTCGCGTCGGGCGCTTTGATGGTGTTCGTCATGGCGCTCGGCTACTTCGTCACGCCGGCGCTGCTCGGCGGGCCGTCATACATGATGCTCGCCGAGCTGATCGCGCAGCTCGTGCAGGAACTGTTGAACTGGGGGCTCGCGGGCGCAGCCGCGCTCGTGCTGCTCGCCGTGACGCTTGGGCTGTATGCGCTGCAACTGCGGTTCACCGGTGGTGCGCGTGCCAGTCTTGGAGACTAGGAATGAAACGACCGCCACGCTCACTATCGTTCGCTGCCGCCTCCCACACGGGCGCGGGAGGCTGACATGCTACTCGATTTCGACCGCCTGGGCGCGCTGCGCTGGGGGCTGATGGCCGTCGGCGCGGCCGTCGCCGTGTTTTTGCTGATGCCGATCGCATTTATCGTCGCATTGTCCTTCGGCGATTCTCAATGGCTGATCTTTCCGCCGCCCGGCTGGACGTTGGAATGGTATCGGCAGCTTTTCACCGATACCGGATGGATCGACTCGCTGTTGACGAGCGCGAAGCTCGCCGTGATCGTCACGGCGTTTTCGGTCGTGATCGGTTTGCTCGCATCGCTCGCACTCGTGCGCGGCAAGTTTCGCGGGCGCGGTGCGTTGCAGGCGTTCTTTCTTACGCCGATGGTGCTGCCCGTCGTCGTGCTGGCCGTTGCGTTGTACGCCTTTACGCTGCACATCGGCTTGAACGGCACGATGACGGGCTTCGTGATCGGTCATCTCATCATCGCATTGCCGTTCTCGATCATTTCCATCAGCAACTCCCTCGTGAGTTTCGACACGGCGCTCGAGGACGCGGCGCTCGTCTGCGGGGCGTCGCCGCTTCAGGTGAAGCTGCGCGTGACCTTGCCCGCCATCAAGCTCGGGCTGTTCGCCGCCGCGATCTTCTCGTTTCTCGCGTCATGGGACGAGGTGGTGATCTCGATCTTCATGGCGAGCCCGACATTGCAGACCTTACCCGTGCGAATCTGGACCACGCTGCGGCAGGACCTGACGCCGGTCATCGCGGCGGCGTCTTCGCTGCTCGTCGGCTTGACGACGGTATTGATGTTGGCTGGTGCGTTGTTGCGCCGTGCCCGATAAAGAGGTGGATGAGCCATGACTGCCGCATTTCTTCAAATTCAGCGCCTGCGCAAAACGTACGACGACGTCGTAGCCATCGACCAAGTCTCTCTGGACGTGCGCAGGGGCGAGTTCATGACTTTCCTCGGGCCGTCGGGCTCGGGCAAGAGTACGACGCTCTACATCGTCGCGGGCTTTCAGGAGCCGAGCGAAGGGCGTGTATTGCTCGACGGCAAGCCGTTGCTGTCAGTCGTCCCGAACAAGCGCAACATCGGCATGGTATTTCAGCGCTACACACTATTCCCGCACCTGAGCGTCGGAGAGAACGTCGCGTTTCCGTTGCGCGTACGTCGGCGTCCCGACGGCGAAGTCAAGGCGAAGGTCGAGCAGATGCTGAAGCTCGTGCATTTGTCCGACTGCCGCGATCGCATGCCGGCGCAGTTGTCGGGCGGTCAACAGCAACGCGTCGCGATCGCACGGGCATTGGCCTACGACCCCCCCGTGCTCTTGATGGACGAACCGCTTTCCGCGCTCGACAAAAAGCTGCGCGAGGAAATTCAGCTCGAACTGCGCCGTATCCATCATGAGACGGGCGTGACGATTCTCTATGTGACGCACGATCAGGAAGAAGCGCTGCGCCTGTCGGATCGCATCGCGGTATTCAACAAAGGGCGAATCGAACAGGTCGGCACCGGGGAAGAGCTCTATGCCAATCCCGCATCGCGCTTCGTCGCGAGCTTCATCGGCAATTCAAACTTCTTGCCGGTCCGCGTGACTTCGGACAGCGAGGGCGGCACGAACGGCGTATTGCCGAGCGGCCATGTGGTGACGACCGGCCATCTTTCTCCGGTGCTCGCGGCGGGGCTCGACGGCACGCTCATGATTCGCCCGGAGCAGATGCGCATTCGCGCGTTGCAAAGCGTGCACGGTAGGGAAGGGCTGCCGGTGACGGTGCGCGACATCACCTATCTCGGCGATGCGATGCACTACGCCGTGGCGACGCCCTGGCAACAGGAGATTTCGATTCGTATGCCGGCCGCCCATCGCCACGACAGCGGGTTGTCGATCGGCACGCAAGCGCTCGTCGAATGGGATGCGCGCGACGTCCGCCTTTTTGCATAAGCATGGCAAAGGCAATGCGTGATGTGCTTCCTTCGCCTGGCCGTTGGAGGACTGCGATGATGTCCGCATGGATCTTCGCAAGACCGATTTTTGTAGTGCCATAGGAAGTTCAACGAAAAGACTGATTGTGAGTTTGGAGCTTTGGATGAAAACATATCGTGGAAATAAATTAGTAGTCCTAACCGGCGTGTGCGCGGTTTTTGGAATCATGCTGCCCGGCATCGCCGCCGCACAGTCGTCCGTGGCGCTGTACGGGGTCATCGACGAGGGTATCGATTACGTCAACAACAGCGGCGGCCACTCGCTTTGGCGGATGCGCGACGGAACCTACGACGGCATGTACGGCAGCCGCTGGGGTCTCAAGGGAAGCGAGGATCTTGGAAATGGCCTGAGCGCGATCTTCAAGCTCGAAGCGGGGTTCAGCCTGGAGAACGGTCAGATGCGTCAGGGCGGCAGAGAGTTCGGACGGCAGGCGTACGTCGGGCTTTCCAAGCAGGGGCTCGGCACCGTGACCCTCGGCCGGCAGTATGACTCCGTCGTCGACTATGTTCAGCCGGTCACGGCCGTGGGCCAATTCGGCGGGCCGTTCGTGCGCGGCGGAGACATCGACAACACCGACAACTCGTTCCGTGTCGACAACGCCATCAAGTACGCGAGCCCGTCGATCGCGGGCTTCACGTTCGGCGGGATGTACTCGTTCACGAATTCGACCGCGCCGGGGGCGGGCACCACGGGCATGTGGAGCCTGGGCGCCGCTTATGCGCGCGGTGGATTCAACGCGGGGGCGGCCTATTTTTATGCGAAAAACCCGGCGAGCCTCTTCACTGACGGCGATTTCATAGGGAATACGACCGGCGCCGCAATCGGCGCGAGCGGGCCGTTCAGCTACGTTGGCAATCCGCATAATGAACGCATCATCGGGATCGGCGCAGACTACGCCTTCGGCGCGGCAACGGCGGGCGTCGACTACACCAACACGAAGTTCGAGGATGCGAACGGCACGACCAGCGACGTCAGGTTCAGCAACTACGAGGTGTGGGGCTCGTACAGCCTCACGCCGAGCGCGACGGTCGCCGCCGCATACGCCTATACCGACGGCAAGGTGGATTACAGCGGCAGCAAGCCCAAGTACCATCAGTTCTCACTCATGAGCAGCTATTCGCTGTCGAAGCGCACCACGTTGTATGCGATGGGCGCATTACAGCAGGCGGCAGGGGACGCTAAGCGAGCCGATATCTTCGATTTCTCCATCGCCGACGCATCGTCGACCAACCGACAATTGATGTTCCGTGTCGGCGTCCTCCATAAGTTCTAGTCGGCAAAAAGGGCGATGAAAAGCCTGCCACCCACCGCGAAAGGGCGCTTCGGCGCCCTTTGTCATTTGGAACGGGGCGTTCTCGCCGGCCAGCCTCGTTGCATTTATCCGGAATGCTTCCGCTGGGCGACGACGCGCGACGCGAGCGGGTCCAAAAATTGCTCCATCACGAACGCTTCACCCTGCCAGACTTCGTTAGCGGACGTTTTTGCCACAATGCCAAAAATTGTCTTTCCCCCAGGACCCTTAAAACAGCTGGGAGTGATCGATGAGTACTGACGCGGCAAGCACGCGGACTGCGCGAACCGGTGTGCCCGGGCTCGACGATGTGTTGATGGGAGGACTCACGGAAGGAAACCTCTTTCTGCTGGAGGGCACTCCCGGGACGGGAAAAACGACGATCGCGCTTCGATTCCTCATCACCGGTGCGCAGGCGGGCGAGCCGGGCCTCTACATCACGTTGTCCGAGACGGAAAAGGAGTTGCGCAACGGCGCGGCCTCGCACGGATGGGTTCTCGACGACAACATCGTGGTGTTCGAAGTCGTCCCTCCCGAGAGTCTGCTCGATGCCGATCAACACCAGACTCTGCTGTATTCGTCCGACCTCGAACTGGGGGAGACCACCGAGCTCATTCTCGGCGCGTTCGAACGCGCCCGGCCGAAGCGGGTTGTCCTCGACAGCCTGTCGGAGATCCGCCTGCTTGCCCAGAGCTCCCTTCGCTACCGTCGGCAAGTCCTGGCCTTGAAGCACTATTTTTCCCGGTACGGTGCAACGGTCCTCCTGATTGACGACCTGAGCTCGGAGGCAGCCGATAAAACGGTTCATAGCATCGCTCATGGCGTGATCAAATTGGAGGAGCTTTCACCCGACTACGGGGCGCAGCGGCGCCGGCTCAAGGTCTCGAAATATCGCGGCCGGGCTTTTCGCGGCGGATATCACGATTTCGCGATTCGAGCGGGGGGCGTTTCGGTATTTCCGCGTCTCGTCGCCGCGGAGCACCGCAGGCGGCTTGCGCGCGCTGATGTAAGCAGTGGCGTCGCGGAGCTCGATTCGCTACTCGGCGGCGGCGTCGAACAGGGCTCCAGCACGTTGATCCTCGGGCCGGCCGGAGCGGGCAAATCCACCTTTGCGCTGCAGTTCGCATCCGCGGCGCTCAAGCGTGGAGAGAAAGCGGCATTGTTCGTCTTCGACGAAGAACTCGGCTTGCTGCTCGATCGCACACAAAAAATGGGGTTCGAATTCGACGCCGCGTCCGAGGCGGGCAATCTTTACCTCGAGCAGATCGATGCGGCCGAGTTGTCTCCCGGCGAGTTTGCCCAGCGGGTCCGCGCCGTCGTGGACGACGTGCAGCTGAAAACGGTGGTGATCGACAGTCTCAACGGTTACCAGGCGGCCATGCCGCAGGAAAACGCGCTCGTGCTTCACATCCACGAGTTGCTGCAGTATTTGAATCGGCAAGGCGCGACGACGTTTCTGACGGTCGCTCAGCATGGTTTGGTCGGCGACATGCGGGCTCCCGTGGAAGTCACCTACCTTGCGGACACCGTCATTCTTCTGCGTTACTTCGAGGCGCTCGGCCGAGTCCGGCGTGCCGTGTCAGTCATCAAGAAGCGCATGGGGCGCCACGAAGAAACGATCCGTGAGTTCCGTATCGGCCAGGCGGGGCTGACGGTGGGGGCACCCCTCGACGGCTTCCAGGGGGTACTGCACGGCGTGCCGACCTTTGTCGGAACGACCGGACCACTGCTCAAATCTGTCGTCGCCGGCAATGACAACGCCGACTGAAATTGATGGAAGAGCTTTGATCCTGGCGCCACACGGGCGAGACGCCGCGATCGCGGCTGCGCTGCTGCGGCAGTCGGAGACCGAGTCCATCATATGCAGCGATCTCACGCACCTTTCAGCGCTGCTGGGCGATGACATCGGATGCGCTGTCCTGACCCAGGAAGCGCTGTGCGATGCGGATCTGGGCGCGGCGACGGCCTGGGTGGCGAGACAGCCGCCCTGGTCGGATCTTCCATTCATCGTGCTTACGCAGCGCGGAGGCCTTTCCGATCGCATCGCCGACGCGCAAAGCCTATCGGAAGCGCTCCGTAACGTCATCTTTTTGGAACGCCCGTTTCACCCGATGACGTTCGTGAGCGTGGTACAAAACGCGCGACGGGGCCGTTACCGCCAATATGAAGCCCGTTCCCGCATGGAGGAGTTGCACGAAAGCGAGGCGCGACTGCGGCGCCTCAACGAGACGCTCGAGGCAAAGGTGGCCGAGCGGACGGCTCAGCTCGAGCGCGCGCATGAAGCGGTGCTCGAGGAGATGCGGCAACGCGAGCGCACGGAAGAGGCGCTGCGCCAGGTTCAAAAAATGGAAATGATCGGGCAGCTGACGGGCGGCGTAGCACATGACTTCAACAACCTGCTGATGGCGGTCATGGGCAACCTCGAGCTGTTGCGCAAGCAAGCGTCCAACGAAAGGATCGTGCGACTGATCGATGGCGCGCTTCGGGGCGCCCAGCGCGGCGCATCGTTGACTCAGCGTCTACTTGCATTCACGCGACAGCAAGACCTCAGGATTGAACCGACTCACCTGTCCCATCTCGTTCGCGGAATGATCGATCTGCTGGAGCGCTCCGTGGGGGCGAGCATCGAACTGAAGTTCGCGTTGCCTGAAGATCTGCCGCTTACGCTCGTGGATGCCAACCAGATCGAGCTCGCGGTGCTCAATCTCGTGGTTAATGCGCGTGACGCCATGCCCGATGGCGGAGCGGTCTCGATAGCCGTCGACGCGGTTCACTCGTCAAAATGCGCGGACCTCGAGGCTGGCGACTATGTGCGCCTCACCGTTAGCGATACAGGACACGGAATGGATCCGAAGACGCTCTCGCGCGCGACGGAGCCTTTTTTTACGACCAAGGAAGTCGGCAAGGGAACGGGCCTTGGGCTCTCCATGATTCATGGGTTGGCTCTGCAATTGAACGGCGCGTTGCGGCTCAGTAGCGCGGCTGGCCGCGGCACGCAGGCTGAGTTATGGCTGCCCGTGACTTCGCAAGCGCTTTCGGTGCCGGCGACCGCGGAACCGGAATCACCGGTAATCGAACCGGCAGTTGCCGCGCGAGCCACGATCCTGCTTGTCGACGACGATGCCCTGATCTCGACGAGCACCGCCTATCTTCTCGAGGACATGGGGCATGAAGTCATCGAAGTCAATTCGGGCGCCGATGCGCTCAGTGTGCTCGAGCAAGGGCGCAACGTGGATCTCCTGATAACCGACTATGCGATGCCCAAAATGACCGGTGCGCAGTTGGCGCGCGCCGCGCGAGAACTGAGGCCAGGCCTCCCGATCCTCATCGCCACTGGATACGCCGATTTGCCGCAGGCGATGAGCATGGATATTCCACGACTAAGAAAACCGTATCAACAGAAGCAACTTGTCGCGGAAATAGCGAAAGCACTTGGCGGTGCTCGATCCAGCGCCGTTGACGAGCGCCAACAGTCGCCGAGCGGTAGCGGTTACCGTTGAGTCGACGTCGCGCGGGCTTGCCGCGCCGACTCTTACGCATGTCGCGCCTCGCGCCGCGCGAAACTGATTCCGAGCACGAGAAAAATGACGACGCCCGTCGCAACTTGCTGCCAGTAGAAGTTCCAGCCGATTAAAAGCAGCCCGTTCGCGACCAGGCTCAAGAGCAGCACACCGAGCAGCGTGCCTGCGACATTTGCCCGGCCCGACGCCGACAGTGTCGTGCCGATGAAAGTCGCGCCAATCGCATTCATGAGGTAGCCGTTGCCCGCCTGCGGCACATAGGCTTTCACCGTCGACGAGAGCAGCAGCCCCACCACACCATAAAGCAGCGCACTGGCGATGAACGTTACGCTGACGATCGCCGGCACGGGGAGGCCCGAGTAGCGAGCAACGCCCGGTTGAGCACCGAGCGCCGCAATCTGGCGGCCGAAAACCGAATGCGAGAGGACGACGTGCAGGGCGAGCGCGAGCCCCCCAACGATCCATAACGGCACGGGGATATGCGCGATTTCTCCGTGAGCGAGCGCGCCGAAAAGCGGCGGCACTGCCACGTTGAGCAGATAGACCGGCTGGCCGCCGTCGGTCGCGAGCTGCTGAACGGTCTGCCCGATGAAAAGCGTGCCGAGGGTCGCGAGAAACGGCGCGATGCCGATGCGCGCAACCAGCACCGCGTTCAGTGCGCCCGTGACGAATGCGGCGGCGAGGCCGCCGAGCGCCGCGAGCGCCACGTTCGTTTGATGCGCGCATAGCAGCACGAACACGAGGCTCGCGACATCGATCGACGTGCCCAGCGACAGATCCACCGCGCCGAGCGATACGGCGAGCGTCATGCCGAGTGCGGCAATCGTCAGCAGTGCAAAATTGTTGAGGAGCACGTCCGCGACGTTGCCGGGCCGCGCGAAACCCGGCGCAAATGCCGCGAAGAATGCGATGACGGCGAGCAGCGCGGCGACGAGCCCGAAGCGTCGCAGCTGCGAAAGGCGCGCGATGAGTCGTCGGGTGAAGTGGCGTTTGTCAGAGTCAGTCATAGACGTTGCTCCCGGCACGCCTGCGTCGCACGATCGCGGTCGTCGCGACCACAAAAAGGATCAGCGCGCCCTCGACGCCGTTGACGTAATAGCTCGACACGTTGTCGAGCTGAAAGCCGTTGACGATCGCGCCCACGAACAGCACCGCGCACAGTGTGCCCGGGATCGTCGGCACGAGCCGCCGCGAAAATACGATGCCGAGCAGTGCCGCCGCGACTACCGCGAGCAGATTGTCGCCGGCGCCGGGGGCGCTGCCGCTCAGCAGCGCAGTCGACGCAAGCGCGGCCAGCGCTGCCGCGATGCCGCTCAGCAGGTAGCTCGCGGCCAGATAGCGCCGCGTGCGCAAGCCGGCCGCTTGCGCGGCATCGCGATGCGCGCCCACCGCCGCGAGCCGCAGGCCGAACGGCGTGTAGTGCACGAGCAAGGTAAAGAGAGTCGCGGCAAGCAACAGCGCATACGCGAGGTGCGGGACGCCGAAAGAGCCATCGTCGAGTAGCCAGTTCGTCAGCGTCCCACTCGCCGATATTGAAGTGTTTTGTGTGAGCACGAGTTCCAAGCCGGCCGCGATATTCATCGTCGTCAGCGTCGCGAGCAGCGGCACGATGCGCAGCACGATGACCGCAATCGCGTTGAGCGCGCCCACCGCTGCGCCCGCTGCGAGCGTGAATACGGCCGACAGGGCAGGGCCGCACCCACTGCGCTGCGTCACGGCATAGACGGCTGCGCAGAAACCAAGGTTCGCGGCAACCGAGAGATCGAGCCCGCCGCGGATCGGATCCGGGCCGCCCGCGATCAGCACGATAGTCAGGCCGAAGCCGAGCAGGCCGACCACGATCGACTGCTGCAGTACGTTCGCGAGGTTGGCAATGGTCAGGAAGAGTGGCGAAGTCACAGCGAACACGGCCAACACCAAGGCGAACGCGAGGACGGCACCGCTGCGCAGCATTACGCCACCTCCCTTTCGCGTTCCGCGACAGCCTCACGGGCACCGGCCGCCCAGGCGAGCACCGTTTGCGTGTTCGTCTCGCGCGACACGAGCTCGCGCACGATGCGCCCGCGCTTCATCACCAGCACGCGATCCGTGACGCCGAGCAGCTCGATGAGATCGCTCGAGAACAGGAGTACGCAAGCGCCGTTTTGCACCAACTCGTCGAGCAGCCGATAGATTTCTCCTTTGGCGCCGACGTCGACGCCAACCGTCGGCTCGTCGAGCAGATAGATCGACGACGAACGGCTCAGCCACTTCGCGAGCGCGACCTTCTGCTGATTGCCGCCCGATAGATGCCGCACCGTTGTTTCGGCGCCCGGTGTGCGGATCCGGAGCGCCGCGACGAGCCGCTTCACGAGATCTGTCTCGCGCCGCCGCGCCAGCAGGCCGAAGCGGCTCACGCGCCGCAGGCTTGCGAGCGACGTATTCTCGCGCACCGAGAGCGCCGTCGCGACGCCATGCGTGCGCCGGTCCTCCGGCACGAATGCAATGCCGTTGCGCACGGCATCGAGCGGCCGGCGCAGTCGCACCGGCCGGCCGGCGACGCCGATCGCGCCCGCGACGCCGCGCTCCAGGCCGAATAGCGCGCGCAGCACGCCCTTGCCGCCGGAGCCGAGCAAGCCGGTGATGCCGACTACTTCGCCGCGCCGCACGTCGAACGAGACGTTTTCAAAACGGCCCGGCGCGGCGAGATCGCGCACGGTGAGCGCCAGGTCGCCGGGTGTGCGCGTCGAGCTCCGCGTGTGCGTGACGACGGGCGCACCGATCATCGCCTCGACGAGTGCCTCGATCGGTGTCGCGCGCGCATCGAGGTGCGCAACATCGAGACCGTCGCGCAACACGCTCACCTTGTCGCAAATCTGCGCGATCTCGTTCAGGTAGTGCGACACATAGACGACCGTCATACCCCGAGCGCGCAGCGTGTCGATCGTGGCGAGCAGGCGATCCACTTCGCGTGCGACGAGCGCGGCCGTCGGCTCGTCGAACACGAGGATCCGCGGCGCGCGCGAAAGCGCACGCGTGATCTGCACGATCTGTTGTTCGGCCACGCTGAGTTCACCGATCAGCCGGTTCGGCGGAAGTTCGATCCCGAAGTGCTCGCGCAGCGCATCGCGCGCCTGCTGCTTCAGGCGGCGGGCGTCGATCAACCGCAGAGGCCCCGCGATACGCGGTCCGAGCGCCGGTTCGTTGCCGAGCGCGAGGGCTTCGGCCACTGTGGATGTCGGTGACAGCAGGCGTTCTTGATGGATGAACGCAATCTCGGCCGGGGCAACGCCACCGGGCTGAGGCACGCCATGCACCTTGACCGTGCCCGCATCGGCTGCGTGGATGCCCGCGAGGATCTTGATCAGCGTCGACTTGCCCGCGCCGTTTTGGCCGACGAGACCATGGACCGTGCCCGGTGCTATCTCGAGCGACGCTCCGCGCAGTGCCGGCACACCGTCGAAATGCTTGACGATGCCGGAGAGCGCGAGCGCTGCGGGGGTGGCGACCGCGCTCATTGCGACGCGATCTGACCGAGCGTTTGCTGCAGCGATGCCGCGTTGTCCTTCGTGACGAGAATCGACGGCACGTAGGTGTACGGCGGCAGACCGCGGTTGCCGGCGAGATAGCGCGCGATGTTGTCGACGGCGGTCTTGCCGATCAGCGCGGGTTGCTGCGCGACGACGGCGGCCGCGCTCGATTTCGGGTCTTTGACGAGCGTCACGACGTCGGGGCTGCCGTCCACGGCATAGGTCTTGATTTCGCTGCGATGCGCGGCGTCGACCGCCTGCGTGGCGCCTACCTGCGGCACGTCCCACGCCGCCCATATCGCGGCGACCTGTCCCTTCGGATACTTGGCGAGAAGCTGACTCACCTGTGCATAGGCGCTTTGGACCGTATTCGGTATCACGTCGCGCAACTCGGGCTCGATGATATGGACCTTCGGGTAGTACTTGAGCACGGCTTTCAACTGATCGTAACGGATCGCGCAGACAGGCACGCCATAAAAGCCGTTGAAGACGAGGATGTTGCCTTCGCCGTGGATATCGTTGACGAGCTTGAGAGCCAGTTGCTCGCCGATGAAGAAGTTGTCGGATGTCGTGTCGTTGATGCTGGACGGTGACGCGGTATCGATCGTGAAGAGCGGGATGCCTGCCTGACGGATTTTCTGCAACCACGGTTCGAGCACCGATGCCGTGCCGAGCTGCTCGACGATCGCATCCGGCTTCTGAGCGATCAGCGTCTGGATCTGCGCGATCTGGCGGTTGTCGTTGCGGCCCGCGTCGAGCGCGATCGGTGTGCCCCCGAGTCGCTTCACTTCATCTATCGCGCCTTGATATGCCTTGAGGTCCCAGTAATGGTCCGTGCCGGCGGCGGTAATGCCGATTCGCTTACCTTTGAGCGAGGGGATATTACTGTCGCTGCCGTTCGCGTCGTCTGGACCTTGCGCGTGACCGGCCGTAGCAAAACCGGCTAGTGCGATTGCCAGCGCTGCGACTGCGACGAGCGGCGAAAAAATGTGTCCGCGCATGCGCGGGACCGAGGCGAGCATTCGGTGGACCATGATGTGGTGAAAGTAAAGACGCTGTGGTTGTGAAAGAAGGGTCATTCCGCTGTGACTTTACTCAACAATGCCCGCCGACCGAAACAATGGATTTTCGCTATCGATATTGCTTGCGACGCAATTAGCAAATTACCGCGGCGCTGAAATCGATTCGTTGCCCGAATGAATAAAGATCTTCCGAAGCCTCGTTTGGCCTCGCCAAAGGTCGCTGATAGTTTGTGCACACAATCACCGAGGCGGAGTTTTGCATGACAGTAATCGACGAACTCGTTTCCCCGCATGACGATGCGCCGGCGGCGAACGCCACGCGCATCATTGCAAGCGACGAAGAGGCGGTCGCCATCGCGCACGAGCTTGCGAAGCGCCTCGCCGAAGAAGCCGGGCTGCGCGATCGCGAGCGGCGGTTGCCGCGCGATGAGGTTGAGTGGTTCTCGCAGACCGGTCTCTGGGCCATCACCGTGCCGAAAGCCTATGGAGGCGCTGGCGTATCGTTCGTCACATTGACCGAGGTCGTAAAGATCGTTGCCGCGGCGGATCCATCGCTCGGACAACTGCCGCAGAATCACTTCGGTCTCGTCGACGTGATCGCGCTGACAGGGACACCCGAACAGAAGCGATTTTTTTTCGCGGAGGTGCTCGCGGGTAAGCGCTTCGGCAACGGCTTCTCGGAGAAGGGAACGAAGCATGTCCTCGACCTCAAGACACGCGTGACGCGCGATGGCGACGGCTACTTGGTCGAAGGGACCAAATTCTATTCGACGGGAGCGCTGTTCGCGCACTACGTCCCGGTACTCGGCCTCGACGAAGCCAGCAAGGGCTGGCTTGCCTATATCCCAAAGGGCACGCCAGGTCTGTCGGTGATCGACGACTGGTCGGGCTTTGGTCAGCGCACGACCGCAAGCGGCACCGTGGTGCTCGAGAATGTGCGCGTGCCCGCGTCACACGTGTTTCCCGCTCATCGCGTATCGGATCTGCCGACGCTGAACGGCCCGATCTCACAGATCATCCAGGCGGCGATCGATGCGGGCATTGCGCACGCGGCGCTCGCGGACACACTGCGTTTCGTACGTGAGCGCACGCGTCCGTGGATCGACAGCAACGTCGAGCGCGCTGCCGACGATCCGCTCATCGTCCGAGAGATCGGTCGCCTGCATATCCAATTGCACGCGGCCGATGCGCTGCTCGAGCGCGCCGCACGCGTGCTCGACGAGATTACGGCCAAGCCCGAGACGAGCGAGGACGACGTCGCGCGGGCGTCGGTCGCGGTTGGCGAGGCGAAAGTGCTGACCACCGAAATCGCGCTCCTCGCGGGCGAGAAACTGTTCGAGCTTGCCGGCACCCAGGCGACGCTTTCCGAGCACAATCTCGACCGCCACTGGCGCAACGCACGCACGCATACGCTGCACGATCCCGTGCGCTGGAAATACCACCTCGTCGGCAACTACTACCTGAACGGCGTGAAACCCGCGCGCCATCCCTGGAACTGAGGCGCGCGTCATGACGAGACAGATCCGCCTCAACGCGTTCGACATGAACTGCGTCGGGCACCAGTCGCCCGGCTTGTGGGCCCATCCGCGCGATAGCTCATGGCGCTACCGCGAGCTCGGCTATTGGACCGATCTCGCCAAGCTGCTCGAGCGCGGCAAGTTCGACGGGCTATTCATTGCCGATGTACTCGGCATCTACGACGTCTATCAGGGCAGCGGTGAAGCGGCGATCCGCCAGGCCGCACAGGTGCCCGTCAACGATCCCATCCTGCTCGTCTCGGCGATGGCGCACGTCACCGAGCATCTCGGCTTTGGCGTGACGTGTTCGCTATCGTACGAGCATCCCTATCCGTTCGCGCGCCGAATGTCGACGCTCGATCACCTGACCAACGGCCGGATCGGGTGGAACATCGTGACGTCGTATCTCGACAGCGCCGCGCGCAACGTCGGCCTGCCCGCACAGGCGAACCACGACGAACGATATGCGCTCGCCGACGAATACCTCGAGGTCTGCTATAAGCTGTGGGAAGCATCGTGGGAAGACGACGCGGTCGTGCGCGATGCGGCGCGGCACGTGTTCACCGAGCCGTCGAAAGTGCATCCGATCGGTCATCGCGGCCGCTATTTCGACGTGCCCGGCATTCATCTCAGCGAGCCGTCGCCGCAACGCACGCCGGTGCTCTACCAGGCGGGTGCATCGAAGCGCGGCAAGGATTTCGCTGCGCAGCACGCCGAATGCATCTTCATTGCTGCGCCATCGCGCGTCATCCTGAAGGCGTTCGTCGCCGACATCCGCGCGCGTGTGAAGCGCTTCGGCCGCGACCCGCACGACGTGTTGATCTTCAACCTGCACACCGTGATCACGGGTGCAACCGAGGCCGAGGCGCACGCGAAGCATGCCGACTATCGGCGCTATGCGAGCGACGAGGGTGCGCTCGCGCTGATGTCCGGCTGGACCGGCATCGACCTCTCGAAGTACGACCTCGACGAACCGCTCCAATACGTCGAGAGCAACGCGGTACAGTCGGCCGTCGAAGCGTTGTCGAGCGCGGACCCGACACGTGTCTGGACCGTGCGAGAGATCGCGAAGTGGGGCGGCATAGGCGGCCTGGGGCCGCTCACCGTAGGCGATCCGGTGCAGGTGGCGGACGAGCTGCAGTCGTGGGTCGAGGAAACCGACGTGGATGGCTTCAACCTGGCTTATGCGCTGACGCACGAGACGTTCCGCGACTTTGTCGAGCTCGTCGTGCCGGAACTGCAGCGGCGCGGCATCTACAAGACTGACTATGCGCCGGGCACGTTGCGTGAGAAGCTGCACCGACGCGGCGCGCGGTTATCGGAGCCGCATCCTGGCGCGGGCTACCGAGCGAGACGGGCCGAGCCAGCGCTTTGACTTCACGGCGCGACACTTGACATGACATGCGCGAACGCCCATCCCGGTGAAATCAAGCGTGAAGCAGTGCGCGACCTTCGAGGTTGACTGCGCGATGATGGTCCGCCCTCGCGGAGGTCTCGAATTGAACATCGATCAACGGTATGGCGGTGACAGCCATGGCGACGCCTTTCGACGAAGGCAGCAGCCCGGCGAACGCGGCGGCTCCAGTGCCGCACGCGACGGTGAGCAACATAGTGGCGACTACAACGATTGACCACGTCCGTATCGATGTCGATTTCCGCGCGCTCATCAAGGCACTCATGATGGCGACCTCCTCTTCGTGTTGGTTCTCTGAGGTTGAATATAACCGCCATCGTTGGCCGAAGCCCCCTCGAAAAAGTGACATTTGTAAGCGAATGTCCGGTATGCCGTTCGTCGTCTCATCGCCTGCCCATCGCTCCGGCGACGCGGCGCAGACGTTCCTCGACGAGATGCCGTATCAGATCGAGCAACTGCCCCGGCGCGTACGGCTTTTTCAGGAAAGCATCGACGTGCACCGGCGGCGGAGCCGCCTGCGCGGAGTTGAGGACGACGGGGACGTCGGACAGTCGGCCATCGGCTGCCATTGCGTCGACGAGCGCCGGCCCATCCATGACCGGCATCATCACGTCTGACACGACTACGTCAGGAGGCTGGCCCCGCGCTTTTTCGAGGGCATCCTTGCCATTCTCCGCGGTAAGAACCTTGTATCCGCCCTCCGCGACGATCGCTTCGAGCGCGCCAAGCACGTTCGGGTCGTCGTCGACGAGTAACACGATGACCGGTTTAGGGGATTGCGTCGAAAGGAGCGGACGCGGCTGCGACGTTCCAGCATCGAACGCCTCAGCTTCAGGCCGCCCCGTCCAGCCGCTACCATCGGCGGTTTCCCGCTGCATCACCGCGCGATGAAACGCCATCACGTCGGCGGTCTCCCGAAGGAGCGTCAATAGTCGTTCAGATGTGCCGTCATCAATGCTGCGGTTCTTCGCACGCTGTACGCGGCCTTCCTGGGCCCGTATCAATTCGAGGCATCGTTCGATATGCTTGTCGGCCACCGTCAGATCAGATGATTCGCGGCGATTGCGTATCATTACGGTTTCCCTCGCCGGCTCGGCGGCGACCGGCCGCTGCGATATCAGGCGGTCGCGCCCCAAAACCGACGAAAACGAGAGTGTTGCGCTTGTATCACTACTGAAACATCGCGCGTGCCTGGTCGCGCAAATGCTGGCGCAAATCCGAATCTGCTATGCCCAATCGTTCATTGGTGAGCGGGCAGCGCATAAGCAACCACATAATCGCCGAGCTTCGTACCGAACGAGCCATGGCCGCCCGCCGCGATGACGACGAACTGCCGGCCGTTGACCTCGTAGGTCATCGGCGTGGCCTGGCCTCCCGCGGGAAGCCGCGCGCGCCAGAGTTCCTCTCCCGTATCGGTGCTGTATGCACGGATGTAGTTGTCCGCCGTGGCGCCGATGAAGAAGACATGCCCCGCGGTCGTGACGGGACCGCCGAGCATCGGCATTCCCATCTTAAACGGCAGCGGCACGGGCGCGGTATCGCGTACTGTTCCGATCCTCTTTTTCCATACGATTTTGTTCGTCTTCAGGTCAATCGCCGCGACGTAACCCCATGCCGGTTCTTTACACGGCAGATTGATCGGGGACATGAAAGGATTGAGCGTCACGCCGAAAGGCGTGCCGTACTGCGGCTGAATGCCGACCTCAGTGCCGGTACCGCTTTGCCCGGCTGCGGGAGGTTCGATCGGGTTGCCAGGGCCGCGCGGGATCAAGCGCGAAACGAATGGCAGCGCGATGGGATTGGCAATCGCGATCTGCCGATCCGTATCGACGGCGAGTCCGCCCCACTCGAACATGCCGAGATTGCCGGGGAAGACGAGCGTGCCCTGTTCCGACGGCGGCGTGAACGGACCCTGATAGCGCAGGCGGTGAAAAATGACGCGGCATGCGAGCTGATCGTACATAGTCGCGCCCCACATGTCGGCTCCCGTCAGATTCTTGGTGGGGCGAAACGTCAGCTCGGAGTACGGCTGCGTCGGCGAAACATGATCGCCTTTCGCCGCGCCTTGTGGAACCGGCCGCTCTGGAGCGGGCACGACCAGCGCGCCGGTGCGACGATCGAGGACGAAGATATTGCCAGTCTTGGTGGGCGCATAGACGACCGGAGTCACTTTGCCGTTGCTGTCGGTGATGTCGGCGAGTGTCGGCTGAGCAGGCAGATCCATGTCCCACAGGTCGTGATGGACGGTCTGATAGAACCAGGCGAGCTTGCCCGTCGATGCGTTGAGGGCCAGCAGCCCGCTCGCATAGCGTTCGTCTTCGGGCGTGCGATCGCCCCCCCAGATGTCGGGCGTCGTGACGCCCATCGGCAGGTAGACAAGATCGAGTTTCGGGTCGTAAGCGGCGGGTGCCCATGCGTTCGGCGAATTGTGCACGAAGGTGTGCTGATCGTCGGGGATCGCGTTGGGCGTATCGGAGCCCGGATCGAACGCCCAGACGAGCTTGCCGGTGTCGACATCGAAGCCGCGTATGACGCCCGACGGCTCGCGCGTCGAATAGTTGTCCGTCACCGAACCGGCGACGACGATGATCTTATTCGTCACGATGGGGGGAGAGGTCGGCTCGAACTGCCCTGGCGTCGTGACGGGCTGCAGATGCTGAAGATCGAGGTCGCCGTTATCGGCGAAGCCGGCGCAACGCTGACCGGTTTCGGCGTCGAGCTCGAAGAGATGACCATCGTTGACGGGCAGGATGACGCGGCGCGCGCACGGAGCCGAGGTGGCTTGGTCCTTGCCGTTCGCGGCTGACGCTGCCGCGGTCGTTTCGTGATAGGACACGCCCCGGCACGTCACGTGCTGAAAGCTCGGGTCGGGCTTGAGACCGGGATTGAACTTCCATTTTTCCTTGCCCGTTGCCGCGTCGAGCGCAAAAAGTATCTGGTGAGGCGAGCAGAGATAAAGCATGTCGCCGACCTTGAGCGGTGTGACTTCGTCCGTGATTTCGACGGGGTCGTGGGGCCCCTTTTTGTCGCCGGTTTCGAACGTCCACGCGGGTTGCAGGTCTTTTACGTTTTGCTGATTGATTTGCGCGAGCGGGGAATAGCGCGTGCCGGCCTGTGTGCGGCCGTAGGCCCGCCAGTCGTCAGGATGCGCCGGAGCTTGTCCGCCGCCCGAGCCTGTCGCACTCGCCGTGATTGTGCCGTTGATTACCTGCGGATCGTTGAACGATGCGTACGCGAGTGCGGCGCCGGTCAGCACGAGGCAGATCGCTAATGCAATCGCGCCAGGGCGCGCGGATGGAGTCGTGGAAAAGCGATAGACGAACGGCAGCAATAACCAGATGCCGAAAATCACGAGGACATCGATGCGTGGCACGAGCGCCCAGAAGTCGAATCCGATTTCCGCGATCCCCCAGATCAACGTACCGATGAGCAGCAGCGCATAAAGCCCCAACGCCAATCCGTGACGAAGGTACACGAGAGCCGCGACCACGAGCATGACGATGCCGGCGATCAGGTAGTAAGGCGACCCGCCGACCGCGATCAGCCAGATACCGCCCACAACGAGGTAGAGACCAGATATCCCGGCAAACAGGACAGTCAGCCACGTTGCGAAGCGTCGTGGCGAGGAAGGCGTGTTCATGCATGGACCTCCGATACGTTGGGCGGGGTATGGAGCGCCGTCATCACGGGCAGACGGATGCCAATCGGTGCCTGGCTTCCAGCATCCTATGTGCCGCGCTCGATAAAGCGCTGCCGGAAGTGCTGGCCGGCGTGTCAGAGCGTCTGCCGGGGTACTGATCGATACCACGCGTATGCAGTGGAACGGGCCGCAGCGATTGAGCGAGCAGATCGGTGCGATCGAGCGACGGCTCCGCGAAATGGAAGAAAGTCGTCACGCGATTGCATCTTGATGACGTCGGCACCGAACTCGGCCAACATTTTTGCGGCGAAGGGTCCGGCGATGAGCTGTCCCATTTCGAGTATCCGAACGCCTTCCAAAGGACGCTTCATGGCAGTTGTCTCCGTTGATTGGATTGACATCGTGGAGACATGTTGCGGGAGTTCGACGCGCGCGAAAATCGACGGATTATCAAGCAGGCTTTCCTGGACGGAAAAGCGCCGTGCTCTTGTGCCGGTCATCGCCTCGCTCGAGCGCTCCTGCGACTCAATGGACCCGCGTGCTACGATTGGCGTTCGTCTGGAGACATTTGATGGATGCCGACCTGGCCCGCCGATTCGATATCGAATTCGCGCCGCGTATCGCACAGACGCTGGCTCAGATCTTCGAAGGAAAAGCACGCGCGGAGGTGGTTCCGTGTGGCGATGCTGAGCATCCCACCGCCATCGTGTTGCGCAGTGCGCCGCACGAGCATATACGCGGCTATCAACATCCGCTCAACATCCGGTTCACGTGGGACCCTGACGAAATCAAAACGCTTGTCGGTCCCCATGGCCGCGCACGCTTCGCGCATTACCTCGAAGCCTTGCCGCGCAAGCTGTCGGCATGGGAGGCCGCACGCGACATCGATTTCGCGTCACGCTCGCAAGCGGAGCCCGCCATCCTGCTCGGCAATCTGGACTTCGAAGGATAAGCATCCGAAATTTGGCGGGCGCGGCTGACGGGCATCGAACATGCCTGGAGCCGGCTATTCCTCGCAGCTCCTTTCAATATTTCGCTCCGGTGTCTATTTGCCGCACCGAATCTGGCCTATCCGGTCCGGCTCGCAGTTGCGGTGCAGCCGCAGCACCCTGCCGCGCAATGAGCGATTGCCCCTACATTGCATAAATCTTTCAAGATAATTACATTATCGCGACATCAAACTCGCGAGGGGCGGTCTTTCTTCCCGGCGTGCGAGCAGGGCGCGGAATTCTCCATTTCTTGAAAAAGGCAATAGCGAAATCTCTATGACGGACCAGTCGACTCAGCTTCTCATCGCCGAAAGCAATACGCGGCGGCGCATCTTTGCCATTGTGGCGGCATCATCGGGCAACTTGGTCGAGTGGTTCGACTTCTACATCTATTCGTTCTGCGCATTGTATTTCGCCCCCGCTTTTTTCCCGGGCGGCAATACCACAACACAACTGCTCAACACTGCCGGCGTGTTCGCGGCCGGCTTTCTCATGCGTCCGATCGGGGGCTGGTTCTTCGGGCGGCTGGCGGACAGGCACGGCCGACGCACGGCGATGATGGTGTCCGTGTTCATGATGTGCGGCGGCTCGCTCGTGATCGCCGTACTGCCCACCTACGCTCAAATTGGTGTGCTTGCCCCCACGCTGCTGCTGGTCGCAAGGCTTTTCCAGGGGCTGTCCGTTGGCGGCGAGTACGGGACTAGCGCGACTTACATGAGCGAAGTCGCGATGCAAGGGCGGCGCGGTTTCTTCGCTTCGTTTCAATATGTGACGCTCATCGGCGGCCAACTTTGCGCCGTGCTCGCGCTCGTTGTCTTGCAGCAGACGCTGAGCACCGAGGACTTGAAGGCCTGGGGGTGGCGAATTCCGTTCGTCATGGGGGCCGTTGCAGCGCTGGTCGCACTCTATCTGCGCAAGTCCCTCGACGAAACCGCCACCACGGAAACCCGCTCGCGCCGGGAGGCCGGTACGATCCGCGGATTGTGGCAGCATCGCGGTGCGTTTCTGACTGTCGTCGGTTTCACGGCAGGCGGATCGCTCGTCTTCTACACGTTCACGACTTACATGCAAAAGTACCTCGTGAATACCGCGGGCATGCATGCAAAGACCGCGAGTACGGTGATGACCGGCGCGCTCTTTGTCTACATGCTGATGCAGCCGCTTTTCGGTGCGCTGTCCGATCGCATCGGCCGGCGTCGATCGATGCTGTTGTTTGCTTCTTTCGCGGTTATCGGTACGGTGCCTTTGCTCCATGCACTCGCTGGCGTAACGAGCCCTTATGCGGCGTTTGCCCTGGTCGTGACCGCGCTCGCGATCGTGAGCTTCTATACGTCGATTAGCGGCCTTATCAAGGCGGAAATGTTCCCACCCGAGGTTCGCGCAATCGGAGTCGGCCTCTCGTATGCGGTTGCCAACGCGATCTTCGGCGGTTCGGCCGAGTACGTTGCACTGTGGCTGAAACAGGCGGGTAGCGAGTCGATGTTCTACTGGTACGTGACAGCGATGTGCGCATTCGCCGGCATCGTCGCGCTACGCATGCGCGATCCTTCGAAGGAGGGGTACCTGCGCAACGAGCCCTAGGCGGTGGTGCGAGCGCAATGCGATTGCCGAATCGGTGTCTCCGCGTTGCGGGATCGCCAATGGTGTTTCTTACTGGCGCAGCCCGAAAACGCCATGCCACAACGTACTGAACAAGTTGGCATGCGCGCGTTCACCCCGCGTATCGGCGTCCTCGCTCGGCGTTGGCTCCGGGTCCCGCCGCGAGGTGTCCGGTTTCGATTGTGGTTCCGATTGCGGGTCTGGATTCTCGGGTGCCGCCGCCTGCGTCACAGCTTCCTCGTCGAGGGGCGCTCGATCATCCTCGTTCGCATCCCGAGATGGGGCCGATTGTCGCGAGGCATGCAGCGCGGCAACGCTATCAGCGATGCGTCCGGCGAGCTCGACTTCGCAATCGCGCCCCAATAGCACACCAAACAGGACGTCGCGGTTATAGCCGCGTTCGGCGAAGCGCATCGCGAGCCTCACGAAGCGCGCGTACTCGGCCTGGCGCGCCGCCTCACGCTTGGCCTTTAAGCGCTCTTCTTCGTCGCGGCGGCGAGCGAGACGGCTCACCTCCTCGGCATAGACCGAATCGTAGACGCGGCGCTGCACCGGGTCCGACAGGATCGCGTAAGCTTCCTTGATTTCCTGAAATCGTGCGTGTGCCGACGCTTCGCGCCCGACATTGCGGTCGGGATGCGCTTTCATCGCGGCCCTTCGATATGCGCGCTTGATTTCATCATCAGTGGCGTCTTCGCGCACACCCAACGTCTCGTACAACGTCGCCATCGTTCGCCTGGATCAAATATGCATGCCATCGATCGTAGCATTTGTTCGGCAGCGCCGAGTCACGCGACGACCGACTTTGCGTAGGCCTTGTCCGTTCGGCGTAGTGACCCACGATTGGCTTTGGCTTGCGCGAAAAGGTGGCTAGAATCAGGCCGGTTACCATCTGACGATAAGGGGCGAACATGACCGACGAAGCAACGGCCGAATCCGCGCCGCCGCTCCCGGAGCGTATCAAGCACGTATTCGTGCTGATGCTCGAAAACCGATCGTTCGACCACATGTTCGCGTTGTCGGGCATGCCCGGCATCGTCGCAGCGACTTCCAACGATTCCAACCCGTACGCGAACGCGACATACGCGTTCGGCGGAGGTGCGCCCGATCAGATGCCCACCGATCCCGGGCATGAATTTGCCGACGTCGTCGAACAACTATGCGGCGCCGGTGCGCGATTTCAAAGGGGCCAGGCGTACCCCGCAATCAACAACTCCGGCTTTGTCGCGAACTACGCGACGACGCAGACGGAAGGCTCGCCGCCGCAGCCGGCCGACGTCGGCAAGATCATGCTCGGCGCCGACATCGAGAAGCAGGCGCCGTCTCTCTATCGACTGGCGACGGAGTTCGTACTCTGCGATGGCTGGCACTCGTCGATGCCGGGCCCGACGTGGCCGAACCGATTCTTCTTGCACGGTGCGTCATCGGCCGGACTGGACCATTCGCCGACTCGCGCTGAGCTGGCCGAATGGGAGACCGTGGACGGCTTCGGCTATCCGAAGGGTTCGATTTTCGACGCGCTCCGCAAGACCGGTGGGGATAGCTACCGCCTCTATCAGGACGAAACGGGCACGCTCCTGGGACGCGTGCCGCAAGTTGCATCGCTCAGAGGCGTCAGCTTTTTCGATGTCGATGACCTGTCGCACTTCGCGGACGATCTCGCGGCCGGCTATACGGCCCGCTACACGTTTATCGAGCCCGCGTATGGCGACATCGTCCACGATACGTACGAGGGCGGTACATCGCAGCATCCCATGGATGGTTTGGCCGGTGGCGATCAACTCGCGGCCCGCGTCTATAACGCGATTCGCAATTCACCGATTTGGCAGAGCAGTCTGCTCGTCATCCTGTACGACGAGCATGGCGGCTTCTACGATTCCGTCGCGCCCGGCACTGCGGCACCGCCGAACGACGGCGCGCCTGACACGCTGAACGCGAGTGGCTTCTCGTTCAACGTCTATGGCGTGCGCGTGCCTGCAATCGTCGTCTCGCCATGGGTTGCTCGCGGCCACGTGGAGCACACCGTTTATGACCATAGTTCCGTTCTTGCAACCGTCGAGCGTCTGTTCGGCCTCGCCCCGTTGACTGATCGGGACAAAAACGCGAACGATCTGCTGTCGCTCGTCACGACGACTTGCCGCACGGACTGCCCGCAAAGGATAGGATCATGAGCCAAAATTCCGCCCCGGATAGGCGCGACGACGAGCCCTTGCGCGACGGTACCAGCCTGATGGCCTATCTCCATGTGCTGAGGAAGGCGCACATCGCGCTGGTGGGGCGCGAGAGGGCGCATGCGCGTTTCCGCCAATTGGCTACGCGTGGCCACGCGAAGCAATACATTGAGGAGCTGATGCCGCTACTGCTGGCAGAGCGCGCCAAACATCGCCATCGGCGGGGCCATCATGGTCGGCCTTAGCCGGCCGTGCATTCGCACTGACTCAACGTCACTGTACACGGCTCGCCCCGTCGACTCGGGCAATACAGCGAGCCATCCGATCATGATGCCGCGCGGCAGCGAGGCAACGGCGTGTCGGCTCCGCCAAAGCTTCCGCTTTTCCCGCCAACCTGACTGTCAATGCGCGCGATCGCGTGGCGTGGCGCGATAATCGCGCTACCGCGATCGACTTCACCGGCCCGGTCAGCTGCGCGGGGGGAGTGGGCAAATGAGACTCTCACCTTGCCTTAGCCGCATCTATGCGCTGCTGTTTGCCGTGCTCTTTGCCAGTTGCGGCGGCGGAGGCAGTTCGAGTTCGACTTCGAGCACAGGCTCCGGGGCGGGCTCGGGAGGAGGCTCGTCGGGAGGGGCTTCGTCGGGAGGGGCTTCGCCTGGAGCGGCTTCTCCGGGAGGCGGTTCCTCGGGATCGTCGAGTGCGATGGCCGTCGATGTCGCGACTTATCACAACGATATCGCCCGCACGGGCCAGCAGTTGGCCGAGAAGACACTGACGCTTGCCAACGTGAATGCGACGACGTTCGGCAAGATCGGTTTTTTCGCCACGGACGGAAAGGTCGACGCGGAACCTCTCTACCTTGCTTCAGTGCCGATCGCGGGCGGATCCCACAACGTGCTCTACGTCGAGACAGAGCACGCGAGCGTCTACGCGTTCGATGCCGATAGCGGCACGCCCCTATGGCACGTCTCGACGCTCGGTGCCAACGAAACGCCGAGCGACGACTTCGGCTGCTTCCAGATCTCTCCAGAAATCGGCATCACCTCTACGCCGGTGATCGACCGTTCTCGCGGACCGCACGGTGCAATCTATGTGGTCGGCATGTCGAAGGATGCATCGGGCAACTATCACCAGCGTATTCACGCGCTCGACATGACAACGGGGGCCGAGCTGTTCGGCGGCCCGACCGAAATCGCCGCATCGTTCCCGGGCAACGGACCGAACAGCGCGGGCGGGGTTCTGACTTTCGACCCGAAGCAATACGCGGAGCGTCAGTCGTTGCTCGAACTGAACGGCAACATCTACACGGGTTGGACTTCCCATTGCGACCATGACCCATACAACGGGTGGGTGATTGCTTACAGCGCGGATACGTTGAAGCAGACGAGCGTTTTGAACCTCACGCCAAACGGCACAGAAGGGGCGATATGGATGAGCGGTGCCGGCATGGCGTCGGACGGACAATCGATCTATTTCCTCGATGCGAACGGCACGTTTGACGCGACGCTGAATGCGAACGGCTTTCCGGCGCTAGGAGATTTCGGCAATGGTTTCCTGAAGCTCAGTACGACGAACGGGCTCGCGGTCGCCGACTACTTCAACCAGTTCGACACGGTTACCGAATCGCAAGCGGACGTCGATCTCGGTTCGGGCGGGGCGCTCGTGCTGCCGGACTTCGCTGACGCATCGGGCGTCGTTCACCATCTCGCGATAGGGGCGGGGAAAGATGGGAACATCTACGTCGTCGATCGCGATTCGATGGGCAAGTTCAGTCCAGGCGCGAACAACATCTATCAGCAGATCAGCGGGCAACTAATCGGCCGGGAATTCGGCATGCCGGCGTACTTTGGCGGCACGGTGTACTACGGCTCGGTCGACGATCACGTCAAAGCATTCACCGTGTCGAATGCGCGTTTTTCCGCAACGCCGACGAGCCAGTCACCGGAAACGTTCGGCGCGCCGGGCACGACGCCGAGCGTATCGGCAAACGGCTCCTCGAATGCGATTGTCTGGGCCGCGCAAAACGGCAACATCGCGGGGCTCTACGCGTACGATGCGACGAATCTCGCGAACGAGCTTTATAACAGCAATCAAGCTCCGAATGGACGCGATCAGTTCGGCGCGGGCAACAAGTTCATTACGCCGATGATCGCGAACGGGAAGGTGTACGTAGGGGCGACGAACGGTGTGGCGGTGTTCGGGTTATTGGGCACTCAGTAGCCATTTGGTTCATCGACGAGCGGTGACGACAACCGATCAAAGCAAGCAGTCGTTGCTCGATGAAGCTCCCAGGAAGTAGCTTGGCAGACAAGAAACCCCCTAGCGCGGCTTGCTCCTTGTGCTCTTCGTCGCGCTCCTCATGCTCCCCGAACGCGATGGTTCTTTGCTTGCAGAGACGCCGCCGACGTTCATCCGTTCCATAGACGTCAATGCTTCGACGTACGACAAAAACTGCCTCAGATAGCCCGGCGATGCTTTTTGCATCAGCGCGAGCGCCCGGTGAACGAGGCTCTCCGAATTGAGCGGGCCCGCATTGTCGGGTACCTGCTCGAGCGACTGCCTCAATTGGCTTTCGACGTTGACCTTGGACCATACTTCTCTGAAGTACCCGAGTGCCTCGAACTCCGCTCCGGGGTGGCGCCAGTGCACGGCGTCGCCTGTGCGCAAGCTCATGCCGCTAACCGACGACCGATTGGCAATGGAATCGACGAGCTGGGCGAGTAGCCCACGTGCAGGCTCGCGCGGCGACATTGCTGCCTCGCTATGGGTTGTCTGGGACGCGGCGCTTCCGACTTCGTCCGCGTAAGCCTGGATCAGTACGGAGAGCCTCTCTTCAAGGATGCGTCGCGCCTCGCCGCATTGTTCGGCGGTGCGTCTCTCCAATGCCTCGATGAATCTGAAGCGAATGGGATCAAGGCCATCGGCGCCACGCGCTTTCCATTGCTCGAGCCTCGCGCGTGCCTCAGTTGCGGCGCTATTCATGGGACATCGACGTTGCCTTCGAGGGCCTGGGAACAGGCGCAATTTCCACGCGGCGGTTCTTGGCCCGGCCCACGTCGTCGGAATTCGAGCTCACGGGTTGTTCGGAGCCGAACGCAGCCGCGAAGACGGACGAGGCGGGGATGCCCTCGTCGATCAACGCACGCGTCACCGTCAATGAGCGTTTCGCCGACAGCTCCCAGTTATCCGCGAAGCGCCGATTGCCCTCGCGCACCTGTCGGTCGTCGGCAAAGCCGCTGACCATCAGCATCTCGTCGTGATCGTGCAGATACGCCGAGAGCGGGCCGGCCAGACTCTTCAGAATGTCGCGGCCCTGCGGCTGCAATTGATCGGAGTTCAACGCGAAAAGCAGGCTGCCGCTGATGCCGATATGGCCATTGACGAGCGTGACGCGGCCGGCCGCCAGCGGCCCGGCCAGCGCTTGCTCCAAGGCGTGTCGGCGCGCCGCTTCCAGCTGTCGCTCCTTCACCGCTTGTTGCAGCTTCGCCGAAAGCTGCAACTGAACGCCGATGACGCAGACGAGGATCAGCACAAAAATGCCGAGCAGCACCGACATCAGATCGCCGAAGGCGGCCCAGACGGGCGTCGTCGGTTCTACGCCTCCGTCGATTTCGTCGATCATGCCGCCGTCTCCCGCCCGGAGAGCTGCTGCATCTCTTCGACGATCCGCTGCTGCGACAGCATGCTGAGCTCGATGACCTCCTTTGCCTGCGCGACGTAGTAGGCGAGCTGCTCGTCGCTGCGCGAGAGGGATTTGTCGAGCGCCGTTTCAATTCGGCTTAGATGCGTCAGCAGCTTGTCGTTGGATTCGCCGAACGACTGCACGGCCGCGCCGAACGCTTCGCCGAGGCTCGCTACTTCCACGGCGCTCGCCGTGACTTGCGCCGTCACCGCACCTAGCTTTTCGGCGTGGGCCTGCACGTTGTCAGAGAACTGAGCGCCCACGCGATCGAGTAGGCCGGCAGACGTCGCAATCAGCGAGTCGACCGCCTCCCGCTGTTGCGAGGAGGCATGATTGACGGCATCGAGCAGCGTCTGAAGCGTTTCGAGCAAGCGGGTGCGCTCTTCGAGCATCGCCGTGTCGCGGGCCATGCTCTCCGAAAGCTTCTCGCGCAGCTCGCCGATGATTTCCGCCGCTGCCTTCGGCGCTTCCGAGGCCGCCTGCACGAGCCCGGAGATTTCAGCGATGGTGTCGCTCGCGTGCGCCTTGGTTTGAGCCGAAATGTCCCGCGCGGTGCGCGCGAGCGTATCGCAGATCTCCTTTTGCCGACTTGCCGTCAGCGCGTTGATCTGCTCCCATTGCGCGCTCAGCGTCGTGACCATCGAGCCCAACGTTTGCGTCCAATCCGCGAGTCGTTGCCGATCCTGCGATGCCAAGTCCTCTTGCAACTTCCGATGTGACTGATCCACGCCGCCAATCAGCGATGCCGCATTCTGCTCGAAAGTGGCGGCCGCGACGGCGAGCGCCCGCTCGTTGCGGTCCGCCAACCGCTCGTTGATTCGTTCTTGTTGCGACAGCGACTGATTCCACGTGCCCGACACGCTATCCGCTGCCGCTTCGAGGCGAGCCGAGACGCCCTCGAGCAGATTACTCGTGCGCTGCGTGAGCGTTTCGTTGAACTGATCGAGCGACAGGCTGAGGCGCGCGGCAAGCGCCTCGCTCGACTTCTGATGCTCCGCGAGCGCCTGGCTCCATACGTTCGCGACGGCGGCGGTCGAAGCTTCGAAGCCGGCCGCTAGACCCTGCAATTGCTGCTCGACGGCATGCCGGATGGTGCCGTGCAATGAAATGGTCTCGCGCGCGAGGCTCTGCATCGTCGTGTCGACGATCGGTTGCAGCGTCGTGCTGGCCACGCGCGCGCTCTCGGCGGCGCTCGCCTTGAACGATTGCGCCACGGAGGAAGCCAAGCGATCGTAAGCGGCCTCGACTCTGTTGTAGAACGCCTCTTGATGGGCGGCCTGTCGCTCGCTCAATGTTTCGTTTTGCTGCTCGATGGTGGCCATCATGGCCTGTAGCCGATCGACGAGGACCGGCATGGCTTCAGCCTGCCGCTGCAGCAGCCGCAGTGTTTCCTCTCGCTGATGCGTTTGCGAATAGGTCCGCAAAGTCGTCGCTATCCTCTGATCGAGCCTCTGTGCCGCGAGAATGCGCTCGCGCCGGCAGAGCGCCGAAAGCAGCCCCAGCATGGCCGATGTAGCCACGCCCGCGATGGAAGTGCCGAACGCGAACCCCAATCCTTTGACCGGTGCGGCGAGGGTTGCGCGGACCGTTTCGATGTCCATTGCGCTTTCGAGCGCCGTTCCGGTGCCGTGCAATGTGGTGACCATGCCGAGGAGCGTACCGAGCATGCCGAGCAACACCAACAAGCCGACAAGATACGGCGCGAGCGTCGGTCCCGGCAACGCTGCGCGTTCGTTCTCGATGCGTTGACGCACCGCGTTGCCGAGGCTCGGGTGCAATCGTTGGAGCCATGCAGCGAGGCTCGGCGGTGGGCCGGAGAGCTCCATCACGGCACGCACGAGCGTAGCCGTCGCGTGCTGATAGCGCTGCAACTCCCATGCGCCTGCGAGATAAGACGCAACGATCAGGAACGTGACAGCGAAGGCGAGCGGATTCGTGCCGATATAGCCGAAGCCGATCCAGCATGCAACGCAAAGTCCCGCCAGGAACACAACAAGATTGATCAAATTTCTGGACATAACGTCTCGGTCAGCTCGTGCGAAGGGCCGCGAGCAACCCTTCGACCGGTTGAAAACGGAGGCTCAGTTCGGCGAGCAGCACGCTGCGCATCTCATGACGAAATGCGTCGAGCCACGCATCGTGCGGGGCGGGCGGGTTGCCACTTTCTGCATGGCCCTCGCGGTCGTCGTCGTGGGCGGCGGCCGCATCCTGACTGGCCTGACGCAGACGCTCGAAACGAACATTGAGCAAGTCGGGGATCGCCGTCAGCAGGTTGTGCTCGCGCGCACTCAGCGCGCGCTCCATGACCGCATCGACAGCCGCGAGCTGGGCCAGCGCGGGCCGTTTCGCAGCCAGCGATCGGCGCAGGCGTTCACGCAGCTTACCGATGCTCGCGTCCATCGCCTGCTGCATCGACAGATAACAATGGCGAAAGACGGTGTAGTCGACTACCTCGTCGGCGTCGACGAGGCCTTCCCGGCGAGCCCCGTGCGTCGACCTGCTGCGTTTCTCGATCGCGAGCACGCTGTCGCGAGCGATCGCGTCGGCTAGCGATGCGCGCACGCGTGAACACTCGTTCTCGTCGCTGGCGATGGCGGCTTGCGTATCCGAGACAGGGGCCGGCGTCGCAGCCAACGCCGTGGACATCGCAATGGCGTCGGTCCAGTCGAGCCATTGGCTCAGCCGTTCCGACAGCGATTGAGTCGATTCGGGAATACGGGCGTCCGCCAAGCGAGCGAGCAAGCGAATAAGGGTCTGGCTGCTAAAAGCCGTGCGCTGCGGGGCTTTCACTACCACTGCACCATCTAAGTCGAAAAAGGCAGCAGTTTACACGCCGACGCGATGTCCTGGCCGATTCGTCGAGATGCGCTGAGAGCAGGCGGAAGAATTCGAGGCCATGATGGCCGAAGTGGGGCAGCCGATGAGGCGGGGTCGACATCATCACTGCGGCGAAGGTGCCGCAGGCGAATCGATGCAACCGGGGGCGGTGAAGCGTGCATGGCGCCAGACGGCGACTGCTTGCACGCTTCCCGCAGATGCCGCGCTTGCGACAAATGCGCGGGAGAAGCGGGTGGCTTATCAATCGTCGTCGTGATGGCGGCGATGGTGCTTGCCTCTCCGATAACCGCGGTGGTAGTCGTTGGAGTACGAGTTCGATCGCGAGATGTTGCCGCCGACCGCCGCGCCCGCGCCGCCGCCTACCGCGGCACCGATGATGCCGCCGCTGCGTCCGCCCATCGCATTTCCGGCAGCGGTGCCGGCGCCGCCGCCGAGCGCACCGCCAATGATGGCGCCCGTGCGCTCCCTGCGATTCGAGGTGAGCGCGCCGCCGGCGCCGCCGCCTACCGCGCCGCCGATGACGGAGCCCGTGCTCCCGCCTAGCGCACCGCCGACAGCCGCACCGGCGGCGCCGCCGAGCGCGCCACCGAGCGCATTGTTCAAGTCGCTCGCGAGCGCGGGCAACGACACTGCGGCGCTCAACGCCGCGGCAGCAACGATCTGAATGATTTTCTTCGACATGTTAGAGGCCTGACGTGTACTTGTTTGAGGCAGCGCGGAGTATAGCGGAGAGTCGAAAGGCTCCTGTAACACGCCGGTTCGGCTTCAGTAAGAGGTGTAACAAAGTTGACTTGCCACGCCTCCGTCGGCAGGACGAGAATGGGCTGAGAGCATTTGCCGCCCGCCCGGCACGCAGGAGAGCGAGATGGACGACCCTTACGACCTTCAGCGCTTCGTCGACGCGCAAAATCCGGTGATCACGCAGGTGTTCGAGGAACTGCGCGAGGGCCACAAGCGCACTCATTGGATATGGTTCGTGTTTCCGCAAATCGAGGGCCTCGGGAGCAGCCCAACGGCGGAGCGGTTCGCGATTTCGTCGCTTGCCGAAGCGCAGGCTTATCTGAAGCATCCGGTGTTGAGCGAGCGCCTGCGCGAGGCGACGCGGCTCGTGAACGACGTGGAGCGTCGTTCGATCGAGGAGATTTTTGGCTATCCGGACTACATGAAGTTTCGCTCATCGATGACGCTGTTTTCGCGCGCGACGGAAGATAACCAAATCTTTCTAGAAGCGCTGCGTAAGTACTTCGCGGGCGAGGCTGATACTAAGACGCTGCAGCGGATTTAGGCGCATGCAGACGTTTACCTATGCGTCGCTTATCGGCGCGACGGCTTCAGTTAGTGGGCAGAGGAACCCTGGAGTGCGCACATTCAGTGCTCACACCGCACATCCTGCTTTCGCACAACGATAATCACAGGGTATGTTCCCTGGTCGAGCTCGACACGGGCGACGACGGCCATCGTTGCGCCGCCGGAGTCGTCATACACGCTGACTCTTTCATTGCGAAGGTTTGTGAGTCCGGTGCAGGCGGAAGCGCGGCCCTCGTCGGAAATCCGGCATTGGATCGGGTTATCCGCGAGATAGCGATATTTGCTGTTGTCCGGCGTCGCGAGATATTCGCGAACGCTCTCCGCGGATCCGCCGATGCCTGTGACGTAGCCGATGGCGCACTGCTGCTCGGATGTATCGCTGGCGCCGGACGTCTGGGCTATCGCCGCCGTGCTTGTGGCTGCGATGGCGACTGCGAGTGTTGCCGCAAGGGGAAGTTTCACGATGCGTGGTGGGTTGTGGAGACGAAGTAGGGGATTGTAACGGCAGCGGCTATAAGCTAAACGCGAGCATCGAAAGGGACATCACAAAGCCGATTTGCTTCTGCACAGTTGCGCAGGTGGGCTACCGCGCGAAAGAATGGAAGTCCTTCACGGACTGAGAGTGCGTGCCTCGTGGAATCGCAGCCCGTGTATGTCCGTTTTAGGGAATCAGGAAAGACCGCTGTGGGTCGACAGCGGAGGTTCGGGGTCGCGCCGGGAGGATCGACCGTCGTTCAATGACGGTTTCCGGATTTGGCCACTTTCTGCCGCTCGCCTAAGCCATGCAATGGTCACTCGAACCGCTGCTCCGCTCCGAAACCCGCCCGATGCTCAACGCGCGGGTGTCGGCCAGAAGGGACATCAATCTGAGCGGCCAAAGACGCCCAACTCCACCCAACGGGGCGTCTCTCCTGTTAATCCCTGTCAGCTTGCGGGATTGCGTGCCATGACGATCCACGCCGCGCCGTCGATCATCACCGACCGCTCGCCGGGAAGGCCCGCGAAGGCGGCGCGAACCGCGGCCGACGCGTGGGCGCGGATGTCGTCGGGCTGATCAGCGAGCGCGCGCGACAGCGGGCCGACCTCGAGCGTCATCTTCACCGCGTCGTCGATCGCAGCGTCCCGCGTCCCGCCCTCGCCAAACGGGACGGAAGCATCGAAGGGCGCGATAGCGATATCGGTGAAGCCGGCTGCCGTCAGGATGCGCGACACCCGCCCCCGGTCGCCGAACGAAAATGGGCCGGGCGCTTCGGGATCGGGCGGCGCGCTCGGCGGGAGGATGCCCTTGATCGCGCCCATCGGCAGGCGCACCCAATCGTTCTCGGCCGCGCCGCGCCAGCAGACGAAAGCGACCCGTCCGCCCGGCCGCAGCGCGCGTCGCATATGGGCGAACGCCGCTGTCGGATCGTCGAAGAACATCACGCCGAAACGCGAGAACAGGATGTCGAACGCGCCCTGGGGCAACTCGGCGCTGCTGGCGTCGGCCACTAGGAACCGGACCGGCGTATCCTGTGGCGCAACCGCGCGCGCCCGGCCGATCAGCGGTTCGGATATGTCCACGCCCAGCACTTGGCCCCACGGACCGACGCGGGCGGCCAGTGCCAGACTCGACGCGCCCGCGCCGCAGCCGACGTCCAGCACGCGCTCGCCCTTCGCGGGCGCGGCGGCTTCGATCGCGGCCTGGCCGAACTCCGCCACCATGGCGTCGAGCCGGGCCTGGTTTGCGACCCAACGCTCCCCGCTTTGGCCATTCCAGTCGCCGACATGATCGGCACTTTGCTTTGCCATGATATCTCCGTGTTCTGATTTGCTCTTAACTAAGCTGTCCGATGCCAAAGCGCGCATCACAGTCACAGCCCCCGCTTGTTCAAGGAACCCCACACACGCCAGCGTTCCAGGAGTTAAGCGTCCACTATGAGTCTGTGCTCTCAAACCAGCATCGACTGCTGGGCGAAGATACCCGCCATCGCGCCCTGCGATGATGCCTGGGTGACCGAGGGCAAGAAGGGCGTGGCGAGGTCGCCGGCGGCGTAGATGCCGGGCATGCTGGTTTGGCGGCGCTCGTCGACCTTGAGAACGATGCCGGTGGGCGTATCGACCGTGTCGAGGCCCAGTGATTCGTGTAGGCTTGCGGACGGCTTGTTGCGCGGCTGGGCGAACAGGATGTCGACCGCGACATTGCGGCCGGTATCGAGATTGACGGTGGCGATATGGCCGTTGTGATGGGCGATCTCGACGATCCGGCCATCGACGACAGGTATGTTGCGGCGCGCCAGATCGGCCTGGATATCGGGCGGAATGTCATGGCCATCGGCGAAGACAGTCAACTTGTCGGTCCAATCGCGGAACAGCCTGGCAGACTGGTGCGACTGCGGGCCGGACCAGACGAGGCCCCAATGCTGGTCGGCGACTTCAAAGCCATCGCAATAGGGGCACGGCACGATGGACGTGCCCCAGCTTTCGGCAAAGCCCGGAACATCAGGCATCTGGTCGGCGACGCCATAGCTCAGGATCAGGCGGCGCGCCCTCAGGCTTTCCTGATCGTCAGTGACAACGCAGAAATCGTCGATGGCGCCAGACGCGCTCTCGGCCCGGGCATTGACGAGGCTAATCGTTGGATAGCGCGCCAGCTGCTGCCGCGCCTCGACCAGGATGTCCAGCGGCGGCTTGTGATCGTGGCCGAGCAGGCCATGCGAGTGGCCGGCGAAGCGATTGCGCGGCAGGCCGGTATCTAGAACAGTGACCTTGCGGCGGGCACGGCCGAGCTGGAGGGCGGCGGCGAGGCCGGCAAAGCTGCCGCCGATGATGATGACGTCATCCATGGTGATGGCCTCCGTGTGTGGATGAGGGTTCGGTTGGGGCTCGCTTGCATAATTTAGATACTGTGTGGTATCCTAATCGAAGAGTTGAGATACTGTCAAGTACTGGAATTGCCGTGACCAAAAATAGCCAGGCCCGGCGCGGCCGGCCCGCCAACGAGGCGCTTGGCCAAACGATCGTCGACGTCGCGCGCGAACTCTTTGTGGAATTGGGTTTTCAAGCGACGACATTGGACAAAGTCGCCCAGCGGGCGAAGATATCCAAGCTCAGCATCTATCGGCGCTTCGAGAACAAGGAGGCGCTGTTCAGCGCGGCCATCGCGGCCGGCTGCCATCAGCTGTTTGCACCACAGACCCTTCTTGAAGGCGTCGACGGTTCGGTCGAAGATCAGCTCATGGCGGTGGGATCATTACTGCTTCGCACGCTGTTGAGATCAGACGTCCGCAGTGTCGAAGCCATGGTCACGGCCGACAAGACGAATCAAAAGTCGTTAAGTAAGCTCCATTACGAAGCCGGCCCCGCCCATGTCATCGCCCAAATCGAGGCCCTGTTGCGTCAGTTGCACGCGAAGGCGGTTCTGAACGTGCCCGATCCTCTCCGGTCCGCCCGCTTGTTTGCCGCGCTTTTCAAAGGATCCGATCTCCTGGTAATCGCTCGCTTCGATCAGGCGAGAGCGGAGGACGACAACGAAATCGAATCCTATTGCCGGTCGGCCGTCGCCATGTTCATCGCCGCGCACGGTGGCAACGACGACGCGGACGGATAGTCTAGTTAAGGACGGATTAGGACAAGCCGGGCGCGCGGGTCGCTTTCTGCTGGCGCGGCATGGCCGAGAACGATTGGCGGCGCTTGCCGATGGGCGCGATCAAGGACATCGTCCCGCCGACGGCGCCGCCCGATCCCGAAGCGCCCGGCCCATTCTCGCTCGCGACCGGGGGCGCGTGGCCCCGCTAGAAATCACGAAACTTCCCCGCTTTGATGTCTTCGATGGTTTGAACGATCAGCGTCCGATGCGCGATCATGGCCTCCCGTGTCGACTGTAAAGTTCTGAGGAGTTCCGCTGCAGCGGCCGTGTCGTGACCATCGCGCTGAAGGTCTGCGATCAACGACGCTTGTCTACGGATCCGCTCGTTTGCATCCACCAGATCAGCATCAGCCTTGGCGAGTGCCGCCTGCTCCTTCAAAAGATCCATGATTGCCTCCCTCCTGCCATATTGGCCCATGATCGCTCGTCAAAGCATACGCTGACGCCAAGCCGAGAGTGCGCCGAAGCGGAAGCCACCGTGGACGGCGGCCTAGTGGCGTAAGGCAAAGGACGCAAGGACCATGCTATCTCGCTGATGTTTTTGCGGCGGTCCCAATGGCCACGACATTTCCCGAAAAAATTCCTCCGGCCATCCACAATATCCACCCGCCCCATTCGTCTTCAAGCGCATGGACCCTCCATTCACTTTGGACCCGATGAACGAACGAGACCGCGACATGACCGCGACGTTCATGCGCGAGCGCACCAGGCTCGGGAATTTCATCCGGCGCCGTGTGCGTGACCCGAGCGACGCCGAAGACATCCTGCAGGACGTGTTCCACGAATTCGTGCAAGCCTACCGTCTGCCCGCGCCGATCGAGCAGGCAAGCGCGTGGCTCTTTCGCGTCGCCCGCAATCGCATCATCGACCGCTTCCGCAAGAAGAAAGAACAGCCGCTCGTCGAGCTGTTCGAGGGCGACGCCACCTCGGACGAGGACGACTACAGGCTGGATCTGGCGCTGCCTGCTCACGATGCCGGCCCCGAAGCGCTCTACGCACGGAGCGTCTTGCTGGAGGCGCTGCAAGCAGCGCTCGACGAATTGCCCGCAAATCAGCGCGAGGTGTTTATCGCGCATGAACTGGAAGGGCGAAGTTTTAAGGACATGGCGGCGCAAACCGGCGTGGCGATCAACACGCTGCTCGCACGCAAGCGCTACGCGGTGCTGCACCTGCGCGCGCGATTACAGGACACCTATGAGGAACTCGATTTCTAACGGAGCCGATCGATGAATTACCGCAATATCAGATGTGCCGGCAAGGCCGCGCTTGTACTCGTGGCGATCGGCGCGCTTGGATGGGGGGTCACGCTCTTGTGGAACTGGGTTATGCCCGCGCTCTTCGTCGGCGCGCGTACGATCGATTTCGCGCATGCGCTCGGCTTGCTCGTGCTGAGCCGGATCCTCTTCGGCGGGTTTCGCGGCCACGGCGGCGGCTGGCGCCACAAGCACCATTGGCGCAAGTGGGAAGCGATGACGCCCGAGGAGCGCGAGCGTTTCCGCTCGGCATGGCATGCGCGGCGCGAAGCGCCGAAAGGGGAATGACATGAGCGATACGTCGACTACTGCCTGCAAGCAGCCGCCGGGCGTGATCGTGCCGACTGTCGATCTGCGCCGCTGCGAGGGTAAGGGAGATTGCCTCGCAGTCTGCCCCGAGAAAGTATTCGAGATCCGGCGTATCGACGAGGCCGATTACCGCGGCCTCGGCGCGCTGCATCGTTTCAAGCTGCGCGTGCACGGCATGCAGGTCGCCTACACGCCGAACGCCGACGCATGCCGTTCGTGCGGACTGTGCGTGACGGCCTGCCCCGGCCACAACAAACCAGATAAATTGGCGGACCGCGTTAGAAAAACTCTTGCCACGGTCTTGCCAGCGTCATATCGATGAAACGGGTATTGCCTCCGCTCAACGCCTTGCGCGCCTTCGCCGCGGGCCGGCTCGTCGCACCGTTCGACGGCCCTCGGCTCCCGTCGCGCAGCTATTGCACTTATGTCGCCGACGCGAAGGCTGGCGATGAACTGGTCGTGATGTTCCGTTCTTGGCTTGAGCGCGAGGGGATGTGTTCATGAACGCGGTAGAGCCGGCAAGCCGCTATCTCAAACAATGCAAATTCCACCGTTGGCAATTCCTGCTCGAACTCGGCGCGGGCTTCACGTTCGTCGCTCAATGATGGGCTTCCGGGTTTGGCCAGGAACTGCTGTTTAAGCAGCGCCCCGCAATGACATTCTAAGGTCGGCTTCACCCAGACATGGGACGCCCGGTGCACCATTTTATTGGCCCCATCATCTTGATGGATTGTTCCTTTCGGCCGAAGCACTGATCGGACATCAGGTCGCCGCGTAAGGGTTATGTACGAGAGACCGGACAAGCTATGATCAAGTCCGGTAGGCGGTAGCGTCCAGTGTGGAGCAAGCTTCCTGCATTCGCTGGGCCACTATCGATCGGCGATTCGTATGCTAAGATCATATAGGCGGCCGCGTGTCGCCATCCTTGGGGAGGCACATGCCGACGCTCTACTCCTATCCGAACCTGTTCGGCGTGGCCGACAACAATCCGTTTGGTCTGAAGGTGTATGCGTTCATGCGCCTATGCGCGCTGGGGTTCGAGCACGGGCACATTCTCGACCCGAAGCACGCGCCGCGCGGACAACTGCCGTATCTGGCCGACGGCGACAAAGCGATCGGCGACAGCGATACCATCATCGCATACCTGAAGCGCAAGCACGGCCTGCGCATTGATAGCGCGCTTTCCCCAGGTCAAGCAAATCTCGACTTTTTGGTGCGACGCACCCTCGACGACCTCTACTGGCCGATGAGCTTTTCGCGCTGGCGCGACGAGCGCTTCCGTCCAAAGTTTTTTAACGCCTTCATGGCGGCTCACCCCGAAGTCGCCGCGAGCGACCTCGAGGCCGCGAGCGAGTACAACCGGCTGCGGTATTACTATCAGGGCATCGGCCGCTACGAACCGGAACAGGTGTACGAGCGCGGCATCGGCGATCTGCGCGTCGTGGCCGATCTGCTCGGCGACAGCGGGTTCGTGTTTGGGCCTGAGCCAGCCTCGGTCGATGCCGCGATTTATGGCTTTGTCGCCAACATCTACTTCTACGAAATCGATACGCCGCTGAAGCAGTATGTGCTGTCGCGGCGGAACCTCGTTCGCCATTGCGAGGCGATACACGAGAGGATCGACAGCCGCTAACTTGCGCGCCGGCATTGGACAGGGGATCCTGGTGGCATTCATGAGTCTGCGCCGGGGGCGCGTGATGTCGGCATGACCCGGATATTCTCTCGGGTGAGCAGGACAGACGCCAGCGCGCAGCATCCAGGCTGCGGTAATTTTCCAAGGAAGGTGCAATCGTGACTGAATCGTCATCGCAGGCTACCGTCGACAGAGCGCATTTCGTTTTCGCTACTGCAACACTTCTGTTCGCACTCTTAGCCCATGCGGTGGCCTACTTGGTGCACGAATACACGCACAGCCTCATGGCTTGGTCTCTGGGGTGGATGAGCGAGCCCTTCGGTATCAACTACGGCCCCGCAACCTTCTCCAACGTGATCCTGCTCGGGGATGTCGACGACAACGTCAAATACAGCACTATCTTCGCCGGAGGTCACGGGCCCAGCGCGGCCGTCATCGCCCTCGCGGGCCCGTTCGTCGGTAACGGGGCTCTCTACTTCCTTCTCTATGCAATCGCATCGCGATCCGCTCTCATGTCGCGGCGCTACCTTCTGATGTTCATCTATTGGCTGTCACTGATGTGCGCAGCCAACGTGTGGAGCTACGTGCCGATTCGAGCCATCACCACGCATGCGGACATCGCCTTGGGGGCGCGCGGCTTCGGAGTTTCGGTTTGGACATTGTTTCCGTTCGTGATGGCGGTCTCCGGTTTCATCACCTGGCATTTTTTCGCCCGCATGTTCGCCAAAGCCCATGCGCAAATTGCGAAGGGCTCGGTCGTGAACTTGGCCGTCGTCATCGCCTTCACGGCATTCTGGTACTTCTCGTTCTTCGGTGCTGCCGGAATTGACGGTTCATACGGACTCGTTTCTCAGATTTTGTCGATTGCCTCGCGATACGTTCTCTTTCCGCTTTGCGTGGCCTTTCTTTCGGGAACGTACCTAAGATCTTCGATGCGAGAAACTCGCACGTGACCATGCCTGGAAGAAGACACCAACTCGCGCATCGCCATTGCTTCATTGCGAACTCGGTAAGTTTTGAGGTCGCATCGAGCCGACTGTTCGGCGAAAGCCGGCTTAGGCCGCGATAGATTGCTGCGTCCGCGCGTTTCGTTGCAGCACTGGTTCGTGCCGGTCAGTTACGGCTCGGGTCAGGGGTTCGCGAACACCGGCTGATTCCTAACGCTCTCACGCTGCAGCATTCTTCCGTACCAGGCGTGAAGTGCCTCATACTCCTCAGGCACCGGCAGCTCCACCAGCATCGCAAAGATCAAACCACCGATGACAGTGATGTCGGCCATCGAGAAAGTCTCGCCCGCGACATACGGTTGCCCTTGCAGAACAGCATCAAAGTAGCGCATGCCCCTCAGCGCTTTGTCGCGTTGACGGAACCCCCACTCGGGGTTTTGATATGTTTCCACAGTGGGGCCTAACCCCGGCGTGCCGTGATGGAAATAGACGCTGATGGCATCGAGCAGCTCCAACTCGGCGCGCTTGCTCATCATGTGGACGATGCCTTTTTCGCGCGGTGTGCTTCCCGTGAGCGTAGGCACGCCATCGAGCGCGTCGAGGTATTCGGTAATGGCAGTGCACTCGGCAATACAGGTCCCGTCATCGAGTTCAAGGACAGGCAGCGTGCCCGAATAGTTTTTGCCCGCGATGAACTCGGGCCTTTTATGCTCTCCCTTGTAAAGATCAACTATCACGAACTCGACGCGCGATTGCAGCCCTTTTTCGGCCAGGGCGATGCGGACACGTGTTGGATAGGGCCCTGTCGGGAAGTCGTAGACCTTCATCACTGGCAGTGACACTGCATCGAAATTGGCGATATTGGAAGTCATTGCGGGCCGCTCCGTAGTCGGTTGCATCGGATGGGGCAGCGCGAAGACGCGTCGCCCACACATCTACCTAACGTTCGTTAGGTTAACCATATAAGGTACAATACGCGGTGTCAACACCCGTTTCATGTTTGCGGAGGCTGAAGCAGTGAGGAATGACGCGAGCCCGAACTCGAGAGAGAGAATCCTCGTAGCCGCGACGAGGCTCGCGCAGACACACGGCTACGGCGGGTTGAATTATCGTGATCTGGCGGACGAGGTGGGTATCAAGGCCGCGAGCATCTACCACCACTTCGAGAGCAAGGCCGATCTCGGCGCAGCGGTAGCAAGACGTTACTGGGAAGAGTCAGCGGCGGCTCTGGATGACATGCTGACAAAATCGCAGGATCCGCTGCACTGCCTGCGTCACTATCCAGATACATTCCGCAAGGCGCTCGAGACCGGCAATCGCATATGCCTTTGCAGCTTCATGGCCGCCGAAACCGACGACCTCCCGGAAGTGGTGATGAAAGAAGTCCGGACCTTCGCCGACGTCAATGTGGCGTGGCTGAGCAAGGTTCTGTCCGCGGCGGCAGTAGTCGGTTCTCGGGAGAGCAAACACCGGGCTCGAGCGATCTTTGCCGCGATCGCCGGCGCTCAGCTCATCGCAAGGAGCCGTTCCGATCTCTCCCTCTATGACGCACTGATCGACAACTATCGAAAAGCGGGCCTCTTGCCCGCGTAGCAGTGAAGCACCAATTCAGAATGCTGCGCGACCAGCTTCCGCCAGGCGTACGTTCCGGCTTGAAGAGGGAACCTCGTGACGGCCGTTTTTTCTCAAGCAGCCGACTTCGTTGCGGCGTACTCGTCGCCGACCATCATCTTGACCACCGATTCGCCATCGGTTTCGGAAACACGTTTTTCTCCGACCGCCTCACCGCGCCGCAGCACGACGATTCGATCCGACACACTGAAGATATCGTGCAAATTATGTGAAATCAGGATGACGGAGACGCCTTTCTTCTTGAGCCCAAGGATCAGTTCCATCACTTTTCTCTGCTCGGGCACGCCAAGAGCTGCCGTGGGCTCGTCCATGATCAAGACCCGTGCGTTCCAGTAAATCGCGCGTCCGATGGCGATGGCTTGGCGCTGTCCGCCCGAGAGCATCTTGACGGGACCGTAGATCTTCTTTTGCGGTATCACAATGTCGAGCTGGTCCAGCACCTCGCGCGCCACTGCGGCCATGCGCGGCCGATCGATCGTGCTTACGCCAAACCGTCGGTTCAACGGTTCACGCCCCAGGAAGATGTTGCTGCCGACGTCGAGATTGTCGGCAAGCGCAAGATCCTGGTAGATCGTCTCGATGCCCTTGGCACGCGCGTCATGCGGATCGCGCATATCGAGTGGTTCGCCATCAAAATAGACTTGGCCTTCGCTGGGCTGATAAACGCCTGAGATGATCTTGATTAATGTCGACTTGCCCGCACCGTTGTCCCCGCACAGTGCGACGACCTCTCCCGGATAGACCTCCATCGACACCTTCTTGAGCGCCTCGACGCCGCCGAAGCGAATCGACACATTCCGTACTTCAAGTAGCGGTTGGCTCATGATTAAACTCCGAGACGTTCCTTGTACTGGTCGATCAGCACCGAGACAATGATGACGACGCCCACCGCAATGAATTGCCAGAACGCATCGACGTTGATGAATACCAGCCCGAACTCGATCACGGCGATGATGAGCGCGCCGATTAACGTACCGATGAGATTGCCAGTGCCGCCGAACAAGCTTGCGCCCCCGATCACGACAGCGGCGATGGAATTAAGCAACATCGGTTCCCTGGCGGTGGCCGAGCCTGCGGAGAATCTCGCCGTGTAGACGATGCCCCCGACCGCAGCGAAGGCCGCTGAAAGCATGTAAATCACGATCAGATGCCGACGTACATTGATGCCTGCGCGAGCGGCCGACTGTTCGTTGCCGCCGACCGCATACGTGTATTGGCCGAAGCGGGTACGAGACAGAATGAAGTGCATCAAACCCAACAACACGCCTGTGACGATCACCGGGTTCCAGCCCGAGCCAAGCCATTGCAGTCCCGGGTTATCAACCGATACCGTCATACCGCTGCCGGCGGCGAGAAACCCAACGCCGCGGGCGATGCCATACATGCCCAGTGTTCCGATAAACGCGGGTACCCGATAGCGTGCAACAAGAACGCCGTTAATCGCACCGGGAATGACGGACACGGCAATCGTTAGCGGAACCGAAAGGCAAAGCGACCAAGCCGATGCCCCGCCAAGCAGCGTGAACTGTGCCGCGCACACCGCGGCGAGGCCCATCACGAAGCCGACCGACAGATCGATGCCGGCGGTGACGATCACGAACGTCTGCCCAATCGCGAGAAGCATCGGTGCGCTCGCGGCGAGCGCGATCGACTGCAAGTTGTAGGCATTGACGAGAAACGATCTGTGCTGGGTGACTTGTGACCAGACTTCAAAGAAGAGACAGAGCGCCGCGAGAAAGAGCCAAGGCCAGAAGCGCCCGACAAGGTCTGCATAGTCGATCCTCGCCGTCCACGGTAAGCGCGTTACGGATTGCAGGCCCGGAAGTGAAGGGGACTTTTGCATTGCAATGTCTCCGAATGCCTCAGTGCAAACACCGGACAGCGGTTTCGGGCCGCCGCCGGCGAATATCAGTTGGAATAGATGAATTGCTTCACGTTGGGATTGTCGATGTTCGACTTATCCATGACGACGAAGCCCGTGTCTTTTTCCTTCGGGATCGGTTTGCCACGGATCGCGTCAACCGCGTATTTGACGCCGTAGTAACCCATGTCGGCTGGCCGTTGCGCGATGGCATAGTCGACAAGGCCACTCTTCAAGTCTTTGTCGATGCCCGGCACGGCGTCGAACACGATGAGCTTCACCTTGCCGCTTTTTCCCGCCATCTGTAATGCCTGCGAGACGCCCTTGCCTGAGAAGGTATTCGTTCCGAACACGCCGGAAAGTCCAGGCTCCCGTGCCAACACCCCCGACACATCGGAGACCGCCTTGTTCGCGTCGTCTTCGCTGTAGAGCGTCTGCAGAACCTTGATCTTCGGGTACTTTTTCATTTCCTCCTGGAAGCCCCGCACGCGTGCATCGGTACTCGACACGCCCGGCTTCAGGCTTTCGCAGAACACGACGCCTTTCTCGCCGATCGCCTTTGCCAGCGTTCGTGCCGCGATGCGTCCGCCTTCCTCGTTGTCAGACGCTATGAATGAGCGCGGAAAATCCGCGTTTCCGCTACCGGTCTGATACCGGCCGGTACCGATGAAGGTGTCCACGGTGATCACCTTGATTCCCGCATTCTTCGCCTCTGTCAGCGGTTCGATCAGTTGCTGCGCGTCGACAGGCGAAATCAGGATCGCATCGGGGTGCTTGGCGATGAACGCCTTGAGGATGGGCACCTGCTCGGTCGTATTCCAACTTTTCGGCAACTGAAACAGCAGTTGAACACCGTCTTCGGCCGCTGCCTTTTGCGCGCCGTGGTACATCGTGAAGTAGAACGGGTCAACCACGCCCGGCAGCAGAGCGACAACGGGGTGGTCCTTCGTCGCATAAGCGGAAGGAGCGGCGATGACCGAGAGCATGAGGGCGCCGAATAGGGCGCCCAGCGCGCGACGGCGCATGTGCAAAAAACGAACCGGAACCGAAGGCTTTTTGGCCATCACTGTCTCCTGTGAATGCGTTTCCGAAGAGGTGCTGCGTGCTAGGGGTCGCAGCTAAACGTTTAGCGAAACGTTTCGCCCACTGTAGGAAGCGTTGCAGCACATGTCAATCAACCGTCGGGTAAACATGGAGACTGTTGCTCTAATCGACCCCTCGTTATCAGGTGGTTTTTGCGAGTTTTCGGTAAAAACCCGGATGTCTATGGACCCGCTCACTTGCTATAAAAGGCCCATCGAAACGTTTCGCTAAACGTTTCGCCGACAACGCAACGCAACGCCGAATGGAGACGCGACCTCATGTACACAAAACAAGCGATACGGGAGCTCGGAGTCAGCGACGCGCTCACGAGTGACCAGTTGCGAGACCTGGACGAAAAAGGCTACTTCCTCGTCGAGGATCTTCTGAGCCCGGACGAATGTCGCTCGATGGCCAGGGAATTCGAGCGACTCCATCAAATCGAGCGCCTGACAGGGGGGCATGAAGTGCACGTTGAGCCCGGTGCACGTCGCATATCGAATATCTTCAATAAGAGCCCGGCGTTCGATCAATGCCTGGAGCTTCAGCCGGTGTTGGCCGCGGCGCACCGCCTACTCGGCGAGATCAAGGTGCATGGAGCCAACTTGCGGGATCCGATAAAAGGGTTCGGCCATCAACAGCTGCACGTTGACGTGCCCAAGTATTTCGCTGACGACTGGTGGGTGGTCAACGCCATCGTTCTCTTTGACGACATGACGCTGGAAAACGGACCGACCCGAGTCGTGCCGGGTTCCCATAAATGGGCGCCGATCAATGTGCCCGTCGTCAACCAAGGCGACTGGGAGCCGGGGCCCATTTCGGAAGAGGACCGCGAGCGAATTCCCGCGGACCTCGACGCGCCATATCCCGGTGAAGTTCATCTGACTGGTCGCGCAGGCAGCGTGTTCGTCATGAACGCGTCAGGCTGGCACAGCGGCACGCTGAAAAAGAACGATGCGAACCGCCGCGTGCTGCATCTGACGTACACTCGACGGGATCTTCCCCAACAACTCGTCCAGATTGACCACCTGACGTCTCAGCTCTATGAGCGCATGCCGCCGGCGCATCGGTTCCTGCTCGAGATTGAGCCACCCCGTACCCCGGATGGCGTTCTTCGGCAGCCGAAGCGCGAGCACGCCGGATGGTGGAACTAAACGAGCGAGAAGCCCAGCGCACCACTTCGTGGAACAAGAATCATGGCAACAATGAAGGATGTGGCACGCCTCGCGGAAGTCAGCGTGGCGACCGTCTCGGCGGTCTTGTCCGGCTCGACATATGTGAGCCCGGATCTGACGGCGCGTGTTCGCTCCGCAGTCAAGACGTTGGGATATGCCCCGAATACGATCGCGAGCAGCCTGAAGAAAGGCACGACCAAGCTTCTAGGCCTTGTCGTGCCGGATATCACGAACCCGTTCTTCACCGAGTTGGTCCACTGTATCCAGAAACGCGCGCATGCGCTGGGCTACTCAGTCCTCTTGTTCGACAGCGATCGGGATTTCGAACAGGAGCGTGCCTACTTGCGCATGCTGCGCGCGCATCTGGCCGTCGGCACAATCCTCTGTGCTTCGGCACCTGAACGGTCGTATGACGAGCTCCGCTCCGACTCTGGCTTCATGCCGATCGTGGTAGTCGACCATGTGGTGCTCTCCAATGAGTGGGACTCGGTCGCGCTCGACAACATGGGCGCCGCACGCCTTGCTGTCGAACATATTCTGAAATTCGGCCACAAGCGCATTGCCATCATCGCCGGGCCTACTTATCTCGTGCCCGGTCGCGACCGCTTGCGCGGCTTCGAGCATGCGCTGGCAGCCGCAAACGTGCCGGTCGTGCCCGAGTATGTTCGTCAAGGCGCATTCGGCGAGCCGGAAGCCTACCAAGCCGCGCTTGAGCTCATGGATCTGCCGGAGCCGCCGTCCGCTATTTTTGTTGCCAACAACCAGATGTTGATCGGCACAATGCGAGCACTGGCCGAAAAGCGCGTTGCTTGTCCTGAGGACGTATCGGTTACCGCAATTGACGATTTTCCATGGGCAAGCGCATTTTCCCCTGCGCTGACGACCGTACGCCAGCCGGTCGACTCGATGGCCCAAGCCGCTCTCCGGATGCTGATCGAGCGCATCAATGGAGACGACCGCAGCCCCCGACACATGGTCTTTTCGCCAGAGCTCGTCGTCCGTCAGTCATGTAAAAGTCCACCCTCGAGGGGCGATTCGGTGGTTAGTTCCGCAAGCCCGGTGGTCTCTGTAACCGCGGGCCAGTAATCGCGGAAAAAGTCTCGCTCTAAAAATGCCAGCGCCGCCGAGCAGTTGCTCGCGGAAAGGAGTACATAGTGGAAAGCCAAATAGAAGCGGTGCAGCCCACAAGCGGCGTCACGATTCCCGGACCGATCGGGTTTGGGGGTGCGCCTCTGGGCAATTTGTTTTCGCCCGTATCCGAAGAGCTCGCGGCGCAGACGATATCCGCGGCATGGAAAAGCGGCGTCCGGTATTTCGACACCGCGCCGTTTTACGGTACGGGCCTCTCGGAACGACGCCTGGGCCAAATACTCCGCGAATTGCCGAGGCAGGAGTTCGTGCTGTCCACTAAGGTTGGCCGAATCCTCGTTCCGGACGATTCAGTGCCGTCTGCCCAGAATGGCTATGTCTTCGGTCTGCCTTTCCGCGTCGAGTACGACTATTCATCGGACGGCGCATATCGCTCCATCGAGGACAGCCTCGAGCGCCTCGGTATGGATCGGATCGATGTTGTCTATATCCACGATGTCGCGGAAGACACGCATGGCCCCGATTGGAAAACTCAGTATCGCACCGCAATGGACGGCGCGGCGCGAGCGCTGTCCGACCTGCGCGCGCAGGGCGTGATCAGATCATGGGGTTTGGGCGTCAACCGAGTGGAACCCTGCATCAGGGCGCTGATTGATTCGGACCCGGATGTGTTCCTGCTTGCTGGTCGATATACGTTGCTCGATACATCGGCGCTGGACAGCCTGATTCCCGCATGCGAACAGCGCGGAGCAAAACTGGTAGTCGGCGGCCCCTACAACTCGGGACTTCTCGCAGGGGGTACGACGTTCGAATATTCGACGGCGCCCGTTGAAATGGTCGAAAAGGCTGCTCTGATCGGAGCGCGCTGTGCTCAGTTCGGCGTAAGCCTAAAGGCCGCAGCGTTGCAGTTTTGCAGCGCTCCGGAGGCGGTTTGCGCTGTCATCGCCGGCGCACGGAACCCGGACGAGGTTTGCGAAAACGTGAAAGAGATGTCAGCGCAGATTCCAGCCGACCTCTGGCGGATGCTGAAGGCTGACGGACTGATCCCGGCGCACGCGCCGGAGCCCATTCGTTGATAGCGCCTCGGGGCGAGAGCTTAACGGCTACCCCGCAGCGCGCGGACATGTCATTGCACCGGCAAGCGGTAGGACCAGGGGATGATGGGGGCTAGTCCCGGCTTGCCGAGATGGAAATAGACGCTGATGGCGCCACCATTCGAGTGCGCTGCTACGAAAAATAGGCCGGGTGGTCAAAATCGGCGATTAGCCCGGGTTGTTGCGGGTTCCAGCGGAGCAGGGACCGGGTTCGCTCGCTCGACGCCGGCATGTCCATCATTGCGAACCTGAACCAGCCGAAATGCTCCGCCGCCTCTTCAGGCGACTTCGAAACGACGGGGACGTTGAGGCGTCGGCCGATCACTTCGGCGATTGCCTTGAACGGTACGCCCTCTTCGGCGATGGCATGGAAGGGGCCCGCTTGCGCGCCGCGTTCGAGGGACAGCCGGAAGACCCGCGCCGCGTCGAGGCGATGCACCGCGGCCCAGCGATTAGAACCATCGCCGACATAGACAGAGACGCCTTTTTCCCGTGCGAGGTCGATCAGCCTCGGCACGAAGCCGTGATCGCCATGACCATGCACCGACGGGGGAAGGCGCACCGCCGACGCGCGTACCCCGCGCGCCGCCAGTCCGATGGCGGCCTCTTCGGAAGCGCGAGGCCATGCGGGATCCAAAGCCTGCACCATGTCCTCGGTCACGAGACGACCCGGCGCCAGCAGCCCGGTGCCGCTCGTCACGAGCAACGGACGGTCCGAACCTTCGAGCACACCGCCGATCGTCTCGATGGCGAGCTTGTCCACCAGGCAGTTCTCCGCGAACTTCGAGAAATCGTGGTTGAAGCCGGTGTGGATCACGCCGTCCGCAGCCGCGGCGCCGCGACGCAGGATGTCGAGATCTTCCAGCGTGCCGCGCAGGACTTCTGCGCCTGTAGCGGCCAGCGCTGCCGCCTTCTCTTCCGAACGGCAAAGGCCAATCACCTGATGGCCAGCGGCGATGAGATCGTTCACGACGGCCGAGCCAACCCAGCCGGTTGCACCAGTAACAAACACACGCATGATCAAAATCTCCTTCTGGAATTGCGGAAATAAGTTGCCCACGCTGAAAATGGCGATAAACAGCGATGGGAACAGGTTCGAAAGATGGAAAGCAACCGATCGAAACTAGACCGGGGCTAACTCTCGGCTCATAATCGATCCGGGTAAAGAAGTTAACTTATACGGGTGTAGTTCCTAACCGGATGAGCAGACCAGCCACGAACGACAACGCCCTTGGGGCCTATTTGAAGGATCGCCGCACGAGGCTCGATCCTGCTGCCTTCGGGATTGCCGGCGGTCGGCGACGCACGCCCGGTTTGCGTCGTGAGGAAGTGGCCCAGCGGGCCAACATCAGCGTGACCTGGTACACCTGGCTCGAACGCGGGCGCGGCGGACCGCCGTCCGCCGCGGTGCTGGACCGGATCGCGAGCGCGCTGATGCTGACGGATGCCGAGCGCGAGCATCTTTTCCTGCTTGCCTTGGGGCGACCGCCGGAAGTCCGTTATCAGGAAACCGAAAGCATTTCCCCACGCATTCAGCGTGTCCTCGACGCGCTGGTCTATAGCCCGGCCTACGTGAAGACGCTGACGTGGGATCTCGTTGCCTGGAATCACGCCGCAGGGGTTGTTTTCAACTACGACGAGCTGGACCCGTCACAGCGCAATATCCTGCGGCGCATCTTCTGCGATCCGCAGGTCCGAGACTTTCAATCCGACTGGGACAGCGTTGCTCGGCTGCTGGTGTCGGTCTTCCGGGCCGATGCGGCACGCGCGGCAGCGACCGACGCGGCTGCGAGCGTGGCGGCGCTGGTAGAGGAGCTTAGCCGAGCCAGTCCAGAGTTCGCGATGCTGTGGAAGACCCATGACGTTCGCTCTTTCGGTGAAGGCACTAAACAACTGCTGCATCCACAGGGCGGACCGCTCGTGTTCGAGCATTCGTCTTTCGTCATCGATGGCCGTCCCGACCTCAGCATGGTCATCTATTCCCCTGCGACGCCCGCGGACACCGACGTGGTTCGCTCGCTGATCGAAAAGCATCAAAAGGCATCCCGCTGACCGGCCCAGCGCAAAACCTATCGGACGTTGCGTCGCTATCAAAGGATCAGCGCGACTGCAGCTTGAATCCTTCGCCGCCGATACGTGCCCGGTCCACCGCCGAAATGCGATTGCGTCCCTGCTCCTTGGCCTGATAGAGCTGTGCGTCTGTCAGATTGATGAACGAAGTGACGTCAATACCTTCGTTAGGCGCAACGGTGCCCACTCCGAAGCTCGCTGTGACTCGCTGACCGTGTGGCGAGCGCAGATGGGCGATGGCCTCATCCGCGATCAGCTTGCGGCAACGCTCTGCGACGCGCACGGCCTCATCGGCATCGGTTTCCGCGAGCACGAGCACGAATTCCTCGCCGCCATAGCGGCCCAGGAACGCGCTTGGACCGGCAGCTTCGCCAAGCACGCGTGCGATGCGCTTGAGACATTCGTCGCCCTGCACGTGACCGTAATAGTCGTTGTACGACTTGAAGAAATCGATGTCTGTCTGGCGACAATTACTTTTGCCGGTGGCGACAACTAGATTTGCCGGTGTTCGGCGGCTGACCTGCTGAGGTCGCGGCCGTCGCTATCATGCGG